>JBCDJN010000023.1:0-53317 GCA_039414355.1 Planctomycetota bacterium | reverse complement strand
GCCGTCCGCGCTCCCCCTTCTCGGCACCGCGCTGTCGATGGTCCGCAGCGAACAAACGCACGGGCAGTACCTAGCCAACCGCCAGCGCTGGTCCAAGCCGATCACCATTAGCGAGACCGAATTGACGTTCCTCGGCGCCACGGCTAGCGGCGTGATCCAGCAGAAGACGGGCGGGCACTACCCTGCCCCGCTGGCGGCGTTGGAGTTGATGCTCGAGGCGTCGATGCTCGACCTGGACGCCGCGTTGGAGCTCGAGGCGGAGCGGTTCGCACCGCTGTTTGGTTCGCCGGTGAACCGCGCGTTGCTTAACGTCTTCTTCTTGACCGATCGGGCGAAGAAAACGGAAGTCGGCCGGAAGCCGGCGCCGCTTTCGCGCATCGGTGTCGTCGGCGCAGGGACAATGGGTCGGGGCATCGCGGCAGCAACGGCACGGCGGGGTGTGGGCGTGACGCTGTGCGACAGCCGGGCCGACGCGCTCGCCGACGGAGTCTCGGCTGTCGTTACCGAAGCCGCCTACGACCGCGAACTGAAAGGGCCCAGCGCCGACCGTGCCGCCGACCTCGCCGCGCTGGTCGACGCGTCAATCGAGCCCGCAGCGCTTGGGGCCGCCGACCTGGTGGTCGAGGCGATCTTCGAAGACGCCGCCGCCAAGCGGGACCTGTTCGCCAAGATCGAGCCGCACGCCGGCGACGAGACGATCTTGTGCTCCAACACGTCGACGATTCCCATCTCGACCCTAGCGGAAGGCCTCGCCCGGCCGGACCGTTTTTGCGGCCTGCACTTCTTTAACCCGGTCCGCAAGATGCCGCTGGTGGAGGTCATCCGCGGCTCGCAAACCAGCGACGAGACCATCGCCCGCGCCACCGCCTTCGCCCGGCAGATCGGCAAGACCCCGGTGGTGGTGGCGGATGGGCCGGGGTTCTTAGTCAACCGCCTGCTGATGCCGTACCTGGGCGAGGCGACGCGGCTGGTCGAGGAGGGCGTGCCGATCCGCGATATCGAGAAGGCGGCGAAGCGATTCGGCATGCCGATGGGGCCGATTACGCTGCAAGACGTCGTCGGTCTCGACGTCTGCTTGCACGCGGGTCGCGTGATGCGGCAGGCGTTCCCTGATCGGGTGCTCGAGTCACCGCTGATCGCGGCACTGGTCGATGCCGGTCGCCTGGGGCAGAAGAGCGGAAAAGGGTTCTTCGACTACCCTCCTGCGAAACCCGGCAAGCCGCCCAAGGGCGCCGACAGCGCGGAGGTCGTTCGTATTCGGAATGCGGCGTGCGGAGGGCAGAGTGACACGCGAGCAGAGCGCGTCGGTTCGATTACCGATCGGCTCTTGCTGCCGATGCTCGTTGAAGCGACCCGGGCCATCGAAGACGGGATCGTTCGCGACGCGCGAGAGTTGGACCTAGCGATGATTCTCGGCGTGGGCTTCCCGCCGTTCCGCGGAGGACTGCTGTTCTGGGCCGATACGGTGGGGGCGGCCGCGATTGCTGAGAAGCTGCGGCCGCTCGAAGCGCTCGGCCCCCGGTATGAGGTGACGGGCTTGCTGGCGGAAGCTGCCAAGGCCAACGCGTCGTTCTACTCACTCCTGAACTCTTCACGCTGACTTTGCATGAAAACGCCGGTCATCGTTGACGCCGTTCGCACGCCCATCGGTCGCGCCCACGCCGAGCGTGGCGCCTTCCGCGATGTTCGCGCGGACGATCTCGCCGCGGCGGTGGTTCGAGCGCTGGTTGATCGAACCGGCGTTGATCCGGCGGCGATCGAAGACGTGCTGCTGGGCTGCACGCAGCAGCAGGGCGAGCAGGGCCTGAACGTCGCCCGACTAGTAAGCGTCATCGCCGGCCTGCCGTTTGAGGCGGCCGGCGCCACGGTCAACCGGCTGTGCGGCAGCAGCCTGCAGGCGCTCAACCAAGCGTGCCACGCCATCCAGGCTGGCGCCGAGGACGTGCACATCGTCGGCGGCGTGGAGCACATGCAGCATTACCCGATGGACCTGGGGGTCGACCTCAACCCGCGGCTGATGGAGCGGACCAGCAAGGGGGCCATGATGATGGGCGTCACCGCCGAGTTCCTCGCGCAGTCGCAGGGCATCGATCGCGAGGAGCAAGACCGCTTCGCACTGGCCAGCCATCAAAAAGCGGCGGCCGCCACCGCCGCGCACGAGTTTCAGGGCGAGATCGTCCCGGTGTGGGGTCGTGACGAGGAGGGCAGCCGCACGCTCGTTGATCGCGACCAGTGCATCCGCGAAGACACCGGCGCCGACGCGCTCGCCCAGCTCAAGCCAGCGTTCATGCCGGGCGTGGGCACCGTGACCGCCGGCAACAGCAGCCCACTGAACGACGGCGCCGCCGCCTTGCTGGTCATGTCCGACGAACGCGCCCGCGACCTCGGACTCACGCCGCTGGCCAAGGTCCGAGCGACGGCCGTCGCCGGGGTCGAACCGTGCGTGATGGGCACGGGCCCCGTCCCGGCAACCAAGAAGGCGCTCCGGCGTGCCGGGCTCGCGCTCGACGACATCGACCTGATCGAGCTTAACGAGGCGTTCGCCGCGCAGGCTCTGGCTTGCATCCGAATGCTGCGCCTCGATGAGGAAAAGGTGAACGTCCGCGGCGGCGCCATCGCCATTGGACACCCGCTGGGGGCGAGCGGCGCACGGATCGCCACCACCCTGCTGCACGCCATGATTGCCCGAGACGCGAAGCTGGGGCTGGCCACCATGTGCATCGGGGCCGGTCAGGGCGTGGCGACCGTTCTCGAACGCGTCTAGCGTTTCGGGCGGGCAACTTTCCGGTGCATCGGAAGAATCGGCTGTTTAGGATGGCGCTGTTGGACGCCACGCTTTTGCATTGCCGCTCAACCCCGGATATTCTCACCTGATGCGACTCCGCACCTTTCCCTCACTGCGGCTTATCCATGACGAACCAATCCACCCGTTTCCTCTTGGCCTCTATGCCGTTGGCGGCCCTAGCGGCGATGCCCGCCGCGGCGCCCGGTCAGTACTATTTCGACGGCTACCGCGGCGGCTACCACGCGTCGACCGCGGCCGAAGGCTACTCGCGGGGCGTCGCCGACGTTGTCCGGTCGCAGGGCGCTAAGAATCTGATGGACTCGCGCGCGGCGATCAACATCGAAGACGCCCGCTCGAAGTATCTGGACAACCGCGTCAAGGCGGCCGAGACCTACTGGGAACGCCGCCGGATCTACAAAGAGGCTCGCGCCGAAGAACAGTACGCCAAGAGCCAGCAGCGGCAGGCTCAACGCAGCCGCGTGATGCTCCGCCAGCTGGCCCCGCAGGACCTCGACCCGACAACCGGGTCGGTGGCTTGGCCGGTTCTGCTGAAGGACGCGGCGTTTGCCAAGTACCGCGAATCGCTCGATGGCCTCTTCGCCAAGCGAGCCGAGTACGGCGAACTCGCCAGCGCCGACTACCTGGAAGCCAAGACGCTGATCCGCGACTGGCGTGCCGCCGTGACCGCGGCGAAGAGTCAGTACCCGGAGCAGGCGGTGCGTGACGCGCTCCGGTTCCTGCTCAAGCTCAACCGCGAGCTCGATAACAATCTCGGCTAACCCGGCCTCCCGTCGCCAGACCGAAGTCACCCCAACTCAAGCCACTCGCATGCTCCGCACCGCCGCTTGTCTCCTCGCCCTCGCCGCCCTGGCGCCGCCGGCCTGCTCGCAGCCAGCCATCGACGAACTGACGCTCGAATCGATCGATGCGTTTGGCTTTAACCCGGCCAACGCCAACGCTTCGGTGCCGCTGCTGATCGACCTGCTCGCAAACTCCGACGCGACCCAGCGGTGGCACGCCGCCCGGGCGCTCGGCAACTTGGGCGCCAAGGCCAAGCCCGCCGCGCCGGCGTTGGTGAAGCTGCTCCAGGACAGCAACCCCGTGGTGGTCGTCCACGCGTCGGTGGCGCTCGGCAGGATCGGCGACGAGTCAGAGGCCACCGTCGAAGCTCTGTTGGAGAAAGTGACTGCGAAGGACGATCGCGTCGCGCGCAACGCGATCGGCGTCCTGAGACAGCTCTCGGTTGACCCCGAGAAACTCGCCGTGGCGTTAGAGGTGGTGCTCGAGGCCGACAACGCCGCGGTGATGACGCACGCGGTCGAAGCAATCGTTAGCCGAGGCGCCGAGGCGACGCCCTTCCTGAACGCCGCGCTCGCCAAGGAGAAGGCGGCGTATTGGGCGGCGATCGCCGTCGGCGAAATCGGCCCGCCGGCCGCCGGCACGACGCCGGCGTTGGTTGACCTGCTCGGCCGCAGCGAAGATCAGGAGACCCGGCAGTTGACGCTCGTCGCGCTCGCCAAGATTGGTCCCTCGGCGGTCGAGGCAGTTCCGACGGTTGAGACGATTGCCCGCGAGACCCAGCAAGACGGCGAGCGGATTGCTGCCTGCTACGCCCTGGGCGCGATCGGCTCTGACTCGTCGACCACCCTGCTCACCGGCCTTGAAACGACAGGCGGGCCGTTCCAAGCGATGGTGTGTGCGTGGTCGCTCGCCAAGGTTCACCCGGACGACCCCGACGCCTTGGGCCACGCGCTGGGTCAAGTTGTGGGAGGCCTGAAGAGCGACCGCGAAGAGATGCGGAACGCGGCCGCCGCTGGCCTGCGTGAGCTGGACGCCCCGCCCGAGCAGGCCGGCGACGCGCTTGTGGCCGCCGTCCGCTCGGCGACGCCGGAGCAGCGGTCGCACATCGCCGCGGCGATGGCGAGCCTCGGCCCCGAGGTCGTACCCAAGGCGATCGCCGCCCTGGCCGACGAGGACCTCCGCCCGGTGGCGATCGAGGTGCTCGGCCGGCTCGGCGCCGACGCCGGTGACGGCGCCACTGAGCTGACCAAGGTCCTCGACGCCGAGGCCGCTGAGGTCGTCGCCCGCGCGCAGTACGCTCTGGCGTCCATCGGCGAGAAGGCGGGCGACGCCGCCGACGAACTCGCTGAGAACCTCTCGCACGAGGCGGAGCAGGTCCGTCACAGTGCGCTGTTCGCCCTCCGCAAGCTCGGCGCCGCGGCCCAACCGGCCGCCCAAAAGCTGGACGCTTATCTGCAGCAGGCCGATGACGAGTTCGAGCGGTTCGCCACCGCGTGGGCGATGACCAAGATCAAGCTCAACGCCGCGGTGATGGGCCGGGTGACCTCCGCTCTGAGCCTGGCCCTGGACTCGGAGAACGAGCGTGTGCGGCTGGAGACCATCTCGGCCATCGCCGACCTCGGCGGCGTTCCGGTGGCGCTCGAAGCCAAGCTCAAGAAGCTGGCAGAGAGCGACCCCTCGCCAGCCGTCCGCGACGCCGCCCGCGACGCCATCGAGTAGCAGCGAAGCCACTCACGCAGCCGGCGACCGCCTCGCAACGAGCACGTGCGAGACGGTCCACGCGCCTCCAGGCGTTACTTCGCTGCCGAACGCAGGGCAACCAGGTACGGCACCGGCTCGCTGCCCAGGGCGTTCAGCACCGTGCCGCCGGCCGTGAAGCAGTGCGTGACCCAATCGGGCTCGCCGTACTTGTCGAGCGCCTTGCCGCCCTCGCCGCCGCCCACGTAGACCTCGACGCCGGCCTCTTTCATCCGCTTCAGCTCGGGGATCCAGGCCTTGGTCCCGGCCTCGAACTTGGGGTCTTCAAAGACGCCGAACACGCCGTTGTGGAACGCGACCGCCCCCGTTCCGTCAGAGACTGATGGGCCGGTGCGTTCGATAAAGGCGCCGACCGCCGCGGCGAAGTGCTCGATCGACTTCGGGCCGATGTCCAGTTGTTGGTCGCTTGGCTCGAGCTCGTCCTTCACCGAGCCGTCTTCAATCACCGAGTCGATGGGCACCGTAAAGGTGATCCCCTTCTCGCGGCCATCGGCGACGATCGCTTTGGCCTGCTCGACCCGAGCGGGCGGGATGTACCACGGCTCGCTGCTGTTGGCGGGGTCCTCGGCCGCGCCGAGTGAGACCGGCTTGCCGTCGAGCTCGCCGATCGCCTTGCGGATGGCCATGGCCAGCGAGCCCGAGGCGAAGATCTGCTTGATGGTGCCGCGGGCGATCATCGCCTCCATGTCGTCCAGCTTGTCGATTTTGATGCCGGAGAAGACCGCCAGGTCCGCCTTCAGGCACTGCTGCATCGCGCCGTCGAACTCGCCGGCGGCGTACTTTCCAATCGCCACACGGTCCATGCCGGCGGGCACCGCGACGCTCGACGCGTCGAGCGAACCGGCGCTGAACGCCTCGTGGATGTAGGTGGTGCTCACCTTCTCGGCGAGCTCGCTCGCCAGCTTGGCGAGCTTGGGCGCCAGCTCGGGCAGGTCCGCCACCTTGGCCTTCCAGAGCACGCGTTCGATGTCGTACTTGCGGGTGTTTTGCAGGACGATCACCGAGCCGGGGCCGGCCGCGGCGATCGCTTCCGTGACCGCTGGCGTGACGGTCGTGCTCGACTCGTCGAGCCAGTCCTCCACCAGCGGGACCTCAACGCCGAGCAACTCGCCGAGCCGCTTGGCGACCTTCTCCAACGACCCTTCGGGCTTGCGGCCGATGTGCCCGAAGACGATTTGCTTCCATCCCTTCTCGATGCCGAACTTGAGCGTCTCAACCATCGACCGCAGACGGATGTCGCCCTCGCCGACTTTGGCGCCCGGCTTGGCGTCGGTGTCGCCTCGCACCAGCACGACCGATCCGCTCGGCAGGTCACCCAGGGTGCCCAGCCGCGGCACGTCCGCTAAGTAGTCGTTGAGCGAAAGGTCAGGGGCCGCCTCGCGGCCGCGAACGATCGTCTCACAAAAGCTCTGCATCTGGTCGGCGGCAACACTGGCCATTGGTTTTCTCCGTTACGGTGTTTCGGGTTCGGTGGTGGTGATGGCTCGGTTAGTTTCGGCCGCACGGAAGGACGCAACGACTTCGCGCTCGCCGGCCTCGATCAAGAACCGATCGTCAGACGGTGGCGAATCAAGCGTGGCGCCGCGGAAGTCGATCCAGAGGTCGAGCTGCGAGAGCTCGCCGCTTGGGTCGAGTTGCCGTCGGACCTCGTCGGTTGGCATCTCCAGTCGGCGGAGGACGGGCGCCTCCTTGTCGATCCAAAGCACGTGCTTCCCAGTCGGCCTGTCGAGCCGGACGCGGTAACAGGCGGCGCCGTCGATCTCGTCATCGTCTAGCAGAGTGGCCTCAGACGCCTCCTGCAGTCGCGGGCCACCGCCGGGCTTCGAAACCAACAGGTCGATCTGCGGATACAGGTTCTCCAGGGGCACCGGCAGGAGGCCGGCGACGAGCTGGGCCGACTCGGAAATCGACTCGTGGCTGAGCTTGTCAGGCGCCGGTCGGTCGAGCAGCTTGTCCGTGTGTTCGGTTGTCTCGGCGAGTAATCGTTCACCAATGACCATTGTCATTTCGACGGCGCCGCTGTGCACCGCGGGCGTCTGCCGTGTGATCCGCAGACGATCGGGCCGAACGAAAGCGACCGCAATCACGTGCGGCGGCGGCTCGGTGGCCGAGGGATCACTACGCCGCAGGTAACGCTCGCGATAGACCGCCTCAGCAACGTAGTGAGGAGCCTCACGGTAGTGGGCGGTGAGGCGATTCAGGATCGTCTCGGCCGCTGGTCGCTGCTGGCTGTCCGCCGAAGCCGCGGACCGCTCGCTAGGCGGCAGCTTCGAATCCGGGATCGCTCGCTCGTCGCGCCCGGTGCAACCTACGGCGGCGACGAGGCAGGCCAAGCCGATCCCGGCAGCGACTCGCCAGCAGTTGAAAATCAGTGTCCAGGACGCGGCGGTCAAGAAAGCGGGGGCGTCCTCGGGGGGACGCGGGCGGGCAGGAGAGTCTCGGCCGGTGTTACCAGCAGACCGTATCACAACCGGCGCGGGTCGGCCAGAGTCGGCGCGTTGACGAAGTCGACGACGCGGCGATACGATTTCTCACCAGGTGAGGGCCAATTCCTTGTTCCCGATTTGCGGCGTCCGCTGTGGTGTTCACGTTGAATTACGGCGCTGGCGAGTCGCTCCAGCTAGACGGGCCGGTTGAGTTCGCTCGATCAATCGGTAGCGAAACGGCCGAGATGTCGCATAGCGGCCCCGGGGACTTGGCGAAGCGTGCCCTGGAGTCCCCGCTGGACTACCCGCCACTGGCCTCCTGCTTGGCGCCTGGCGACCACATCGCGCTGGCGGTCGCCGAAGGCCTGCCCGCTGCCGGCCAAGTGATTGGCGGGCTGCTGGCGGCGCTCGAGTCCGCCGGCGTGGCGCCCGAGCGGATCGTGGCGCTCTGCGAGGCGAAGTCGGACCAAGTGCGGCTTGAGGGAGACTTGGCCGCGTGGCGAGACCGCGGCGTCCGCTTCCAAACGCATGCCCCGGGCGACGCCGACCAACTCTGCTTTGCCGGCGTTCGGCACAACGATCACGAGCTACTTCTCGGACGGCCGTTGGTGGAAGCCGAGGTCGCCATCCCGGTGACTTGCTCGCGGGCAGGCGAAGGCCGGACGGCCCGGGTCTTCGACGGGTTCTATCCCGCGTTCGCCGACAGCGCGTCGCGGCAAGACGGTTTGAATCACAAAGACGACGAGCCCTCGGGCCGCTTCAAGACCGCCGCGGATGAGGCGGGCTGGCTTCTTGGTGTTACGCTCGCGGTGCAGGTTGTGCCGCAGGTCGGCGGGGGCGTCGCGGCGGTGTACGCGGGGCCGAGTGACGCCGTCTCAAACGCGGCCGCCGGGTTGACCGACGACCTTTGGACGCGACGCGTCGCCACGAGGTCGCCGCTGGTGATTGCCGCGGTTGCGGGCGACGCTGACCAGCAAACCTGGACAAGCGTCGCGCGGGCGATTCAAACCGCTGAGCGTGTCGCCGAGCCCGAGGCGGCAATCGCCCTGTGCACCACCTTGTCAGAGCCGCTAGACGAGGACCTCGCACGCCGGCTCGTGTCGATGGACGAGGAGGATTGGCTGCCCACCGAAGATCAGTCGGTGACCGAAGACGACCGACCCACCGCCGAAGCCGCCCAACTGATCGCCGCTGCCCGCCGACGCGGACCGGTCTACCTGATGAGCCGACTCGATCCCGATTGGGTCGAAGACATCGGCCTTGCCCCCGTCGCCAATGAGCGAGAACTAAGCCGGCTCATAGCCCGACGCGGCGGCGCCGTGGTCATCGAAGACGCGCAGCACGTTTCGGTCGAACTCTCCTCCGTCGAGGCGGTGTTGTGATGCTCGCTACGCTGCCGAGCGGTTGGCACGCGCCGGCTTGGTCGGTTCTGCGAGTCGAGGGCGCCGACGCGGTGAGTTTCGTCAACAACCTCTCGACTAACGACGTCAAGAAACTCGCCGTCGGCGACGCCTGCGAGACGCTCTTCACCGACGTCAAGGGCCGAGTGGTTCGCCACGCGGTGGCATGCCGGCGAGACGCAGGCCTCGACATCGTGGTCACCTCGGCCAACGCGGAGGCGTTGCGGGAGCACCTCGACCGCTACCATATTCGGGAAACGTTGACCCTGTCGCTTGCGCCCGAGCTGGACGCGTTGGTCGCTTGGGGCGATGAAACGATGGGCGACGCGTTCGGTTTGTCCACGCTCGGTGAGAAGGCCACTTTGAGACTCGTGGACTCCGAGGCGGATCGGCCTTCGGGCGAAGAAGTGTCGGCGGACCACTTCCATGCCGTCCGTATCGCCCACCGTTTCCCGCTCGACGGTGTTGACATCGACGGAAAGACGCTTCCGCAAGAGCTCGGCCGGGACGACCGGCTGATCAGCTTCACCAAGGGGTGCTACCTCGGTCAGGAAACCGTGGCGCGGCTCGACGCTTTGGGCCAGGTAAACCGCCTGCTGACTGTCGTCGAGGCTGCCGGCGGCCTCAGCGCCGGCGATGCCCTATACGATGGCGAGAAGCAGGTGGGCGCCGTCACCACCGTCGGTGCGTTGGCCGACAAAGGAATGCTGGCGTTGGCCTACGTCCGGCGAGAGAAAGCCCTGGCTGGCGGCGAAGTCTCGGTCGGCGGCGAAGCGGGGCGGGCGGCCAAGATCATTCCGCCTTCGTGAAGCGGCCGGAGCGCCGACTCAATCCTCGGTGGACGCGGCTTCTGGGGTCGGCCCTCCGAGCCACTTGCCAACGTCGAGCGCCAGCGGCACACGGTCCGTTGAAGTGATGTCGCGCACCTCGCCTCGCACCTTGCGGTAGCTGTCGACCACCTCCGGGTCCCATTGTCGGCCGGCGCCCGCTTCGAGGATGGCGTCTAGCTTCTCGGCGGGCATGCCCTTTCGGTACGGGCGGTCGCTGCCCATGGCGTCAATCGAGTCGGCCACGGCGACAATCCGCGCCAGCCGCGGGCACTCTTCTCCCACCAAGCCGGCCGGGTAGCCGCCGCCGTCCCACGCCTCGTGGTGGTGAAGCACCACAGGCAGTACCTTGTCCAGCTGCTTGACCCCGGCCAGGATCCGGTGGCCCAGCTCCGGGTGGGTCTTGATGTGCTCGTACTCTTCTTTGGTCAGCCGGCCCGGCTTGCGGAGCACGTTGTCGTCGATGCCTATCTTGCCGATGTCGTGCAGCAGGCCCGATAGGTAGATCGTGTTCAGTTCCTCGGTGCTGCAGCCCAGGTTCCGAGCGAGGCAGACCGCGATGCGGGCCACGCGGTCGCTGTGACCGCACGTGTACGGGTCCTTCGCGTCGATCGACGAGCTGAGCGCCAGGATCACGCTCTCGAAGAACTCGTGCTGCTCTTGGTACAGCTCAATGTTGCCAGAGTGGATTCCGAGGATCGCCGCGACGCTCGAGAGCAGGCTCGCCTCGATGGAGCCGAACTCCGTATCCGTGGCGTTGTCGCCCGCTTTGAAGTTGAGCGCAAGGAGCCAGCCGAACACCTTGTTGTTCGAGCGGATCGGAACGCTGATCAGGTCGTGAACCGACGGGTAGCACCAGGTGGGCGAACTCGTCTTGTCGCGATTAAGGACGAGCGGGCGGAACGGCGCCTCGGGCCCCAAGCGATCGACAAACTCGCCGTACTCCGTATCGCTCAAAAGCGGCTCGCCCAGCAGCATGACTTCGTTGGTCGGCTCGCCCACGGCAACGCGGCCCGCGTTGGGGGCGTTGAGCATTACCACCAGGCTCTGGGCCGGGATGACTTCCGCGAGCCAGGTCAAGGAGACTTCGCAAAGCTCCTTCTGACTACTGCTCAGCGAGAGCCGCTCGCTGAGCCGGTGGAGCAGGTTGAGCTCTTCAAAGGTGTGCAGCAGGTGAGCCGAGACGTCGGTGAGCTGATCCTTGAGCTGGGCGTTTTGCGCCTCGGCACAGCTTGCCCTCTGCCACTGCGTGGCGAGCGCCATCAGCCCGCTCGGCGGCCAGACTTGCCGCCGGCCGGCCCACTCGGTCGCCTGATCGACGCCAACGCCGAGCGCCTTGGATGCGGCGGCGAGTTGCCCGCTGTCGGTTACCGGGGTCGTGACAAACGTTGAGACCGCCAGAAGCGACCAACTCTCGTCCTCGCTCGGCAGCGGGATGCCGAGCAGCATCAGTGGCGCGCAGTCCTCCAGGATTTCCGGTCTGCCTCGCCGGGCCACTTCTTCGCAGAGCCCAACGCGGTCGAACAGGTTGACCGGAAGCCAGTCGGGCGAGACGCCTTCGAGCCGCCCCGCAGCGAGGTCGAGGACCGCGAAGCTCTGGCCGAAGGAGTGTTCGAGCAGTCGCAGCTGTTCGACGACCGTCGTTGGCGTCGCTGAGGCGGAAGACGACCCCGTGTCGCCGAGACTTGGCGTTGAGGCCGCGCCGTCAATTGGCGCTTTCTCAGCCGGCGGTTTGGTGTCGCTGACGGTCAAGGTACAAGCCATTGCGGGGTTGAGGCCTTGCGCGCATCGGCGGCGGGGAGCCCCTCACGAGAAACATAAGGCGAGCCCCGAAGGCAGCGGCCAGCGTCTGACGTTCGCGCTGGAACTGCGGCGTGCCGCTTTGGTGGGGGAGACGGTCGCAACGGTTGCTCTGCCTGTAGCGACCGCATTCCCGGGCCGCCGCCGAGCGCTCAGTCCTGCTGGCGGCTGCGGTACCGCTTGCTCGCCCGCTGCAACACCGCCCGGTCTTCTGGCGGCAGCTCGTCGAAGCTGGTGTCGTGAAGGCGGGCGAGGATGTCGTCAACGCGGGCGTCCTCGTACGCCTCATCGGCTTCCTGGCGGCGATGATGGAGGTTGTCTGCCGGGTGCTCGACAAGGACCATCTCGTCGCTCTCGTCAAGCCAGATGGAGTCGCCACCGTCACCCGTGGGATTCGCCGGGCGCCGTGGTCGGGGGGTCGCAGCCTGATTGGCGATTAGGGCCAAGTCCCGTTGGGCGCTGAAGAACAAGAAGATGGCGAGCGTCACAAGCGGCGCCCACATTGGCACCACGGCCTGCGGCTCGGCCTTCTCAACGATGACCGCCAACAGACAGAACATGGCGGCCAGTCCTTGTGCGGCGTACGCCGCCGTGGCCGCCGCGGATCGCCTGCCGAGCACCGGCCACAGCGCGGCCCGCAACGCTGGGCCGCCATCAAAAGGGTAAGCCGGAAGCAGGTTGATGAGCAGCAGCAGCCAGTTGACCCAGATCGCTTCCTTCGTCGCGATGATCGCGAGCGAGCCCTCGAAGAGCGCGGCACGCGGTTCCAGCGGGTTAAGCAGCGGCAGCAATTGGTCGGCCGGCACCTGCGCGGCGATCAGGCTCGTGAGGCCGATCGCGACCACGCACAGGTTCGTCATCGGCCCGACAGCGGCCACGAAGAACTGTGGCTCAGGCTCGTCCGGCACCCTTGGCGCCTGCAGCCCGCCGATCGGGGAGAGCACCACAGCGTCCACGGCGCCTCCGAGCCGAAGGGCAGCCACGCAATGGGCCGCCTCGTGAATCGCGACGCTCAATAGCAGCACGAGTACCGTCAGGGCGCCGCTGGCCCAGCTATCGGCCAAGGTGACACCAACCGCTAACGCGGCGGCCGCGAAGAGAAAGAGCAGAAGGTGGAGCCTTACCGGCACACCCCACCAAACCCCAAACGCTATCGACCAACGACGACTGCCCTGCGTGGTCATGCCCCGTTCCTCGACGCACCAGGAGCCGCAAGCGGGTTGGGCCGAACCGAAGCCGACAGGACCGCCGATCCATGCCTCGGAACAAGGCGGGCCGTTTGCTTGCCGTCGGTACGCATCGGTTGAGGGCCCAACTTGCCAGCGCTCCGCTGGATTCTGCCAGATGCCATTATCGCGGAGGCCAGTGCCATCGGCTCCCGGGCCAATACCACCGGCGAAGGGCCGCCCCGTCGTCGACCCCGCACGCTACTGGATGTATCGTATCAATGCCCTGTGAGACCGGCAAACTTTGCCCGCTACGGAATCTCGCCACGCTTTCGCCGACCCCAAAAAACCGATGGATTCTCAGAAAACCGTTCTCGAGACCCCCCGCTTTGGAGTGGTGGAGCACCGTTTTCAGAGCGGCGACGAGCAGCTGGTGAAGTACTCAGTGCAACACCCGGGGGCGGTCGTCATCCTGCCGATCCTCGAAGACGCCACCGAGCCGTCGGTGGTGCTGATCAAGAACTACCGGATCGCCGTCGATCAGACGCTGATCGAGGCGCCCGCCGGCACGCTGGAGCCGCCCGAGCCGCCCCTGAAGACCGCCCAGCGGGAGCTGACCGAGGAGACGGGCTACACAGCGGAGAATTGGACCGAGTTGCCCGGCTTCACCATGTCACCGGGCATCCTCAATGAGCGGATGTACTGCTTCGTGGCGAAAGGGCTCACGCCGGGAGAACCGGCACGCGAGCCGGGCGAGGAGATTGAGAACCTCGTGATGCCGATTGCCGACGCCATCGCCCTGGCCGAGCGCGGCGAGATTGAAGACGCCAAGACGCTGGTCGCGCTGCTCCGCTACCACGCGTTCAGCTAGTCCGCCGGACTCCGCGGCTACTCCACGGTCACGCTCTTCGCCAGGTTGCGTGGCTTGTCGACATCGCAGCCCCGCAACACCGCGGTGTGGTACGCCAGGAGCTGCAGCGGCACGGCGGCGACGATGGGCTGGGCGAAGTCGGCCACAGCCGGCACGCGGATCACATCGTCGGCAATCTCGGCGGCGCGGTGGTCGTCCTGGTCCACGACCGCGATCAGCGGGCCGCCGCGGGCTTTGATCTCTTCCATGTTGGAGATCACCTTCTCGTAGACCGGGCCCTGCGGCACGATGAACACGCTGGGGGTGTGCTCGTCGACCAGGGCGATCGGCCCGTGCTTCATCTCGGCCGCGGGGTAACCCTCGGCATGGATGTAGCTGATCTCCTTCAGCTTTAGTGCGCCCTCGAGCGCCGCGGGGAAGTTGTACTGCCGGCCGAGGTAGAGGAAGTTGTCCGCCGAGGCGTACTTCGCCGCGATTCGCCGGCACTCGTTGTTGCTTTCAAGAGCCTGCTCAACCTGCTCGGGCAGCCGATGCAGGTCGTCAATAATCCGTTGCCCCGCCTCAAAGCTAAGGTGACGCATGCGGCCCAAGTAGAGACCGAGTTGCATCAACGCAACGCACTGCGAAGTGAACGCCTTGGTAGAAGCCACGCCGATCTCCGGCCCAGCGTACAGGTAGATGCCGCCGTCGGCTTCGCGGGCGATGGTGCTGCCTACGACGTTGCAGATGGCGAGCGTGGGGTGCCCCTTGCGCTTCATCTCACGCATCGCGGCAAGCGTATCGATGGTTTCGCCGCTTTGGGTAATCGCGAAGAGCAGCGTCTGGGGCGAGAGCGGCGGGTTGCGGTACCGCAGCTCGCTGGCGTATTCCACTTCAACCGGGATGCGCGCGAACGCCTCGATCATGTACTCCGCCACGAGCGCGGCGTGCCAGCTCGTACCGCAGGCGGTCAGCACGAGCCGATCGACCGCGCGGAGCTGCTGCGCCGATAGGTTCAAGCCGCCGAAGACCGCGGTGGCCTCGTCGCGATCGAGCCGGCCCCGCATCGCGTTACGGAGCGACTCGGGCTGCTCAAAGATCTCCTTGAGCATGTAGTGGGGGAAGCCGCCCAGTTCCACTTGGCTCGTATCGATATCCAGAGTCTTCACGTCGTGCCGGATCAGCCCTTCGTCGCGGCTGAGGACGCGAATGGTCTCGCGGGTGACCACTGCCAGTTCATGATCGGAGAGGTAGACGATCTTGTCCGTGTGGCCAACAAGCGGCGAGCCGTCGCTAGCGATGAAGTGCTCGCCCTGACCGATGCCAAGCACCAAAGGGCTGCCTAGCCGGCAGGCGATGATCATGTCGGGCCATTCACGGAACACAATCGCCAGGCCGTACGTGCCTCGCAGTTGTGCCGTTGCGGCCTGCACGGCGGCGATGGGTTCCGCAAATGGATCGTCCGCGCGTGCCGGGTCAGGCCCTTCGCCGGTCTCGCGGATCTGCTCGAGCTCGTATGCAATGAGATGGGCGACCACTTCGCTGTCGGTCGCGGTTTGAAATTCGTAGCCGCGGCCTTCGAGCAGTTCCTTCAACTCGCGGAAGTTCTCGATGACGCCGTTGTGAACCAGGGCAATCTCACCCCGACCGCCCAGGTGGGGGTGGGCGTTGGTGTCCGTCGCGGCGCCGTGCGTAGCCCAGCGAGTGTGCCCCACGCCCAGGTGACCGGCGTGCGGACCGGTTGCCAGCACCTTTGCCAAGTCCTCAATCCGTCCGGCGGTCTTCGTGACGGCCAATTCGCCGTCTTCCAGCGTGACAACGCCGGAGCTGTCGTACCCGCGGTACTCCAGGCGACGCAGGCCTTCGAGCAGGTAGTCGGTTGCGATCCTGGGGCCGACGTAGCCAACGATTCCACACATAGACTGTTCGCCGCGTTGGGGAGCGGGTTGATTCCACTTGCAGTCTACGGCCTGGCTACGAATGCCGGAACGTCGGTCTCACGAGAGGACGGCTCGCTCGATGATGGGTGCTGGCAAGCGGCATCCGGCGCCCGCCTGCCGTCGGCACGCCAGCAATCCGTCTCGTTCGCTGCGGCGGCACGCGGTACCACGCGGTGGCGGGTTGAATTAGGCTACGGAGCACTTCTCCCTCCCCTTGTCGCCCGTTCAACCCCTCGGCTGAGCCATGCCCGCACCGATTCGCCGCTGCCTGTTAGTTCTGCTCCTCGCCTTGCTGGTGGTCGCGGATGCGCCTGCCGAGGTCCGGCTGCCCGCGCTATTCGGCGACCACATGGTGATCCAGCGTGACAAGCCGGCGGTTGTGTGGGGCTGGGCGCCGCCGGGGGCGGAAGTGACGGTCACGCTGGCCGGCAACGAGGCTGCTGCCACCGCCGCCGACGATGGCCGGTGGCGTGTCGAACTCCCGGCGATGCCCACCGGCGTTGGCGAGACGCTCACGGTCGCATCAGGCGGCGATACGCGTACCTTCTCCGATGTCGCCATCGGCGAGGTCTGGGTCTGCTCCGGCCAGTCGAACATGCAGTGGCCCCTCTCGGCGAGCAACAACGGCGACCTGGAGGCGATGACTGCCGACCGAGCGGACATCCGCCTGATCTCGGTTCCGGGGCCGGGTTCGCAAACACCGAAGGACGATTTTCTCGGAGCTTGGGAGCCGTGCACGCCGGCGGCGGCGGTGCAGTTCTCGGCGGTCGGTTATCACTTCGGCCAGCGGTT
The DNA here is from genome assembly GCA_039414355.1 of Planctomycetota bacterium. GTDB lineage: Bacteria > Planctomycetota > Planctomycetia > Pirellulales > Lacipirellulaceae > JBCCQL01. The sequence goes on along the minus strand of JBCDJN010000023.1, from coordinate 36,772 downwards.
GGCGGATGTGCTCGACGTGCCGATCGGTCTGATCGACAACGCCTGGGGTGGGTCGGCCGCCGAGGCGTGGACCCCGCGGCCGCTGATCGAGAGCGAACCGCCGCTGCGCGGCATCGTGGATACTTGGAAGGCGAAGGAGGCCAAGCTTGATGAGGCGGCCGAGTGGGCACAGCACGAAGAGTACATGGAGAAGTGGCGGCGGCGGGTCGAGCGGGCGAAGGCGGCCGGCCAGCGACCGCCCGAGCCCGCCAACCACCGCGGCGACGCGTACGGCAACCGCCGACCCGGCAACCTCTTCAACGCGCGTGTAGCGCCGCTCATCGACTTCCCCATCAGCGGCGTCATCTGGTACCAAGGCGAGTCCAACGCAAGCCGTGCCGCCGAGTACCGTGATCTGTTCCCGACCATGATCCAAGCGTGGCGCGACGCCTGGCGGCAGCCCAGCATGCCCTTCTACTGGGTGCAGCTCGCCGACTTCCGCACGGAGACTTCCGAGCCCGTCGAAAGCCAATGGGCCGAACTGCGTGAAGCCCAAACGATGACACTTGATCGGCTCGACAATACGGGGCAGGCCGTGATCATCGACATCGGCGAGGCTAGTGACATCCACCCGCGCAACAAGACCGAAGTTGGCAATCGGTTGGCCCGCATCGCGCTGGCCCGCGACTACGATCAAAAGGTCGCCTACGCCAGCCCGAGGTTTGATTCGATGGTGGTCGAAGGCGGCAAAGCGATCGTCTCCTTCAAGGACATCTCGCAGCGGCTAAAAGCGGTCGACGCCAAGCAAGTGCAGGGCTTCGAGCTTGCCGGCGACAATGGCAAGTTCGTCGCGGCCGAAGCCAAGGTCCGAGAAGACAACCGAGTCGAGGTCAGCAGCCCCACCGTCGCCAAGCCCGTCGCGGTCCGCTACGCCTGGGCAGACAACCCAGTGTGCAACCTCTACGACGCCACGGGCCTGCCGGTCACGCCGTTCCGGTATCCGGTTCCCGAGTAGCGGAACGGGGGCTAGGCCACACTCCGACGCGGCGGCCTCCCGTGATAGACCAGGGCGGCGAACAAGCTCGTGGCTAGGGTTGCCGAGACGGGCTCCGGAACCAGCGTGATGGTCAAGTGGCCGGGTTCGCGGCAGCGGAAGTCGAACCTATCCAGGTCGAACTCGAATGGCGAGCCGTCAAAGAGAGTGCCGGAGAGGATGCCGAGCACTTCATCGTCGGGGAAGGTGAAGGGGACGCCTCGTTCAAGGTGTTCCATCGGCGCCCCATCGAGGAGGAAGCCCGTACCGATCAGATGAACGGTGGCGGACTTGCTGGCGCTGAACCTGGGCCCGAAAGATCCGCCGGAGATGGTGACGTCGCCGCCGAGTACCGCCGCATCGCCCAGGAAATCACCACCGGAGATGGCGACGCGACCGCCACTGACACGGAAGAAAGAGCCGAAGGAGCCGGCCGATATTGAGGCGTCACTGTCACCACCGATTATGAAGCCGTCTCCCAAGACACCGCCGGAGACGAGAGCGACTGAATCGACGACTCGTGAGTAGTCACCGATCTCGCCGGCCGACATATCGAGACGGCTGCCGGCTCCGACGTCCATATTGCGTTGAATCGAGCCGCCTGTTAGCCGGACTGACGTGTTCGTCGCCGTGAACGAGTGGCCAATCTCGCCGCCCGACACCTCGACGCTCATCGGGGAACCGGCAATCGATTGCACGGTCAGGCGGTCGCCAATAGCTCCGCTGCTCAAGGTGATGTGTCCGCCCACGGCAAGCGTTCCGTCGCCTATGACACCTCCCTCAACCGCGAGGTCGGCGTCCACCACGGCAAAGTTGTTACCGAGTTCGCCGCCGTTCTGCACGATGAGTCGCTGCCCAGGGCGCAAGCCAGACGGGCGATCGGGGCGTGGCGAGTCAACAACCTCGGGGCTTGCGATCGGCGTCGGCAGAGCAACTCGCGACAGTCGCACCGAGTCCAACCGGTCGCCGGATAGGGCGGACAGTATGAGTGCCGAGCCATCTGCCAAGACGCCGGTCAATACGTAGCCGCCGCCGTCGCCGCTAAATTCGGCGCCGTCGTACGGCACGCCGTTGAGGTGGAACTCGCCGCCAACGATCTCGACATCGGCATCGTTGGTGTTGGAGAACTCACCGATGGCGCCGCCCGTTACGCGGACCGTGGCGCCGCGGTTGGCGGAGAAGGCGTTGATCGAGCCGCCGCTTACGGTGACTTCGATACCTTGCCCGCTATCGCGATCGGTTCTTAGCCCGGATACGGTCCCGCCGCGGATATCAATGCGGCTGCTATCGTACGCCACGAAGTCTTCAGCGACCCGGCCGCCGGTAATGCTCACTCGGCTGTTGGCGTAGGCACGGAGTTCCTCGCCTACCTCGCCGCCGGAGACGTTGATCGTGGCGTCGGTGTAGGCCCTGGCGAAGTTGCCCACCGAACCGCCACTGACGTTGACCACCCCGCCGGAGTGCACGTTGAGCAACTGACCTAGCTCGCCGCTACGGATGTTGATCTCGCCGTCAACAACCTCCGCCTGCTGCCCGATGATCCCGCCTTCTAGGTTGAGCGTCCCGCCCACAACCGTGACGTTATCGCCCAGCACGCCGCCGGCCTGCACCGTGAGCACCTCGCCCTCACGCACACCGGCCGGCTGATCGACGGCCGGCGTGTTGACCGTAGTTGGTGAGGGCCTTCGGGCCGGCAGCGGGACGGTCGTTAGTCTGACGTTACCCAGGCCGTCGTCCGCGTCCGTGGCGAACAGGAACGTCGAGCCATCCGAGAGCGTGCCGGTGAGGATGCCAGATGTCGCTGGGAGCGAGTTCAGCAGAATGGTCGACTCGTTGTAGGGCTCGCCGTTCAGGCGGAAGTCGCCTCCGACAATCTCTGAATTCCGCCCGATCACGGCGGCAGACCCGACCGTGCCACCGGTGATGATCGCGGCCGCCCCGCTCTCGGTTCGGAATCTGCTGCCGATGCTGCCGCCGCTGAGGTTGACGATCGCGTTCTCGCTGGCGTCGAAGCCAAACCCAACCTTGCCGCCGCTGATGTTGACAACTGTGTCCGAGCGGGCCGAAAGTTCGTCGCCGATTGTCCCACCGCTGAGATTGAGGGTGCTCCCAGAGTCGACATCGAAGCCGCGTTCGATGTCGCCTCCCGAATGGTTCCATACGCTCCCGTCGGTGGCTCCGCTATCGCTACTGCCGGCGACGATGGTTCCCGAAGTCATGTTCAACACCGTTCCCAGCCCGGAGACGCGCACGCTGGAGCCGATCCTGCCGCCGCGGATATCGACCCGGGTCGAGCCGCCGTCAAAGGAGCGTGCTGCTAGGCCACCGTCGAAGTCGCCGCCAGTCACGGTGAGGTCGCCGCCAAAGACTCTCGCCCCGCTCCCCACACTGCCGCCTTCGACTACCAGAGACGCATCGACGGCGGTGAAACCATTGGTGAGCCGGCCGCCGTCTTGCAGCTTGAGGCTCTGGCCGGGCCTCAATCCGAGCGGCGCCGCCGGCGACGCGCCGTTGACGACGATCGGCGTTGTGTCGACCTCCGGCAACGCCACTGGGATCAGTTTGAGGTCGCCGAGCCGAAGGGAGGTAGAAGTTCCCCAAACAATTGGTGAGCCATCGGCGAGAACGCCGGTCAGGAGGTCACCGCTCAACCACAGCGCCCGGTCATCAGTAACGGTCACGCCGCCGATGCGGAATTCGCCGCCGTACACCTCCACGCTCCCGCCGCCGGCCACGTTCAGACTACGCACCGCCCCGCCGCGCAGTTGTACATCGGCGCCGTCGCGCGAAACCAGCCGTGCAATCGCGCCACCTGACACCCGCAATTGCCCATAGGCATTTACAAGGTTCGCGTTGCCGCCAGAGATATTGACGAGGCTTCCGGTGTTGACTTCCAGGCCGTTGTTGTAGGCTTCGCCGCCGATGAAGGAGCCGCCGGAAATATTGACCACGCTGCCTTCATTCGCGTGAAACGAGCGGCCGAGGGCGCCGCCGCTCACGTTGATCACGCTGCCGGCGTTTGCGTTGAAGATGCGGTCGAACTCGCCGCCGGAGATGTTCACTTCGCTGCCAGCATTGGCGGAAAAACCGCTGCCCACATTTCCGCCAAAGATATTGACCTCGACATCCTCACTCGACCCATCGGATTCGCCTGCGCGGGCGAACCAACCGAGACTGCCACCGTCAAGCAAGTTTACCTGTGTCGACGAACCGAAGGTCGCGTCGTTGCCCGGATCCGGATCGGGCGGCAGCGTGATGACGGTGCTGAAGAGCGAAGGATTGGAGGGGCCAGGGTCGAACACTTGGGCGGTGGCCCCGCCGGCGAGCACTGCGGTGGCGACCAGCAGCGATCTTACGGTGTCCATATTGGTCTGAAGCGTCCGTTGGAGCGTTGGGAGCGGGCACGCGGGCACCGGCACAGGCCGGTTTTGTCGTCAAGGCCATGCACTTGTCTTTTTATGGTGGTTGAAACGGTGCGTCAAGCTCCGGTTGCTTTGGTGGTGGCGGCCGCTTGCCCATCAAGCCCGAGGACTGCTTCGGGAGCAGGAACACAGCGGGCGAGTTGCGCTTCGAAGACGACGCTGCTGTCGCCACGAGGTCGCGCGAGACAAGTCCGAAGCGGCGGTCAGTTCAGCAAGCCACGATGGCAAGACTCGAAAGCGAATTGCCTGTGCCTAATCCCACCACGATTGGTTGGGACGCGATACGTCTAGGCGTTTTCGGCGATTCTCGGCCGGCTAGTACTAAATCAGTACAAGGCGGACGGGAACAACGCCAATCGAGAGATTGGTAAAATGCTCCAAGCCACTGCGACGGCGGTGGCGATCACACAGCTAGGTCGGTAGCTCCGACCGTCGGCCCGCCCGTGGCGTCCTCTCCTGCGACGCCGCGGGCTGGTCGGGCTGATCTGCAGCAGGAGACGGGCATGGGCTGGTATGCGTCCGACGACTGGCGCACTTTGCTTGAGTCACTAGAAGACATCTACTCAGAGTCTTGCGAGTTCGTGAACTGGGAAGGGGACTACACTCCTACCCTGCCCTACTGGTTCAAGATTCACGACGTTATCGACGGCCTGTACGACACGGCGGACATCGACCCGATGCCGGTTTGGGACTTGTGGCGGATGATCGATCGTCACCGCCAAGTCCGGCTCAACCGGGTTGCCCGCCCTGACAGCGACCCCTTGGAGCTTGCTTCGGTCGCCAAGATCGCCGATCGCCTTGAACAAGTGATGATGATCGTCGAGCGTGTACGCCGCCGCGGAGTCGTGGACACCGCTCCGCGCGGTGCTGATTCAGGCGAAATAGCAGCGAACAGCGGCCGCCTTTTTTTGGGGCCGCCGCCGCCCAACCCAGATGTCCGTGATCTGATTGGCCGCATTGACGGCGAGCCAGACAGAGATCGTTCATTTATTGAAATTGCCCGCGATTTCACAGGCGAAACGCCTCGCGGCGACAGCAAGGCGAAGTCCCTGCTGTCGCAGATACGGCGACTCATCAAACAGAAGCGGGTACGTCCACTGCGCGAACAGTGATTGTTCGCGCGAACAGACCCGTTGTTCGCTCTTCCACGGCAGATTCTCTGCCGTAGCCTTCTCGTGTCGCAGCCATTGCACGCCGCAAGCTGCCAGAACATGAAAGGCTAACCATGCTCAAGACATTCAAGGCTCCCGGGCCGCCTGCGTCAGAGTCCGAGCCCACCCACTTCACGAAGCGGCAAGCTGCCGACCGGTGGGGCGTCAGCGTGAAGACGATCGACCGCTTCATCCAGGCGGGCGAGATCAAGGCCACCAAGTTCGGCCGCCAAGTTCGCATCGGTCGCGATGAAGTCCATCGGATCGACGTCGAAGGCCTAGCCGTCAGCTAGCACAACAGCCCGCCGGGGCGAACCGGCGGGCTGTGTTCGTTTGTGCCTGGCCTGCGGGTGGTGCTGCGGGGCCGGGCGACTCAGGAGCTATCGATGAATTCTACAAGACCGCGGAAGGCCAGCCAGCCTCTAAAGTGGCACGGCGGCAAGAGCTATCTGGCGAAGTGGATTCACTCCCTCGCACCGCCATCCGTAGCCGACGACCCGGACGGCTACACCCACCGCAACATCGTCTTCGCGGGCGGGCTAGGCGAGTTCTGGAACTGGCCACACGAGGGCATCTCCGAGGCGGTAAACGACGCAGACCAAACGCTGCTCGACTTCCTGACGGTGCTGCGGGAGCCGTCGCTGTTCGAGGAGTTCCAGCGGAAGGTTTGGTTCATGCCGCTGAGCGAGGAAGCCTGGCGGCGTGCGGTTGCTTCTCGGCCGATCGAGATCGTTGACCGCGCGTTGGCATTCTTCGTCCGCTACCGCCAATCCCGCCAAGGTCTCGGCCGCGACTATACGACGCCAACCCGCCGGGTACGGCGTGGGATGAATGAGCAGGCCTCGGCGTGGCTCTCTGCGGTTGACGGTTTGCCCGAGTGCCACCAGCGGCTGCGGGGCGTTGAGCTTGCCTGCCGAGACTTCGCGGCGTTCATCGGACAACGTGACGACGTCAAAGCGTTGTTCTACTGCGACCCGCCCTACCTGGCTGACACCCGCACCAGTGGCGGCGAGTACGGCAAGCATGAGCTTAGCGACGAACGCCACAGCGAGCTGCTAGAGCTGCTGGCCGGCATCGAAGGCCGGTTCATGCTCTCAGGCTACCGGTCGCCTCTCTACGACGCGTGGGCGGATCGGAACGGGTTCGTTCGCCACGACCGCGAAATCGACAACAAGGCCAGCGGCAGCAAGAGCAAGCCGAAGCGGGTCGAGTCGATCTGGTGCAACTACTAACGCGACGACCCCGCCGGGGTACTTCCGACGGGGTCGCTTTCTTCCTTCGGCACGGTCGAACGTGCAAACCCTGGGGACTTCCCATGAATGTAGATGAAACGGCAGCCACTGCCACGCCCAACCCGTTCGATCCAGCTAGCCTGGCGTTGTCTCAGGACTTCGCAGCGACGGGAGCGGTCAAAAAGAAACTCTCGCGGATTCAGGTCCGCAAGCCAAAGAAGCAAGAGTTTGTCCGTGTCCGGCCGGGTGCGGACTGGCGGCTAACGACGATGCTTCTCGAAGACGAGACCGCCCGCGAGTGGTACGTCGTTCACCCGAGCTTGCATGCGGAACTTGCGGACGAAGCGACGCCGGCCCACCTGTTCACGGCAATCACGAAGCAGAACGACGTTTTCTTGTGGGTGGTGAAGGCACCCAAAGCCGACGGCAGCTCGAACCCCTGGAACGACTCGGCCTTCGCGGCGACTGCCGACGCAGAAAATGACTGGGTCAAAGTCGTATCCAACATGGCCATGGGCCAGTACGACGTTTACCAGGCGGTCGCCAAGTTCGCCGACCCCGAGTGGCCGCCCGAGACGTTTGCGGAGCTGCTGCAGCTGGCTTTCGGCAACCGCTTCATCAACGACATCAACCACGACGTTCTGCGGAAGCTCAGGGGCGAGATATGACCGCCCCGGAGGCGCATTACCGCGAGGTCTGGTTCGTCGATTTCGAGTTCCAGGCACCGGCCGGCGAACGTCCGACGCCGATCTGCATGGTCGCCCGCGAGCTAAGCTCCGGGCGTACCCTGCGGGTCTGGCAGGATGAGCTGCGTCGAATGAGCCGCCCCCCGTTCAACGTCAGCGAAGAGTCGCTCTTTGTGGCTTACTACGCGTCGGCTGAGCTCGGGTGCTTCCTCGCTTTGGGCTGGCCAATGCCGGCCCGAATCCTCGATCTGTTCTGCGAGTTCCGCCGCCACACCAACGGCATTCGCACCATGGCCGGAGCGGGCCTCGTCGGTGCTCTGGTGCACTTCGGCTTGGACAGCATCGACGCTGCCGACAAGCGAGAGATGCGAGAACTGGCGATGCGTGGCAGCCCGTACACCGATGTCGAGCGGGTCGGGCTTCTCGACTACTGCGAGAGCGACGTCGTGGCGTTGGCCAAGCTGTGGCCGCGGATGGCTCCGACAATCGATCTGCCGCGTGCGTTGCTGCGAGGCCGCTACATGGCGGCTGCGGCAAGAATCGAATGGTGCGGCGTGCCGATCGACACCGACACACTCGGCCGCCTGCGGGACCGTTGGGACGACGTGAAGGGCGAGCTAATCGGCCGCGTCGATTCAGCCTATGGCGTTTACGAAGACGGCAGCTTCCGGGCGTCGCGGTTCGAGGCGTTGCTCTCGCGGCGAGGCATCCCTTGGCCGCGGACTGAAACCGGCAAACTGTCGCTCGACTCGGACACATTCCGCGAGCGAGCGGTCGCCTATCCCGAGCTGATGCCGCTGAAAGAGCTGCGCGTGACGCTCGGCGAAATGCGGCTGTTCGACTTGGCGGTGGGCCACGATGGTCGAAACCGTTGCCTGCTGTCGGCATTCCGCGCCCGGACCGGCAGGAACCAGCCGAGCAACACCAAGTTTATCTTCGGCCCGTCAGCGTGGCTGCGGGGCCTGATCAAGCCCGAGCCTGGGCAAGCGGTCGCTTACATCGATTGGTCACAGCAGGAAGTCGGCATCGCGGCTGCTTTGTCGGGCGACGCCGCCATGCTCGAAGCGTACGCCTCGGGCGACCCGTACCTCGCCTTCGCGAAGCAAGCCAAGGCGGTCCCGGAGGACGCCACGAAGAAGAGCCACAAGGCCGAACGCGACTTGTACAAGGCGTGCGTGCTCGCCATCCAGTACGGCATGGGGCCCGAGTCGCTGGCCGCTCGAATCGAACGCCCGACCGCCACCGCCCGCCACCTGCTGCAACAGCACCGAGACACCTACCCGGTCTTCTGGCGTTGGTCAGAGGGAGCCGTTCACCACGCGATGCTGCGGGATGAGCTGCACACGGTCTTCGGCTGGCAGATCAACGTTGAGGCGGGCACCAACCCGCGAGCATTGGCCAATTTCCCGATGCAGGGCAACGGCGCGGAGATGCTGCGGTTGGCGTGCTGCCTGGCGACGGAACGGGGCATCGGCGTCTGCGCCCCCGTCCACGACGCGTTGCTGGTCGAAGGGCCGGCCGGCGAAATCGACCAAGTCGTGGCGGACACGCAAGCGGCCATGCGAGAGGCGTCGCGGTCGGTCTTGGATGGGTTCGAGCTGGCGACCGACGCCGATGTCGTGGGCTGGCCGGACCGGTATTCGGACCCCCGCGGAGAGCGACTCTGGGGCGAAGTGAACTCGATTTTGCGACCGGTTCCAGTGTTCACGGCGTGAACGCTCAGCGTTCACAGCGGAAACGCCGGGGTCTTACTAATAAGTCTCTATATAGGTAGTGGGTAGATGGACCAAGTCTCACAAGACCGGAGACGGGCAACCGAGAGAGTATCGGCGAGGGCGAAGGAGCGGCTTTTCATTGCCGGTCCCATCGACCTGGCTTGGATATCGATCGCGGCCCAACTGCCCGGCAAGTCACTGCCCGTCGGCTTAGCTCTTTGGTGGCGACGGAATCTCACAAAAGAGAACCCGGTGAAGCTGCCGGCCTCCCACTGCATGCGGTTTGGTGTGCAGACGCGGGCCGGCCGAGCCAGAGCGCTGCGGCGACTTGAAGAGGCGAACCTCGTTTCCGTCGTCTGGCACCCCAACAGGTCGCCGCTGGTAACGATCCTGGACGCCAAAGCGGAGTCTAGGCCGTGAACGACGAACAGCTGCCGAAGCTGAACCGACACGCCCGCTGGTCACCCGACAACCCCTTCGCCCAGCGAATCTGGCGGCGCACGGCAGCGATGGGCGGCAAGCACCGACCGAGCACACCGGCCACCGACGCCAGCGTTATCGAGGAGGAGCCCGCCGTTGACCTGATGCGTGAGCTGGCCGCGATTCGAGCCGAAGGCCCAAGCATGGAGGCGCCGTTTTGAAGTCGAAGGACAGAACCGACTGGAAGCGAACGCCGCTGTTGTTCGTGTCACGCCCAGCGTGCCCGAGCTGCGGCGCTTTGAAGTACGACCGAATCCGCACGGTTGATGGCAATGATGGCTCTTACACAAGGCGGGTTAAATGCCGCCGTTGCGGTGAGCCTTACCAGATCGTTTATGAGTTGCCCGAAACGGGCAATTGCGGCCGAGTCGTTTGGTAATCTCACAGCATGAACACCACACCTCCCATCGACGCGGTTGCAATCGGCCGGCTTGTGCCCGAACTGCAGAAGCCACCGCATGAGATTCGCAAGGCCGCCGAGCAGCTAGGCATCCTTCCTGTGCTGGTGCTAAACGGCGTGCCTCACTACGCCACGGCCGACACCGATCGGCTAGGCGCGGCGCTGTGGGGTGAAGTCGAGTTCCGATCGAAAGTCCGTCCCAATGGCTAGAGCACCGCTAAGACACTGCCCGAGCTGCCGGCGTCTGATTCGTGGGACCTGCGAGTCTTGCCGCACGGCAGCACGCCGGGAGACCTACCGTCGGCGCAAGTCGGACTCGTTCTACGCTTCGGCACCTTGGCGGAAGTTGCGAGCCCGCAAGCTGCGCATCGATCCGCTGTGTGCTGACTGCGAGGCCAAAGGCCAAATCGAGCCAGCCGTCGCGGTGGACCACGTTCTTGACCGCCGCGACCGTCCCGACCTGGAACTCGACATCGACAACCTGCGTTCGCTGTGTGTGCCCTGCCACAACCGCAAGACGGCGTTGACGCGGAGGCGTGGGGGAGGGGGCCTCGCACCTCTGGAGGCTTCCGGCCTCTAGCCGTTTCTGCCTCTGCGCGCATTTTTGCTGCTCCCCGGTTCAAACAAGATTTCATGACCGACCAACCAGAGCCCCCCGAACACCTACAGCCCGCCACAGCGGCGTGGTGGCGTGACGTGCTCGCTGAGTTCGAGCTAGAGGCCCACCACCTGCGACTGTTGCGGCTGGCGTGCGAGGCGTGGGACCGAGCCCAGCAGGCCCGATTGGTGCTGGCTGAGGAAGGGCTCATCTTCACCGACCGATTCGGCCAGCCGCGCAGCCGTCCCGAAGTCGCGATCGAGCGAGACAGCCGCACGGCGTTCGCCCGGTTGCTCCGAGAGTTGCAACTCGATTGTGCCGAGCCCGAACCGGTCCGCCCAGCGCCGATCCGCACGGCGGCGATGATTCGTGGAGGTGGTCAGCCATGCCAAGACTGAAGCGACGATCGAAGAAACGCTCTGCCGGGTTCACCAAATGGCATCGGCTCCAGCTTGAATCGGGCACGTGGTTTGAGTTCACGCTGGACGACTCTTTCGGCCCTGACCGCGACGCCATCGAAGCAGGCTGGCGTCAGTTTGGCCCGACGATCCTGAAAGAGTGGATCGCCGAGAAGCCCGGCACCCGACCGTGGGCATGGTGGGAGTTCGACGCGCCGGAGCTGCGTCAGCGGGTCGATGGCGGCGAGCACCCCTGCAACAACCCGGAGCGGGTTGCTCGGCTGGGCGCAGAGAAGGCGAAGCAGGCCTACTTCGGTTGCCCAAACATCCTCGCACTTGAGGACGACTTCGCGGCGAAGTGGGAGACAGAAGCTGCGTATCTCTACCGGCTGGGGCTGCTTGAGGAAGGCGAGCTAGAGGCCTTGCAATCGCAGCGCGACGAAGCCAACCAACAATCCCCCCAATAGGAAATCACTGCTGTGGCGACCAAGTCAAGACGATCACTGATCTCGCTCAACGACGTGCCGGAGTACAGGGAGGCCACTGCCAAGCTCCAGAAGTTGGGCAAGGCAATTGCCGACACCGAAGCTGAAATTCAAGAGCTGGACCATGACGATCCCGAAGCCCAAGCCGAGAAGCTGTTAGCCGGCGAAAGCTTGGAGTCGATGGACAGCAAACGCCAGCACGCCGAGACGCTGAACCACCGTCTTGAAGTGCTCAAGGTAGCAGAGGCGAAGCAGCACGAGTTAACCCGTCGAGGCGTAGGCGAAGTTCGTCGTCGAGCCGAGCGGACGTTGCGTGAGACTGCCGCGCCCCTGCAAGTTGAGATCGTCGAAGAGCTAGTTGACGCCTACGAGCGAGTGGCAGCAGCCGAAGAACGTCAGCAAGACTTCCGTCACTACTTCTACGAAAACGACGTCGTCTACGCGGAGCCGCTTGTGGATTTCTCTCCCCCGCCTGTCATGAGCGTGGACAGCATTCAGACTCGGTTGTCGGAGCTGCGCATCATCCTGAAGGAGCTGAAGCAATGATGATTGAGCATGCGACCACCCGTGCGACTCTAGTCGCCCGCACACTCCGCTCAGACCTGGCCAATCACAGCCGCCGCATGGGAGAGCTGGCCGATCGCAAGGCCGCGGCGTTGAAAGTTAAAGACCCGTACCAACGCAGGGCGGCCCTCGTGGAGATCGACGTCGAAGCGGAGCGTCTCCGGATGTCGGCCGACACGCTGCGGCGGGTGGCCCGAAGGACGCTCGGCTAGGTCCCGTTGATGGCTGACGACCGGACACGGGATTCCGACGAAGACCGGGGCCCGAACGATCCGTCGCCAGCCGAGATACGAAGGCAGACGGCTGCGATTCGGGAAACCTGGACCGCGCCCGTCCGTCCAAATCGGCGCGTTCAAGCAATCAGGCGAGCCGCCGTGTCGGTGGTTCCACGCGAAGACCTGGAGACCAAGTAGATGGCAGCAACAGCAACGATCGTCGACTACGGCGGCAGCAGCGCGGCCGATTACCGAGACACGATCGAGATCGAATATGAGGTCGGGTACGACCCGGCGCCCAACGACTACTTCGACGCCCTGGCTCAGTTCCAGCAGGCGGCGAGCGTCTCCCGCCGCGCTCGATACGTGACAAATGAGCCGGTGGACATCTACGCCCTAAGCATCCAGGGCAAGCCGCTCGACCCGAGGAACACCAAGAGCAACCGGTGGGGCTGGCGGGTCCAGTTCGGCCCACCGCCTGCCGGCGCCCCGATCAAGGCTGATGGCGGTGGCGATGGGTCCAACCCCGGTGGTGAGGAGAGCGGCGGCTACAACATGCTCCCGTGGGAGTGGGCACCCGAATACAACATCGAGTACTACGACAGCGATCGGCCAATCCGCACCGCTAAGAACGTCGTGACATTCCCCCGGGGATACGGCGCCGCCGGGCAGCGGCCATTCGGCACGGACACGGTCCTCACCAACACCCTGGGCGAGCGGCTTGACGAAACGCAGATGGCTATCGACCGTCGGCCGGTGCTCGTTATCTCGCGGAACTACCAGAACCTTTCCGACATTGTCGACCTGAACGAGAAGTTCGTCGACACCGCCAACAGCACCGAGCTGCAAGGCTTCGGGGTCCGCACGCTGCGGTACCAGCTTACGGAGTCGACCGGGCGCCGAGTCGACAACGGCGTGACGTACTGGCCCGGCGTGACCCGCATCTTGGTCGAGAAGACGACCGACCTGATCATCGACAACGTGGGCTACGAGTACTGGGACGAGGCGAAAGGCGAGCTGGCGCCGGCGAAGGATAGTGAGGGCAACCGGGTCGCGGCCCCGATCTACCTGAAGTTGGACGGAACGCCATCGGACGTGCGGACCTGGATCGCCTACCGGTACCTGGAGGAAGAAGACTACACCGAGCTGTTCTAGCCAGCTCAGTTGACACCACGGCGCCAGCGGGTTCTTTGACAATCTGAGCTTGCCCCACCTGTCAGTGCGTCAGCGGCCGGGGTGGGGCTGTCGTAGGCAAACCAACGAAGCCGCTGGGCTTCACTGAACCTCTTCGGAGGTACCGCCTAGCGACAACGTTACAGCGAATAGGCTGCTAGGCCTCGCAAGCGCTACCAGGATATCCAACCGAAGAGTGTCGCGATCACGCCAAAGCCTATGCCGCCGAAGACCAACGCCAAAGCCAACGCGATCGCTGCCGTGTACCAGTCAAATGCCCGATCGAGCACCGCTTGTGTAGGATCGGCGGGATTGACGAAGCACTCAACCGGTTCGCCACCCGCATTAGAAGCATCTACTCGATCGTGCTTCCGGGAGAACGATCTTCCGCTTGAACACGAGCCGGATACGAAGAGGTTGTGTCCCGTGTACGTTCTCCCGCCGAAGCTGTAGCTGTACTCAACAGTGTAACTAGTCGTAATCGTGGTGGTGTGATCAACATTTTGGTAGCTTTCAAAGCGCGTAAGGGTGGCGGGCGTCGGTATCCAAGACTGTGCCGCGATGACAGACCACACCCCTACGACGAGCCAGACAGCCAGCCACACACCGGACGCAGCGAACGGGAGGGCGAACAGGACGGCACAACCCCGTTCAGTTGGTGTCATCGTCGTTTTCATCATGGCTATCTCATTCAGCCACGGGTCGTGGTGGGTCACAGCACCCGGTGTTGGCAAGGTCTCTGCACCAGGCGCATGACCGACGTGTTGGTTTGCCTAGTGTCTAGGTAGGCGTGTCTAAGGGCACTTGTCTCAAAGGTACCTACTGCTCGGAGAGTTGGCCGAGCTGGTGATGGTGCCTCCTTCGTACAGGAATCCATCCTCGCGAAGGAGTCCCGTCAGCCTCGCGAGTGTTTTGCAAGCTTGCTCGTGCGCGAAATCTCCACCGTGGACGTTCCCAGTCCTCAACTCTAGTTTCGATAAGACTGACTCGAAGACCGAAAGCACCTTGTGAACGTCTGCCGAGTTCGTCAGGTCAAGCGTATGGTAGTACATATAGACAAGACCCCGACGCTCACTCATGTCGCTTGATCGATGGTGCTCATCGCAATCGATGTCAGCGTTATCGAACTCCTCTTGGATAGTGCGAAGCGTATAGTCTGTGGCGAAGTGCTCGGCCAACACACGCAGGGCTTCGTCGCTCAGGAGTTGACTGGGCATAGGTAGCAGTCGCTGGCTTGTCGCGAGTTGGGCACGTGCAAAAGGCGACGGCAGATTCAGCAGTGACCCGTGTCGCAGGGCGCCTCTTCTTAAATTGCGTGCCGTTCGACGACGCGACCTACGCTGGTGCGCGAACGGCAAAGTCTTCGATACGACCCACCACCAACACGTCCGCCTCCCGGAAGAAGGTTGGGACCACGGGGTCACTACCAAGGGCTTTGTAGAATCTTCTTGTGTTCTGAAGTCATTCGCTTCATCTCGGCAGCGAATCGCTTGGCTAGCTTCTCAGTGCTCGCCAGCTTCTCTTTGATCTTCTTGATGTTTGCATCAGCTGCCTTCTTGTTCTTGGCGGAGAGCTCCTTTAACGACTTGGCAGTCTCTAGGAGGTCTTTCCTGTGCGATTCCATTGTCGCAAGAGCTTTCATCGTTAGCCCGCACGAGAGCGCGTCCGTGCAAGAGGCCAGATTAACATTCACTGTATGGCTAATTGCTTTGTTCACGGTCGCCACGTAAGCAACCAACCCTCCGGTTTCTTGAGCATCCCGGGACTTCTCGGCTTTCTTGAGCTTGTTCCTAAGCTTCTCTATTTCGCTTTCCAAATCTGTGTAGCACTTTTCGAGCAAAACAGATCGCTTGATGAAGTCTTTTATGTACTTCGGAGAATACTTCGGGAGGTGAATCTCGTCGCCGGATACTATCTGCTCGGGACTCGGACGCAGCTTGCGCAGCTTCTTGTTGTAAGGGGCTTTATAGATCTTATCCCAGTCTTTGCGAGGAAACCCCGCCGCTTTCATCGTGCTCTGATAGCTCTCTTTAATAACAACTGGAGTTGTTTCTGTTTGTGGCATGGCAAGGCCCTATCGGCGAAGCAAAATGACTGCAGGATTTGCACCTGGCGGGTCACCCCCGCTGCCCCATCCTGCGGCGATGAAGACGACCGCACCAACCAGATGAGCACGTTGGCGCAATGCAATCGAACTGTTCGAGTCGGTCAGTGGATTACGCCCAGGTGAGAAATGGTCTAGCGTCGGACGTACGTCGGCGGAAGCGGCGAGCAGTGTAAGGCGCGCACCACGGCCAAGGCAAGTTTCCGCTCCCCGCAGTTGACACGCGAGCGCCCCGGGATTGGGCGCTAGTCTTGAGTGCAGAAGGGACGGGCAAGCCTGCTTGGCGACCGCCTACGGCGTCAGCGCACCACACCGATAAAGCTCGTCACACCAGCCAGCATCGACCCACGCCCCGTCGGTCAACACCTCCCAACGGCTGGTAAGCGTCCAGGAGCCGCGTAGCTCGTGCCAGTATTCGGCGTGCCGGACTTCGGCGAGTGAGACGCCACGGTCCGCGGCGAGGGTCGCGGCTTGGCGTTGCATGACCTCGCGGAGATCGACCGTGGCGGACTTGCGGCGGCTGCTCATGCCCGGAGTTTATGGGCGGGCGACGCCGGGGCGATGGGGCGAATTGTTGGGGGGGGGAGGCGGCACTAGCGGTTGCGGCGGTGAATGAGGTGGAGGTTCGTGGCCGTGGCGGTCGTCAACGTCGCCGTCGCGGCCGCCGCCTGCGAGAGCGGGCCCGCTTGGCTGGCTCATCCTCGTCCTCTTCCTCGTCGGCAACAACGCGGGGGGCGAGTGTATTCCGGTCGACGATTTCGAACAGAGCCTCGCATGCTGTACAGCGGACTGGCCGATAAATGCCACCAGGCGGAGAGCCCTCGGATCTCGGGCTAGACCAGCAGATCATGGTCGCTTCGAGTGAAATTGAGCCGCACGTTGGGCAGGGCCGCTCAAGTTGCCTCAATGTTCCCACGCAACACCTCCGGTTGGGGTCGCTCGCTGCGACTCACTTGCGGCACCACAAACACCCACGCCGCCGCCCCGCCACCACCGCACCGATGGCGGCCAGGGCTAGGGTGCTGGGCTCGGGGACGGTGGCGATGCGGAAGCCAACGCCCCGTCCCTCGCTTGAGGGGAGTAAGCTGAACCGCCCGCCGGCACGCAGGCCGATCGGGTCGTCGCCCCACGCTCCCCCGCGCAAGCCGCGGAAAGTCGCGTTGAAGACAGCTGATTCAATGACCGCCTCGTTCCACTCGCCAACGTTGCCGCTTTGGTCGAACGTGCCATAGGGGCTCACCGCGGCAGTGTAGGCACCGACATCAGTAAACGGGTTCGTACTGGTGGGGAAGGAAATCGAACCGCTCACCGCGTGGCCATCGTTGAAGCCATTGGCAACGCCGTCGTCGTTGTAGTAGTTCACCGCCGAAGGGTTGTCACCGGGCTGGTCGCTCACCGGCGGGCTGTCGCTGCCAGTCGCGTAGTCGAAGTACACGCCATCCGTGCCAGCCGACGCGTCGTGGTAGCCGGCCTTGTACCACTCGTCTTCGCTGGGAATCCAGTAACGGGCGTTTGCCGACCGAACTTCGGTCACGCCGTTGCCGATTGTATAAGCGCCGGTCTCTGTATCCCCGCTTCCTTGGCCATTGTGCAGCCAGTTGGTGAACCGCATCGCGTCGAAGAAGGACACGAACGTCACCGGGTTCAGGTCTCGGCCTGGCTGGGCGATGTAGCGGGCGCCATCGACCGTGCCGGTCTTCTCAATGCCGCCGAAGTTGCCCGGCATTCCACCCAAGAATCCGGTGTCGTTGAACAGCCCGAGTAAGTTCGCGCCGGTCGGATCGACCGCGTTGAGGAACTCTGTGTACTGGGCGTTGGTGACTTCGGTCTTCGAAATCGCGTAGTTGTACGGGACTGCACCGACGACCTTATCGGGGCCAAAAGCGCCGGTGCCGGCGCCGGAGAGTTCGCCCGCGTTCCTCGCATTGCCGACGACAGCCCAGTCGAAAGTCACGGCAGCGGAGGCCGAAGACGTAATCGCCAAGCCAAGGGTGATAAACCAGAGTCGCGGTGCTTGGTCCATGTAGGCCTATCGCATTGAGGTCGATGCTTCGCTCTCAGTCCGCAGCCAGCGTGCACTACCCACAGCCACGCGCCAAGCATCTTGCCGGCGGATTCCGCCCGCAGTTGACACGCGAACACCGCCGGGGCAAGAATGCCGGCGTCAAAGCTGCCGGGCCTGTCAGCCCACAAGTAGATCGAACGATGTCAAACTCTGATCGAAAAACAGAGCGCGGCCATGCGCCGGTGTGGAGTTACCGCAAGGGCTCCGGGCGGTTTCGATCCCGCCTGACAACGCCGTCGCATGGTCGCGCTTTCTTTGCGCCCCGACGTTTGTCCCCCATGGGGGACATTTCTCCCGGGGCCGGAAATGGACTGACCATGGAGGTCACGACCGTCGGCTGCACTAGCAGCCTTCTCGAAGCCCGCATGCTTGAGGCGATCCGCCAGTCGGACACCCTCGACGAAGTCACGCGGGAAGAGCTGATCGAAGTTGTTGAGGAGTTCGGCGCCCGCTGGACGCTGACGGAAGTCGGCAGCGAGGAAGGGGGCTGCCATGCTTCTTGATGCCCCCAGCGTCCCTGACGCCCCGTCTGTGGACCACAACGCGATTGAGGCGGCCAAGCCTCTGTTGATCCTTGGCTGGCCCAACGTGGCGTGCCTGGCGGCGAGGGCGGCCGTTGAGAGCCGTGTCGTCTCCGAGATCGAACGCCGCCGCCTGTGGCATCGAGCTCCCGAGCGAGCGAAGTTCCACCAACTGGCCCGCGTGCTTGAACGCCACCGGGTGTTCGACCACTCGCTGAAGAGCCAGCTGGTCCTCCTGCACGCGTACCTAAGCAGGGTCGGCCACGGCGACGCTGTGCCCCTGAGCGAGGCGGCGAGTCTGATCGAGCAAGCGGATCAGGCTTTGAAGGAAGAAGTGTAACCGTTCCCGCCCCCGGCTGCTTCGGTGGCCGGGGGCTTTCTCTTGAACCCTGGAGGGCTCCCATGGCTGGAGTATTCCTAGCGCCGAAGACGAAACCTCGGCGCGTCTGTTTCTTCGACCTGGCCGACAAGTCGCGACGCCGCCAGATCGCCTTTGGTTCGATCCCCAAGGCCGACGCCGAAGCGATCAAGTCGAAGGTCGAGAAGCTCAGAGCGAGCCGCCTGGCGGACACTACGCCGCCCGACGCGGTGATTGAGTGGGTGCGCCAGATACCCGATGAGTGGCACCAGCGGCTAGAGGAAGCCGGATATGTCGCGAAGCGTGAAAGCCGGTCGCGGTCGATGCTGACCGTCGGCGAGCTGATCGAGCGGTTCAAGGGCCGCGCCCAGTGGTCCCGCAACAGCGAAGGAACTCGCGGCACGTACGCCCGGACATTCCGGCACCTGCAGGCCCGGTTCGAGGCGTCGCGGCCGATCGACTCGATCACGGTTGCTGACGCCACCGACCTGCGTCCGTTCCTCGAAGCCGAGAAGCCCGCCGGCCGCGGCCTGGGCATCTCGACTGCCTCAGCGACGATCACGCAGATCAAGACGCTGTTTGATCTGGCGGTGGACGACGGCCATATCGACCGCAATCCGTTCGCGAAGATCAAGACACCGCAGTTCGAGGCCGAGAAGCCGTTCATCCCGGCCAAGGTGTGCCAAGCGGTCATGGATGAGCTGCCCACCGACGAGTGGTGTCTGCTGTTCGCCCTGGCCCGCTGGGGCGGCCTGCGGATTATCAGCGAGGTCGAGGGCATGCAGTGGGGCCACGTGGACTTCGCCAATCGTGAGCTCCGGGTGCTGAGCCCGAAGACGCGGCGCCATCCGAACGGCCATTACCGCTTCGTGCCGATCTTCGACGAGGTGCTCCCGCTGCTAGAGCGGCAGTTCGACGCCGCTGCGGACGGCGAGCTGTATGTGCTGCCTTACGTCCGCCGGAACAAGTCGGTGGTCCGAGAGACCGTCTTGCGTGCGATCACCGCGGCAGGGCACACAGCATGGCCGGAGCTGTTCAACACGCTCCGCTCCACCCGAGAGACTGAGCTGTGCCAGTTGGGCGTGCCGCTGTCGGAAGTGGCTGAGATCATCGGCCACAGTGTCCGCGTTGCCGAGCGGAATTACCTGCAGCAGATGGGGCGTGAGCGACGCCACGCGATGCTCGCCAAAGCAAGTACTAAATCGCTCACAAACAGTACTGCTAACGGCGAGACACGACGAGACGCGGATTCCCCGGCTGTTTCCACAAGCCGTTCAGCGTAACGACGTTACGGGAAACGGATGGACATGACGGATAATGAACAACCGTATACCCTAATCCCACCACCACTGGCCTTCGTCCAGTTGGGGGGCGGCCAGTTGGTCACGCTTGGCGTGGACCATGCCTCGGCTGTCTTCGAGCACGTTGCCCGACTTGAGGGCCCACGTTGGGCGGATCTCGACTCCGCCGCCGATGGGCGTCATGAGGGTGTTGCCCTTGCTGATGGCGTTGACGGCCGTGGCGACCTGCTGCGGGGCGTTGAAGGTTTCGACCGCGAAGGCCGACTCATCGCCCAGCACCGGCATCTGCCAGCCGGTCAGGCCGTAGAAGTCTTGCTGCTGGATGCACGCGGCTGTGACCGCCAGGTCGATGCAGTTGCGTAGCTGGGCGTACACCGGGGAACGCTCGGCCAGCTTCGGGTAGACCTTGGTGAACGCCTTGACGAAGCCGGAGCTGGCGTTGTTCGATCGGCCTACCGACTTCCGCGTGCCGTCTTGGCCCACGAACTCGTCCTCGCCGATTAGCTTCACGCCGTCGCCAACGATCTCGACGGCCAGGCCATCGTCGCTCGTACGCAGGCACTCGTAGTCGGGGACGAAGTACCAACGCTGCAGCGCGTTGCGGCTGACTTGGGCCGGGTTGGCCCGATCGACGTAGCTGGTGAGTCGCACGGGCGGCCGCTCGAGCCCGATGCCGATGAGTTTCATGCGGTAGTCGGCTTCCACCAGCACTTGGGCGAAGTGCGTTGAGGCGGGCACGCCGCCAACGGTCACCACCTGCATGCCGAGCGAGTCTTGCAGCGACTTGACGATGAACTGCGTGTTGCCACGCGGGTCGATCCGTCCGAAGCGACGCAGCCACTGCTGCATGCGGGAGAGACCTTCCTGCGTCGGGTCAATCGAGCAGTAGATCAGCGGCTCATTGCCGGCGGCCGCGGGCGGGAAGGCCCGCAGCGCGGTCACAAGGTCTTGGAGTTCCAGTACCGGCCTGCCCGAGGCAACGCCACGCACGCGTCCGGCTAGGTCGGCGGCCCACGGCTCGGCGGGCCCGGCCAGCACGATGTCCCCGGTGTCTGGGTAGCAGAAGACATAGTTGATCTTGGTGAGCCCGGCGAGGGCCTTCATCGCCTCGGTCGGCTCGCCGCCCTGAGCAAGCTTCTTGGCGAGAGCGGCTTCGAGCCGTGTTAGTGAGACCTTGCGGAGTTCGCTTGGCTGCTTGAGATCCGCTTCGAGGAGCGAAACCGATTGGGCGATCCGTTGACGCGAGAGTTGGCCATCGGGATCGGGCACGATGTGGCGAGAGACCACGCCACTGGCGTTAACGACCACGCCCGAGGCGCCGCCGCCTAGGCCGCCGCCCCCGCCACCGCCGCCCAAACCACCGCCCAGGCCACCGCCGCCACCCCCCAGTCCGCCGCCGCCAAGGCCACCGCCACCGCCGCCGAACTGAGCGAAGGCTGGCGCCGTCGCGAGGGCGGCCGCGAGGCCGATTAGGGTGAGCAAATGAGCCGATCGCAGGACTATCCGCATGGCGGGCCTCAAAAAAACCGGGACTCCCCGCGGCGTCGGCGGGCAGAAAGGGATCGGGCATCGCCCACGCCGTGGTCGGCGCGGACGCTGAATCTCGTTGCCGAGAACCACTTCCCGACAGAGTTCGATCGTAATCGGGCAAAATGGGTAAGGCAAGAAATGCGATGGGGTTGTGGCGCCTCCCGGGCTGGTTTCGAGGTCCCCAGGCCAAACATGGCCGGCACCACCCGACTATTCGCTAATTCCGGCATGCTGTGTTGCAAAAACGCATCGTCGCTGTCTCCCCCAGACATCACGGTCGCCTGCAGGCTGTAGAGTTTTTCAAACGCCGCACTGCGCGCGGACGTTGAGATCCCTACCGCCATGACCTTTCCCGCGATCACCCGCCGATTTCCCGCCCTCGCGTTGCTGGCCGTCGCCACGCTCGTGGCTTCTGGCTGCGCGCTCGATCGGCTGCCGCGGATCGACCCGTCTGGCGACCGGATTTTGCTCTTCCCGTCAGACGAGCCGGCCCCGCCAGTGGCGGCGGCGCCAGGCGTCACCCCGCCGCCGGTGGCCG
Organism: Planctomycetota bacterium; assembly: GCA_039414355.1. GTDB lineage: Bacteria > Planctomycetota > Planctomycetia > Pirellulales > Lacipirellulaceae > JBCCQL01. The sequence goes on along the minus strand of JBCDJN010000023.1, from coordinate 14,824 downwards.
GGATCGCCCCGCCAGCGCCCAATGCCGTGGCGCCCCCGGTGTTGGCGGAAGAGCGGGGCTGTTTCCTAAGCCGGTTGCTTTGCGGTCCGACGGTCGTCGGCCCAGCCGTAGGTCAGCCGGTGGTAGGGCAGCCGGTCCCAGTCAACAGCGACCGCGTCACCATCACGCCGGAGCGTGTGCTCGCGCCGGTTGGCAGCGAAGTGATTGTGCGTGCCGGCTTGTGTCAGGCTTCCGGCTACTTGCTCACGAACGAACGCATCGAGTGGTCGCTTGGCCGCCAGGGTGTGGGGCAGTTCGTCACGCTTGGTTCACGCGGCGAAGGTGACCCGCTGCGGCTGCCGTGGCATCGACCGAGCAAAGTGGATAACGAGTACGCCATCGGCTACACGTCGCCGGTCCACCGGTGCCTACGCCGCCACTCCGCCGATCCGCTTGACGACGTGCAGATCCGGCCGGGCGATGCGTGGGTATCGGTCACCTCCCCTGCGGAGGGAACGAGCTACGTCACGGCGTTCGCGCCGGGCGTCGCCGATTGGGCGTCGCGCACTACCACCGCGGTGATCTACTGGATCGACGCTCAGTGGCAGTTGCCGCCGTCGACCACCGTCCCCGCTGGTCAGCCGCACCCGCTCACAACGACCATCACCCGCAAGAGCGACGGAGCGCCGATTGCCGGGTGGATCGTTCAGTACGAAGTCTCCGGCGCCGGTGGGGCCGCGCTGGGTTACGAGGCGGGTCAAACCGCCGAGGCCGTGACGGACAATCAGGGCCGCGCGACGATCACCGTCAACCCCACCGACGACGGCCCTGGCACGGCGACCGTGAACATCAAGATCGTCCGGCCCGAGAACGCCGGCGCCGGTGGCGGGCCGCGCGTGACCGTGGGCGAGGGTGTGGCGTCGGTGACCTGGGCGACCGACGCGATCCAACCGGGCCTGCCGCCAATCGGGTCGCCGCCCCTCGGCAGTCAACCACCCGGTTCTCAGCCGCCGACCTTCGAGCCCCCCATCAACCAGCCGCCGCCGGTCAGCCCGCAGCCGGTTGGTCAGCCCTCCCTCGACGTCCGACTCGAACGCCTCACCCCCGATCCGATCCTGCTGGGCGACCCGGTACGGTACAAGATCATCGTCCGCAACACGGGAACCGCCGACGCGCGGCAGATTGTGATCAAGTCGAGCTTTGACGCCGGGCTGAGTAATGAGTACGACACGCAGGGGAAGAGTGAGATTGTCTACGACCAAATGAGCGACTTGGCCCCGGGCGAGTCGGACAGCATCGACGTCGACTTTGACACGCTGCAGGAAGGGACGCGCGTTGTTGACGTGAGCGTCACCGCGATCGGTGTCCAGGGCCCGTACGACCGGCAGACGTTCCAGGTCGAGGCCCTGCAGCCCGATCCGCCGCAGCTAGACGTGAGAATGGTCTCCGGCCCGCGCTACGTCGAGGGCCAGCCCAACGACCCACAAGAGATCCGCGGCGTCGTGGAGAACCGTGGCTCGGCGCCGGCAACCAACGTGATCGTGCGGGTGCGGATTGATCGGTCGCTGCGGATCTCGCTGTTTGAGGAAGCCGTCGGCCGCGAGACTGTCGACGCTTTGGGAGATGGCGGGTACGAGTGGCGGCTGCCGGAGCTCCCGGCCGGCTCCCGTCGCGTGTTCCGCCTGCAATGCGAGTTCTTGCAGCCAACGCGCGAATCGCGGATCGTGATGGAAGTCACCGCCGACGGCGGCTACGCCGGAGCGGACGAAGCTCGCTTCGAGATCCTTCCCCGCGCCGGCGCCGGTCCGGGGACTGGCCCGCCGGCTGGGCTTGGCCTATCGCTCAGCACGCAAACGCCCTCGGTGCGCGCGGGCACATCGTCGACGTTATCGATCTTCATGGAAAACACCGGCACCGCGGTCGAGCGTGACGTTATTGTTGATCTACTGCTGCCCCCGGGTCTGCAGGCCAACGTGGCGCGTATCGTGGCGCCAACGGCCGCTCAGCGAGTAGAGAACGCCCTTCGCTTCGACCCGCTTGCCCAACTCCCTCCGGGCGCCCGCGAGGCGATCTTGGTGCCGTTCGACGCGGTGCAGCCCGGTGCGTACACCATTCAGGCCCGCATCTACTCAGCCGGCGACGCCGAGCCGCGCGGTCAGAGCATCCAGAGCATTCAACTTCGGGTCGACCCGAGGTAGGGCGTTTTAGGCGATCAAATGCCACGGTACGTCCTCCTCAGGCACGAGTGCCCGCCCGATTACCGCGATGGTCCGCACTGGGATTTGATGCTTGAGTACGCCGGCGTGCTCCGCACTTGGTCGCTGCTAACGTTGCCCTCGGCCTGGGCCGATGGCGTGGGCGAAGCCGAAGTGCGGGCCGACCGGCTGCCGGATCATCGGATCGCCTACCTCGACTACGAGGGCGAAGTCTCCGGCAATCGCGGGCACGTGAAACGCATCGGCACCGGAGAGTTTCAGTGGCAAATTGACGAAGCCGACCGCGTCGAAGTCACAACTACGGGCGACTTGGTAGGGGAGTGGCAGCTCGAACGCCTTGACGCCGACCGCTGGCGGCTGTCGATCGGCTGACGCTTAGGCGGCTTGGGCGCCCGCGGCTTGCATCTTGCCGCTGGCGAGCGTCACCGTGCGGTCCGCCCGGGCGGCGATCTGCGGGTCGTGCGTCACCATGACCACCGTCAGCTGCTCGTCGCGGTGCAGCTCGCCCAGCAGCTTCAGAACCTCGTCGCCGTTCTCGCGGTCGAGGTTGCCGGTCGGCTCGTCCGCCAGCAATAGCCGCGGGCAACTCATCAGGCTGCGGGCGATGGCGACCCGCTGCATCTCGCCGCCGGACATCTCCCGCGGCTTGTGCCGGCAGCGGTGCCCAAGGCCGACACGCTCAAGCAACTCCTCGCCGCGCCGGCGGATTTGGCGGCGCCGCTTCAGGTAGCTCATCACGCCGAAGCGGATCATCGCCGGGGCGAGCACGTTCTCCAGCGCCGAGAGTTCCGGCATCAGGTGGTACGCCTGGAAGATCATGCCGATGTGCCGGTTGCGGAGGATGTCTCTCCCGGCGGCCGGCAGGTTGTCGATGCGGTTGCCCTCGAAGCGCACTTCGCCCGAGTCGGGCCTGTCCAGCGTACCGAGCAGGTGCAGCAGCGTGCTCTTTCCGCTACCGCTCTGGCCGATGACGGCGACGAATTCGCCCTGCCGAACCGTGAGGTTCACGCCCTGCAGCACCGGCACGCCGACTGGACCTTTGCGGTAGGTTTTAAACAAGTCCTCGGCCACCAGCAGCGGCGGCGCCGAAGCGGAAGGTGGCTCAGGCTGCGAGAGCAAATCGGCGAGCGTGGGCGAGGCCATTGCAGGTTTCGGATCTAGGATTTTGGATTCGCCTTGGGATGCCGAACTCAGACTGCTTGATCGTTGCGGTATCTCAGTCGCTTTGCGAGTCATTCCGCAATCCGCAATCCGAATTCCGCGATCCCATCACTCCCAACGCAACGCCGACACCGGGTGCATGGCCGACGCCCGCCGCGCCGGCAGCACGCTGGCAAGGATGGCGATGGCCATCGCGCCGAGCGCAACCCAGGCGACGGTCCACGGGTGAACAATGGCGGGGATGCTCTGGAAGTAGTAAATCGAAGGGTCAAAGACCGGCCGCCCGGTGGCGTGGGCCAGCAGGTCGGCGATCTCGTTGATGTAGTGAACGAACAGCAGCCCGCCAATCACACCCGCGCCGGCGCCGACAACGCCGAGCAGCAGCCCGTAGCTGGTGAAGATGCCCATCACGCCGCCGCCACTGGCGCCGAGGCTCTTGAGGATGCCGATGTCGCGGGTCTTCTCGACGACGATCATGTAGAAGATCGCCAAGATGCCGAATCCCGCTACTGCGATGATCAGGAACAGCAGTACGTTGAGCACCGCAGTCTCCATCTGCACCGCGGCGAGCAAGGCGCCCTGCTTATCGCGCCAGGTGCTCACCGCGTAGGCGAAGTCTGGGAACTCTTTGCGGATCAGGTCGCGCACCAACTCGGGGTCGGCGTCGTCGTTCAGGCGTATCTGAATCGTGTTGAAGTTCGCCACGCCCGTCGCCGGGTCGATCATGCCACGCAGCTCTTGCATCTTCTGCAGCGGCACAAAGGCGAACGATGTGTCGTACTCGTTCATCTTGCTTTCGTAGAAGTCCACCACCGTGAAGTGGGCCGAGAGCGGCTTCGGCGGGCGGCCGGCGGATGGGTACGTGATCTCCACGTCGTCGCCCGGCAGCTGCAAGAACGTGTCGACTCCCTTGTCGTCGCGGTAGCTGGCCAGCGCGATCCCGAGCACGCAGCCGGTGTGCTGCTCGAGCAAGGGATTGAAGAGTTCGGTCGGCGCGACGGCGCTCGCCCCAGGGGCGTCAAACGGGTTCGCCACCGCCAACTCGGGCGGCGGGGCCGTGGCGTTGGGCGCCGTGATGGCGTGGCGGTTCTTCCATCGCCGGTAGCGCCAACCTGCCGACTCCATCGGCTTGCGCGGCGGCGCCTTGGCCGGGTCTTCGGCCTGGTGATCGACGGTGTCGTACCCGCCGTCGCGAAGGTCGAACGTCAGCTTGTCGCGGTTCGCGGGGTGCTGCAGGTAGCGGCCAAAGTCACTCACGTCGGCGTAGGTTGCTTCGTCGATGCCGATGAGGTTGATCTGCTGAGTGCGGTACTGCTCGCCGATCTTGTAGCCGAGCATGGCCGGCACGTGCACCGTGGGGCTCATGCCGGCGATGTGCTCGCCCGCCACGCGGCGGATTCGCTCCATGTGCGCGTTGGCGTCCGGGGCGCCGTTGAGGCTGCGGCTCTCGAACACCAGGTCCGACAGGATGCCGTGGATGCGGTCCTGCATTTCATGCGTGAAGCCCGCCATTACAGCGTTGACCACTATCATCGTGGCGACGCCAAGCGTAACGCTAATGATCGACGCCAGCGCAATGTACCGCGTGCAGAGGTAACGCCAGCAGAGAAGCAGCTTGTACATGCCAACTAGACGGGGCCCAAGGAACGCAAAGTCGGGCGGAGTCTAGAGAGCGATCCCAGTCGACGCTAGGCGAATGCCAGGGCGTGGATTCAACGACAGGTTCAGGCGGCTTGCCGGCCCGACTTTCGGTCTCCGGCGCTGTCGCCCGTCTCCTCAGGCTGGAAGACCGCGATGCCCGGCGCCGGGCGCCAGCGATGCTGCGACCATCGCACCGCCACCTCGTACCAGCGACCAACGAGCCGGTTTGGCTGGCAAAGTCTTGCCCAGGAAGCGCCGAGCGTTCCACCAACCAGCACATCGCTTGGATAGTGGAAGCCCTCGATCATCCGTTGCATGGCGACCCCGGCGATGAGGGCGTAGAAGAACTTGCGGCCGTGGGGGTACATCGCCGCTAGGCCGAACGCCAGGCCCGCCGCCGTGGCGGTGTGGGCCGATGGGAAACTCTGCACACTGCTTCCGCGTTCGAGGATCGGAACCCACGCTAAGAACGTCTCGGCGACCCCTACGTCGGCAAGCTCGGTGGCGTAAGGTCGTGTGCGGGGGATCAAGAGCTTCACGACGTTGGCAGCAACGCCAGCGCCAAGCGAACAGAGCAGCAGTCGCCACGCCTCTACGCGTCGAACGCGGTCGAGCACCGCGACCGCCACGACAACGAGCAGCACGCCGAACCCGTTGCCGAAGACCTCTGCAGCGTTCATCAAGTCGGACGCGGCTCCGCCCGGCTCGTAACGCTCAAGCCGTTTCATCACGGCCATGTCAGCTGAGAACGCGCTCGCCAGCAGCGCGGCCGCCACCGGGAGCCAGGCCCAACGGGCCCAAGCAGGCGTGGCGCCGACCTTGACTCGCGTTCTGGAAACCAGTTCCATCCGCCACCCTGCTCGCTGTCCAGCAATCGACGTCCCGCCACGGGCGACTCCCGCGGCCCCGTAAGTTGCTGATCGGCCGGATGCCGCCGCCGGTTTTGGTCGGTTAGGCGGAATGTGAGGATTAATCCAAACGTAACGCTTGCGGCCGCGACCCAACCAAAAGGACTCGCCTTCGATGCAAGAGCAATCGGTTTCGCCCCGTCGCCGTCCCGCATGGCTGCCCTCGGTGGGCGTGCTGCTGCTGGCGTCGCTAGCGTTCCTGACGAACCTGGGCGGCGGAAAGCTCTTTGACGACGACGAGCCGAAGAATGCCGCCTGCGGAGTCGAGATGCTCCAGAACGGCAACTACGTGGTGCCGATGTTCAACGCGGAGCTTCGTGCCCACAAGCCAGTCATGCTCTACTGGGCGATGATCGCCAGCTACAGTTCATTGGGTGTCAATGAGTTGGCGGCACGGCTGCCCTCGGCCTTGGCGAGCGTGATTAGTGTCCTGCTCTGCTACCATCTCGGGCGAATGCTCTTCGACCGATCGACCGGCCTGCTGGGCGCCGCGTTGCTGACCAGCGGCGTAATGTTCAACGCCCTCGCCCGGGCGGCGACGCCGGACGGGCTGTTGATCTGCTTCTGCCTCTCGGCTCTCACCCTGTACGTCGCCGGCATCCGCAAGGCACGCGGTGGGGTCTTTGCGAAGGATGAGAGCCGCGCGATGCTGCCTATCGGCTACGCGATGGGCATGTACCTGGCGATTGCGCTGGCGGTGTTGACCAAAGGCCCGATTGGCCTGCTGCTGCCCATGTCTTCGATCGTGCTGTTCGCCATTTTCAACGCGGCTGAGACTCCGAAGTCGACCGGGTGGCGGTCACTATTCGCCCGACTTACGCCGGCCCGGATGATCACGCTCGCTCAAGACCTAAGGCTGGCGAGCGGTCTGGCGATCGTCACGCTCGGTTGTCTGCCTTGGTATGTAGCGGTGTCGATGGCCACCGAGGGAGCGTGGGTAACCGGGTTCCTTGGCACACACAACGTGCACCGTTTCCTCTCGCCGATGGAGGGGCACCGCGGGCCGTTCTTCTACCATGTGATCTCGGTGAACCTTGGCATGTTCCCGGCGACCTGCTTCCTGCCGATCGCGATGGTTGCCGCCATTCGGCATACGGCACGGAGCGAAGATCGGTCTCAGCCGCATGCTTTGCTGCTCTCGTGGGCGGGCGTGTGGGTTGTCTTCTTCAGCATCGCCGCAACCAAGCTGCCCAACTATGTGGCTCCTTCCTATCCCGCCTTTGCGCTGTTGATCGCGGCGTGGCTGATGGCTGTGGCCAGGGGGGTGGCGGCCAACCCCGCTTGGCTTCGCGTGGGGCTTGGCCTGTTTACGGCCGTTGGTGTGGCCGTCGTGGGCGGCTTGATATTCACGGCCGGGCGGGTGTTTGACGGCGACTACGCGGTGGTCGCCTTCGGATTGGCCCCTGCCGTGGGAGGCGGCGTCGCCTTGTGGCTAGCCCTTGATCGCCAACGCGCCCAGCAAGCGGTCGGCGTGTTCGCGGTTGCCGCGGTGGCCTTCACCGTTGGCGCGGCTGCGTTCTTGGCGCCGCGCGTCAGTGCCATCCAAGCGAGTCCGCAAGTCGCCGCCGCGATCCTCGACGTCGAAGCAGCGTCTCGTGACGAAGCCCTGGCCGTCACAACCTTCCGTTACACAAAGCCGAACCTCGTCTTCTACCTAAACCGACCAACGGAACCGCTCGACGACGCCAAGCAACTGGCCGAGCAACTCCGCGAGCCCAACCGCGTCGTGGTGATCCCGCGAGACGCCTTGGAGGAGATCCGCGGCGAGTTGCCGGCGGGGATCGTTGAGCTATCGAATACGCCGCGGTTCTTCCGGCGGGGAGAAGAGGTTGTGGTGATCGCGGGCGGCGATTCCGTCGCGAGTCGTGCCGTTGATACGCCCCTGCTGCGATAGGGCATACGCTTTACAACCCGAATCGGCCTCGCCTACTTGGCGCCCAACCCAACGACCGCAATGCAAGCCCCTCCGCGATCGATCAGCGTTGTCGTGCCCGTACTGGATGAGGTCGATTCCCTCGATCGCTTGCACGAAGAGATCGCGGCGGTCTGCAGGGAGCGCAGCTATCGCCTGCAACTGATCCTGGTTGACGACGGCTCAACTGATGGCTCGTGGGAGAAGATCAGTGCGTTAGCAACCCGCGACCCGCGCGTGATTGGGGTCAGGTTTCGGCGCAACTTTGGCAAGGCGGCGGCGCTTGAGGAGGGCTTCTCGCGCGCCGATGGCGAAGTAATCGTGATGATGGACGCCGACCTGCAGGACACGCCGGCAGAACTGCCGAAGCTGCTGGCGAAGCTGGACGAGGGATGCGACATCGTTACCGGCTGGAAGCAGACCCGGCACGACCCGTGGCATAAGCGCTACCCTTCGAAGCTGTTCAACTCCGTCATCAGCACCCTCAGCGGCGTGCGGCTCCACGACCACAATTGCGGCTTCAAATGCTTCCGCCGCGAGGTGGCTTCGGACATCGACCTGTACGGCGAGCGGCATCGGTTTATCGCGGTGCTGGGCGCCGCGAAGGGATACCGCGCCGCCGAGGTGCCGGTCGCCCACCGCGCACGCACCACCGGCAATTCGAAGTACGGCCTGGGCCGCATCCCGAAGGGGTTGCTCGACGCGTTGACCATCCCGCTGGTCACGCGATTCCGCAGCCGCCCGCAGCACTGGCTGGGATCGGCAGGATTGCTTTCCCTGCTGCTAGGCGCGGGCTGTATGACCACGCTCGCGGCGCGGTGGGTCTTGTCGCGCGTGGTGGGCGCGGAGCCGCTGCACCTGCACGAGACGGCTTCGCTCTACTATGCGATCGTGCTGGTGATCGTCGGCGCGCAGTTCTTGGCCGTTGGCTTGATCGGCGAATTGATCGTGGCTGTTGCCGCCGCGGACCGATCGGCCGTTTCGATCCGCGAGACGACCGAAGACCTCTTGCCTGCGACCACGGCAAGGCGGGGCGCCGCGTAGGCTTAAGCCGCCTTGCGTGCTGGCGCCGTGAGGGAATCCCGGGGCGGCTCGACGCTCGTCGCCCTGGCGACCGTCAGTCGGCGCAGCCAGCGAGCTTTGGCGAGGCTTACCGCTTCGCCGACTGCGAGCACGATGAGCGCGGATAGGTAGACCAGCAGCGCCGACGAAAGGACATCGGTCACAAAGTGCGCGCCCTGGGCGATCCGCGCCAGGCTCATCAACGCGCCGTAGGCGATGCCACCGCCGAGCACCGCCGCCGCCACACCGGGCCGTCGCCGGTAAAGCAGCAGCGCGGGCGTCATGAAGAAAAAACCCATCGACGCGTGGCCCGACGGGAACGATCGGCTCTGCTCCGCGGCGGTAGCCCCACCGACGTAGCCGAATTGCATGGCGCCGCCGAAGTGAGTGGTCTCCTTCGGCCGTGGCCGGCCGACGCCGGGCTTGAGCACCAGGTTGATCATCAGGCCTGGCCCTAGCAGCAGCGTTGCCGCTAGGAACAGTCCGGGGCGTCGCCACTCACGTCGCGACGGACTCGCAATGCCAATTAGGCCGAAGAGCAGGCCAAACGAGCCCACCACAATCGCCGGCACGCAGCCGTAGCGGTAGAGCGTGCCCCAAGGCTCGGCTTCGGCCAGTGGCCACGCTTGCTGCTCGGGGCAGTAGAAGCATGACGACGTCGGCAAGTCGGCGCCCGCGGCAACGCAGAGAGCAACAAGCAGCCCAAACAGCACGCACGGGGCCGCGGCGAACCAGAGGTCGGCTCGCCGCGCCGGCAGGCGGGGCTGGTTCGGCTCGCCGCCGTCGATGAATTCGTCTTCTGGCTGGTGCAGTTTCACGTAAGCTGCATCTCCGGAGGTCATGCGGGTCGGGCAGACTCGCCGTATTCTTCGGATTCGGCAGCCGGTCGCTCGGGAGTGAACTTCGCGTACCAGAAAGTCCCAATTGGGACACGCTGGCGCCGGGCCGTCGGCGGGCGCCAGCGGCTTCCCTTAGTCTAGTCGCTGGGCGACCTGATCGGCGATGTGCTGTCCGATCTGCAGCGCTGCGGTGGCCGCCGGCGAAGGGGCGTTGATGACGTTGACGACACGTGGGGTCGAATCGATCACGAAGTCATCGACAAGCTCGCCATTTGGCAGCACTGCCTGGGCGCGAACCCCCGCGTCGATCGGTTGGAGGTGCTCCGATTGAATCTCCGGCACGAGCCGCTGCAACGCCTTTACGAAAGCCGGTTTGCTCACGCTCCGCCACATCTCGCCAAGCCCCATCCGCCAGTGCTTGAGGGCGATCCTCCGCATGCCTGGGAAGAGCAACGCCTGGGCCAGGTCTCCCGCGTTGAAGCTGGTCTTGCGGTACCCCTCGCGAGCAAACGCTAGCACCGCGTTGGGCCCACACTCGACGCCGCCTTCGACCATCCGCGTGAAGTGCACGCCAAGGAAGGGAAACTGCGGGTCGGGCACCGGGTAGATGAGGTTCTTGACTAGGTGCTGGGCGTCGGCGGTCAGCTCGTAGTACTCGCCGCGGAAGGGCACGATGCGGGCTTCGGGGTTGGCGCCCGACATTGCCGCCAGCCGGTCGCTGTGCAGGCCGCCGCAATTCACCACGAGCGGGGCGGTATAGTTGCCGGCGGTGGTCTCCGCCGTCACGCCATCCGCCCTCGTTTGCAGGCCGCTGACTCTGGCGTCCAGAATCACTTCGCCGCCCGATTCGATGAGCAGATCGGCGAGCTTCTGCGTCATCCCGACGTAGTCGACGATGCCGGTCACGGTGACGTGCAAGGCGGCGACACCGGCGGCGTGCGGCTCAAGCTCTCGAAGCCTCTCGACGCCGATCCGCTCACACGGGACCCCGTTCTCGTTGCCGCGTCGCTCAATCTCGTCGAGCCGCGACGCCTCCGCATCGTCGATGGCCACAATCACCTTGCCGCACTGCTCGTAGGCGACATCATGTTCCTGACAGAACGCTTCAAGCTGCAGTCGGCCTTCGACGCAGTATCGGGCCTTGAGCGAGCCGGGCTTGTAGTACACGCCGGAGTGCACCACGCCCGAGTTGCGGCCCGTTTGGTGGGCGGCGAGGCGGGGCTCTTTCTCTAGCACCGCCACCCGTTTACCCGTGTGAGCTTGCGAGAAGCGGTAAGCCGTGGCGAGCCCGACGATGCCGCCGCCGACGACGAGCAGATCGGCAGCTTTGGCAGGCACGGCAAACACGCTAGCAGCTTAGTTGCAGAATCCAGAATGGCTAGCAGCTAGCGTCCCGCGGCGCGGCCGAGCTTGTTCTCGACGCTCGCCACCTTTGCTCGCAGACGCCCGCTAGGACCGTTGCGGTAGTCGAGCTTGGCGACGCAGGTCACTCGGTCGTGGTCCTCTGCTAGCAACGCGACGCACTCTTGCAGCAGGTCGACCACGTGTTCGAGCTCTCCCTCAACGATCGTTCCCATCGCGTGGAGCTCGTACGGCAGTCCCGAGCGGTCGATCAGATCAACGCACTTGGCGACCGCATCGCTGACGCTTTCACCGGCGCCCATGGGGGTGACGCTGAGCTCAAGCAGCACCATGGCTGAGTGACACTTTGGGGGCGATGGGGGAGCGGCGAACCTGCGTTAACGCTGCCAATTCTAGCGGCGACGGCGCCCTTCGTCGACGCCGGGTCAACTTGCCGATACCCGCTTGCCGATAAGCATTTGGGCTATTAGCCGCGCCGGGGTTGCGGTACGCTCCGCCCCCCGTGAGTTCGGTGGTCGGCCTCAAGCGGAGCGTTTCCGATTCGAGCTCGGCTCAGCCGCGCCCCACCGATCCTACCTCGCCGAGTTCCCCCATGGCTTTCGACCCCTGGCGCCCAAACAAGCGTGGCACCGGGCGGCTGCGCACGCTGCTGGCGGCGTTGGTCGTTGCCTTTGGCAGCGTTGCCGCGTCGGCCGACTCCGACCCGTTCTTGCAGTCCAGCTTCTACGGCCCGCAGGGCGAAACGCCACGGGTCGCTCTTGCCAGCGATCGGCTGGCGGTGGGCTCCGAGGCGGTGCTGAACGAGAGCTACGCGATCGACCCCGAGTTCGAGGGGAACGACGCGGCAGAGATCACCCTTGCCGGCTACGGCCAGACCGTAGCCGATGGCTACCGCGCTCCGAGCGGCGGTTACCGCTGGCGGATCCTGCCCGACGGCTTGATCTACCGTTCGTACCTGGCCGGGCCGCGCGAGCCACGCATCTCGTCCCAGTTCTTCGACGCCAGCACCCCTGTGCAGAGCAGCGAGCTGCTGTGGGATGGAACCGTTGGCGGCCGACGCGGACTGGTCCGCTACGGAACGCGAGACCCGCTTCGGCCGGAGGGGTTTCAGGTGGATATCGAGGGCGCCGCCACCGTTCGTCTTAACCTTGACGAGGACCGCGACCTCGACGCGTCTGACTTCCGCTTCGGTGTGCCCGTCACGTGGCGTTCTGGAAACGTGCAGTACAAGACGGGGTACTACCACGTCAGCTCGCACTTGGGCGACGAACTGATCCTCCGGCAGGGCGAGAACACGCGGGTCAACTACGTCCGCGATGCGATCCTTTTCGGCGTCTCCTACAACCCGGCGCCCGCCTGGCGGATCTATGGCGAGACCGCGTACGCCGTGTTCATCGCCGGCGGCGCGCAGCCGTGGGAGTTCCAGTTCGGCGTCGAGTACGTTCAGCCGGGCGTGACCGGCCCGTGGGGCACGCCGTTCGCCGCGACCAACGCCCACCTCCGCGAAGAGATCGACTTCGGCGGCGACTGGACCACGCAGCTGGGTTGGCTGTGGCGCGGCAAGTCTGGCAGCACGTTCCGCCTGGGACTGCACTACGTGAACGGCAAGAGCACGCAGTACCAGTTCTTTGATCGCAACGAAGAGCAAATCGGCTTCGGCGCCTGGTACGACTTCTAAGGCTGAAGTCCGAGTGGGGGAGTCGGAAGCGATGGGCTTCTCGCTTAGCGACGCACGCCCGGCTCGATGTCTAGGTTGAGCCCTTCGATGATGCCCGCTTTGAGCTTCTCGATGGCGATGGCGCCCATCACCGCGTTGTCGGTGCACATATCGAGCGGGGCGATGTGCAGGCGGTAGCCTCGTTGGACGGAAGAGGCTTCGAGCCGCTCGCGCAAACGGCCGTTGGCCCCCACGCCCCCGCCGACGCATAGCGTTGCGAAGCCGGTTTGTTGCAACGCGAGTTCGGCTTTGCCGACGAGGCAGTCGACCACGGCCTCCTGGAAGCCGGCGGCCAGGTCGGCGACCTCTTGCTCAGATAGCTCGCGTGGCGCCTGGCCGGGGCCACAGATCTCGTAGCGGACCGCCGTCTTGAGCCCGCTAAAGCTGAAGGCGATCCGCGACCGGTCGTCCAGCAGCGGGCGCGGGAAGCGGAACCTCGCCGGGTCTCCAGTGGCCGCCGCCTTTTGAATCGATGGCCCGCCGGGGTAGGGCAGGCCGAGCAGGCTGGCGACCTTGTCAAAGGCCTCGCCGGCGGCGTCGTCAATCGTGGCGCCCAGCGGCGTGAAGTCGGTCGGGCCGCCGCAGCGGTAGAGGTTCGAGTGCCCACCGCTGACCACCATGCCGACGCACGGGAATACGCCCGGGCCGTCCGCCATGCGGCAGGCGTAGACGTGGGCCTGAAGGTGATCGATGGCGACCAGCGGCTTGCCTACCGCGAGTGCAAGGGTCTTGGCGGCCGTGAGCCCCACGAGCAGCGATCCGGAAAGCCCCGGCGTGTTGGCGACCGCCACCGCATCGATCTCCGTGAGCGAGACACGCGCTCGGCCAAGGGTTTCGTCAATCACGGGTAGCACGCGTTCCACGTGCGCCCGTGACGCCACCTCCGGCACGACACCGCCGAACCGTTCGTGCAGCTTCTCCTGCGAGGCGACCACGGCGCCCAGCACTTCGAGATCGTCGGTCACCACGGCGGCGCCGGTCTCGTCGCACGTGGTTTCGATGCAGAGCACTTTCACGGCGAAGAACGACGCAAGGCGAAACAGAAATGAGTTGGTCGACAGGTGAAGCCGCTCGTCAGTTTAGAGCGGCGCAACAAAAAGCGGCGCCCCCGTCGCCGGGGGCGCCGCTCGGTGGAACTCAGCTCGCGGAGTCAGAATCACCAACCGTTGCGACAGTTGGGGCAGTCGGACTGCGGAGCGTAGTACGTTGGCATCGGCTTGTGATAGATCGGCGTTGCCTGGGCGGGGGCGGCCTCGAGGTAGACGCCGGACTCAACGGGCGCCGACGAGATCACCGGCTTGGCGACCGTCACCCGCACCTGGCGGCTGCCCGACTTGTACTTAGCCAGGGTCGAAGCCAACGCGTCCGCCGACATGTCGCCGGCCTGCGAGTGCAGGATGATCGAGCCGCTCTTGTCGATGATCGCCATGTACGGAAGCGTCTCGGCCTTAAAGACCTCCGCCACCGCCTTGCCGTACTTTGTGTCCGCGTTAACGCGGCACAGGTCGTAGTTGGAGAGCAGCTTCTTATCGGTCGCACTCAACGCTTTCTCGAGGCCTTTCTCAGCGTCGGCGGCAGGGGTGTCGATCACAACCAGCAGCGGGCGTTCGTCGCTACGGGTCTGCTCCAACGCCTTGCCGTAGTCGGCTTGCCACTGCAGCGATTGCGGGGCGGAGGCGGTCAGAGCCAAAGCGGTCAACGTGGTGGTAACGCTCGAAAGCATGCGTCAACTCCTTTTGAGCGTCGTCTCGCCTCAGCCGAGCCGAAAGTGACCCTGCAACGTGCAAGGCTACCGCCGGCGAGAACTGGCTTGGCCGATGAAGACAACGCCTCGGGGTGTGAGCCCAGCGATCCTTGCCACAGCCGAATGTCATTCGGCAGAACCGCGGACGAGAGGAAATCAGGTGGGGTGGGCCTGCCGGGTGCGCTCAATCGAGTCGCGAAACAGCAGGCTGCCGGCGGGAAAGTCGGTGAGTTGGCGGGGAATCCGTTGCTTTAGACAGCCCACGCTTGCAGCGTGTGCCGTC
>JBCDJN010000022.1:0-54172 GCA_039414355.1 Planctomycetota bacterium | reverse complement strand
TTCGGAAGTGCATCCGCGTGCCGTTCCACCAGCAGAAGAACGGCTTGCCCGCCTTGTGCTGGCGGGTAATGAACTCCTTGGCCGCGGCCAGCGTCTCCTCGTCGACGGTCTCCATCCGCTTCTTGTTGAGCGGGCCGGTGTCTTCGATGTCCTGCGAGCCGTCGCGCCGCGCCTTCGACTTGATCACGCCACGAGGGCCGTACTGCTCGAGGAAGGTCTTGCCGTTGGGCAGCTTCAGGTCGGTGGGGTAGTCCTCGTTCTCGGGCTCCTCCTCGGCGTTGAGGTGGTAGAGGTTGCCGAAGAACTCGTCGAAGCCGTGGTTGGTGGGCAGGTGCTCGTTGCGGTCGCCCTGGTGGTTCTTGCCAAACTGACCGGTCGCGTAGCCCTGGTGCTTGAGGACGGCGGCGATGGTGGCGTCCGTCTCTTGCCAGCCCTCTTTGGCGCCGGGCAGGCCCACCTTGGTCATGCCGGTCCGCACGGGGACATTCCCCCCAAGAAACGCCGCCCGGCCAGCGGTGCAGCTCTGCTGGGCGTAGTAGTCGGTGAACGAGATGCCCTCTTTGGCGATGCGGTCGATGTTGGGCGTGCGGTAGCCCATCATGCCGCGGTTGTTGTGGCTGATGTTCCACGTGCCGATATCGTCACCCCAAATGACGAGGATGTTCGGCTGATCGGCAGCGATGGCTTGCGCTGCCAGGGCGGCGGCGCAAAGCGATGCGGCGAAGAATCTCATGGTGGACCTTTCGTGTCGAAGAAGAGGACGCCGTGTTGTCGGTCGAAACGAGCGACAACGCAAGTAGCACTGCGGCGAAACGCCAAGAACGCGGGCGATCCAGTTCTCGACGGTGTCGACTTCGGGCAAGGTCAGACTCCCGGCACGATCGGCCGCATCGGCTCGCCGCGGGAGTCAACCGGCAGCCGGGCGCCTTCGGCCTCGAGCTGATCGGCGAGGTTCTGCATCATCGCCCGCAACTGCTCGGGCCGGGATTCGGCCAGGTTGTTCGACTCCGACGGATCGTCGACAAGGTTGAACAACTCGTACCGTTTCTTCGACACGTTGCGACTGGGGAAGTAGTGGTAAGCCACCTTCCAATCGCCGTCGCGGTACGTGGTGAAGTAGTTGCTGCGGTGCTCGTGCGGGAAGTGCAAGAGGAACGTCTCGCGGCGACCCGGCGTCGGTTTGCCCGTCAGCTGCGGCGCCAGCGACTGCCCATCCACCACATGCCCGGCGGGCGGTTTGACGCCGGCGACTTCGCACAGCGTGGGCAGCAAGTCCATCACCGTGGCCACCTGTTGCTGCACACCAGCCGACGCCACCGGCCAGGCTTGCTGGTTGGCGTTGCGGCTGTCTGCCTCCGCCCACCCGATGACGCACGGCACGCGTGACCCGCCTTCGTAGTGGCTCCCCTTCTTCCCGCGCAGCGGCGCCGAGCAGGCGATCTCGTTCTGATTGCCGATCGGCGCGTCGGACCCGTTGTCGCCCAGGAACACCACCAGCGTGTCGCGGGCGACGCCCAGCTGGCGGAGCTTCGCCAGCACGTCGCCCAGCGATTTATCCATGCCCTCAACCATCGTGGCGAACGCCTCGGCACGCTCGTTCGGACCGCGGCCCGCGTAGTGTTCGACGAAACGCGGGTCCTTATGGAACGGGCCGTGCACCGCGTAGTGCGATAGCTCCAAGAAGAACGGTTTGCCCGCCGCGACGGCCGACTCAAGCAAGCGAAGGCTCTCTTGCGTGAGGGCTTCGGTCAGGTACGTCTCGGTTCCGTGGTACGCCTCCAGGTGGGGCACCGCCCGCAGCACGCCGCCGCCCGGCTTCCCGTCCACGCCGGGGTGGATCCAGCCGTAGCCGTCTTGGCCGTAGTAGCTCTCGGGCCGCCCCCACGCGCAGCCGCCGACGTTGCGATCGAAACCCACCCGCAGCGGCTCTTCGCCGTGGCTGCCGATCGGTCCCAGGTGCGCCTTGCCGACGAACAGCGTTTGGTAACCGGCGCTCTGCAGTAGTGTGGGCAGCGTTACTTCGCCCTGGCCGATGCCCCGCCACACCCAATCGGGCGGGCCGTGCTTGCCGCCGTTGTTGGTCGCCGGGTTGATCCACGTGGTGGTGCCGTGCCGCGCGGCGTTTTGGCCGGTGAGCAGGCTACGCCGTGTGGGCGAGCAGACGCTCTGCGCGTAGAAGTTGCTGAACCGAACACCGTCGGCGGCGAAGCGTTCGAGGTTGGGTGTCCGGTACCAGTCGTTCAGCGGGTGACGCTGCGGATTGCCCTGCTCGTCGGTGAGCATCGGGACGGAGGTGTCCATCAAGCCGAGGTCGTCGACGAGGAACACAATCAGGTTCGGCGGCGCGGCGCCGGCGGCCGATACGGCGCCAACCAGCCAAATCGCGGCAGCGAGTAGTCGCTTCATGACCCACCGGGCGTGGACGAGATTCGTAAGCGTTGAAGCCACCAGCCTAGTCGACGCTCGCGAGCAACGCCCGCGTGATCGTCAGTAGTTTGCCCGCGGCGCTGTCGGCGGCGGCCTGAACTTCCTCGTGCGTGGTCTCGCCGAGCACGTCGGGTGAGCACTCGTTGGTGATGGCCGAGAAGCCGGCGACGGGCATGCCCAGATGCACGGCGGCAATCGCCTCGGGCACGGTGGACATGCCGGCGGCGTCGGCGCCGAGCCGGCGGAGCATGCGGTACTCGGCCCGGGTTTCGTAGGTCGGCCCCAGCATGCCGGCGTAGACGCCGCGATGAAGCTTGAAGCCGGCGTTGCGGGCGGCGGCTTCGGCGGTTTCGATCAGTTCGGGGCAGTAGGGCGCGGACATGTCGGGAAACCTTGGTCCCAACGCGTCGTCGTTCGGTCCCACCAGCGGATTGCGGAACATGAAGTTGATGTGGTCGTCGATCGCCATCACGTCGCCCACCCGGTACTCGGGGTTCACCCCGCCGGCGGCGTTGGAGAGCAGCAGCCGCCGGGCGCCGAGGGCGTGCATCACGCGGATCGGCAGCACCGCCTGCTGGGCGGACCAGCCCTCGTACAGATGAAACCGCCCCTTCATGGCAACGACCGGCACGCCGGCCAGCTCGCCAAAAACCAGCCGCCCTGCATGCCCCGCAGCGGTGGAGGTGGGAAAGTGCGGCAAGTCCGCGTAAGCAAACTCCGCCGCCACCTCGATCTCATCCGCCAGCCCGCCCAAACCGGAACCGAGCACGATGCCCCACGCGGGCACGTCGTGGTACGTCTTGCGGATGCGGTCGGCGGCTTGTTGGATTGGGTTAACCACAGAGGACACAGAGAGCACAGAGAACGATCACAGAGCCGCACCTAGCGGATGTAGCATATAGGCATCGACGAACGCCGACAGCGAACTGTGCCGCGCCCCTAGTGACGCGGGACCGCTCGAATACCCAGGGCAGAAGACAACGACTTCACAGGTAGAAAGCCGCAACCCGAAGTAGGTCACTCCTATCGAGTGGTCGCCGATGATGATCCACTCCTCTGGATGGTCGAGTAGCTCATCTGCCTGGGATGTCGAGTCGAAGGCGAAGCCGACTTCATCGACGCTCCAAAACGAACAGAAGTCGGTATCGAAGCAATCTTGGCCTGTGCCGTCGAAGACCGACCAATACGTCCTAAGCTGACTT
Organism: Planctomycetota bacterium; assembly: GCA_039414355.1. GTDB lineage: Bacteria > Planctomycetota > Planctomycetia > Pirellulales > Lacipirellulaceae > JBCCQL01. The sequence continues at coordinate 50,543 of JBCDJN010000022.1, read as the reverse complement.
GGAATCCGCGTTGCGAGGCGGCGTTCGGCAGCCGCTATCTGTTGAGCCGATGCGGGAGGTCGCGGCTCGGCATCGCGTTCGCGAAGGAACGCCGCAAACCTCTCAAACAACTCCGCGTCCTCTGTGCCTCTGTGGTTCATCCCATCGTCAACCTTGCAGCACGGCACGCGGTGCAAATCACCCCTCGCCGAGGTGAGCCAGCACGCCGGTCATCAATGCTCGCAGCTTCGGCTCGGCGGCGTTGGCGGTGGCGATGATCTTCTCGACTTCCGCCACTTCCAGGGCGTCGGGCAGGCACATGTCGGTGATTACCGCCACGCCGAAGGAACGCAGGCCGCAGTGCACCGCGACAATCACCTCCGGCACGGTGGACATGCCCACCACGTCGGCGCCAATCATGCGCAGGAAGCGGTACTCGGCCCGCGTCTCAAGGCACGGACCGGTCACCGCGACACTCACGCCCTTGTGACAGACGAAGTCCTCCTTCCGCGCCACGGCCAGGCCCACCTCGATCAGCTCCGGGTCGTACGGCGCCGACATGTCCGGGAACCTCGGGCCGAGGCGGTCGTCGTTGACGCCCACCAGCGGGTTGTCGCCCATCAGGTTGATGTGATCGTCGAGGATCATCACATCGCCCGGCTTGAAGTACGGGTTCATGCCGCCCACGGCCTGCGAGACCAGCATCGCCTCGGCGCCTAGGGCCTTCATCACGCGCACGGGCAGCGTGATCTGTTTGAGCGGGTAGCCCTCGTACTGGTGGAACCGCCCCTCCATGGCCACCACCGGCAGCCCGTTGAGCCGGCCACAAACGAGCTGCCCCGCGTGGCTCGTGGCCGTGGAGACCGGGAAGTGCGGGATCTCTCCGTAGGGCAGGGTGGCCTCGACCTCAATCTGCTCGGCAAGGCCACCGAGCCCGGTGCCCAGGATGATGCCGGCCCGCGGCGTGTGGTCCCAAGCCGACCGGATCTTGGCGACCGCTTCTTCAATGTGACCGTAGAGTTCAAGCATGTGCGAAAGGCTGTTGGCTGTTGGCGATTGGCTGTTGGCAAAGCACCGGCTGGCGAGCCGCGAGCGTCAGCGACCGGAGCGAAGTGGTAGCGATCGTTCGCTCAATAATCCGCTTGGCTCTTCTGACCGGCGGCGATGGCTTGCGTGGCGCTGCATCCCAGGCGCTCGGCGCCGGCGGCGACCATGGCTTGGGCGTCGGCCAGCGAACGGATGCCGCCCGAGGCTTTCACCTTCACCGCTGGCGAGCAGGCGGCCCGCATCAGGCGGATGTCCTCCACCGTGGCGCCGGTCGAAACAAGCTGGCCCGCGTCGTTCTTGACGAAGCCGAACCCGGTCGACGTCTTCACAAACGCCGCGGCGGCGCGCTCGCTCACCTCGCAGAGTTTGCGCTTCGTGTCGTCGTCCGGCAGCAGACCGGTCTCGAAGATGACTTTGGTGATCGCGTCGTGCTCGCCGGCGGCTTCGACAACGGCGCGGATGTCGTCTTCCACAAACTGCCAGTCGCCCGCCAGCACGCGGCCGATATTGGCGACCATGTCCACTTCGCGGGCGCCGTCGCGGCAGGCGGCGTGCGTCTCGGCGGCCTTGGCGGCGGTGCTGGTTCCGCCGTGCGGGAAGCCAATCACCGTGCTCGCCACGGTGTTACTTCCGGCCAGCAGCTCCGCCGTCAGGGCGACGTACGAGGGCTTCACGCAGACGCTCGCCACGCCCAAGTCGCGGCAGAAACCGCACGCTTCGCGGAGTTCGGCGTCCGTCTGCGTGGGGTGCAGCACGGCGTGGTCAATCAGCGGCAGGACATCTTGGCTCATGGCGAGCGATGCTACCGCGGCGCTGCGGACGCAGCAAGCGGCGGCTTGGAGAGGCTTCAGTTATCAGGGGTCAGGCTTCGGGTATGAAAAGCCTTCGCCCTGAGTCCCTGAAGCCTGACCCCTGAAGCCTAACCGCTCATCCCCTCACTCCGCTGGCGGCAGCACCAGGTCGACCACCACCGGGAAATGGTCCGACGTGTCGAGCGACACCGAGTGACAGATGAAGACCCGCTTAACATAGCCCGCCAGCTCTTTGGGCAGCAGCACGTGGTCGATCATCGTGAAGACGTCCTGCGGGTCGCGGGCGCCGTTCTCGTTCCAGTCCCAGTGAGAGGTGTAGCGGTCCGCCTGACGCGGCACCCACTTGGCGGCGTTCACCAACTCGTCGCCCCGCTGCTTGCGGTCGTAGTCCTTGAGCATCCGCAGCACCTCGGTCTTGGTGTCGCGGGTCTCGTCCTGGTCTTCAATGTCCGGGTCGTAGTCGTTCAGGTCACCGAGGACCACCGGCAGGTAGCCGCGCTTCGCGATTTCGGCGCGAAGGATCCGCTGGGCGACGGTCGCCTGAGCGGTCCGCTTGGCGTTGGCGTACTGATCGTCGGGGTTGCTCTTGAGGTGCAGCCCGAGGAAGCCCAGCTTGTGGCCGTTGAGCGTGAAGAAGTACGCCGAGTTGCGCGAGATGGACGTGGTGTGCGTGACCCGCTCTCCCGAGTACCCGTAAGCGGAGAAAGCCTGGCGCCACGTTGGGTCTTCGCGCTCGGAGCTGTAGGTGCGGATCGCTTTGCCATCGATCATGTCGGGCTCAAACTTCGTGATGCACGCCACGTCCATGCCGGTGAAGCTGTCGTTGCCCTCCACGTGGTAACCGCTGTACTCCTTGAGGCCCTTCTCGTGCAGCAGGGCGACGATCTGGTCGACCGCTTCTTTCGATGTGACTTCCGCCAGGTTCAAGATGTCCGGGTTGAGCGTCTCGATCAGGTCGGCGACCCGTTCGATGTGCTTGGTCCGCGCGTAGTCGAAGCGGTACTTGTTGATCTGCCCCGCGCGGACGCCGGGGGCGGTGAGGATCTCCGAGTTGAACGCCACGATCCGCACCGGCAAGTCGGCGCCCCTTGCGGGGGCCAGGGCCGCGGCGGCGGTGAGCGAGCAGAGCAGGGCGGTGAGCAGTCGGGACACGTTGAGGCCTAGTCGGGTAGGTGCGGTGGGTGGGTCGTTTTCTGGGTATGGGTTACGTGACGTTCCGGTCGCTTACGCTCGCGGCTCGCCGATGGTCTCAGTACTCAAAGTGCTTGATGGTCTCGCCTTTGTCACCCAGTTCGGTGAGGGAGTCGATGCCCACTTCCAGGTGGACCTGGGCCCAGTCTCGGCTCACCGCCTCGTCGCTGGCGGAGGTCTTGATGCCCTCGGGCGTCATCGGCACGTCGGAGACCAGCAGCAGGGCGCCGCGGGCGATCTGGTTCTTATGGCCCACGATGAAGACCGTGGCGGTCTCCATGTCGATGGCGATGGGTGTGTACTCCTTGAGCTTCTCGCGGAACTGATTGTCGTGCTCCCACACGCGGCGGTTGGTGGTGTAGACCACGCCCGTGCGGTATTCCAAGCCGCGGTCCACCAGCTTCTGCGAGACGAACTTGTGCAGCTTGAACGATGGCAGCGCCGGCACGCGGACCGGCAGGTAGTCGTCCGAGGTTCCCTCGCCGCGGATGGCGCCGATGGGCAGGATGAAGTGGCCGATTTCGGCCGTGTGCTTCAGCCCGCCGCACTTGCCGAGGAACAGCACTGCCTTGGGGTTGTAGGCGGTCAGCAGGTCCATGATCGTCGCGGCGTTGGGCGAGCCGATGCCGAAGTTGACGATCGTGACGCCGTGAGAATTCGTCGCCGCCTGCATCGGCCGGTCGCCGCCGTAGAGCGTGGCGCCAAACCGCTCGGCGAACTGCGTGACGTACGAGCGGAAGTTGGTCAGCAGCACGTACTCGCCGAACTCCGCCAGCGGCATGCCGGTGTAACGGCTCAGCCAGTCTTCGGCGATCTGGTACTTGGCGACCATTGAGCGATTGCGGCCAGTGTTGTTGGAACTGGGGATTGCGGAACGCCGCGGACGCGGCGTGCGGGCTCTTGAGGTTGTTTGGTTAGGGACCGCAAATGGAGCGAATCAAGCGAATGACGGAAGGGCCGACGCACCGTTGGGGCATTCGCTCGATTCGCTTCATTCGCGGTCAACTCTTCGCTTGTCGGGCCTGTTTCCACTCGGCGAACAGGTTCGCGCTTTCCTCGGGCAGCAGCCTCGGCATCAACTTGACTGTGTTCCCGCCGGCGGCGACCAGGTCTTTGGCCGGCAGTTGCAGTTCCTTGAACCCCGCCGCCTTGGCGTCCTCCACGCTCGCGCCGAAGTACACCTTTTCCACGCCCGCGAAGTGCAGGGCCGCCATGCACATGGGGCAGGGCTCGCACGTCGCGGCGACCGTGACGCCCGGCAGGCGGCTTGAGCCCTCGCGGCGGCCGGCCGCGCGCAGGGCGTTCACCTCGGCGTGGGCCGTCGCGTCGCAGGTGGCGGCTACCGTGTTGTGCTCGCAGGCCAGCAAATCATCGCCGCGGGCGATGGCACAGCCAAACGGGCTCTGCCCGGCCGCGATCCCTTGCCGGCATTTCTCAATCGCCAGCCGCATCAACGCCTCGGGCTCCATCGCCTCTCCCGCTTCGCCCGTGGATGGTGGGCATCGTAACCAACGTTCGCCACTTACTTTACGACGGATCGCCCCGGCCAACAACCAGCGCGATTCCAGTCGGTAACGACTCCGGGCGGCGGATAGCCCCATGGCGAGCGTTACTCCGGCGGCTCAGCGGGGTTACATTCAAGGAACCCCAGCCCGGCCGGCAACGCTCGGCCCATGCACGTCAGGCCTACCGGAGCCAATCAAAATGCGTTCGACGTCCGCTTTGGCAATCGCCGCCGCCCTTTCCCTGCTCTCCACGCCCACCTTCGCCCAGCCACCCGGCGGCCCCGGCGGGTTTGATCGCGGCCAGGCGATGGGGCTTGGTGCGTTGCTCTTCTCCGAGCAGGTTCGCGAGGAGATCGATCTGCTCGAAGAGCAAGAAGCCGACCTGCGAGCCATGGGAGAGGAGATGCGGGACAAGATGCGATCGGCTTTTTCGGGAATGCGGGACCTTCCGCCTGAAGAACGCCGCGCCGCGTTCGAAGAAGCACGGGGACGGATGAGCGAGATCCGCGATGAAATCAACGACCGCGTCAAAGAAGTCCTGATGCCGCACCAGTTTGAGCGGCTGCAGCAGATTGAAGTGCAAAACCAGATGCAGCGTCGCGGCACCGCCAGCCTGGCCGGCGGCCGGGCGGCGGAGGCGTTGGGGCTGACGGAGGATCAGAAGGCTGAGATTGAGCGCCGCAGCGCCGAGGAGTCCGCCAAGCTGCAGGAGCAGATCGCCAAACTCCGCGCCGACGCCCGCGACCGCATCCTTGAGGTGCTTTCCACCGAACAACGAGCCAAGTACGACCAGCTGGTCGGCAAGCCGTTCGAGATGCAGCGGCGTGACGGCGGCCGATTCCAACGTGGCGGCCGCGGCGGCCCTGGCGAACAGCGACGCGGCGGCCGGCCAGGCGGTGATCGCCCGGGCGGTGATCGCCCCGAGTTGGAGTAGACCCGCGAGCGCGTAGACAAATCGCCCCCCGGCAAGCATCAGGCAATCGGGCGAGAGCACGGCCGAACGGACCGATCGGCCGTGCCGCCGTTTGCCCGACTAGTTTGCCGGGGCGTTGCGACTCAGCGATAATACCAATCCGGAGCCGGCGCCCGTCCCCCAGCCGGCTCCCCCCTCACTCTCCCCCCGACACCCGCCCCGCGTGGTCGCATGGACACCGGCGATCTGCTCGTGAGCAGCGGTCTGCTCTCGCCAGACCAGCTCTCCCAATTGCAGGGCGACGACCCGAGCGGGCGTGTTGATCAGGCGGCGATTGATCGCGGCTGGCTGACCGAAGAGCAGGTGCTGCGGGCCCTGGGCGACGCCGTCGGCCTGGAGTTCGTCGACCTGCAGACGCGCGAGATCGACCTCTCGCTGCTCGAACGCTTCCCGCAGCGGCTCATCCACCGGCACACGCTCTTCCCCGTCTCCCGGCACAACGGCTCGCTGGTAGTCGCCACGAGCGATCCGTTCGAGCTGTACGCCCTCGACGAGCTGAGCTCCGCCATCGGCCTGGCCGTGGAGCCGGTGCTCGCCCCGAAGGCCCAGATCGCGGAGCGGATCAAGAACCACCTGGGCGTGGGCAGCGAGACCGTCGAGGGCCTGCTCGCCCAGCGGCAGGAAGACGTCGAACTACTCGAAGACCTCGACGCCGAGGATTCCGAACTCGCCGACCAGGCGCAGGAAGCCTCGGTCGTTCGGCTGGTGAACGAGATCCTCGTCGAAGCGGTCGAGTCGCGGGCGAGCGACGTGCACATCGAGGCGCAGGCGGCCGGCATCAAGATCCGCTACCGCATCGACGGCATGCTGCACACCCAGCCCACGCCGCCGGAGATCAACCACTTCCACGCGGCCATCATCAGCCGGCTGAAGATCATGGCCCGGCTGAACATCGCCGAGAAGCGGCTGCCGCAAGACGGGCGAATCAAGCTCCGCGTCTCCGGCCGGGAGATCGATGTCCGCGTTTCCGTAATCCCCATGCTGCACGGCGAAGGCGTGGTGATGCGGCTGCTGGACAAGGGCCGCATGGACTTCTCGCTCCAGAGCCTCGGCCTGGAAGCGGACCTGCACGCCCAGCTCTCCGAGCTCATCCGCCGCCCGCACGGCATCCTGCTGGTGACCGGCCCCACCGGCTCCGGCAAGACGACCACGCTCTACAGCGCGCTGGCCGAGATCCGCGGCGCCGACACCAAGATCATCACCACCGAAGACCCGGTGGAGTATCAGCTCGAAGGCATCAACCAGATTCAGGTGCACCCGAAGATCGGCCTCACGTTCGCCGCGTCGCTGCGGAGCATCCTGCGTCACGACCCGGACGTGGTGCTGGTGGGCGAGATCCGAGACTTCGAAACCGCCGAGAACGCCATCCAGGCGTCGCTGACCGGTCACTTGGTCTTCAGCACGCTGCACACCAACGACGCGCCGAGCGCCTACACGCGGCTGGTGGATATGGGCGTGGAGCCGTTCTTGGTTTCATCGACCATCGAGGCGGTGATGGCCCAGCGGCTGGTGCGATCGCTCTGCCCCAAGTGCAAGGCGCCGTACGAGCCGAAGCAGGACGACCTGCCAAAGGACTTCCCGTGGGAAGAGTGGCGAGCCACCGACCAGCCGCTCTACCAAGCGGTGGGCTGCCGAGACTGCCGAGAGCTGGGCTTCACCGGCCGGCAAGGCATCTTCGAGCTCTGCCCCACCACCGACGCGGTCCGCCAAATGGCCCACGACCGCGCGAGCAGTTGGGAGATAAGAAAAGCCGCCCTCAAAGACGGCATGCGAACCTTGCGACAGGACGCGTGGCTGAAGGTGCTGGGCGGCGTGACGACGGTTGATGAAGTGGTCCGCGTCACGAAGGGTGACTTGGTTTAGGGAACACTAATGGGCGCTAATCGACGCTGATTGGTTTGGGGGCATGCCGTGTATCGTCAGGGAGGGTACGACCTGATGGGGGCCGCGTTTGAGGTTTACAACACGCTTGGCTACGGGATGGCGGAGGAGGTTTATCAGCAGAGCTTAGAGATTGAGTTGCAGATCCGCGGTATTCCCTTCGAAAGCAAGAGGGAGTTGCAGCTTCAATACAAGGGCCGACCAATCGAGAAGGTCTACATCCCCGACATGTTTGTGTTCAACGCAATCGTCGTCGAACTCAAATCGGTGAGAGAACTGATCCCCGAACACGAGGCCCAGCTCTTCAACTACCTACGCATCGCACAACAGCCGGTCGGTTACCTCCTGAACTTCGGCTTCCGCAACGAACTTGAGTGGAAGCGATTCTTGCTCGGCGACTTACACCCACAAGATTAGCGTCAATCAGCGAAGATTAGCGTTCCCCCACCCCCATGCCAGATTTCGCCTACACCGCCCGATCGCTCTCCGGCCAGTTGGTCGAGGGCACCGTCTCGGCCGGCAGCCAGCGGGAGGCGCTCGCCAGCCTGTCGGCCAAGGAGCTGTTCCCGGTCAAGGTGACGGCGGCGGATCGGCGGTCGGCGGCGGCGGTGAGCGAGAAGGCGATCAGCGTCGGCTCCCGCCGCGTGGCGCCGGTTTACATGCAACTGGCGTCGCTGCTGCGGAGCGGCGTGCCGATGCTCCGCTCGCTTGAGGTGATCCGCAAGCAGGCGTCGCACCCCGGCCTGCGGGCGGTGATGGAAGACGTGGAGGCCAAAGTGGCGGACGGCCAAACCCTGGCCGACGCCATGGCCCGCCACCCCAAAGCCTTCCCCGAGTTGGCGACCAGCATCGTCCGCGCCGGCGGCGAGGGCGGTTTCCTGGAAGAAGCCCTTGAGCAGGTCGCAACGTTCACCGACCGGGCCGACGAGCTGAAGAGCAAGGTCGTGGGCGCTATGGTCTACCCCGTGGTGCTGGTCATCATCGGCGTGCTGGTGGTGACCGGGCTGATCATCTTCGCGGTGCCCAAGATTGAAGAGATGTTCGACAGCCGGGCCGACCTGCCCGCGCTCACGCAGGGGCTGCTGGTGCTGAGCGACATCGTCAACGGCTACGGGCTGCTGATCCTGCTGGCGATCGCCGGCGTGCTGGTTGGCGTTTACCAGTGGGCCCAGACCGAGAGCGGCAAGCTGGCCGTGGACGAGGCCAAGACCCGCATCCCGCTCGCCGGGCCGATCTACCTGAACCTGGCCGTCGGCCGTTTCTGCCGGGTGCTCGGGACGCTGCTCGGTGGCGGCGTACCGATCGTCCGCTCGCTGGAAATCGCCGCCGGCTCGACCGGCAACCAGGTGCTCGAAGGCGTTGTCGCCAAAGCGTCGGACAACATCACCTCGGGCGAGCCGCTGGCCGACCCGTTGCGCGCGTCGGGGCGGTTCCCGTCCGACGTCGTCGAGATGATCGCCGTGGCCGAGCAGTCGAACAACCTCGAGGTGGTGCTCAATCAGGTCTCGGATTCACTGGAGAAAACCACCTGGCGGAAGATCGAGCTGGTCGTCCGCCTCGTCGAACCACTGTTGCTGGTCGCGCTGGCCGCGGCCGTGCTGCTGATCGCGCTCGCGCTTCTGCTGCCCATCATCGAAAAGAGCACCGGCGCTTAACGGTTATCTTTCTGCGTACAATTCAATCACCCCCCCTTTCAATTACGGAGAACAGGCGATGTCGCAAGGAACGGTCGAAGCGAGTCCCAGCCATACCAAGCGAACCCGCCGCGGCGGCAAGGCGGCGGGCTTTACTTTGATTGAGGTGCTGCTGGTGCTCGCCATTTTGGTGGTGCTGGGCACCATCGCCGCCACGAGCGTCTTTGGCGCCGGCGAGAAGGCGGACATCGACGCCGCGAAGGCGCAGGTCGGCATGTTTGCCGACACGATCGACCTCTACAAGTTCACCTGTAAGAAGTACCCCGAGAAGCTCGACGACCTCATCAACAAGCCGAGCGACAGCGACCTGGAAGGCAAATGGCTCAAGCCGTTCCTCAACAAGTCCAGCATACCCAAGGACCCGTGGAACAACGAGTACAAGTACTCGGCCGACGGCAAGAAGAACGACGGCTCGTTCGACGTCTGGTCGATGGGCCCCGACGGCCAGGACGGCAGCGATGACGACATCGGGAATTGGGAAAGCTAGGGATGGGAATTCGGAATGCGGAATGCGGAATGGGGAATGACGCGCAAGCGATTCCCGGCCCGAGGTTCCGCCGCAAGCCGATCTCGTGTTGCCAGCGTTACCCGGCTCCAAGCGCGAGCAAAATCGCAAGCATCGCCTGCGAGTCATTACCGATTCCGCATTCCCCATTCCGCATTCGCCCGCGCGCTAGCGCCTTCACCCTCATCGAAGTCCTGCTCGTCATCACCCTCCTGGTGATCATCGGCGGACTGGCGGCGCCGAGCATGATGGCCGGGGCGGGGCGGTCTCGCATGAACGCCGCCGGGGAGGAACTGCGGACCGCGTGGGGCGAGGCCCGGCTCAAGGCGGCATCGGAGGGCAAGACCTACTGCTTCCAGTGCGTGGTGGGCACGAACCAGTGGCAGATGCCCGCCGTGGGCGAGGCCGTGCTGGCGACGCCAGACGCCGCCGCTGGCGACGACAACAAGCTGAAGGCCGACACGGTGGTCTTCCGCGAACTGCTCGTCGCCACCCAACCGGGCGACCCGCCGCTTGGCGGCGGCGTGGGCGAGGGCGAGCTCTCGCCCGCCATCCTCTTCCGCCCCGACGGCTCCTCGTCCGACGCCGAAGCGATCCTGGAAGACGAAGACGGCCGAAAGATCCGAGTCTCCCTCCGCGGCCTCACCGGCACGGCGACCGTGGAGGACTGGGAGGGTGAGTGAATTCGGAATGCGGAATGCGGAATGCGGAATGCCGCGCAAGCGATCTACAAACGTTGTGCGCGGTGCGAACCGATGTCGCTCAGGTAAGCGTTTCGAGTCGACGGCTGCCTCCCAGGCAAGAACCTCGCCTTTGCATCATTCCGCATTCCGCATTCCGCATTCCGCATTTGCCAACCGCTCACGACTCGCCTCTCACAACGCCTTCACCCTCCTTGAAGTCATTCTCGCTCTCGGCGTTCTCGCCACGGCGCTCGCCATTGTCGGCGAGGTCACGTCGCTCTCGTACCGCAACGCCGACCGCGCGGCACGCGAAGGCGAGGCGATGCTGATTGCCGAGTCCGTAATGGCTCAGCTCACCGCGGGCGTCCTGCCCGTGGCGGCGGTTCCGCCCACCGAGTGGACCACCGGCACGGCGCCCGCCTCCTGGCGGTACGAGGTGCTGGTGGAGCCCTCCGACCTGCCGGAGCTGCTCACCGTGCGCGTCCGCGTGGAACCGGTCGACGCCGACGAAAACGATCCCCTCGGCGCGGAACTCGTCCGCTGGATGCTCGACCCGGCGGAGGAAGAGACGTAATGGACTTGGGAATGCGGAATGCGGAATGGGGAATGCCGCGCAAGCGAATCGCGAACGTTGCGCGCGGCGCCAACCGATGTCGCTCGGCGAAGCGTCTTGATTCGAGCACTGCCTTTCATGCCAAAACTCCGCTTGCGCGGCATCCCCCATTCCGCATTCCGCATTCCGCCTTCACCTTGATCGAGGTCGTCCTCGCCATCGGCCTTTCCACGGTGCTGCTCGCGCTGCTGACCTCGGCGATCAACCTCTACCTCACCCGCGTTGACGCCAGCCGGTCGGCGGTGGCGGACGCTCAGGTCGCGCGGAGCCTGCTGCGTTTGGTTGCGGAGGACCTTCGGAACGCGGCCACCGCGTTTGAGCAGGACACGTCGCTCGTCGAGCAGCTTGCCGCGAGTCAGGCGACGTTTGATGTGGACGAGCTCGATCAAGCGGGCCAGTCCGAGACCGAGGTCGAGCCACCGGTGCGTCGGATGCTTGGGCTGTACGGCGACGCAATTTCCCTTCAACTGGACGTCAACCGGTCGCGGCCGATCGACCCGGTGATCGCCTTCGGCGGCAATGAGGAGCAGGCGGCCGGGCAGTCGCTGCTGGGCGTGACCACGGTGCGGTACGTGGTGACCGAAGAGGGCCTGGTCCGCCAAGAGATCCCGCGCGACACGCACGTGTACGAGGTGGGCGGGGGCAGCGCGTCGCCTTCGCTTGACGCTTCGAGCCGCGTGATCGCGCCCGAAGTGACCGAGATGCGGCTGGCGTACAGCGACAGCGAGCAGACCTTTGAGTCGTGGGACAGCGAGGCGGAGGAGGGCGCCCTGCCGGCCGCGGTGGAGGTGCAGTTGGCGATCCGCTCGTCGCAAACCGCCAGCGACGATCCATCGGTCGACCCGTCGGCCAATGCCGTGATTACGGTTCATCGGTTGGTGGTCGCCCTGCCCGAAGCGAACCTGCCGGCGGAGGAGTCCGCCGCCGAGGACTCGAGCGGCTCCGGCACGGCGGGTGGCGTCTGACATGCCCCTTCGCCGACGAGTCCGATCACGCGACGGCGCCATCCTGCTGACGGTGCTGGTCGTGATCGCGCTGCTCGCGGTGGGCAGCGCCTCGTTCTTCGACTGGACCTTCACCGAGTACAAAGCCACCCGCAGCTTCGGCCGCCAGACGCAGGCGCGGCTCGCCGCGGAGTCCGGCGTGGACGTGCTGCGGGCGCTGCTGGCCGAGGAACCGGAAGACATCCAGGTGGCCGGCGGGCTGTACGACAACCCCGGCCGGTTCCGCGGCGTGATCCTGCGAGACGACGCCTTGCCCGCACTGCGTTGCCGGGTGAGCGTGCTGGCCCCGCTGCTGGACTACGGCGAGTATGCCGGCGTGCGGTTTGGGCTGGAGAACGAGTCGTCGCGGCTCAATCTGAACACGCTGCTTTCGCTCGACGAGACCGGCGACACCGCCGCCCGCGATCGCCTGATGAGTCTGCCCGGCATGACCGAGGCGATCGCCGACGCGATCCTCGACTGGCTCGACACCGATATCGAGGTCCGCCCCTTCGGCGCCGAGACCAGCTACTACACGTCGCTCGACCCGCCGTACGAGCCGCAGAACGGGCCGCTGGAATCGATCGACCAACTGCTGCGCGTCCGCGACGTGACGCCGGAGCTTCTTTATGGCCTTGATCGCAACCGCGACCTCGTCATCGACGCCGCCGAGGCGGCCACCGAGCTGCCGGCGGGCGTCGAGAACATCGACGGCGAGATGAACCGCGGCTGGGCGGCGTACCTGACGCTGTACAGCGCCGAGCGGGCGCTCACGCCCGAGGGCGAGCCCAAGGTCAACGTCAACACGGACGACCTGGAGACGCTCCACCGAGACATCTCGAGCGTCCTCGGCCGCGAGGAGGCGAACTTCATCGTTGCCTACCGCCAGGGCGGCCCGGCGGGGGACGCGGCGGGCCAAGCGGCCGGCGCCGAGTTTGGCGGCGGCGGCGCAACGCAGACCGTACGCGCCGGCGACGTGCAGATTGACTTCAACGCCCCCGCCGCGGTGACGATCGACAACCTCATGCGGCTCGTCGGCGCCAGCGTTGAGGTGGTCCAGGCGGGCGAGAATCAGCAGCAGACCATCGAGCCGCTCTTCCCCGATGAGCCCGGCGCGTCGGCGACGTTCCTGCCGGAGCTGCTGGACTACCTGACCGTCTACGAAGACGAGGTGGCGCCGGGGCGGATGAACGTGAACCAGGCGCCGCGGTCGCTGCTGGCATCGATCCCGGGCATGCCGCCCGAGGCGGTCGAGGCGGTCATCGGCGCCCGCGACTTCGACCCCACCGAGACCCGCCCCGAGCGCCGCCACGCCACGTGGCTCTACTCGGAGGGCTACCTCTCGCTTGAGGAGATGACCGAGGTCATGCCGCTGGTCACTGGCGGGGGCGACGTGTACCGGGCGCAGATGATCGGCTTCTTCGACGAAGAGGGGCCGATGCAGCGGATGGAGGTGGTGATCGACGACACCGCGGACACGCCCCGCGTGATCTACCGCCAGGACCTCTCCCCGCTGGGCGGCGGGCCCACGCCGGCCGAGATCGGCGCCGAGGTGACGCCGGCTGACGCGTCGACCGCCCCGCCGCCGATGTGAGCGCGTCGGCATCCGCCTGCAGTTACAATGAAGCGGCCATGACTGTTGTCGCCATCGACTCCGACAAGAACGCCACGCGCGTCGCCGTCGCCGAAAGGCGGGCCGGCGGCGCGGTGGTGACGCATGTCGCGACGGTGGACGGCGGCGGCGACGCGGCGGCCGTTGCCGGTCGCGTGCGGGACGCGCTGCCCGGCGTGCGGTGGGCGAAGGCGAAGCTGGTGGTCACCGTCGGCGGCGAGCGTGTCTCGCTCCGCGTGCTGAACCTGCCGCCGACGCCCGACGGCGAGCTGCCGGACATGGTCGCCCTGGTTGGCGAGCGTGAGTTCGGCGCCGCGGACCCGGGCGTGGTGGACTACGTCCCGTTGGGGGGCGACGAGTCGACACCGCGGACGGTGCTCGCCGCGCGCGTGAGCGATTCGACGGTGAGCGAAGCCCGCAAGCTCGCCGAGTCGCTCGGCGCCTCGCTCAGCCGTGTCACCCTGCGTGGGTGCTCCGCGGCGTCGGCGGCGATTCGAATCGATCCGACTATTGGCGAAGGCGGCTGCCTGGTGCTCGCCCCGGCCGGGGAGGCGACCGACTTGATTGCGCTCGCCGACGGCGCCCCCGCCGTGGTTCGGACTGCGCTGGGCGAAGTCGCGGCCGACGGCAGTGAGGTCCGGCGGACGCTCTCGGCCGCCACGTTGCAAACGGGCGCCAAGACCAACCGCGTCGTCGCGCTGGGGACGCAGGTGTCGCTCGAACCGCTCGTCGAGCAGGGCTTGGCGGGCGACGCCGCGGCGGTTGCCGGGCCCATCGGCGCGGCGATCGACGAAGCGGCCGGCGCCCGGCCGGCGTTCGACCTGCTCAACCCCCGCCGCGTGACCAGGGACGCCGCCCCGCAGCGGCGCCAACTGCTGCTGGCGGGGCTCGCCGCCGTGGTGCTCCTCTTCGGCCTCTTCAGCGGCTACTGGTCGCTCACCAAGTACCAACGCCAGGCCGATGATCTCGACACGCAACGGGCGGCGCTCGAACGCCGCGCCGAGACTTTCGAGCCGCTGGCCGAACGGGCGATCGCCATCGACGGCTGGAAGGCGACCGACGTGAACTGGCTCGACGAGCTGGAGCTGCTCGCCCGCGACCTCCGCCCTTCGCCGCTAAGCGACCCGGAGTTCGCCGTTGACGATGACGTGATGCTCTCCCAGTTCACCGCCACGGCGCAGGGCGGCCGGTCGGGCGCTGGCGGGCAGATTGTGCTGGACGCCGTGGCCCGCGACGCGGACACGCCCACACTGGTGGAAGAGCGGCTGCGGGACGGCCGCCGCGAGGTGACCCAGGGTCCGCTCGACCGATCGGGCGCCCGCCCGTACCCGTGGCGGTTCAAGCCGACGGTCAAGATCGGCGCCCCGCTGGCGGCCGACTCTCAGTCCGACGCCGGCAATGACGACGAAGGCGTCGATAGCAAAGACGATGATACGCAAGACACGGCCGAGGAGACCTCGGCATGACCAGTCGTGAGCGAAACCTGGCGATCGGCGTCGCGGCGCTGCTGGCGGCGTGGGGCCTGTGGAACGCCTTCGGCTGGTATCAGGGCGCCGTGGAGACCGGCCGGCAGGCGGTCACCGACGCCCAGGATCGGCTAGATACCGCTCGGAAGAAGCAGCGCGAAGTTCTCGCCGCCGTCGAGCGGCTTGAGGCGTACCAGCAGCAGTCGCTGCCCGCCGACCCGCAGGTCGCGCAGCAAGAGTACACGGCGTGGCTGATCGACCAGCTCGAAGCCGCCGAGCTCGACTTCCAAGACGTCGCCCTCACGGACAAGCGGCCGCAGGGCGAGGCGTTCACGTCGCTCGGCTACACGGCTACGGCGACCGGCACGCTGGAGCAGGTCACGCGGCTGCTGCACGCGTTCTACGATTCGCCGCTGCTGCACAAGATGACGCGGCTGCAGCTCGTCCCGATCGGCAACAATCGGCTGCGGGCAACGCTCGGCGTGCAGGCGCTGGTGGTCGCGGGCGCCGACCGCAAGGAGGGCGTGCCCGAGGGAGGCTCCGGCCGGCCGCGGCTCGGCGGGGCCGAGGCGTACCTGGCGAGTCTCGGCGATCGGAACCTATTCAAGCCGTACGTGCCGCCGCCGCCCCCGCGTCCGCCCACCCCACCACGGCCGGTGGTGAAGCGATCGCCGCCCCCGCCGCCGCCCAAGTTCGACGACGCGGCCCACGCCTACGTGACCGGCATCGTCGGCGCCGGCGATCGGCTCAAGGCGTGGATCACGGTTCGCACCACCGGCGAGGTGCTCCGCCTGGGCGCCGGCGACGAGCTGAAGGTGGGCCTGATTGACGGCCGCGTGGAGTCTGTGGCGGGCAAGCGAATGATCTACTCGGCCGACGGCGCCCGCTACGCCACGCCGCTCGGTTCGCACCTCCGCGAAGCAAAGAAACTGGGCGACGCCGAGCCGGCCAGCTAACCGCAGCCACGCCGGCATTCATCGCGCGGCGGCTTCAGACTTTTGGCAGCTCCCAGCCCGGGTGACGGGGCCGATCGAGCAGGCGATTCGCCTCGTCGTCGCCGGGGCAGACCTCGCCGACCGGGTCCCACCGGACGCGTCGGCCGAGCTGCCGGGTGACGTTCACCAGGTGGGCGATGGTGACGCTGCGGTGACCAATCTCCACGTCGGCCACCGGCCGCTGGCGGGTCTTGATGCAATCGATCCAGTTCTGCACGTGGCCGAGCGCCACCCAGCCGTCGCCCTCCCACTTGCGGGCGAGGCTCGGATCAGGCGGGTCGGTCACCAGGTCGGGCGGGTTGGTGGTGAACTTGTTGCGGTTGATCTCGATCTTGCCGCGGGCGCCCACGAACACCGCCCCCAGCCGCGGCCCGCGGAACGGTCGCTCGTTGGCGAAGTGCATCCGCACCTCGGTTCCGCTGGCGTACCGGAAGTGCACAGGCGTGCTGGCGCCAAACGCGTCGTCGTCCTCGGCGGGCCAGAACTCGACGGGGCCCGAGTCGTCTGCGCCCAGGGCGTACTGCACCATGTCGAACGCGTGCGAGCCGAGCCCCGTGACGCCGCCGCCGGAGTACGCCCACCAATCGACCCAGCCGGTCTTGGACTGCGCGGACCTGAGCGACGCCAGCCAAGGATGGTACGACCGCCGCGGCGCCGGCCCCTGCCAGAGGTCCCAGTCCAGGCCCGCCGGAATCGCCGCCGCCGGCAGTTCGCCCGCGCGGTAGCGTCGAGGGCTCGGGTAGTTCACGCACTGCACCACCCGCACCGGGCCGATGCCGCCGCCGCGGACAAACTCGCACGCGAACCGGTTCAGTTCCATGCTCCGCTGCTGCGTGCCCACCTGGACGATCCGCTGGCAACGCCGGGCCGCGCTGACAAGGGCCCGCCCTTCGCAGATGTAAAGCGACGCCGGCTTCTCCAGGTAGACGTCCAGCCCCGCGCCGCATGCCAGCATGGCGGCTTGAACGTGGTGGTGATCGGGCGTGGCGATGATCACGCCGTCCAGATCGGTCCGCTCCAGCAGCCGGCGGTAGTCCTGCTCCACGGGCCAATCGGCCGCGTGCCGCTTCAACACGGCGGCCGTCTTGCGGAGGTCGGCGTCGCAGAGGGCGACCACCCGGCCCGACTCGGGCACGTTGCGAATCAGTTGGCCGCCCCGCAGGCCCACGCCAACCACGGCTAAGCCGACGCGGTCGTTCGCCCCCACACGCCCCGGCCCCGCTAGCACGTTTGCCGGGACGAAGTACGGCGCCGCGAACGCCGACGCCGCCGCTGCGGAACGCGTCAAGAAACGGCGTCGGCTGCCAGCAGGGGGTTTGGGCACGGGTTGCTACGCTCGCCACGGGATTGCGGACGCTCCGCCTGAATGAGGGTACCGCCCACATTCGTGTGATTTCACACCTTAAGCGAGTCCCAGAAGCTGAGGACGTCCCAGCTATCGGAACGTTGCTTTCGGGACGAGTTCTGGGGCAGTCTCGTCGCGGTAAATCCCTTGGCCGCTGCCGAGCCGCAGGAGTCCCGAAAACGGACGCTATCGGGACTCGCTATCGTGCCAAGGACGACGCCTCATTTGTACTTAGCGACACGGCAGAGCCACCTACAAATAGTCCTCGAAGGGGTCGGCCGAGCCACCCAGAAGTCGCTGAGGTTGAGCTGACCGACGCGGACTCGGCGGACGTTTGAACTCGCCCAGGACGACGCCTCCTTATGCAGTAGCAGAGCACGCCACACTGATCGCGAAGCGGATGCTCGCCCCAGCCTTCCGGTGTAGAATCTCCTTTCTAGTCGGCCCCGACTGGCAAGCGGGCAAATACTCCGGCATCGCGTTCGCAAGGTGTGACCATGAGCCATCAGCAACTGTTCATGTCATTTCAGCAGGGCGAGATCATCCCCTTCGCCTTCGACACGCTTGTCTCGGTTCTCGAAAGCCACCGCTGCACTGTCTCGTCCCGCGAGAACGATGGCCATACAGTTTCGTTTCCGATGGACGGGAAAGACTTCAGGATAGGCGACTACGGTTCCATCGCCATTGACGACGATGCGGCTGTCGAGTTCGGCGTAGAACGCCCTAGATACCAACCTGAGTTCTATGCACTGGCTCTTGACCTGGTAACGAAACTCGACCTGTGCATGGTCATCAGCTCCGGAAACGAAGTGTTTGTCTCCCGAAAGGAGCTAGTCGCAGAATTGCCGGAGTCACTTGCCGACGTCGCATCTGTGGTTGACGGCATCGAAGGCTTTTCCAGCAGCTCGAGAGGTCCGCTAACTGCGTAAGGAGTGACCCTCCTGGGCAGCGAAACTCGACTGGCAAACGTGCCGAAGTTGCATCGGCCCCGGCTGGCTCCTGCGTCACCGAACTCGCGTCGGTGGGCGTCACCTCGGCAGGTTTGGCAGTGGGCGAGTCTGCCTGCTGGCTGTCGCTTCTACGCAGCCGATCCGGTTGTCGCCAAGTACAAATGATTGACCCTCCTGGGGGCCTTGCGGTGTATTTTCGCACGAGTGTGGGCGGCACCCCGAAAGCAACGGAGTCTACCGCAAGTCGCTAACGTCGACACCACCTCGTGCACAATGCGTCAGAGCGGACGCTGGACGCGAATCGCAACGGGGTGACCCCGCGTGTCCGGATTCGCTCACCCTAGCTAACGGAGTTTGCCGATTGAACCGGTAGTGCGGGTTCTGCCGGTGCGCACGCCCGGTCCGTAGCCCGCTGCTGAGACCGCGTTGGGGGGGAACGATGGCGAAGCTCAACTGGAAAGCTGGGGCCACAACGCTGATGCTCTGTGCGGGCATGGCGATTGCCGCCGGCGGGCAGCAGATGCCCTTTCCGCAGCCTCCGCAGCCTCCGCAACCCGCCGCCGAGGCGACGCCGGACGTGGCCAAGTTCCCGGTCCGCCACCGCAACGCGGTGGAGCTGGCCGCGCAGATCGGCCGGCTGCTCGGCCCCGAGGCGACCGAGGGCGTCTTCGCGTCGCCCGCTTCGAACGAGATCATCGTCCGCGGCGACGCCAACACGCGATCGCTCGTCGGCCAGGTGGTGGCGAAGCTCGACCAGCCGCCGCCGGCGTCGGCGAGGCCGGCGCTCGAAGCGCACTCAATCAAGACCGAAGACCAGCTCCGTGCCCGTCGCTGGGCGGAGTCGTTCCGCGGCGGCCCCGGCGAACGCGCCGCGTGGGACGCCCGCACCGGGCAGCTCATCGTCTTTGCGTCCGCGGGCGTGCAGGCGGAGGTCCGGCAGCAGTTCGGCGGCGCGGCGAACGGCCCCGCTCCGGCGTCGCGGCCGTCGGCCCCGGTCGCCCTGCAACAGGGCGTTCAACTCCTCACGCTGTCGGCGGACGATTTACACAAGCGTCTGCAGTCGCTCACGGGCCGGCCGCTGGCCGCCACCTGGGACGCCGAGCGGCGTTGGCTTTCGTTCCCGGTGGAACTGGGCGACGGGCCGGCGGTTCAGGTTTGGGTGGATGCCGCGAAGCGGACCGCCTTCGTCAAAGGCGAGCCGCAGGCGCAGGACGCGTGGCGGAAGGTGATCGCGTCGATGGACCGGGCGGCGATGGGCGGCGACGCCAGCCGCGGCGGCCAAGCCACGCGCGTGGTGGCCGCCTCCGGCAATCGCAAGGGCGCGATTCGCCGAGCGCTCGCCGCCGTGGGCGCCACCGAGCAGCCCGGCCGCGTGGCGGGGCAGTTCACCGCCGCCCAAGTGGAGGGCGAACAACCGGCGCCGCAGGGCCAGCCGCAAGCGGGCCAACCTCAACTGGGCCAGCCGCCGCAGCCCGGCCCGATGGTCATGCCCGGCATGCCCGACGGCGACAGCTCGCTCATGGGGCCCGTGCAGGTGGAGTTTGTCGAGGGGCTCGACATCATCGTCATCCGCGGTGCCGACCAAGACGTGGCCCGTGTGATGGCCATCATCAATCAGATCGAACGCTTCAGCGAAACCACGGCGCCCTCCATCGAGGTGCTGCCGCTAAAGAACGTGGCGAGCGTGCCGATGGCGTCGCTGCTGGAGCGTGTCTACCAGCAGGTGCTCGGCCCGCGGAGCGGCGCCGTGAGCATCACGCCGCTGGGCAAGCCGAACTCGCTGCTCTTGATCGGCCGAGCGGAGAACGTCCAGCGGGCCAAGGAACTGACCGCGCAGCTCGACCAGCCGATGGACGCCGCGACCCGCTTCGAGGTCTTCCCGCTGAAGAACGCCGTGGCGTCGGACGCGAAGACGCTGATCGACGATTACCTTGCCGCCGAGGAGGAGGGCGAGGACGAGACCGCCGGCGTGCTGACGCCAACCGCCCGCGTGGTGGCCGACTTCCGGAGCAACTCGCTGGTGGTCAGCGCGGCGCCGCGGGAGCTGGCGGAGATCGCCGAGATCATCAAGAGAATCGACGTCGCCCAGTCCGCCGCCGTGGACGAGGTGCGGGTCTTCGCGCTGCGGAACTCGCTCGCCGCGGAGCTGGCGGAAGTCTTGCGGACCGCCATCAGTCAGACCGGCGAACAGGCAGCCGGCGAGGGCGAGACCGCCGCCCGCAGTGCGTCGCTCCGCTTCGTCGCCATCGACGCCGACAGCCGGCAGCGGCTTGAGTCTGGCATTGTGACCGGTGTGCGGATCGCGGCCGATGAGCGGGCCAACTCGCTTGTGGTCTCCGCGCCGGCCGACAGCATGGACCTGATCGCCGCGCTCATCGACCAGCTCGACCGCTCGCCCGACGCGGTGGCGGAGCTCAAGGTCTTCACCATCGCCAACGGCGACGCGGTGGCGCTCGTGGAGATGCTGCGGTCGCTCTTCGGCACCGAGGAAGACAACGACGACGCCGGAGGCCTGGGCGCCGCGAGCAACTCGCTGGTCCGCCTGCAGCTCTCGGTCGACGAGCGGACCAACAGCATCATCGCCGCCGGCACGCAAGCCGACCTGGACGTGGTGTACGCCGTTCTCACGCGCCTCGATGGCGCCGACACCCGCCAGCGGATCAACCGCGTCTTCCGCCTGAACAACGCGTACGCTGTAGGCGTGGCCGAGACGCTCACGGCGTGGCTCGACTCCCGCAGCGAAGCCGAGCAGGAGGCGGAGCTCGCCATCAGCCCGTTCGAGCAGATCGACCGCGAGGTGATTGTGGTCGCCGACGAGGCGAGCAACACGCTCATCATCAGCGCCACGCCGGAGTACTACGACGAGATCGCCGAGCTGGTCCGCCAGCTCGACGAGCGGCCGCCGATGGTCATGATGCAGGTGCTCATCGCCGAGGTGCGTCTGAACGACACGGACGAGTTTGGCATTGAGCTCGGCCTGCAGGACTCACTGCTCTTTGACCGCTCGCTGCTGACGCTCAACGACTTCCAGACCATCACCACCAACACGCAGAACACCGGCGCGGGCGGGGCGGTGGTGTCGGTGGTTGAAGAGACCATCGTCAACGCGCCTCTGAGCCCGGGCTTCAACTTCAACGACGTCAACAACCCGCTGGGCAACAACGGCAACGCCACGGCGCTTGCCAACGCCGGGCAGGTGGCGGCTCAGGGGCTGGTGAACTTCGGCGTCGGCCGCGTGAACAACTCGCTGGGCTTCGGCGGCTTTGTGCTCTCGGCTTCGAGCAATGCGGTCGACATGCTCCTCCGCGCCCTGCAAGAGAACCGCCGGCTTGAGGTGCTCAGCCGCCCGCAGATCACCATGCTCGACGGTCAGCCGGGGTTGATCTCCGTCGGTCAGAACGTGCAGCGCATCGCCGGCGTGAGTTTCGACAACGTCGGCCGGCAGACGAACAACCTGGAAGACATCGACGTCGGCATCATCCTCGAGGTCACGCCCCGCATCAGCCCCGACGGGCAGGTGGTGATGCAGGTCTCCGCCACGCGCAGCGAGCTCGGCGCCGAGGACGAGGGCACGGCGGTCTTCGTTGGCCAAGACGGCACCGTGCTCCGCTCGCCGGCGATCAACCAGATTATCGCGGAGACCACGGTGATGGCGTCGAGCGGGCAGACCATCGTGCTCGGCGGCTTGCTCACGAAGAGCAGCTTTGAGATCCACCGGCAGGTGCCGATCCTGGCGGACATCCCGCTGCTGGGCGACCTGTTCCGGTTTGACAGCGTGAGCGAGGAGCGGAGCGAGCTGCTGATCATCATGACGCCGCGCGTGATCCGCAACGAGCAGGACGCGGAGATGATCAAGCAGATCGAGTCGGCCCGCATGAGCTGGGTGCTGTGCGACGTGGTGAACCTGCACGGGCCTTCGGGCCTGCGGAGCCGGTGCGACGAGTGGGGCGCCGCGGAGGCGCCGGAGGTGTTCCCCACGTACGTGCCGACCGAAGGCGACGTCTGCCCGCCGGCCACGCCCCTTGAGGCGACGAGTCAGCCGATGATGCAGCCGCATTCGATGGAGTCGGCACCCCTCGAAACGCAGCCCCTCGAAACGCAGCCGATGACCGTTCCTTCGTGGACGCCCAGCACGCTGCCGCCGCCGCCGGCTGGTGTTTCGAGCAGCGGGGTCGAACCCGCTGGCTACATGAGCCCAACTCGCCCGCCCGCGGTGCAGCGTCTGCCACCGGTGGCGCCGTAGTCCCGATCGATCAACGACCCTTCCAACCGGACCTGTGAGCATGAACCTCCGCCCGCACTTCGTCGTTGCCATGGTCGGCCTCATCGCCTGCGGCGGCTGCCAGTCGCTGGGCGTTGGCAAGGGGCGGCTCGCCTCGAAGGCGGGGCTCGACAAGGTCGACATCCCCGACGGCGTGCCGTGGAAGAAGGACAAAGACCGCGAGCCCGAAACGCCCGGCCGCGTGGTGGCGACGTGGAAAGACGCCGTGCTGCAGCGGCAGGGCAAACCGGCGGAGCGTGGCTTCGGCGGGCGGCTGTTCTTCTACAACAACGAGGAAGTGGAGCCGATTGAGGTCGAGGGCCAACTGGTGGTCTACGCGTTCGACGAGACCGACCGCGACCCAACCAACGCGGCGCCGACCAAGAAGTTTGTCTTCCCGCCGGAACAGTTTATCCGGCACAAGAGCGAATCGGACCTGGGCGTGTCGTACAGCGTTTGGCTGCCGTGGGGGCAGGCGGGCGGGCCGTCGTCGAAGATCAGCCTGATGGCCCGCTTCGAGCCGCTCACCGGCGGGTCGCTCATCGTGAGCGAGATGTCGAACTGCTACCTGCCCGGCGCGACGCCGATGCTCCCAGAGACGCGGGTGGCGCGACAGAGTCTCACGCCGGTCATCCAGCAAGCGTCGCACGCCGCGGAGACGCCAGCTACGTCAACCACCGCATCGTCGGCGGCGTTGCCGTCAGGCGAGCCGCGGCAGCGGATGCAGACGACGTCGATTAAGCTGCCGCCGCGCGCGAGCCTGCGTCGGTGAGCCGGCTATTGGGCGCCGATCGAGAGGTCGTTCTGCACAAGCCCCACGCCCGGTTCGAGCGAGACCAGCCGGCTGAGCATCCTTCGGTCGGCTTCGGTTTCGACCGAGCCGATCAGCGCAAGCCCGGCCTCGGTCGACGCCACTTGAGCTGAGCCGAAGCCGCGCTCGGCGAGCATCGTGTTGATGCGGCCGAGGGTTTGTGCCGTGGCGCCCGGGGTTGGCGTGGGTTCGAATCCCAGTTGAAGCTTCACGCGGATGGGCGGGCGGGCGTCGTTGCCCTGATTGCCGCGGCCGCGGTCGCGGGAGAAGAACCTTCGCTGCACCTGATCGAGGAAGTTGTTGTTGGTGGAGTTGAGCGCCTCGAACAGCCCGCCGGTGTCGGAGCTATCGCGGCCGACGAAGCCGCCGGAGCCGCCCGGCTGGTTGATCGTGAACGGGTTGTTTGCGGCGGCGCCGAATGTCTGGAGCTGCCCGCCGCCGGCGCCCACGCCAGCGCCGCCGGTCCCGCCGCCGAAGAGCGACCCGCCCGACCCGAAGAGCGACCCGCCGGCGCCGCCTGAGGACTGCGTGCGTGTCTGAGCCGCGGCCGGCGATGCCCAGCAGGCAAAGGCGATGCAAGTGACGGCGAAGGCAGGGCAAATCTGGCGAAGGCTCATCGCACGGTCCGCAACGGGTTTGGGAGGTCAAGACGCGATGCCGCCCACGGGCGTCTTCGGTCACCACATTGTACCATGCCGGAGTCACCCAGTTTCTTGCCAAGCTTCGCCGCCACGGGTCGAACCACCGGTTACGCCCACCGCCCCGCCAGAGGACGCCATGACCGTTCGGACCGTCGCCGCGTTGTTGATGACCCTTGTGCTCGTTTCGACGAGCCCCGCCCAGTCGGACCGCCCCTCGGCGATGCGGCTGCTGCCGGCCGAAACGGTTCTGATGGTCCGCACCGCCGACGCCGGCTTGCTGGTGGAGCGGCTGCAGGGGTCGCTCAGCGGCCAGATGCTCCGCGACCCGTCGATGGCGGACCTCACCGAGCGGGCGTGGGGCAAGGCGACCGAGGCGTACGAGGCCAACGTCCGTGGCCTGCTGGAGCTCGACCTGGAAGACCTGCTCAGGCTGCCGCAGGGCGAAGTGGCGTTCGCCATGATCAATCGGCCGTACGGCCCGCCCGGCCTGGTGCTGCTTGCCGACTTCAGCGAGCAGCCACGCGTCGCGCTGCAGCTCGCCGAGAAGTTGGAGAACCTTGCCGCGGAGAACGCCGACCTGACGGTGACCGAACAGCAGCTCCGCAGCGATACGGCGACCGTGGTCCGCGACGGCAACAACACCAGCCGCAGCGTCGCCTTTGTGGAACGCGACGGCGTGTTCCTGGTTGCGAATGACGTGATCATCCTCCAGCGCACGCTCGACCGCTGGGACGGCCTGCCGATTGAAGAGCTGGTGGTTGGCGACGGCAGCCAGCCCGAGAGCGAGGAGACGGCCGCCGAGGATGCGGAGATTGCGCAGCTCTACCTGCAGTCGCTCGCGGAGAACCCCTCGTTCGCCGCCACGATGAAAGAAGTGTTGCCGGGCGCCGAGGAGCCGCCGCAGTTGTTGTTCTTCATCGACCCCATCGGCATGGTCGAGGCGGTCGGCGGCCGCAACACCGGCGTGCGGGTGGCGATGGCCACGTTCCCCGCTCTGGGGCTGAACGGCATCAAGGGCTTCGGCTTCGGCGGCTGGGTCAACACGGAGCAGTGGGACTCGCTGCTGCAGGGTCACCTGCTGCTCGAGGCGCCGCGGGCCGGCGTGGTGAAGATCGCGCGGCTGGAGACCGGCGTTGTTGAGCCGCCGCCGTACGTGCCGGCGGGCGTGGAGAACTTTGGGTCGTTCCGGGTCGATTCGCAACGGCTGTTCGACGACATCGCGACCACCTACGACCGCTTCCAGTACGCCGGCGCGTTCCGCAAGCTCGTCGATGCCCGCCCGACGAAGGCGCTCGGCATCAACTTCGAGAAGGAGTTCGTTGGCAACGCGTCGGGCAACGGGTTCTGGATCACCAGCTACGATGGCGAAGGCCGGCTGCCGCAGGGGCAGACCTCGCTTGGCGTCGGCGTGCTCGACGCGGCCGCCGCGCAGGAGAGCCTGGATAAGGTCGCCGAGAAGTACCCCAGCATCCTAGAGCCCGCGACGCTGGGGGCCGTGAACTACTACCGATTCGTGCCGCGGCCGTTCCGCGATATGCCGCCGGAGGAGCGGCCGTTCAGCCCCTGCGTGGCGATCCTGGACGACACATTGGTCTCATGCCAATCGTTCGAGCAGTTCGAGCAGTTCGTCCAAGCCTCCGATGGAACGCGGGAGCGTTTGGTCGACTCGCTGCAGTACCGGCTGGTGAAGAGCCGGCTCAGTCGGCTGACCGAGGGGCGTCCGTTCTCGGCTATGCACTACTCCGACGTGGCGCCGATGATCAAGCACTTCCTCGCCCGGGCCAGCAACGACGAGGCCCGCCAGTGGCGTGAGGAGCGGTCCGATCGCAACGCGTTCTTCGCCGGCGTCAATGAGCTGTTGGACGGCGCCGAACTGCCCAGCGAGGAGGCGTTGCTCAAGTACTGCTCGCCCAGCGGGAGCGTCATTATCGATACGCCAACCGGCTGGCGGCTGATCGGCTTCTCGTTCAAGGGCGGGCAGTGAGGGCGGGCGGGCGGCGAGCGACGGCCGACGGCGCTGCCGGCCCCTGCCGGGATTGACCGCGGCGGAGTACGGTGAGGCCCCACGCCTGCTTTCGTCCCGCAACCCGCTGCGTCGCCATGAACCCCGTTGAACTGATCGCCCGCAAACGCGACGGCGCCGAACTCACCGCCGAGCAGATCGCCACGCTGGTTCGCGGCTATGTGGACGGCTCGGTGCCGGACTACCAGATGTCCGCCTTCGCCATGGCGGTCTTCTTTCGCGGGATGACGACCGACGAGACGGCGTCTCTCACCGACAACATGCTCCGCTCCGGCGTGGTCCTGGAGTGGCCCAAAGGCGGCGTCGCCAAGGTTGATAAGCACTCCACCGGCGGCATCGGCGACAAGGTCTCGCTGCCCCTGGCACCGGCGCTGGCGGCGTGCGGCGTGCAGAACCCCATGATCTCCGGCCGCGGGCTGGGCGCCACCGGCGGCACGCTGGACAAGCTGGAGTCGATCCCCGGCTTCAACACGGCGCTCTCGCTCGACGAGGTCCGCTCGCAGACTGAGCGAGTCGGTTGCGTTATCGCCGCCGCGTCGGCCGACCTGGCGCCCGCCGACCGCAAGCTGTACGCCCTCCGCGACGTCACGGCCACGGTGCCGTCGATCCCGTTGATTACCGCCAGCATCATGAGCAAGAAGCTCGCCGAGGGGCTCGACGCGCTCATTCTTGACGTCAAGCACGGCACCGGCGCGTTCATGAAGACGCGTGACGATGCGCGGAAGCTCGCCGAGTCGCTCGTCGCCACCGGTAAGCGCATGGGCGTGGCGACCGCCGCGTGGGTGACCGACATGAATCAGCCGCTCGGCCGCCTGGTGGGCAACGCGCTGGAGGTGAACGAGTCGATCGACTGCCTCAACGGCGGCGGCCCGGCCGACCTCCGCGAGGCGACCGTTCGGCTGGGCGGCGAGGCGCTCGCCCTGGCGGGCGCAGCGCCAGACGCGGCGGCGGGGGACCAGCTCATCGCTCAATCGCTGGACAACGGCGCGGCGATGGCGAAGCTCGCCGAGATGGTCCGCGCTCAGGGCGGCGACGTCGACGCGCCGCGGCCGCTCGCGCCCACGGTTGAAGTGCTCGCCGAACACGATGGGGTGGTTTCTGCCATCGACGCGGAGCGGATTGGTTGGGCGGTCATCTCCCTCGGCGGGGGGCGGAAGAAGCTGGGTGAGGCGATCGACCACTCCGTTGGGCTTGAGATGTTGGTGAGGATTTGCGACCCTGTCTCAACTGGCCAGCCAATCGCCAGGGTGTACGCCAACGCCCAAGGCCGAGAAGAGGCCCTGGCCTCGATCCGCGAGGCCGTGACCATCGCCTCCGACCCCGTCGACCCGCTGGAGCTCTTCGTCGAGCGTATCGGGTAGCGTTGCCCCAGGAACCGCCCGTGCCGCTGACCGAAAGCCAGCGAGACCAACTAGTCCAGGCAGCCCTCGCCGCCCGCGACGCCGCGTACGCTCCCTACTCCAAGTTCTCGGTCGGCGCGGCACTGCTGGCGGCAGACGGGCGCGTGTTCACCGGCGTGAACGTGGAGAACAGCTCCTTCGGACTGACCATCTGCGCGGAGCGAACCGCGGTCTTCTCGGCCGTCACGGCGGGTGTGCAGGAGTTTGCCGCGGTTGCCGTCGCGGCGCCCGGCGGGGCCGCCCCCTGCGGCGCGTGCCGGCAGGTGCTCTGCGAGTTCAGCCCGCACGCCGAGGTGCTGCTGGCCGACTCCCGCGGCGAGGCCGACCTCAAGGTGGTCACCCTCGCCGACCTTCTGCCGGCCCGCTTCCACCTGAAGCACGACGCGTAGCCGCGGCTCAGTCGGCCGACTTGGCGCCGCCCGGCAGGCTGGCGGTCATCTCTTGATGCTTGGTGAGATCCTCGGGCTCCATGGCAGCCAGGTACGGCAGGTTGCGGTAGAGATCCTCGAAGTCGAGCCCGTAGCCCACCACAAACTCGTCCGGGATGTCGAACGCGGCGAAGTCCGGCTCGGCGTCCACCTCCTGGCGACCCTGCTTCCGCAGCAGCACGGCCGAGCGGAGCGACGTGGGGCCGAACTCCTGCATCTTCGCCATCACCTGCACCAGCGTGTGACCGGTGTCGAAGATGTCGTCCACCAGCAGCACGTCGCGGCCGGCGATGTCAATCATCAGGTCGGAGTCAATGGTCAGTTCGCCCCGCGTGGTGGTGGCGCCGCGGTAGCTGCTCGCCTCGATCACGCCCACACGCATCGGTAGGTCGAGCAGCCGAATCAAGTCCGCCAACAGCACCACGCTGCCGGTCAGCACGCCCACGATGGTCAGGTGCTGGTCTTGGTACACCTCGGCGATCTCGCCGGCCATGCGCTTGACGCCGTCGCGGAGCTGTTCTTCAGAGAGGAGGATTTTCATGGTATTGAGGCTGTTGGCTGTTGGCTGTTGGCGGGAGTGGTGACCCGTGGCGTGTGACTGGTGACTCGCGAGCCGTGGGCGTCAGCGATCGGCGCCGAAACAAGAGCGTCGCTTCACAGCAACACCCCCGCGATGCAGGCGGTCATGAACGCGGCCAGCGATCCGCCGAGCATGGCTCGGAAGCCGAGCTGGGCGAGGTCGCTGCGGCGGCTCGGGGCGATGCCGCCGATGCCGCCGAGTTGGATGCCGATGGAGCTGAAGTTGGCGAAGCCGCACAGGGCGTAGGTCATGATGGTTACGGAACGCTCGCTCAGCTTGCCGGCCTCGGCGGCCTGGCTGAGCGAGAAGTAGGCGAGGAACTCGTTGAGCACCATCTTCTCGCCGAGCATGGCGCCCGCCACGCCCGACTCGCTCCACGGGATTCCCATGGCAAGCGCGATGGGGGCGAAGGCGTAGCCGAACGCCTTTTGCAGGGTCCAAGCCGCTTCCCCTTCAAAGCCGAACAGCCCCCCCACCCAGCCCACCACGGCGTTGCCCATCGCCACCAGCGCGACGAACGTGATGAGCATGGCCAGCACGTTCAGAGCCAGCTTCATGCCGGCCGCGGCGCCCTCGGCGGCGGCCTCGAGCACGTTGGCGGGCGGCGTTGGGTCGGCCTCGCCGGCGGGCGTGGCGTCGCCGTCTTCGTCGCCTTCGGCGGCTTCGGGCGATGCGCTGTCAATCGGGGCGTCGTCCGCGGTCAGCGGCTGCTCGACCTCGGGCTGCATGACCTTCGCGATCAGCAGCGCCGCCGGCGCCGAGATGACCGACGCGGTCAGCAAGTGGCCGGCGTACTCGGGGCCAAGCATCGTCACGTACAGCCCAAGCACGCCGCCGGCGATGGTGGCGAAGCCGCCGACCATGACGACCATGAGTTCCGAGCGGGTCATTCTTGCCACGTACGGGCGGATCACGAGCGGCGCCTCGGTCTGGCCGACGAAGACGTTGGCCGCTGCCGAGAGCGTCTCGGCGCCCGACGTGCCAAGCGTCCGCCGCATCACCCACGCCAACCCGCCTACGAGCCGCTGCATCACGCCCACGTAGTACAAGATGGACATCATCGACGAGAAGACGATGATCGTCGGCAGGATCTTGATCGCCAGGCTCCGCATCATCACGTACCGCGGCGGGAAGCCCTCCTCCTCGCCAGCGTCCGGGTAGACGTAGAACAAGAAGCCGGCGCCGTCGCTGATCGCGCTGAGCACCTGGTTGAAGAGCAGGCCGAACTGGTCGAACAGCCATCGCCCGCCCGGCGCCTTGAGGATGAGCAGGGCAAAGGCGAACTGCAGCAGCAGCCCGCCGCCAACCAGCCGCCAGCTCACGCGGCTCTTGTGCGAACTCATCGCCCACGCCAGGCCGATCATCACGAACAGGCCGAGGAAGCTAACAAGGCGTGGGGGCATGGCGGGGGAGGGTGTTGGCTATCGGCTGTTGCCTGTCGGCGAAGAGAGTGGTCGTCGGCTTCTTGCGTCAGCCAAAGGCCATGAGCCATGAGCCAACTGCCCGCCCCGCGTCAGCGGGGCGTGTTGAACGTGCGGTCGCCGGCGTCTCCGAGGCCGGGGACGATGAACTTTTGGTTGTTGAGCTCCGCGTCGACCGCGCAGACGTAGATCTGGGCCTCGGGGAACTCCGATTCGACCGTCGCTACGCCCTCGCTCGAAGCGATGATCGACAGCAGCTTCAGCCGCGGCACGCCCCACTCGGCCAGCGTCTTGAGCGCCGCCACGGCCGACCCGCCGGTGGCGAGCATCGGGTCGACCACCAGTGCGACGTCCGTGGCGCCGCCCTCGGGCAGCTTGTTGTAGTACGAGACCGGGCGTGCGGTCGCTTCGTCCCGGTAGAGCCCCAGGTGCCAGACCTCGGCCGTGGGGATCAAGTCGAGCACCGGGTCCACCATGCCCAGGCCAGCGCGGAGGATGGGCGTGAGGGTGATCCGCTCGCAGAGCCGGTGGCCGGTGGCGGTGGTCAGCGGCGTTTCGACCGGGGTCTCTTCGCAACGCAGGTCTTTGGTCGCCTCGTACGCCAGAAGCGTGGCGAGCCGCCGCACCGAGAGGCGGAAGTCTGCGGGGCTGGTCTCTTCGTTCCGCAGCGTGGTGAGGTGCTGCTGGATGAGCGGATGGCCGACGACCGTCACCCGGGCGTGGCTCTGCATGAGGGAAGCTGAGGCGTCGGTCGGCATCGCGGCGCACCGGGCACGGGGTCTAGGGGTGTAACGCCGCCGCCCGCGACGCGGCCTGGAGTTTACCGTCCGCGGCGGCGGGAAAAAAGCAGCGTCGCCGCGGCGGGCGTTCTGCTACGCTTCGCGGGGAGTGATTCAACCCGTGAGACCGCCATGACCCGCCTGCTCGGCGCCGCCCTCCTGCTCGCCGCGACAACCGCCGCCGCCGACCCGCCGCCGGCCCAACCCGGCGCCCTTCGCGTGGCGACCTACAACGTCGCGATGTACCGCGACCGGGCTGGCCAGCTCTACGACGAGCTCAAGACCGGCCAGTCGCAGCAGGCGAAGCGGATCGCCGAAGTGCTGCGTCGCGTGCGTCCCGATGTGGTGCTGCTCAACGAGTTCGACTTCGAGGAAGGCACTACGCGGCTGGTTGACTCGCTGCGGCGCCAGTACCTGGAAGCCCCCGCCGCGGAGGCTGCCGACGGCCTTGAGCCGCTGCGTTACGAGCACTTCTTCTACGACCCGGTCAACACGGGCGTCGATTCGGGGTTGGACCTCGACAAGGACGGCAAGACCGGCGGCCCCGCTGACGCGTGGGGCTACGGGCGTTACCCGGGGCAGTATGGCATGCTGCTGCTCAGCCGGCTGCCGATCAATCGCTGGCGGACGTACCGCGAGCTGCCGTGGCGACGCCAGAGTGGCGCCAATTGGCCGAAAGACCCACGAACCGGCGAGCACTTTTACACCGATTCCGATAGGGCCGTGTTGCGGCTCTCTTCGAAGAGCTTCTGGGACGTGCAGGTGAAGCTCCCCGCGCACAAGCCGGGCAGCCGGTTCCATCCGCTGCACCTGCTCTGCTCACACCCCACGCCCCCGGCGTTCGACGGGCCGGAGGATCGCAACGGCTGCCGGAACTTTGACGAGATCCGAATGATAGCCAAGTACATCGCCGGCGATCAGGGGTCGCAGTTCCCGGTCGATCCCAACGAGCGGATCAGCGAAGGCGACGGCCACAGCACGCTGCCCGCCGGCGCCGACTTTGTGGTGCTGGGCGACCTGAACGCCGACCCGTACGACGGCAGCGGACGGCCGGGCGCGATTGCTCAACTGCTGGATCACCCGGCGATCGACGCGCGCTTCGTCCCTAGCAGCCGCGGAGGGGCGGCGGCCGCCCGTGGCAGTGCGGAACTCAACAGCACCCACAAGGGCGACCCCGCGCACGATACGTCCGACTTCGGCGGCGATGGTTACGGCAACCTACGCGTCGACTACGTGCTGCCGTCCAAGACGCTTCAGACCATCGGCGGCGGCATCTTCTGGCCGCTGCCGGGCGAACCCGGCGCCGAGGCGGTAAGAGCCTCCGACCACCGGCTGGTGTGGCTCGACCTCAAACCGCGCGGCGCCGCATCGCCAGCAGCGGAGTGATCAGCAGCAGCACAGAGTGCGGTTCTGGGATCGAAGCAGCCGAGATAAACCGCGAACTGAAGAGATGTGTCGCGATGTCACTGCCTACAATCTGGGCTTCGGTGTCGTCGAAGTTCCAGTGGATTCCCAGATAGACGCGGCTGCGGCCGTTCTCCGCCATCGCTTGCGAGAGCGAGGTGAAATCGCGGGTAACGCCGGGCAGCTCTTCGGATTCGAGCGTGAAGTCCAAGTCGTCTCCGCCATAGAACTCGGCGAGTGCTTGGAAGACGGCGCCGCCAAACGTGGCGTGGCCCGAAAGGTACGTCGGGAACGGCGGCGTAAAGTCTTGGCCCGTGCCGCCGGGGGCGCCGAGCGGGGTCCAGTCCGCGTCGCCAATGGTGAGCGGGTTGCCGTCGAAGTCTCCCTCGCGGATGCCGGTGACCGGTCGCCAGAAGTCGTACTCAAACTTGGACTGCCACGCCACGACGCCGGCGTCTGCCATCGCGACGGTCGCCTTGGCAAAAAGTTCGGCGTTCTCCTTGGCGGTGTTGCCCTCCTGCACGGCAATGGTTCGCAACGCCTCGTTGTAGAGCTTCATCGGCGTCCCGAGGCCCTCGCGGTCGTACGCCCAGAAGAGGCCAATCTCAGTTTGGTCGGCCGTGCGCTCGGTGCTGTCGGCAGCGCCGAGCACCTTGACTTCGTTGTACGCATCGGCGTACTCGGGCGTGTCTACCCAAGGCATTGGCGGCGGCATGAACCGCTCAGTGTCTGGCAGGGCGAACAGGTCGACATCGCCCCACGACGGGCCCCAGGCCTCTTGCGTTGGCGTGATCGTCGGGTCGGGCTGCCAGCGCCCGATGGCGTCGGTCGGCGTGTACTGAACGCTTGAGTCCCACCCGTCATTCGCACGACGATCAACGATCGATCGGCCAATCATCTGCCCCAACGCGACGCCCTCGTCCCGGTCCGCTCCCAGTGGCACCGAGGACAGGCTGCTCATCAACTGCGCGTCAAGCGTGCTCTGCTGGTCGGGATAAATGCCGGAGAGGACCTCGTAAGCCGCGGTGGCGGCCGCCGCTTTGCTCGACGCGTTGTAGCCGGGCGACGCGTGGCCGCCTCCGTAGTCGTAGAACATGGTCGAGCCATCCTCCGTCATGGCGAACGCATCGTAGATCGCGAGGTTCACCATCGCCATCGACCGCGACGCGGCGCCGGGGTTTTGCAGCGAAGTGTTCGTCGCAAGCACCTCGCTCGCGGTGGTGTTCCAATCGAGCACCACGTCCGCCGAGGCGGCAATCGGGATCACCAAGCCGACCGCGAGAGCCGCAGCGCGAGCGACCGTACTTCCGAAGTTTCTCGTGTTGCGCATGGTAGATACTGCCTGGGGTTGCCTCGTTCCCTGTCCAACAAACGGAACGTGCAGAAGCGCCAGCGATCTACAACCCGTGCCGCAATCAAGGCACGGGAAACGTTGCCCGCGAAACCGGTAGCACACCGGACGCACTCAACGCACCGTCGAGCGCTAGGGCGAGACACAACTTGAAATCGAACGGCTCTGCGTTACCGCCGTTGGATGCGTTAGCTTCTCAAGTTGCAGTGCGAAGCGATTTGTTCGGCGGAGCTGATGTAGCCCACGAGAAACGGCCCGAACTCAGCGTAACGGGCGCTCGCCTCGTCAAATCGCATCTGGTAAACGATGTCTTTCAGGTACTCTGGGTTGTTACCCCACAGTGTAACGCCCCACTCCCAGTCATCCAAACCAATTCCCACCGTAATCAACTGGCTGACCCGACCCGCGAAGGCCATCCCGCTGCGGGCGTGCTCGCCCATCAGGCTGTTGCGGAGGCTCTTGGGCAGGGTGAACCAATTCTCGCCAGTGACCCGCTTCTTGTTCATCGGGTAGAAGCAGCAAGACTTGTACGGCGGGATCTCCGGCGTAAGTCGTTGCCGGTTCATGCCTTCCAGCCGACCGGCGTACGCCTTCACCTTTGCCTCGTACGCGGGGCTGCCGGGCGCGTCTCCTTCGGCGGCGACCCGGGCCGCGTAGCTCTCCACGGACGGCACGTACTCGCTAATCTCGGTGACCGATACGAACGAATATCCGGGCTTTAACACCGGCCCGGCGGCGCCGCTCATCAGCCGCTGGTGGACCGCGTCGATCTTCAGCGGATCGGGGTCCATCATCATCAAGCCGAAGTCCGCTTTGTGACCGCTGACGATCTGCGTCTGCAACCGGATCGGGGCGTGCTCGGCGGCCGGGTCGAGCGCGGTGATTAGGGCGTCCGCCGCCGCCTGCCGATCACCGGGTGGCATCGACCAGAGCGCCGGCCGGTCGAACGAATAAAACAGGTGGCTGCAATGCCACCCGCCGCCGGCGGGAGCGAGGTCCGATTGCGGGTGGTCCGGGCTTTCCGACATGCGTCTTCTCGGGCTGCGAGGGCTTGGTGCGGCGACGGAGTTGGGAGCGGGCCGCCGTGTCCGTTAGACTACGGATAGCCCGGCCAGCGGCAAAGAGCCCGGCGACAAGCCGACGGAATCCAACGTCATGTCCGCCAACCCAACGCAGCTCACCGCCGAAGTGGAATACGCCCTCGGCGTTGCCCGCTTCATGCCCGATCAGGGCAGTTGGACGCTCGACGCGTACCTCGAAGCGACCGACGGCATCCGCGGGGTTGAGTTCGTTGACGGACGCCTGGAGTTCTTGCCGATGGCCAGCGAAATCCACCAGGCGATCATTGAGCTGTTCTTCGACCTGATCCGCGAAGCGATCCGCCGCCGCGGCGAAGGCAAGGCTCGCTTGGCGGGCCTGCGAGTGAGCACCGGAGAGAAGAGAATCCGCGAGCCGGACATCGTGGTGCTGCTCGACAGCAAAGACCCGCGGCGCCGAAACCGCTACTGGCGTGGCGCCGACTTGGCCGTGGAAGTCGTTTCCGACGATGCGAAGGACCGCGTCCGCGACTACGAAACGAAGTTCCAGGAGTACGCGGCGGCGGGCTTCGCTGAGTACTGGATCATCGATTACCAGGAAGACTTGGTGCTCGTAAACCGCTTGGTCGGCGACCGGTACGAGGAGGCGGGCCGTTACACCCGCGGCGACGTGGCGAAGAGCGTGCTGCTCGAAGGCTTCGAGGTGGGCGTCGACCAGCTCTTCGCCGAGGCGGACAACGTGCCGGAGTGATACGCGGGGCCGGAGTGATTCACCCGACGCTCGCCACAAAGTCGTCCGTCAGCCGGCCGACGAGCTCGTGCGTGAGGTTCATCGCCACGGCGTGGCGGAGCTGCCCGCGGGGGGCCTCGTACCGCTGCAGCGCGATGCTGCCGCCGGTCTTCACCAGGCACTCGTAGTAGGTCCGCGAGTCGGCGCTCTCGTCGGGCTTGGTGCTGCGGAGCTGGATGACGCACGCCTCGCTGTCCGCCTCGATCGGCTGGATCGGCTCCAGCAGGTAGGTGACGCGGCGGGTGACCTCTTCGGCCACCTGCTTGACGGTCTCGATGCTCGCCCCGGCGAGTCGGCCGGTCTCTAGTCGCAGCTCCCAGCACGAAACGGCCAGCGGCCCCGCCTGGTCAACCCGCACGAGCAACGACTCGCCGTCCTCGGCGGCGCGGAGCACGGCGCCGTCGATGCCCGACTGGGCGAGCTGGTTCTGGATGCGGGCGGCGAGGCTCATCAGAACACCTCCCCGTCGTGGCCCGAGCCGTTGTGGTCCGCGTCGCCGGTGACCTCCACGTCGTGGTCGCGGCCGTCGAACGAGAAGACCGTCTCGTCGTCGTCGACCACCGTCTTCAGGTGCACCGGCCGGGACCAGAGCCGGTGCAGATTTTCGAGCGACGCCCGGGCGTAGTCGATCTTCAGCTCGGTGCCGGTGAACTGGTGCTCGAGGAACAACTCGCCGCGGTTCTTGTGATTGGCGTCAGTGAGCAGGATCTGCGGCCGGCCCATGTTGGTGAGGCTGGAGAGCAACTGCTGCTTGACCTGCGGGAACGCCCGGGTTTCGATCTCGTAGTACTCGGTGCCTTGGTTGTAACCGAACTTGAAGAGCTTGTGCTGGCGGACGAAGTCGAGCGTCAGGAACGCGTCGATGAACGTCAGGTCGTTATGCACCCGGCGGACTTCGAAGATCTTGTCGCGCCCCAGGCCGAGCTTCTTGTCCCAGTTCTTCCGCTCGCGGAAGTCGTCGCACTCGTCGTACTCTTTGCCGAAGGCGCCGCGGTTCCAGCGGTCCTCGATGTCGCGGAAGAGCTCGATGCCGAGCTTGTACGGGTTCATCCGTGTGGGCGAGGTGGCCATGGTGCCCGAGTGGTGATCGGCGAAGCAGATGATCTCGCTCGCCGAGGCGATCTGCGTGGTCATCATCGTGCTGTGCCAGTAGCTGGCCCAGCCCTCGTTCATGATCTTGGTCTGGCCCTGCGGGGCGAAGTAGTACGCCTCGTCGCGGATGATGGCCAGCACGTCCGCCTGCCAGCTTTTCAGCGGCGCGTGCTCCAGCAGGAACAGCAGGATGTCCCGCTCCGGCTGCGCGGGGATCGGCAAGTGCTGTGCGGCAACCTCATCGCCATCATCATCGCCGCCCGACGCTTCACGCGGATTAATGAAGGAGTCCATATACCCCTTCGCCTCAAACTTCCCGCTACCGCCGTTGCTGTGTTCCTTCTCTTCCTCGCGCCTAGCGCCTAGCGCCTCGCGCCTCTTGATAAAGGGCGAATGAATATCGATCAGGTCCTCGACGCTGCTGCAGACGTCGATGAACTCCTCGACCGGCTCCACGCCCACCTGGTCCATGATCTTGCGGATGCGCGAACCGTGGTTCGCCATCTCGTCCATCATCTTCCGGTTGGTCGGCCCGAACCACGCGTTGCACTTGAAGAAGTCGCAGTGCCCGTAGACGTGGGCCATCACCAGCTTCTGGTCGACCAGCTCGTTGCTCCGCATCAGGTAGGCGTAGCACGGGTCGTTGTTGATGACCAGCTCGTAGATCTTGGAGAGGCCGTAGTTGTAGCCCTTGCTGAGCGACTCGTACTCCATGCCCCACCGCCAGTGCGGGTAGCGGACGGGGAAGCCGCCGCGCGCGGCGATCGCGTTGAGCTGGTCGGCGTCCACCAACTCGAAGATGGTCGGGAAGAAATCGAGCCCGTGCCCGCGGGCCATCTCCTCGATCGACTCCTGCCAGTGGCGGAGCTCAGCGGGCAACGGGGCTGTTTCGGCTAGGGGCATGGTTTGATTGGGGAACCGCCAAGGACGCCAAGTTTGCCAAGGTGTTTTGGACTAACCGCGGAGTGCGCGGAGGACGCGGAGAGCTTCTAGTACCACCCGCTGCGATCGATCAACTCTTCGAACCACGGCGGCGGCGTGTGTGACTTGTCATGCATAGAAAGGTGCGTCGAGTTTCGACCGCAGCGAACGAAGAACCCATGGCCATCGGGATGGACCTTCAACAGCAGCTTTCCTCCGCAAACTGGGCAAACCATCGCTTCAAACTCAAGCCGCCTACAGCCCTTTATCAGGGAGTCCCGGATTCGTTCGTGCTGGTTAACCACGGCTGTCTCTGCGTCCTCCGCGAACTCTGCGGTGAATTCTTGGCGCTCTTGGCGTCCTTGGCGGTTCCCCTCATTTGCCTTTCCCAAGGAACGTCCGGATCGACTCATAAATCGCGTCCCGGTCTTCAATCTCACTCGTCACCAGTGACTCGTGCTTGTCACCGTACTTGTTCTTGATGCGGCCGAGGAACTCGCCGCTGCCGTACGGGCTTTCGACCTGGCCGTAGGCGAAGAGGTTCGCCACGGGCAGGATGCGGTCGCCCAGGATGCTGAACGCCTGCTCGTTGTCCTCGCCCCAGTTGTCGCCGTCGGAGAACTGGAAGACGTAGATGTTCCACTCGCTGACGGGGAAGTCGCGCTCGATCAGCTCGGCGCACACTTTGTATGCGCTGGAGATGCGCGTGCCGCCGCTCTCGCGGGTGTGGTAGAAGGTGTGCTGGTCGACCTCTTTGGCGACCGCGTCGTGGATGATGTACCGCGTGTCGAGGCCGTCGTACTGGCTGGCGAGCCAGGTGTCGATCCAAAACGCCTCGTTGCGGACGATCTCCTTCTGCTCGTCGGTCATGCTGCCCGAGACGTCCATCAGGTAGATGACCGCGGCATTCGCCTCGGGGTGATCGACGTTGGTCCAGCTCCGGTACTGCTTGTCGCCTTTGACCGGGATGATCTTCGGGTCGCGGGGCGAGTACTCGCCGGTACTGATCTGGCGTTTGAGGGCCTTGAGGTAGGTCCGCTTCTTGTGCCGAAGCGACTCGGGGCCGGTGGAGCGGACGCTGTTGTATTTTGATTTCTCCTGGACGAGGTTGGCGTCGCCCTTGGGCTGGATGCGGGGCAGCTCGAGCTGGTTGCCGAGCATCTCGGCGAGCTCTTCGAGCGAGACCTCCACCTCCATCAGGTGGCCGCCGCCCGCTTCGCTGCCCGCCTCGCCGGCGCCCTCGGGCCCCTGCTGGTTACCCTTGCCGAGCGGCTGGCCCTCCTCGCCCTCGCCCTGGCCAACGCCGCCGTTGCCGTTGTCGCCAAACCGGAACCGCGGCACGTCGAGGCTCGGCACTTGGATCGAGACCGGGTCCTTCCCCTTGCGGCCCACCATCTCGCCGTGCGTGACGTACTTCTTCAGGTTGTCGCGGATCTTGCCCCGGACAATCTGCTTGAAGCGGCGTTGGTCTTGGTCGATGTTCAGGGCCATCGTTGAATTACGTTAGGGGGATCGGGGGGATGAAGCGGAGATAGGGGGATGGACTTCTCATGGGTCAAACCAGTTCTCGCAAAACGAGCATCCTGAAGTGCTGCTGGACCACCGTATTCAGCTCAGAAAAGTCTGCCGCGGAGACGACCATCCCCACATCCCCAGCGTCATCCCCCCGATCTCCCTACTCCTGTTTAGCATCGCCCCGAGCAAAGATGCTCGCCACGTATTGCAGCACGTCGGTCGCGGACTCTTCGTCGTAGCCGTAGTCGCGGATCAGGCGTCCTTTGACCACGTCGATCTTCTGTTGCGTCTCGGCGTCGACGACGTTTGAGACGAGGCTGGTTAGCTTGATCGAGTCCTTCTGGTCCTCGAACAGCTTGAGCTCGAGCGCCTTGTGCAGGCGTTCGTTGCTGCGGTAGTCGAACTTCTTGTTGTCGATCGAGAGGGCGCCGATGTAGTTCATGATCTCTCGGCGGAAGTCGTCCTTGCGGCTGTCGGGGATCTCGATCTTCTCTTCGATCGACCGCATCAGCCGCTCGTCCGGCTCCTCGTTCTCGCCGGTGAACTTGTTCTTCACCTTCTCCCGCTGCGTGTACGCCTTGACGTTGTCGATGTAGTTGCCGCACAGGCGGGTCAGGGCGTCTTCGTCGGCGGCGATGGCGCGTTGCACCTCGTTCTTGACGATGTTCTCGTATTCCTCCTTCACCACGCCCAACAGGTCGCGGTACTCCTGCTTGGTCTCCTCGTCGTTGATCAGGCTGTGGTGCTTGAGGCCGTTCTCCAGCTCGTTGAGTACCATGAACGGGTTGATGCTCTTCGCCTCGGGGTGAACGACCAGGGCGTTGCTGATCTTGTCCTGCACATAGCGGGGCGAGATGCCCACCATGCCCTCGCTGGTGGCCTGGTCTCGCAGCTCCTTGATGTTGTCTTCGGTGAAGCCGGGCAGGGTCTTGCCGTTGTAGAGCTTTAGTTTTTGCAGGCGGCTTAACCCCGCGTGCTTTGGTTCCTCCAGCCGGGTGAGGATCGCCCACATGGCCGCCATCTCGATGGTGTGCGGCGCGATGTGCTTGCCCTTCACCGTTTTGTTGTTGTAGTCCTTCTCGTAGATCTTGATCTCGTTGTCGAGCGTGGTGACGTACGGCACGTCGATCTTCACCGTGCGGTCGCGTAGCGCCTCCATGAACTCGTTGCTCTGCAGCCGGCGGTACTCCGGCTCGTTGGTGTGGCCGAGGATCACCTCGTCGATGTCCGTCTGGGCGAACTTCTTGGGCTTGATGCGGTGCTCCTGGCTGGCGCCCAGCAGGTCGTACAGGAACGCCACGTCGAGCTTGAGCACCTCGACGAATTCAATCACGCCGCGGTTGGCGATGTTGAATTCGCCGTCGAAGTTGAACGCCCGCGGGTCGCTGTCTGAGCCGTACTCGGCGATCTTGCGGTAGTTGATGTCGCCGGTCAGCTCCGTGGCGTCCTGGTTCTTCTCGTCTTTGGGCTGGAAGGTGCCGATGCCGATGCGGTCCTTCTCGCTGAGGATGACCCGTTTCACACGCACGTCTTGCACGAGCCGGGTCCAGTCGCCGTCGTACTTCTGCAGCCGCTGCTGATAGATGAACCGGCAGTACGGGTCGAGCGTGCCGGTAATCTTGACCCTGAGGTCATCCTCGCCGCGGCCGGCGTTGAGCTTGGCTTCCACGTCGTCGCGGAACCGCGATGGGATGAGGTGCAGCGGCTCCTCGTTCATCGGGCACCACTGGATCTTGCTGTGGTCGTCGGGGTCCTCTTCGTCGACCCAGCCCAGCGTGTACAGGGCGCCGTCGTCGGTGGCGCTGTACCGCTCCAGGCCCTTCTTGATCAGCCGGGCGATGGTGCTCTTGCTGCTCCCCACCGGGCCGTGCAGCAGCAGCACGCGGCGTTCGATGCCGTAGCCCTGGGCGGCGCTCTTGAGCGCGTTGACCAGCGAAGTGAGCGTCCGCCGCAGGCCGAAGACCGCGTCCTTGCCGCCGCCGTCGGGGTCGTTGAAGAACTTGTAGAACGTGAGCTTGTCGCGGCCCACTTCAATCGTCTCGGTGCCGTACGAGCAGATCATGTCGTACAGCCGCTGGTACGCGGTGCGGGTGACCTTCGGGTCGTCACGCACCAGGTCCAGATACTCGTCGAAGGTGCCCACCCAGTGCTTGCGGCGGAACTGCTCGCGGTCTTGCCGCTCGGAGACAAGCGAGATGATGTCCTGGCCGCTGTTGCTGCTAGCGCTGGTCATGGTTTCTCCCTTGAATCGTTTTGGCACGCGGCGCCGTGGGTGTTGGCTAGGGGCCGTTCGCTTAGGGCACGCGTGACTTGCTTGTATGGGGTCGGGTTGGCGGCGCCCGATCGGTTCCTTGCGTCCCTTCCCGACGGCGCAGCAGTCTGCTCAGTTGGGTGACGAATTGAGCGGAGAACGCCCGCTCAAGAAGTCGCTGCGGCGCCGTGGGGAAGGTTGGCAAAGAGCGGCGGGACGCGGTTGCCGAGCAGCACTCGGCCGGCGGGGTGGAAGGGGCCAACGCCCTGGCGTGGGCTTCGCTCCTGCCACCAACTCAAGTATCAACGCCAGAGGCAAACAGGGCAACATTATCTGCCACGCAGGTGGTAGCAGCCCGGCAACCGGCGCCGGTTTTGCCGCGTGTGCGGGATAGAACCCGTCGGAATCGGTTGCTGTGGCCGCTGGCGGGTAAGCGCCGGAATGCGAAATGCGGCCCGCTAAGAGCTGCGGCTACGACGCCGGCCGCCACGCGAACGCCCGCCGCGCGAGCCGCCGCGAGACGATTTCTTGCGTTCCGAGCGAGCGGCGATGTTGGCGTCGACCACGTGGCTGATCGTGTCGGCCCAAGAAGGGACTTGCCGCGCCGAAGACCGGGCCGGCTTCGCGTCCTGTTCGGCGCCTTCTTCCGTGTCGGCGTCTTCGTGGTAACCACCTACCTCGGCGAGCGACGCTTCGTCATCATCTTCGTCAGACGCTTCGTCGGACAAACCGCTGCCAAAGCCGGACTCTTCGCCCACCGGCGCCTCGCCGTTTTGCTCGGCGGCGGCTTCGGTCTTCTCGGAGTCACCGCCGCGACCACGGCGCCGACGGCGGCGCCGGCGACGCTTTGGCTTCTCGGTGGACTCTTCGTCCGAAGACGTCTCGCCTTCGGTCACCGACTCGGCGACGTCATCGGACACTTCGCCCGCGAGCGAGCCGGCAACGGCGTCGTCCGACGCTTCGGCGACCGGCTGCGTCTCGCTTACTTCTTCTTCGGTAACTTCCTGCTCAGCGACTTCCTCGGCAGGTTCCGGCGCCGGCGGCTCGGGCGGGGGCGTGCTCGATTTGCGGCCGGCGAACGGGAACCACTCTGGCAGCGAGAGCCCCGCCTTGGGTGCGATCGCCAGCGGCTCAACGGCCGGAGGCTCGGGCTCGGTCGCCTCGGTCTCGGCAGTCTCGGCAGTCTCGGCGACGGCTTCTTCTTTTAAGGTCGAGACCTCCTCAGCCTCGGCCGGTTCGGGATCGGCAACCGGCGCCTCACCAACCGGCTCCACCTTGGCTACGGGCTCCGCCTCCCCTACCGGCTCGGGCTCGTCCGCAGGCGCGTCGATGCCGAACTCGTCCAGAAGGTTCGACCAGTCGCTGGCCGGCCGCTCCGGCAGAGGTGTGTCCTCCGAGACGAGCGGCTCGGCGGCCGGCGTCGAAGCGGCCGGGGTTGGCTGCTCATCCGCGTCGCCGCCTTCAACCCCAAGGTCGTCGAGCAGAGATTTCCAAGTGTCGTTGGATCCGGGTTCCATCGATGGGCTAGTCGGTTGGTGGGCGCTGGTTTCGTGGCGGGCGATGCCGCTTGTGAGCCGGGCCTAGGGCGAGGGGCCCGGGCCGCGGTGATGTGACTCTCTAAAGCTCCTGAGCATAATGCTTTGGGGCCACGAGCGGAAGCATGGTCCGTCGGGGCTTTGGCGGGCGGGGAACCGGGCGGGCTGGTGGTTCTCTCCCCGGGCTGACGCCGCGGGGCTCGCCGGCAGTCTTTCAGCAGTCGGGGGGTGGCGTGCGTATCGATTCGCCCGCAAGACGCCGCCAAACGAAAAATGCCCGCCCGGGATCCCCGTCCCGGGCGGGCCGACCCCACCCCGATGAAATGGTGGTCGCAGAGGTTTTCATTCAGCCGCGATCAGTCGGCGTCGTCGATGACAAACGATCCGTTGTCGGCGACATTGAACAGCGGCCGCCACGGCGTGCGGTACCACTGCTTGCCGCGGGCGCCGTAGTGCCAGACCAGGTTGATGCCGATGTTCCAGGCTTCCTCGGTCGCGGCCGCGGCGGGCGACAACATTCCCGTGCCGGGCCCGGTGCTACCGGTCAGTCCGTCGCCATCGCCGGTGGGTACGAAGTACGTGAAGCCGGTTTGGATGCTCCAGCGGTGATCTAGCGGCGCGAACAACTCGCCGCCTAGGATCACGTGGTTGTCGGAACTGGAGCCGATGAAGCC
The DNA here is from genome assembly GCA_039414355.1 of Planctomycetota bacterium. Taxonomy (GTDB): domain Bacteria; phylum Planctomycetota; class Planctomycetia; order Pirellulales; family Lacipirellulaceae; genus JBCCQL01. The sequence continues at coordinate 7,395 of JBCDJN010000022.1, read as the reverse complement.
CTTGAACTCACCGCCCGAGCGGCCCTGGCGGCGGAAGAACAGGCGGTACTGCTCGGCCCCCTGATAGAGCCGCCCGCCGATGAGTTCCTCGTTGGTGTGCGAGGCGAACTCAAAGCCCCACTCGTGGCGGCAATGGTTGATGTAGCTGATCTGGCCACGCACCTGGCTGAAGTCGGTGGACGCTTGCCGTTCGTCCTCCAGCAGGTCGTACACCACGCCGTACTGCCAACCCACCGGGCAACGCTTGAACAAGCCGGCGGTGAAGAACGACTGCGTGTGGGCGCCGCCGCCGACGCTTGAATCGCCGCTCAACTGGCTGTGCGTCGCCTGGTAGCCAATCTGGTAGCCCAGGCCGGGCAGCGGCAGCCAGCTCATCCGGCCGCCGACGTTGATGCCTTCGTGGAAGCCGAAGTTGCCGGCGTCGCGGTAGCCCGGGTTGAAGTCGAGCGGCCCGCGGAAACCGTGCACGCCGCCGAACAGGATGATCTCCTTGATCGGCGGAAGGTAGATGTAGAGTGGGATTGCGCCACGCTCGTCGCAGCCACCGAAGCTCGGCGGACAAGGAGCACCGGCACAGGCGCCGCCGCAGCCAACCTCGCCGCAGATGCAGTCGCCGCACACGTCGCCGCACACCGGGCCTTCGATGACCGGCGGGCATTCACACGTGGGGCCCACGCAGCCGCAGCCGGGTTCCACGTAGCCGCAGGTCGGTTCCGGGATGCCACACATGGGCTCGGCGACGGCACAACCGGGCTCGCCGCAGCAGCCGCACCCGCAATCGACGCCGTGGCCGTAACCGTAGCCAACCACGTTGCCGACAAAGCCCGCTTTCCGCACGCCCGGATTCTGTGAGGCTTGTCGCCCAGCCACCGGCGCGGTCATCGCCCGCTCCACGGCCGCGGCGAAGTCGCCTCCCAGGTCCGAAGGCGAAGCCTGCGGCACGCTGGTGCGAATGGCCGACGCCACGCGTCGGGGCGGGTTGGAAGCGGAGTAGGTGGGCCGCTTGGGCGCCGCCGCTGTGGGCTCGGAGTAGGCGGCCTGCGTCGCTCGCTTGGGCTTGGGCGGGCCGATGAACTCCTCATCGGGAGCCCCGTCGACCGGCTCAACAAACTCCGCGGCGAAGCCGGCCTGAGAGGCCCCGCCGGTGGATCGGTACTGCGTTACGGCCTGTTGCTCGGCGTTGCTCCGCCACTTCAGGCCTTGGCCATGAGCGGCGTTGCTTGCCATGCCCACGCCAAACAGCGTGGCGGCCAGCAGCGTGAAGGCGCAACGGACGCGCTGGGGGCCAAACGCAGGCCCACACTTCAGATAGGCAGACATCGGGGGGTCCTCTGGGGCGTGTGCTCCGACGCTCGGGGAAGCGTCTTCGTTGCTGGCACGCAGCGGCGGTCGCCAAAGTGGCTTCCACCGTCCGAGTGCCAGGCCCCCCTGGATCACTGCACAAGCAATATCGGACCGCCGTGGCCCGCACATTTAGAAAACTCCGCGTAACCGGCAGAATCACCGGCAGCGCTGCCGGCACTGCTATCGCGGACCTGCCCTACTCGGCCAGCCAGCGGGCGGCTTCGGGGGCGAAGTAAGTCAGCACGCCATCGGCGCCAGCCCGCTTGAAGGCGAGCAGGCTCTCGAGAGCCACCGCCCGGCGATCGAGCCAGCCTTGCCCCGCGGCGGCGGAGAGCATGGCGTACTCGCCACTCACTTGGTACGCGAAGGTGGGCGCCGCGAACGCCTCTTTCACCCGGCGGACGATATCCAGGTACGGCATGCCCGGCTTGACCATCACCATGTCGGCGCCCTCGGCCAGGTCGAGCGCGACCTCGGCGATCGCCTCATCGCTGTTCGCCGGCGACTGCTGGTAGGTCTTCTTGTCTGCTCCGCCCAGGTTCGACGCCGAGCCCACCGCGTCGCGGAACGGGCCGTAGAACGCCGACGCGTACTTGGCGGCGTACGCCATGATGGTGGTCTCGGTGTGGCCGGCATGCTCGAGGGCGGCACGGATCGCGCCGACACGGCCATCCATCATGTCCGAAGGAGCAATCACGTCGCAGCCCGCCTCGGCCTGAACGATCGCTTGGCTGCAGAGGACTTCAATCGTCTCGTCGTTCACCACATAGCCGTCGCGAATCAGCCCGTCGTGGCCGTGGCTGGAGTAGGGGTCCAGGGCGACGTCGCAGATCACGCCAATCGCGTCGCCGTGCGCGGCCTTCACCGCCCGCGTCGCCTGGCAGACCAGGTTGCCCGAGTTGTACGCCTCGCGGGCGTCGTCGGTCTTGAGCTTCGGGTCGGTGACCGGGAACAAAGCGACGGCGGGGATGCCCAGCTCGACCGCCTCGCCAACGGCCGCGACCAGCAGGTCGATCGAAAGCCGATCGACGCCGGGCATCGAAGGGATCGCCACCCGGCCATGGCCGTCGTGCACGAAGACCGGCCAGATCAAATCAGCCACTGACAGCCGATGCTCCTCGACCAGCCGCCGCAGCCACGCGTGGCGCCGGTTGCGGCGGAGGCGGGTGGAGGGGAAAGATCGCTGTGGGATTTCATTCACCGCAGAGTTCGCCGAGGTCGCGGAGCAAGGACGCCGTCAATTATTCGCTGCGGCGACCATGGGCCGCTAGGTGCCCCGCTTCAGTTGACTTCTCTGCGTCCTCTGCGCTCTCTGTGGTTCCCTAACTTCAGCGAGTTGAACTCAGTGACCACGCCCAGCCGCACGCCACCGCCGAAGCTCTCCGTTGGCCCGTTCCACTTCACGTCCACCGGCGTGCGGATCGCCGGCAAGCCGGAGCTGGAGGAGTGGCGTGGCCCGCTGCACTTCGCTCTGTGGTGCCAGAAGGCGGGGCCGTGGTGGATCGGCGATTTGCTGAACGCCGGCGACGATAAGTTCGGCGAGGCATTCTACCAGATGTGCGGCGGCGCCGTCTCGCCGGAGATGCTCAACCGCTACGCGTCGGTCTCGCGGCGGGTGCCGATCGGCAACCGGCTGGCGTCGCAGTCGTGGTCGGCCCACGCCGCGGTGGCGCGGCTGAGCGGCGACCTCCAGCGGCGGTTTCTTCGCGAAGCCGAGAAGCGGGGCTGGTCGAGCGAAGAGCTGCGGGCAAAGGTCCGAGACTACGTTCGCGACAAGCGGTAGGGCCTTCACGCCTCGCAGGTCACTGCGAAGTCGCAAGCCAAGCGACCAGACCGATCAGACCCAAGACAACCAAGCCCGCGGCAATCGCCCGGCCGGTCGGTTGGGCTTTCGGCGCGGCAGTCGCGGCGGGCAGCGTCGATGGCTTGTTGGCGGCAATGACCGGCTCGGGGATCGGCTTGCCCTTGGCCACCGCGGTGAGCAGCTTCTTCGCCTCGGCGGCGCTCGCCGGCCGATCGCACGGCGCCTTCGCCAGCAGCCAGCGGAGGGCGGTGTCGAGCGAAGGCGGCGCCGTCGGCGCCCGGTCTTGAAGGCTGGGGATCGGTCCGCGGAGGTGCTGCTCAAAGATCTCGATGATGCCCGAACCGTCGTAGGGCGGCTCGCCCGTAGTCATCTTGAAGATCAAGCAGCCCAGCGCATAAAGGTCGACCGCTCCGGTCAACGCGGCTTGCCCCTGGATCTGCTCCGGCGCCATGAATCGGCACGTGCCCACCGTCTGCCCTTCGATCGTGAGTCGACCCTTGTTCAGGTCGCGGGCCAGGCCGAAGTCGCCCACCTTCACGGTGCCGTCAGACGCTACAAAGAGGTTGGCCGGCTTAAGGTCGCGGTGGATGACCCCTTGGGCGTGGGCGTGGGCCAGGCCGTCGCACACATGCACGGCCACTTCCAACGCCTCTTCCCAAGGGAGCGTGCCGTACTGCTGAAGGATGGAGTCGAGCGTGCCGCTCTCAACAAACTCCATCGCCAGGTAGAGCTTTCCCTCGTGGATGCCGCAGTCGCGGTAGGCCACGATGTTGGGGTGGTCCAGGCGCTCGAGCACCGAGACTTCGCGGACGAACCGCCGCTGCAGGTCGATGTCGGACTCAACCTCAGTGTGCAGCAGCTTCAGCGCAACCGTCTCGCCCGACTCGCGGTGGCGAGCCCGAAACGCCACGCCCGCGGCGCCCTCGCCGAGCTGCTCGATCAGCTCGTACTCGCCCACGACCAGTTGAAGCGACATGGATGGCTCCCCCAAAGCGTGCTCTCCGTCCGCCGGCAGTCTAACAGCCGCCGCTGGAGTTGGGGGCGAATTGGTTGACCGAAGCCCGAACGCGCTCGCTGCGAGCGCTAGGTGATCGAAGCCATATTCCCGCCGGCAAGCACTAGGCCCGGAGGGCCGAAAGCACTTAGCCAGGGGCGTAAGCGCCTGGCTACAACCTACCGGCCCTCCGGGCCTTTGGGCTCTTGGATCATGGTTCGTGTTGCTACCGATGCAGCAGAGGTAAGCGGCTTCGTAACCGGAGGCCGACTCACTCGAACAGCTCGGTGAACTTGAAGCTGCCGCCGTCGAAGAGGCCGCGGTCGCTCAGCTTGAGCGCCGGGATCACCAGCAGGGCCATGAACGAGAGCGTCATGTACGGCGCCCGCAGCGGCGAGCCCCACGACTTGACCAGCTTGTCGAGCTTTCCGTAGGCGTCGCCCACGGTTTGGCAGTCGCCGGTCGCCATCAGGCCGGCGACGGGGAGCGGCAGCGTCTCCTGGGCGCCGTCGGCGGTGCAGACGGCGCTGAGCCCGCCCCCTTCGCGCATGACGGCGTTGATGGCGGCCGCCAGGTCTTCGTCGCTCACGCCCACGGCGATCACGTTGTGCGAGTCGTGCGCTACGCTCGACGCCATCGCCCCGCGGGTGATGCCGAAGTTCTTGACCATCGCCACAGCGACCGGCGCATCGGAATAGCGGTTGACGACGGCCATCTTCAGCACATCGCGCTCGGGGTCGGAGACCAGCTTGCCATCGGCCGAAGGTGTCGGCACAAGCTCTTCGCCGGTGACCAACTGCCCGTCCTCGGCGACGATGACTCGTGTCTGCGGGCCGGCGGCCTCGATCGCCAGCTCTTCGGCGGCGACCTCACGCGGGTGGAGATTGTTGACCGCCTCAACCGGCACGGCCGGCAGCTTGGTGGCGCCGCGCTCGGAGACGAGCTGCCCGTCGATCCACGTCCGCTGAACGTTGAACTCCGCGAGCGAATCGACTTCGATGAAGTCCGCCGGGTCGCCCACGCGGAGCAGGCCAACCCGCAGGCCGTAGTGTTCGACCGGATTCTGGCACGCCGCACGGAGCACCTTCATCACGTCGATGCCGGCGGCCACCGCCCGGCGGGCGAGCGTGTTGATGTGGCCGAGCGCCAGCTCGTCGGGGTGCTTGTCGTCGCTGCAGAGCATGCACATCGACGGGTGCTCATCGATGAGCGTGTGCAGCGCCTCGAAGTTGCGAGCAGCGGAGCCCTCGCGGATGGCGATCTTGCAGCCGGCCGCGAGCTTGTCGAGCGCCTCGTCCTTGGTGAAGCACTCGTGATCGGTCGTGATGCCGGCCGCCAGGTAGCGGGCCGCCTCCTCACCGCGGAGCCCCGGGGCGTGGCCATCGACCCGCTTGCCGCGGTCCAGCGCCGCCTTGATCTTCGCCAGGCAGTCCGGGTCGCCGTGCAGCACCCCCGGGTAGTTCATCATCTCGCTCAGGTAGACGATTCGCGGGTCGTCCAGCAGCGCCTCCACCTCGGCCGTGGTGATGGCGGCGCCGGCGGTCTCGAACGTGGTGGCCGGCACGCACGAGGGGGCGCCAAAGTAGAACTTGAACGGCGTCTGCTCGCCGCTGGCCAGCATGTACTCTACGCCCGCCACGCCGAGCACGTTGCCAATCTCGTGCGGGTCGCTCACCGTCGCGACCGTGCCGTGGCAAACCGCCGCCCGGGCGAACTCCGTCGGCACGAGCATCGAGCTCTCGACGTGCACGTGGGCGTCGACAAAGCCGGGCAGCAAGCATGGCTCCGGCGCCGATTCGAGCCGGTCGATCGCCGCGATCTTGCCCGCTTCCACCCGAACCCGCCCCGCGAAGACCTCGCCCGCAGCGAGGTCGACAACTTGGCCTTCAACAGAAAACGACTCAGCGGACGACATCGGCGGGCACTCCAGGGCGTTGGGCGAACGCGGCGGAGTATAGCGGGCCGAGCGGGGAGCCGGGAGCAGGGAGCCGTCGGCTCTCTAGCCTCTAGCCTCCGGCCTCTGACCTCTCCCCTTCGCTTGCCGCCCCTTGGGCGGGGCGAAGAGCTTCTCGGCGAACTTCTCGGGCTTCACATAACCCTGCAGCCTGGCCGCTAGCGAGCCGTCGGGTCGCACCAGCAGCGTCGTCGGAAACGCCTTCACGCCTAGCTTCTCGACCAGTTCCGGCTGATCGTCGTTGCTCACCGCGGCGGTCTCGAAGTAGTGGTTGTTCGCCCGGGCGATCTGCGGGTGGGCAAGCGTTTCGCTCAGCATCTTCTTGCAGTAGTGGCAGTTGGACGAAGTCACGTAGACCAAGACCGGTCGCTTCGACTTCTGCGACGCCTGCCAAGCCGCGTCGACGTCCGCGTGGCGGAAGATCGGTTCGGTGCGGCTCGCCTGCCGCGGCTGGGCGGAGGCGGCCTGCGTGAGGGCGGCGGCGGCCAGGACGGCAAGAACCATGCGGAGCGGCATCGACGGACTCGGCTTGTGGGGGCGGAGTTGGTTCGCGGGAGGAGGATTTGCAGCGGAGCCCGCCACGGGCGGTTGCCGAAGCGGAGGTAGTGAATCGCTGTCGGAATGCGTATCGGCACGCGGGACGGCTCGCGTTTGTGGGGAAACTCACGAAATGTCGGGAGTCTCCGATATCTTCGATTTGTCGATCGACTAGTCTTGTAGGCCACGTGGCCCAAAGGCCCCACTTTCGCAGTTCCAACCCGCGGGTTTCCTTCCTTGGCTACCCAAGCGACCCATCCTGCCCGGCTGCCGCTCGACGATCTCGCCGACCAGTGCCGGTCGACGCGGACGCGGCGTTCTGGGCCCGGCGGGCAGCACCGCAACAAAGTGGAAACCGCCGTCGTGCTGACGCACGAGCCGACCGGCGTTTCGGCCGAGGCGAACGAACGCCGCAGCCAGGCGGCCAACCTCGCCGTCGCCCAGCAACGGCTGCGGGTGCGGCTGGCGATTGAGGTGCGGGCCGAAGCCTCGGAGAGTCCGACCGACTTGTGGCATGAACGAGCCGCCGGCGGCCAATTGGCCGTCAATCCCGAGCACGAGCACTACCCGGCGCTGCTCTCCGAGGCGCTCGACGTGCTCGCCGGCGTGGCATGGGACGACCGCCTCGCCGCCGAGCGGCTGCGGGTTTCTCGCACGCAACTCGTGCGGTTCCTGCAGACTGAGCCCCGGGCAATCGCCCTCTTGAACACGGCACGGGCGGACCTAGGCCTCGGCGAGTTGCGGTGAAGGGGAACCGCCAAG
>JBCDJN010000021.1:0-55065 GCA_039414355.1 Planctomycetota bacterium | reverse complement strand
GCGGGGGCGGCGGGGGCCGGCGCAGCGGCCGGGGCCGCGGCGGGCATGGGGGCGGCCGCCGGGGTGAAGGTCATCTGGGCCGGCTCGGGCCCGCGGCGGAGGCGGATCCGCTGGTCGCCCTGCTTCAGGTCGATCTCGGCCAGGTCGTGCGTGTTCATCAGCTCGACCAAACGCCGGACTTTGCCGACGTTAAACACCACATTCGGGCTGTCGCCCGTGCCTTCGGTCTCAGAGTCTTTTGCCATGCTGCGCCTGGAGCACGCTTGGGGGGTTGGGTCGTCGAGAATTGCTGTCGCAAGGTAGCAAACCGGCCATTGGGGTCACAATCCCCGGCGAACGGAGCAATCCCCCGCTAACGGGGCGTTTCCTGGTCGCTTTAGCCCACAAACGCCTCGTCCCACTGCTTGGGGACGTCGGTCAGCACTTCGTGGCCGGTCTTGGTGACAAGGATGTCGTCTTCAATCCGCACGCCGCCCCAGCCGGGCAGGTAGATGCCAGGTTCGACGGTCACAATCATGCCGGGGGCGAGCTCGCCCTCGACGCTGGGGCTCATCCGCGGCGACTCGTGGATCTCCAGCCCCGTGCCATGCCCCAGGCCGTGGCCGAAGTTCTTGCCGTAGCCCGCCTTGGTGATGATCTTCCGCGCGACGGCGTCCACGTCCTCGCACTTGGCGCCGGGGCTGATGGCGTCGATGGCGGCGAGCTGCGCCTCGAGCACCGTCTCGTACACCTTCCGCAGCTTGGCGGGCGGCTTGCCCGTGATCAGCACGCGGGTCAGGTCGCTCACGTACAGGCCGGAGTTGGCGCCCCAGTCGATGAGCACGAAGGGGTCGTCGCCAATCCGGCGATCGCTCGGCGTGCCGTGCGGCAGGGCGCCGCGGGGGCCGACGCCGACGATCGGCGGGAAGCTCAGCCCGGCGCCGCCGAACCGCCGCACCTGATGCTCCAGGTCCGCGGCAACCTGCTTCTCGGTCATGTCGGGCGTGAGGCTGGCGCGGACCACCTCAAACGCCCGCCGCGCCTGAAGGCACGCGAGTCGCGTGGCTTCGATCTCGGTCTTGTCCTTGATCGTGCGAAGGCCTTCGACCATGCCGCTCGCGGGCGAGAGCGAGGTCTTCTCGGTCGCGCCGTCCAGCCGGCGGTACTCGCCGATGGTCATCGCGTCGGCCTCAACGGCCAGCTCGGTGACCTCGAGCGAGCCGAGCGCGTCGACCATCGCATCGAGCATCTTCTGGCCGGTCTTCCGCTCGTAGACGGCGAGATCGGGGCAGTCTTCGTCAAGCTGGATGCTGTACCGCGAGTCGCTGATCAGCAGCTCGGTGTCCGGCGTGACGATCAGGTAGCTAGAGTCGCCCGTGAAGCCGGTCAGGTACGTCACGTTGACGACCTTGGTGACCAGCAACGCCGGGGCGTTCTGCTTCTTCATCGCCTGCCGCAGCTTGCGGCGGCGTGTGGCGTGGATGCTCATGGGGAGACGCTTGGGGCGGCGGGCGGCTTGGTGACAAGCCACGCATCATGCCGGCGCCCCGGCCGAATGCAAGGGCACGGCCACGCCCTACCGGCGCCGTCGCGACGCCAGCGGCGCCAACAAGAAGAGCATCGCCGCCGTGCCCGGCTCAGGAACTACGCCGATGGACGCCAGGGTGAAGCCGGCGGAGTTCGGCAACGCCTCGCGTAGGAGGACAAAGTCGAACGCGTCGGTCTTGCCGTCCAGATTGAGGTCGCCCTGCGTCCACGAATAGACATCGCCCTCGGCCTGCGACAACCCCCAACCGGCAACAAACGCGTCGACGTCCTGATTGTTGATCGCCCCGTCCAGGTTAATGTCGCCGGCCATGCTGTAGCCGTTCAGGTTGGGCGTCACGCCCGAGATCGACTCGAACAGGTCGTAGTCGTTGGCGAGCAGGGCTTCGATCTGGCCGCTGTAATGGGTGTTTGACAGGTCCGTGAAGATGGTGACATCGCCGAAGACGGCCACGCGCGGCGGCCGCGAATCCCCGTTGGTGCCGGACTTGTTTTGCGTGGCGTGCAAGACGCCCGCCAGGCGCCACTCTTCGGTTGTGGCGCCGCTCGGGTTGAGCGGATCAACGGGCACCGTCTCCTTCACAAAGACGGGCCCGCCGGAATCGCCCCCTTTGGCGTGGGCTTCGTAGAGCGTGGGCGTGCCAACGCCTCGGGCCACGCCCGAGTACTCGGTGGTGTTGAACTGCGTGGCGAGCGAGACCACCTCACGCCCGTTGATGTCGGTGATGAACCGCAGACCGTCGAGGCGGGGCAGGCCCGTGGTCACCGTTGCCGGGCTGACTTCATTGGTCCCCCACGTCTTCTCCCGGGCCGGGTCCTGCCCGCCCTGGGCGTCCACGCCGTGCAGCGTTCCCAGCGGCGAGTGCCAGTGGCCGTTGGTTTGGCTGGGCTGAACAACCCGCGCCGCGCCGTTGCCAATCATGGTGACGTCGGTCCCGGCGCTAGGCACGCTGTCGATAAGCTGGACCAAGCCATCGCCGAAGGGATCGTTCGCGATGTTCACGTCCTGGTCTTCCGGCGCCAGCCCCGTTTCGGGGTGCACCCCGATGCGGTAGAGCATCAAATCGGAATCGGTCGAGAGCGTGCGGCCGGTGTTGGTCGGGTTCGAGAGCGTGATCAGCGAACCGGGGATGAACGGGTAGTCACCGCTGGGCAGCGTCACAAAGTCGGGAACGCTTACATGCCGAGCGCTGAGCATCCATTGGTTGCCCATGTAGATACCGGCGTTGCTATCGCCGGGATTGGGCACGCGATACCAACCGGGGTCGTCCGCCGGGGCGGTGATGTTGACCGGCGTGGTTTGCGGCGGGCCGGGCTGCCCATCGTGGACGCCCAGGATGTAATTGACGACCACCGCCTCGGAGCTGGTGGCCAAGGCGGCCGCGATCGCCACGGCCAAGCCGCACGACGCGGCCGCGCTGATCGAGCTGCGAAAAGTCACGCCTAGCACTCTCATTACGCCTGCGGGGCTGCGAAGAAGCTCTAAAGAAAGTTCCGTGGAGAAGTACCCTCAGTCTACGCGCAGACTCAAAATCTGACACAACTTTGCGCCGTGCCCGGTGATGCATTTCGCACAGCAAGCCCCGAATTCCCGCAGAACCCTTGCGAGAATCGGCCCGCGAGCCGCGTGAAAGTGGCGCCCCGTTTGGCGTGAGGGTTATGAGCAATACACTGGACAGGCTGGCCCCTGGCCTGCGGCTCACCGAATGCCGGACCACCCGCGCCCACTCCCACCCGAACGCGACTCCCCTTGATGCACGTTGTCAGCCGACAGATCGACTTCTGCTACGGACACCGCCTGCTCAACTACGAGGGCAAGTGCCGGCACCTTCACGGGCACAATGGCAAGGCGATCATCACGCTCCAGGGCGATTCGCTCGACGAGCGGGGCATGCTGCTCGACTTCGGCGACATCAAGCGGGTCGTTGCGAAGTGGATCGACGAGAACCTGGATCACCGCATGATCCTGCACCGTGACGACCCGGCGGCGCCGGTGCTGGCAGAGATGGGCGAGCCGCTCTACCTGCTCGACCAAAACCCAACAGCCGAGAACATCGCCCGGGTGATCTACCAGGTGACCGAAGAAGCCGGCTTTCCGATCGTCGAAGCCCGCCTGTGGGAAACGCCCAACTGCTACGCGGCCTACCAAGGCAAGCGTCAGAAGTGAGAAGCCAGAAGTGCCAGCCACGGAGCCGAGCACTCCTGCCTGCTGCCGGCCGCTGACCGGCCATGCAAAAATGCAGCCCGGCCGGGTGACGAGCACTTCCGGCCGGGCTGCGCCCCCCTGGGCAACTCCCGCTGTTTCTCTCGCTGCAGCCGGCCCGCGTTGGTGAGGAGTGCCGGCAGGTAACTTCATCGGCCGCATCGCCGCGGACCGCCTGCAAACTTTTCCGGTTCTGCCGGTTGCGCGGCCGCCCGCACCGCCCGCGATGCTAGCGCCCGGCGCCGCGCGAGTTTGGCTCATCCGTCTGTAGCGATGGAGCCGATCACGACGGTTAGGTGGACCGCGCCTACCGAGGGCACGCGTCCGCCCCCCGCTTCCGCTACCTATCCATCCCAAGGCTGCCGGCATGTCACGCATCAACCAAGTCAGCGATTGGTTGCTCCGCTCACCCCTGGTGTGGGGCATGCTGGCGTGGCTCGTCTTCGAGGCGATCCTCCGCTTCGTTGGCAGCGCTTGGCTCGATAGCTACTTCGTCGAGACCGATATCCACCGCCTCACCACGGCCGCGTTCTTCGTCGGCATGGCGGCGCTGGCGGTCCGCGGCATGAGCCTGCTCGGGCAGTTCGGCGTGCTGGGCCGGCCGCTCATCGACCCCATCCGCGCCGGCGGCCAGCCCGCCCTCGACGCCCCCGTGCTGGCCGGGCAGCTCGACGAGCAGCCCAGCTGGCTCAAGAACACCTACCTCGTGCAGCGGCTGCGGGCGGTGCTCTTGTACGTCAGCCGAGCCGAGTCGGCTGACAACGTTGAGAAGCAGCTCCGCGACCTGGAGGAGGCCGACTACGAGCGGATGAACGCCGGCTACGCCATGGTGCGGGTCATCACCGGCGTGGTTCCGCTGTTGGGTTTCTTGGGTACGGTGATCGGCATCACGCAGGCCATCGGCAAGCTCTCGATCAACCCGGACCAGCTCGAAGCCTCGCTCGAAGGCGTCATCTTCAACCTCAGCTCGGCGTTTAGCACCACGGCGCTCGCACTCGCGCTGTCCATCGTGCTTGTCTTCGCGAAGCTGATTGTCGAACGCCTCGAGGACACGCTGCTGGTGAAGACCGGCAAGCGGATGGAGCAAGAGTTCATTGGCCGGTTTGAAGTGATCGGCTCCGCGACCGACCCCAACGTGGCCGCCATCAATCGCATGTGCGACGAAGTGGTCCGCGCCGTCGAAGTCATGGCCGGCCGCCAAGCCGACCTCTGGCGAGACACCATCGACGAGACCCGCCAGCACTGGACGGAAGCCACTACCTCCGCCGGCAAGCAGCTCACCGCCGGGCTGGAGCAGGGCCTACGCAAGGGCCTCACCGACCACGCCACGGGGCTGACCACCGGCGTCGAGCGGCAGCTCGATCAGCTCAACACCGCGCTCGCCGGGCAGGCCCAGGCGCTCAGCGGCGCCGTCGAGAAGCAAACGGCCGTGGTCACCACCGCCGTGGCGGAGCAGTTGGCGCTCGCCTCGCAGACCATCACCGCCCAGAGCCAAGCGACGCACGCCGACCTGGCCGCCCAATCGGCCGCCACCGGCGAGGCGATCGCCAAGCAATGCGAAGCCGTTTCGTCTGGCCTCACCGCGCAGCTCACCACCGTGGGCGACGTGCTCACCCACCAGCTCGCCACGATGCAAGACGCCGCCACCAAGCAGGCGGAGGCGGCCACGGCGGTCTCGCAGTCGGTCGCTCAGATGGTGGGCGAAGCCGCCAAGCAGCACACCGCTCAGCTCGAAGGCGGAGCCCGCGAGCTGCTGGGCAACCTGCGCACCGGCTTGGAGCGCATGGCCGAGCTGCTGGTCGAGGCGCTGCAGAAACACGGCGAATCGCTCACCAGCGCCGAGCAAGAACTGGCCAGCGAGAACCGCCGGCACCTTTCCGAAGTGGAAGCCGCCCTTGGCGAGGCGATGGTCCTGGCCGCCGACCGGCAGGAGAAGCTCATCGGCCGCAGCGAGCAGGTGCTCCGCGGCATGCACGAGTCGGTCTCCGAGTCGGCGTCGGTAACCATCGCGCACCAGGAGCAGCTGGTGAAGCAGGGCGAGGTGCTGCTGAAGGTGGTCGAGTCGACCGACCAAGTCCGCGAGCTGCAGGACGCGCTCAACCAGAACCTCAACGCCCTCTCGCGCGGCCACAACCTGGAAGAGACGCTCATGAGCCTCTCGGCGGCGATCCAGTTGCTGAGCGCCCGGACGGGCCGCACCGCCGCCGACACCGACCCGAACGGCCAAGGACGCCAAGCGGCCTAAGGTGGCGCCCCACCGGACGCCCCGCTCCGCCCGCCCTGCCCCGCTGCTCGCCGCGCTATGAGTCGTTCTTCCAAAAAGCCCAGCGGCTCACCGGTTTCCTTGTTCCCCTTCCTGGCCGTGCTGCTCTGCACGATGGGGGCCTTGGTGATCCTGCTGGTGGCCATGAGCCACGCCGCACGCAACCGCACACCGGAGGCGCCGACCGAAGCGGCCGTTGCCGAGGACGCTCCTGAAACCGAGATCATTAGTGAAGAAGAGCAGCAGCAACGCGAAGCGATACTGGCCAAGGCAAAGACCGCTGAGGAAGAGTTCCGCGCTCGGGCGGAAGCCGTGGATAAGGTTCTTCGCGAAGATCAACTGCGGCTGAGCCAGCTTGAAGACCACATGCGGCGGATGCTCTCGGAGGTCGAGGCGAAGCGGGCCGCCATCGCCCAGCTGCTGGCCGACGAGACCGAGAAGCTAGACGACCGCGCGCAGGCGGAGCGCAACCTTGAGCAGCTCAAGGAGCTGATCGAAGAAGCCAAGCAAGAGATCGCCGAGATCAAGGAAGAGAACGCCGGCAAGGAAAAGGCGTACGCCATTGTGCCGTACCGCGGGCGCAGCGGCACGCGGCGGCGGCCGATCTACATCGAGTGCCTGGAAGACCGCGTGGTGCTGCAGCCGGAGGGCGTGGAGCTGATGGACAGCGACTTCGTCGAGCCGCTCGGCGTGGGCAACCCGCTCGCCTCGGCGCTGCGGGCCACGCGAGAGCACTACGCCCGCGAGAACCCCGACGCCGGCTACGACCCGGACGCGGAGCCTTACCCGCTGATCATCGTCCGCCCCAAAGGCATCAAGCTCTATTACCGCGTCCGCGAAGCGATCCGCAGTTGGGACTCCGACTTCGGCTACGAGCTGGTGAGCGAAGACACCGAGCTCGACTTCTCAATGCCAAGCGCCACACTCAGCCACGCCCAAACGTCAGCGGTCAAGCACTCGCGCATGCGGCGGCAGCTGCTCGCCCGCGCGGCGCCGCGGGCTTATCAGAGCTCTGCGTTCAACGCGGGGCGTGGTCAACGCGGCGGCGGAGGCGGCGAACCCTACGACGGACGCACGCTCGACGGCACAACCGGCAGTCGGGGCGAGGGCGACCCGGGCTCGTTCGGCATCGATGGTTCTGACGACGGACAGTTCTTCGCTGCGTCCGGCCCGCAATCGTCGGGGGGCAATGGCGAGGGCGAGCCCGGCTTCGGCGGCGACGCCAACAATCCAGGCCCCAACAAGCCGGGCCTCTACCAGCCGCCGTCCGACGACGCCAGCGAAGACGCGTACGGCTCGGGCAACGCAAGCGACCAACAGCTCGCCTCCAGCCAATCGTCCGCGGCCACGTCGGCCACGGCCGGTGGACCGCCGTCGGGCTCGGCGTCGGCGGCCAGTCAATCGCAGTCGGGCTCGCAGAGCCCGGGCGGGAACGCGAGCGAGTCGGCGTCCATGGGAAGCTCCGTCTCTAGCTTCGCCGCCGGTTCGTCGTCGCGCGACTCGTCCCGGCAAGGCGACTGGGCATTGGAAGACCGATCGCCATCGGATATCGCGATCCGCCGCACCGTGGGCGTCGTGGTTGACGCCCACCAGTTGGTGGTGATGAGCCAGGAGGGCGCGCCAACGCCGGGGCGTCAGCCGCGAGGCGAGGTGATCAAGCTCGACGGATCGACCGACGCCGGCGTCGCCCCGTTCGTGGGCGCCATGCAGCGACGCATCCGCTCGTGGGGCATGGCCGGCCAGGGCCTCTACTGGCGGCCGGTGGTCCGGCTGCACGTCTCGCCCAACGGCGCCCGCCGCGCCGACGAGTTGGTTCGGCTGCTCCGCGGCAGCGGCATCGACATCCAGCAGCAACGCACCGCCACCCGGGAACAACCCACGGTCCTGCCAGCCACGGGAGGTTCTCGTGCCACGCGATAGAAGCAACGCCAGTGAGCTGCCCGGCCAGGATTCGTTCCTGGACATTGTCGCGAACCTGGTGGGCATCCTGATCCTGCTAGTCATGGTGGTCAGCCTGCGCGCCGCGCAGGGCAGCCCCGCCGAGAAGGTCGAAACGCCCGAGCCGCCGCCCGCCGAGCAGCTCTCCGCCGCCGAAGTGGAGGAGGCCGTTCACACGGCGCTCGCCCAGCGGAAGGACGCGTTGGAGAAGCTCGCCAAGGCTGAGGCGTCTCGCGAAGCCTTGCAGCTGCGCGAAGCCGAGCGTGACGATCTTGCCGCGTTCGTGGCGGGCTTGGATGACGAGATCGAAGAGCGACGCAGCGGCATGGACGAACAGAAACGCCGCGACTTCGACCTCCGCGCTAAGCTGGGCGCCGCCGAGCACGAGCTCGAGCAGCTAACCCGCGAGCGGATCAGCATCCTGCCCGCCGAACCAAAGGTTGAAGAGATCGAGAACCTGCCGACTCCCATGGCGAAGCAGGTTAAGGGCGACGAGATTCACCTCCGACTCAACGGCGGCCTAGTGGCGCCAATCCCCTGGGAGCGGCTCACCAAGCTCTCCAAAGACAAAGTTGAGTCGCAGCTCTGGCGTGTCTCTCATCGCGACACCTTGGCCGTCACCGTCGGGCCGATTGAGGGTTTCCGGCTGAAGTGTTACCTCGTGAAGCAAACGTTCGTCACCTCGCAGGGAACCGCCAGTGGGGTTCGGTTGGTTCGGGCCGTGGTGCTTCCCACCTCGGACGTGCTGGGCGAGACGATCGACGAAGCCACCCAGCCCCACTCGGCCATGCTCCGCCACATCAACTCGTTCGGCGGACGCAGGAAGCCGCCGATCACCGTCTCGATCTATCCCGACAGCTTCGACGAGTTCCGCCAGCTCAAAGAGTTCCTCTTCAAGCAGGGCTACGCGGTGGCGGGCCACCCACTGCCGGCGGGCACGCCCATCGCCAGCTCACCTTCGGGCCGTCGCTCGGCCGCGCAGTAGGACAGCGGCCCAACAAGGCGTGCCTTGGGATCAGCTTCAGCCAACCAAGCTACGGCGTGGCCGGCGGTGAGGCGGGTGGCGAGGCCGGACGCAGGTCGGCCATCGAGACGCGCGAAAGCTGCTCCCGCTCAGCATCCGCGACGCGAGCCATCGCAATGAGCAGCTGTTGCTGGGCGTAATCGGGAAGCCCCTCCAGATCAGGCACGAGCGGACCATTGGAATGCTCAAACGCCTGCACAATCTCAAGCAGCGAGACCTCGGCCGGGTCGCGGTCCAGCAGATAGCCGCCATCGACACCGCGAACGGACCGGAGGATGCCCGACTCGACCAGACTCCGAAGCACCTGCAGCAAGAAACGCTCCGGCATGTGGCCTTCGGCGGCTAACCGACCGCACGCAACCGGCCGCCCGTCGGGCACAGCGGACAATTGGAGGAGTGCCTGAACAGCATAGGCGACCGTACGTGAGATCTTCATCTCGTACGCCTCCAGCAAAGCTAGTCGTTGTTCGCAGAACACAGAAAAGGGTCGCGGGAGAGGCTCAATAGCACGCTATCTGCGGGTCATGCAGACACACTGTTAACTCACCTCTCGGTCCGGTTTGTAAGGATGCTAGCCGCCAGCGTCAAACTCGAACCCGCAGGTTTTCGGATAACCGGAAGAAATTTCCGCGAAACAGTGCACTTACCCGCAGCCCTGGTGGGGTTTACCACCCAGGTGTGGATCGGCGATTGGTAGCACGAGAATGAACCGTCTCCGTGGCAAGCGCGCTTCGGATACCTGAACGCGGCGTCCGCGCGCACACGTCGCAACAGCGAGCCCCGCCGCGATCTAGCGTCGGCGTCGCTTATTCAGGTCGAGGCGATCAAGACTCGCCTGAACTCTTGGCGGCGCTCCCGCCGTTGGGAGCGGCGAAGCTGCGGAAGAAGAGCACCGCCACGCCAACCACTAGCAGCGAGTCGGCGATGTTGAAGTTGGGCCACCGCATGTCGTCGCTGAGCTGCAGAAGGATCCAATCGCGGACGGCGTAGATCGTCTCGCCCTCGGTGCGGCCCTCAGGCACCGGCCAGCCGCCGCGGCCCCAGGCCATACCCGGCAGGCCGATGCGGTCGTACAGGTTCCCCAGCACGCCGCCCATGATGGCGCCCAGCGTGCCGGTGAGCCACCAATCCCACGCCGCCCCGTACCGGAACAGCCACACCACGATGCCGATGCCCGCCAGCACACTCACCGCGGCAAACCAGGCCTGGGCGCCCTGACCTAGGCCGAAGAGGGCCCCTTCGTTCAGGCTGCACTGGAAGCCGACGTAGCCGTCAATCAGCCAATGCACGCCCCCAAAGCGTGTCTTCGGCCAGCCGAAGAGCCAGGACTTCGTCACCAGGTCCGCGACCAAGCCAGCCACGGCGATCGCCGTAAATGTGAAGAAACGGTTAAGGGGCGGCCGACCCAGCGGCGGGCGGATCGGGTCGGCGACGGGCGGCGGCGGCGGTTCTTGCGCGGTCATGGCAGCGCGAACGGTAACAACCGCAGCAACTCGACACCACCTCAAGCCTCAGCAACTCGGCCCGCAATCGCGGTCAATTGCCTTCGCGTGCTTCGGCGCACTGCACGCACAGCGGCGTGAACGGGATGGCGTTGAGCCGGGTCTTGGGGATCGGGGCGCCGCAGTCAACACACTGGCCATAGTTGCCCTGCTGTATGCGGATCAAGGCTTCTTCAATGGCGCCGAGCGTGTCCTCTTCGCTCGCAACGAGGCTGAGCGTGAACTCCTGCTCGAAGTTGTCGCTGCCCAGCTCCGCCATGTGGATGGGCATGGCGGCGTTCTCGGCGCCCTCGATGCCGGACTTGCGGAGGGCGGATTCGGCCATGGTCGTCACGTCGCCACGCAGCCGCGCACGGAGAGCCACTAATCGCTCGTGGTACTTTGCCAGGTCCGCTTTCTTCATCGCTGCCTCATGATCCAGGTGACGCCGCAGCTTGCCGCGGGCGATGATAAGGTAGACCTGCTATGGTAAATTTGACGCCTAGCGCGGTCCAGCGACACGCGGCGAGAGGATTCCGCTTGTGCCCGCTGGGGGGTCTGCCTACGATTCACAAGTCGTTACTTACGAACGCCTTACAGTAGATCCAAGCCGCCGGGGCGCTTCGCCGCATCGGGAGCGGCTGAGTGGCCAATTCCTCGGTTTCGACCATTCCCTCGTTCAACAGGGCGCCGCCGTGCCTGCGTCGATCGCCACCAAGCTGGCCTACCAGCAATGCATCATGCCCAGCTGCGGGGCCCAGTACCCCGTGGAAGAAGTCCGCACCAGCTGCGATGACTGCGGGGCGCTGCTCGACATCTGCTACGACTGGGACGCGCTGCCGACGCCCAGCTCGCTGAAGGACTTCGAGAAGAAATGGGCCCGCCGCAACGAGCCGCTGGAGCGCAGCGGCGTGTGGCGTTTCCGCGAGCTGCTGCCGTTCGCCCCGGACGACAAGATCGTAACCATCGGCGAGGGCCAGACCCCGCTGCACCAGAGCCCCGGCGTCTCGGAGTACACCGGCATCGCCCCCGGGGAACTGTTCCTGCAGTACGAAGGGATGAACCCCTCGGGCAGCTTCAAAGACAACGGCATGACCGCCGCCTTTACGCACGCCCACATGATTGGCGCCAAGCGGGCCGCGTGCGCTTCGACCGGCAACACCAGCGCGTCGCTCGCCCTGTACTGCTGCATGAGCCGGCTGATGCAGGCGGTCATCTTCATCGGCTCCGGCAAGATCAGCTACGGCAAGCTGAGCCAGGCGCTCGACTACGGCGCCCTCACCATGCAGATCGCCGGCGACTTCGACGACGCCATGCTCCGCGTCCGCCAGGTGAGCAAGCAGCTTGGCATCTACCTGGTCAACAGCGTCAACCCGTTCCGGCTCGAAGGTCAGAAGACCATCATGCTCCGCATCCTGGAGAGCCTGAACTGGGAGGTGCCGGACTGGATCGTGGTGCCGGGCGGCAACCTGGGCAACTCGAGCTCCTTCGGCAAGGCGTTTCACGAGTTGCACAAACTCGGCCTGATCGATCGCCGCCCACGCCTGGCGGTGATCAACGCCAAGGGCGCCGACACGCTCTACGAGCTGTACGAGCAGCGCGGCCTGCGGTGGAATGGCGGCCTGCCCGACCTCTCGATCCTGGACGGCTACTACGCCGAACTGGACGCCGCCGCCCAGCGGGCGGACACCATCGCCAGCGCCATTGAGATCAACCGTCCGGTCAACCTCTTCAAGTGCCTGCGGGCGCTGGAGTGCATGCAGGGCGTGGTCCGCGAGGCGACCGACCAGGAGATCCTCGACGCCAAGAGCCGCGTCGCGGGGAGCGGCTTGGGCTGCGAGCCGGCCAGCGCCGCGAGCGTCGCCGGCGCCAAGAAGCTCCGCGAAGAGGGCGTCATCAAGCCGGGCGAGCGCGTCGTCTGCGTCCTCACCGGCCACCAGCTCAAAGACCCAACGGCCACCGTCGCCTACCACACCGCCGACCAAGCGGAGTTCGACCGAGTGCTCGCCAGCCGCGGCGTAAGCCGAGCCGCCTTCGCCAACCGCGCGGTGCAGGTGGACAACGACCTGGACGAGATCGTGCGGGCGATTCAGCTGAATAGCTAGACCGAGAGGGAGACG
Source organism: Planctomycetota bacterium (assembly GCA_039414355.1). Classification (GTDB taxonomy): domain Bacteria; phylum Planctomycetota; class Planctomycetia; order Pirellulales; family Lacipirellulaceae; genus JBCCQL01. The sequence goes on along the minus strand of JBCDJN010000021.1, from coordinate 42,512 downwards.
CGACCATGGTGAACGCCGGTGACGTTAAGCGACTGCTAGACGAGCAGCCCTTCCGGGCGTTCGAGGTCACCATGTCCAGTGGCGAGAAGTTCCAGGTTCCTCACCCCGAAGTGGCGTTGCTCACGAGGCGTCACCTTCTCGTCGGACTGAAGCTTAAGGATGGAGTACCCGCTGACTATCAGCTTTGCTCGCTGCTGCACATCACCTCGATCAAGCCGCTCGCTGACTTGCGCGGCGAGGCAACCGAGGGCGATGTCTCGCCCGTGTCGAGCAACTGACGACCGATGAAAAATCGAACTCGCGGACTTGCTGCAGCGGCAGTTCTTCTGACTCACTGCGCCGGATGCATTGAAGTCGGCAAAAACGAAACAACTGCTTCTCCGACGGCCGAGCACGTAGCAATCTGCCGCCATTGGATGTTGCTCAAGCCCGATGCCGACATCTCTCCGCTCGGGTACAAATCGATCCAAGGTTGGGGCGGTTCGTCTCTATACTTCAAGTTCTCCGTGAAAGCGGCGTCGCTGAGCGAAGTCTTTCAGGACACCGTCGCCCTAAAGGACTTCCAACCCGAGTTCGTAATTCCGTGGTCAACAGCGGCAAGCGGCTGGTGGGATCCAGAAACCCATTCGCTTCTCGGCGGCGAGACCCCGTTGTCTGAAGATAGGTGGCTGTACGTCGGTGCGGTCGATCAAGGCGACGGCACGTTTCTCGTTTACGCTCTTTGGTGGGAAACCTGAATCGCGTTGAGACGCACAAAGGAGACCGCGTACGCATATGCCAACAAGCGTAACTATCCACGGCGCCGCCGGTCGCATGGGGCAGCGGCTCATTGCGATTGCCTCGGCGGACGACTCGTTCTCGATCGCCGGCGCCGTTGAGAACGCCTTCTCGCCTAGCTCGGGCAAGGACGCGGGCGAGCTTGCCGGCGTGGGGACGATCGGCGTGCCTCTCTCTTCGGCCTGGCCGGAGGCGTGCGACGCGGTGATCGACTTCTCCGTGCCCGAGGCGACCGACGCGCTCGTTGAGACCTGCGTCAAGCAGGGCTGGCCGCTGGTCTTCGCTACCACCGGGCTCTCGGCCGAGCAGGAGCAGCGGATCGACTCGGCGGCGTCGGTCATCCCCATCGTCAAGGCGGCCAGCATGAGCACCGCCGTGAACCTGACGATGAAGCTGGCCGAGATCGCCGCCCGCACGCTCAAGGACCACCCCGGCGGCGCCGACGTGGAGATCATCGAGCGGCACCACCGCTTCAAGGAGGATTCGCCCAGCGGCACGGCGCTCGCCTTCGGCAAGATGATTGGCGAGGCGATGGCCATCACCGGCGAGACGCACGGCCGCCACGGCCGGCCCGGCGCCCGGCCGCACGACGAGATCGGCTACCACGCCGTTCGCGTGGGCGACAACCCGGGCGAGCACACCCTCGTCTTCGGCCTGCCGGGCGAGGTGATCGAGCTCCGCGTCGCCGCCACCGGCCGCGACTGCTACGCCCAAGGCGCGCTGGCCGCCGCCGCCTGGCTGCAGGGCAAGCCAGCGGGAATGTATGACATGCAGGACGTGCTTGGGTTGAGAGGTTAGAGGTTGGAGGCTAGAGGGGAAGTTTCCCCCGCGGCGCCACGCGGGAAGGGCGATTCGCGGATTGCATTTTGGCTACGCCCAAGTTGGTAGGCGCCACGTGTGTTTCTTCCCCTCTAACCTCTAGCCTCTAACCTCTCCCGCCATGGCCAAATGCGACGAAGGCTATCTCTGCCAGGTTTGCGGCGAGGACGTCGGCAGCATGGTCGACTCGGACCTCTACCTGAGGTACGTCATCGGCCGCGTTGATCCGGAGGTGCTGCACACCTCGCCCGAGCGGCACCTGCGGTGCAACCCGGCGCTGGCGCAGTACATCGTCGACGAGAAGTTCAAGCCGGTGGCGTGCGAAGGGGCGTTCGATAAGCGATCGCTCGACGCGGAGTTCGTCGCGGGCGAAGAGTCGCTCGTCACCCGCGGCTGGCGTCGGCTCCGCGAGCTCGCCGGAACGGAGCTGCCGATCAAAGACTACCCGCTGCCGGAAGTGGCCCAGGCCATGCGCGCACGCTTCGGCGATTGATAGGTAAGCGGGCGGAACACTAATCGGCACGGATCGACACTGATGTGAAAGCGCCGTGGCGCACAGCGATCAGCGTTGATTAGCGCGGATTAGTGTTCCCGTGGCGTCTTGGCGGTTCGCTCTTCCGTCTTGTCGGCCGAACCGGCGGGCGGCGATAATCCGCCGCATGAGCGACACGCCAACCAGCGACAGCAACCCCACCGAGCCGCCGCTCGCCCCGTCGTCTACCGCGGTTGAGGGCGAGTTGCCGCCGCTGATGGCGGACCGGGCGTTCTGGGGGATGGGCGCCACGCAGTTCCTGGGGGCGTTCAACGACAACCTCTTCAAGCAACTGCTGCTGCTGCTGGCCACGCCCATCGGCCCCGAGGCGGCCACCAAGGACGACCAGCAGGGGCTGGCCACCATCGTCTTCGGCGCCGCGTTCCTCATCTTCTCGGGCTTCGCCGGCTGGCTTGCCGACCGCACGCCCAAACGCAAGTTGATCGTCGCCAGCAAGCTGGCCGAGATCGTGGTGATGACGATGGGCCTCATCGCCTTCCTGCTCTACGACACGCTGGGCTTGGCCGGGCTGTTTGTGGTGCTGTTCTTCATGGGCATGCAGAGCGCGTTCTTCGGCCCGCCCAAGTACGGCATCCTGCCGGAGATGCTCCGCGACAGCGACCTGCCGCGGGCCAACGGCGTGTTCCTCATGTTCACGTTTATCGCCATCATCTTCGGCACGGTGCTCGCCCAGCCGTTCAGCACCAACCCCACCGGCGCGTGGCGGGGGTCGCTGGTCTGCATCGGCATCGCGGTGGTGGGGACGCTGACCGCGCTCTTCGTCCGCCGAACCCCCGCGGCGGAGCCGGGATCGAAGCTTCGGTGGAGCGACGTGCTGGTGCCGCCGGAGATGTTCGCCCTGCTCCGCCGCGAGCGAGACCTGGCGAAGGCGCTGCTGGTGACCAGCGCGTTCTGGCTGCTGGGCGCGCTCGTCATCCAGGTGGTCAACGCGTTGGGCAAGACGCAGTTCGGCTTTGGCGAAGACGACAACCTGAAGATGAGCGCGCTTACCGCCACCACCGGCATTGGCATCCCCATCGGCTGCGTGGTGGGCGGGCTCTTGTGCCGCAACCGCATCAACCCGCGCGTCGTCACCGCGGGGGCCATCGGCGCCACTGCCTGCCTGGCACTGCTGGCCATCACCGGTCCGCAGCAGGGGCAACTGCTGGGTTACGCCGGGAGCCTGCCCGTGCTGCTGCTGCTGGGGTTCTTCACCGGCATGTTTGTGGTGCCGATCCAGGTCTCCATCCAGGTGCTGCCGCCGCCGGGCGACAAGGGCCGCATGATCGCCCTGGTCAACCAGTGCAACTTTGTGGGCATCATCGCCAGCGGCTTCGTCTACACCGCCCTGTCGGACTTCCTCAACAGCCGCGGCCTGCCAAGCTGCCTGGGCTTCGCCGTGGGCGCGGCAATCATGCTGCCGATCGCGTTGTTCTACCGGCCGAAGGAAGTGCGTTTGGCGGAGTGACTCTTTCTGCGTCCCAATCAGTTGAAAGCTCGGTATGCGTGTTTTGCTAATCGGTCTTCGTGCGGATGCGGTCGACTACGAGAAGTGGCCCGGACTCTCCCCAGAGAAACTCAACACCGCCTTCGATCAGGTCCAGCAAGAACTAGCCGACGCGGGATTCCAAGCGGAGTGGGCGCTGACCGACCGCGGCGAAACCGCCGAGGCTCAGGTGGTGGAAGCGCTCGAGCGCGTACGGCCCGGCATCGTGCTCATCGGCGCCGGCGTCCGCACCGACCCCGACTACTTCCTGCTGTTCGAGAAGCTCATCAACACGGTCATGGCCATCTCGCCCGGCAGCAAGATCTGCTTCAACACGCTACCCTTCGACTCGGTCAAAGCGGTGAAGCGGTGGGCGTGAGCCAAGTCCGGTGAAGGCGTTAGCGGCTGCCGGCGTTCGCTCGGCCTAGTTCAGCCGCACGCCGTCGTCGCCGGCGGCGAAGAGGTGCACCGCTCCGCCGCGGACGGCGAGCCTGGCTTCGTGGGCGTCGTCGCTCACGGCGCCGGCGCCCAGGCGGGCCACGCACGGCTGGCCCGCCGCGTGGCCGTGCAGGAGGGTCTCGTGGCCGAGGTGCTCGACCGCCTTGACGCGGATCGTTGCGAGCGACTCTTCGCCGGCGCCCGCCAGGTGCAGGTCGTCGGGCCGCACGCCGAGGGCGGCGGGCCCTTCGTGCTGCGTGTCGACCGGGCAGCGGACGCCCTCGGATTGAAACACCCCGCCGCTGACCTCGCCGTCGAAGAGGTTCATCGGCGGGCTGCCGATGAAGGTGGCCACAAAGCGGTTTGCCGGGCGGTTGTAGACCTCCAGCGGGGCGCCCTGCTGCTGGACCACGCCGTCCTTCATCAGCACCAGCCGGTCGCCCAGGGTCATCGCCTCCACCTGGTCGTGCGTGACGTAGATCATGGTCGCCCCGAGCCGGTTGTGCAGGCCGGCGATCTCCGTCCGCATCTCGCCGCGTAGCTTCGCGTCGAGGTTCGAAAGCGGCTCGTCGAACAGGAACGCTGCCGGCTGCCGGACGATCGCCCGGCCGAGCGCCACCCGCTGCCGCTGACCGCCGGAGAGCGCTTTCGGCCGGCGGTCTAGCAGTGGCTCGATGGCCAACATGCGGGCCGCTTCGGCGACGCGTTCTTCGATCTCCTTCTTGGGTGTGCGACGCATCTTCAGGCCGAACGCCATGTTCTGCCGCACGGTCATGTGCGGGTAGAGGGCGTAGTTCTGGAAGACCATGGCGATGTCGCGGTCGCCCGGTTGCACGTCGTTCACCAAGCGATCGCCGATGCGGATATCGCCGCCGGAGATCTCTTCGAGCCCGGCAACCATCCGCAGTGTGGTGCTCTTGCCGCAACCGCTAGGGCCAACGAGCACCACGAACTCGCCGTCGGCGATGTCAACGTCAACGTCCCGCACGGCATGAAAACCGCCGGGGTACACCTTGTTAACGCCGGTGAGGGTTACGCTCGCCACTTGCTCGCCTGAGTCTAACTAGGAAGGGGATGTGGGGATGCTGGAGATGAAGGGGATGGTCGAATACAGGGGGACGCCGCCATCGACATGGAGAAAGGCAACTGGTGAACTAATCGGTAGGAACCTTACTGAGTCTCGCCATCCTGGCGGTGATTGCCTGAACCCGCAGTTGGCATCTCCCCTATCCCCAACATCTCCCCATCGCCTTCTACTCTTTTACGCCGCCGACGGTGAGGCCGCCGACGAGGTACTTGCTTAGCACCAGGAAGACGATCACCACCGGCACACTAACCAAGATGGACGCCGCCGCGTAGAGGCCCCACTGCGTTGAGAGGCTGGATTGAAAGCTCTTCAATCCGAGCGGCAGCGTGAACATCTCCGTGTCTTGCAGCACTTGAGCGGCGACGAGGTACTCGCTCCAAGCGCTCATAAAGCTGAACAGCGCGGTCACCACCAGCCCGGGCGCGGCGAGCGGGAGCACTACCTTGGTGAACGCCTGCCAGCGGCTGCAGCCATCGATGCGGGCCGCCTCTTCTAGCGACGAGGGAATCGTGTCGTAGAAGCCCTTCATCTGCCACACGCAGAATGGGAGGGCCGTCGACACGTAAAACACACCGAGGCCAAGGAACGTATTAATCAGCCCCAGCCAGGCGATCATCAAGTAGAGCGGCAGCAGCAGCATCGTTGCCGGGAACATCTGCGTGGTAAGGATCGCCACCATCATCTGCCCGCGGCCGACGAATCGGAATCGGCTGAACGCGTACCCGCCGATCGACGCCAGCGCAACGCCCGTCGCCGTCACGACGGCCGAGACGACCATCGAATTGAACATCCACCGCAAGAACGGCTGCTCAAACAGCAGCTGGCGATAGGACTCGAACGTCCAATCGGCGGGGATGAATTCCAACTCCGTCGTCCGCAACTTATCGCCCGGCCGGAGCGAGATGGCGATCACGTCGAGCACCGGCCAGATGGAGATAGCGACGAACAGCAGCAGAAACGCGTGCCGACCGATGGTCACGGCCATCGGCTCAGCGAGAGCAGAAGACTTAGCACTAACGCTCTGCCCCGCCATCAACGCCCCCTCCATCGCGCTAGCGCGTCACTCCGCATTCCGCATTCCGAATTCCGCATTCGTCAAACCCCTTCGACGGCCTTCGTCCTGTTAAGGAACAACACGCTAAACAGCAGAAGCATGCCGAAGATCACCATCGACAGCGCGGCGCCGTAACCATACTGGTAAAGGTTAAACACCGCCTTGTAGACGTACGAAACCAGGATGTGCGTCTGGTCGGCCGGCTCGCCGCCGTTGGAGACGAGCCACACCACGTTCAGGTTGTTAAAGGTCCAGACGGCGCCGAGCGTGATGGCGGGCAGCATCACCGGCTTGAGCATCGGCGCGGTGATGTTGGTGAACTGCTGCCAACGGGTCGCGCGGTCGATGCGGGCGGCTTCGTAGAGGTCTTGCGGGATGCCCTGCAGTCCGCCGAGCGCGATGAGCATCATAAACGGGAAGCCGAGCCACACGTTGGTGATGATGCACGCGGCGAAGGCGTTGGTGGGGTCGCTTAACCAGTTAATCGGCGACACGCCGAACAAGCCCAACACCTGGTTAACGCTGCCGAACTCTGCGTCAAACATCCCGCGCCAGGTTAGCGCCGTGATGTAGGCGGGCACGGCCCAGGGGATGATGAGCGCCACGCGGTAGAAACTCTTGCCACGCACCGGGCCGTTAAGCGTGACGGCGAGCGCGACGCCGATCGCCACGTGCAGCGCAACGTTCACCACCGTCCAGAAGATCGTCTTGAAGAACACGCCCCAGAATCGGGCCGCCCCGTCGCCCGCGAAGAGCGATTGGTAGTTGTGCAGGCCGACGATCTGCCAGTCGCGGAAGTTCTGCAGCGACATGTTGGAGAACGAGAGCACCACGTTGAACACCAGTGGGAAGAGCACGGTGAGGAAGATCAGCAGCACCGCCGGCCCCGCGAGCAGGTAGGCGAGGCGGTTGTTCTTGAGGTCCTTGGTGAGGGCGCCGATGCCACGCCACTGCCACGCGACGACGCCGACGAATGCGGCCAAGCCGAGCACCGTTACCAGCGGCGCCGTGGCGTCGGGCTCGATTGATGTGGTGAGCGTGGCGATCTTTTGCTCGGCGCCCGATTGCATCTGGCGGGCGGCCTCGGCGGCGTCGAGGTTGCCGGCCATGAGCTGCTGGTACGGCGGTCGCATGGCGTCCCACGTGGCCCGCATGGCGGTGGCGGTCGGCATGAGCCGGCTGGTGTTGATCTGCTCCACCGACGCGCGGAGCGTGGCGTCGGCGTCGATCGCCGCTTCGTCCCGCAGCGCCAGCCGCGACGGGTAGACCTTCTGCCGATCGAAGTAGACCTGCTGCGTCTCCTCGCCGGTGAGATAGCGGATGACGTCGGCCGCCAAGTCGGCACGCTCGCCCCGGGCGGCGACGCTCAAGCTGTACCCCTTGGGGGCGACCATGCCGCCCATCGGTACGCCCGTTGAGCTAACGACCGGCAGCGGGGCCACCGCGGCGTCGATGGCGTCTTCTTCGCCGGCTTTTTGCTGGCGGCGGGATTCCTCGAAGTACGCCTGCCAGCTCCAGTCGCCGTTGATCAGCATCGCCGCCTTGCCGGCCTTGAACAAAGCCTCCGCCGCCTCGTAGTCGGCGGACAGCGGCAACACCTTGTGCTTCGACCTGAGGCCGGCGACGAACTCAAGCGCCGCGACCAGTTCCGGCGTGTCGAGCGTCGGCCGCGGCTGCTCGCCGGGGCCGGCGTCTTCGAAAATCCACGCCCCGTAGCCGACCACAAACGGCATGACGAAAAACGGCTCGGTGTAGTTCCAGACCAGCCCGTACTGCTCGGGGCGGCCGTCGCCGTCCGCGTCGATTGTGTTGGCCTTGGCGAGCTCGATCAGCTCATCGGTTGTCTTCGGCGGCGCCTCGATGAGGTTGCGGTTGTAGATGAGCGCCAGGTGGTTGCCGAAGCGGTCGCCGACGAAGACCAGCTGCTGCTTGCCGGGGTCGTCGAAGGCCGGCAGATCGACCAGCGCCTTCGGGTCGAAGGCGTCGCGCTCGGCGCCGAGCCACGGCGTAAGGTCTTGAAGGGCGCCGATCTCTTGGTAGACGGCCACCGGGTCGGACGGGCCGTAGACGATGTCCGGCCCGTAGCCAACGAGCACCGCCGACTCCAATCCGCTGCGGAGCTCTTCGGTCTCCTTGTAGACGGCGCGGACCTCAACGCCGGTGGCCTGCTCGTAGTCGGCGAGGCGGTCTTCGAGAACCGCCCGGTCGCCCGGCCGCATCTGGTGCCACAGCGTGACGACCCGGTCAGACTGAGTTGGGCCGCACCCCAAAGCGGTGGTGACGGCGAGCGTCACCGCCGCGAGCCACGTTCTCCTGCCGTTGGTTGGCGCCATGCAGCGGCTTGCCTCACTCGCTGGGCGGTCGCTGGCGAAGCACCACGCCTTCAACGCCGGGCAGCTCGACGGTCAGGCTTCTGGCCTTGCGGGTCAGCGTGACGTGCTCAGGCTCGCCGCTGGCGGTGAAGACCTCCTGCACGCCCATGCCGGCCGTTGGCAGAGTGAACTTAGCCGGCTCTTCGCCGCGGTTGAAGACGATGTAAACCGCTTCGTGCTCGGTCGCCCTGCGGATGACCAGCACGCCCTGCTCATCGTCGGCGAGGGCAACCCGGTAGTCGCCGCGGCGGAGGGCCTCGTTGCCGGTACGCATGTGGAAGGCGGCCTGGTAGAAGCGGAAGAGCTCTCCGTCGAATGCCACCGCGTCGGCGTTGCGTGGCCGGTCACGCGGGTCGGCCGTCTCGTCGTCGTAGTCCAGCTCCTCCCAGACCATCGGCTTGCGGTCGCACGGATCGTCGCCGCCCCACATGCCGGCTTCGGTGCCGTAGTACAGCATCGGCGGGCCGACAAACGCCACCTGCATCAGCGCCACCAGACGCTGCACGCGCTGCTCCTTGAGCGTCGGCTTGCGGGTTTGGTACTCGCCCCAGTAACGCGGCGAGACCCGCTCGTTGATGTCGTAGTCGTGCCGCTGCGGCTGCAGGTACGGCCGGTCGCCCGGGGCGTTGACCACCATTGACGCCACGCGGTCGGTGTCGTGCGAGTCGATCAGGTTCTGCAACGCGTACCGCCGCGGCGTGACGAACTCTTCCATGCGGGCCTTCAGCTCGCGCGCGGCGTCGGTGGGGGTCATCGTGCCGTCGATCAGGTAGCCCTTCACCGGGAAGGAAAACCCGTGGTAGTTCATCGTGGCGGAGAAGCCGCCGTCGGCGAGGAACTCGGCCGCGTCGTCCCAATGCTCGGCGACGGTGTAGCACTCTGAGTTGATCTCGCGGCAATGGGTGTTCCAGTCACGCCAGAAGCCGGTGGGCACCTCGGCCGCCACGTCCAGGCGCCAGCCGTCGATGCCGTCGGCGGGGTCGCCGTCGCCGTTGGGGTCCATCCACCGCTTGGTGGCGTCGAAGATGTACTTCTTCGGGCCGGCGTGCAGGTCGTCGCCCGCCTCGTTGTCGGCGAACTCCGGCAGCGTGTCGACGCCCCACCACCCCTTGTAACGGAACTCGTTGGCGGGCGTCTCCGGGTCATCGAACGACGGCACGATGTACCAGTCGGCGTACGGCGAGTTGGCTTGGTTTTTGACAAGATCCGCAAAGGCGAAGAAGTCTCGGCCGGTGTGGTTGAAGACGCCGTCGATCACCACGCGGATGCCCCGCTTGTGGCAATCGGCAACGAGCTCGAGGAACAGCTTGTCCGCGGCGGTCCACTGCCAAGTGGCGGGGTCGGACGTCTCGCGGGCCATCTTCTCGAAGTCGCCCTTCGGATCGGGACCGAAGTGCGGGTCGATGTGGTGGAACGTGTTCCCGTCGTACTTGTGAAGGCTGCGGGCGTAGAAGACCGGGTTGAGATACAGGGCGTTGATGCCAAGCTTCTCGAGGTAGTGCAGCTTGTCGATCACGCCCTGCAGGTCGCCGCCGTAGCGTCGATCGAACACGCCGTGCTCAAAAAAGTCGTGACCCCGCTCCTTCTCCCAGTCGGCCCGGGCATACCAGTCGCTGGTCCAGGGCGTGATACGCCACGCGTCCGACACGTTGCCGGGGAACTCCAGCGACTCCCGTGTGGGGTCGTTGGTGGTGTCGCCGTTGCAGAACCGCTCGGGGAAGAGCTGGTAGAAGACGGCGTCGGCCGCCCAGCTCGGCACCGTGGCGGCCGCTGCCTCATCGGCGGCCGTGGCCTTGGCGGAGTCTACCGTCGCGCCCGGCGAGGCGGTCGCCGTCGCCACGCGCAGGCCCTCGCCCGCAGGCGCCTTGACCAGCGTCACCGGGCCGCGCGGCAGCTCCGGCGCCCCGCCGCACCCCAGCGTGGCGACAAGCGGCGTTGCCATGAGCAGCGTGATGACGGCGGCGGCGATCTCTCGTCGTTCCATCCGAAGGTTCCCCTAGCTGTTCGAATTCCACGTTCCCGGTTGCCCGGGGAGCCATCGCGGGTTGCGGCCGCGCGAGGGCTCCGTTGGGCCAAACTCAACGCAGCGCCGAATCTATCTCGGCGCCGCCCGTGATCACCGACGGCGACGCCGCGGCAAGGCGGTCGCGGCCAACGCCAGGCAGGCGAGGGTCCCCGGCTCCGGCGTTGCGGTCGCGGCGCCCATGCCCTGGACAACGGTCACAAACTGGTCACCGGGGAAGAAGATCTCGTTGCTGAAATCGACTCCCGATAGGTCACCAGTGAAGCCGCCGATGCCATCACCACCTAGATTGATCTCAAGCACACCGGTGGCGTTCGGGTCGCTGGAATCAAAGGCGAGCTGGTTGGACAGGTAATCGAAGCCGCCGTTGTTGATTAGAACGGCCAGCTTGATGTCGCCCGTCGGGTCACCGATGGCCGACAGCGGGATGCTGAACTCCAGGCCGGTCTCAACCTCACCCGGGTTCTCCTCGGGGCCGATTGGGAACTCCGATGGCAACGCGTCGTTGCCTCGGCCCTCGACGCCTTCAACATTGCTGTTGTCGAACGCCAACTCCAGATCGATGGTGTTGGTGAACAGGCGGTGGTTGCTCTCGTTGTTCAGCTCGTCGGCGGCGGGTTCGAGGACGAACTCCAGCTCCTCAGCAACGCAGCCGTTGCCCTCGTTATCAAGGCAGCCGCCGTCACCAAGGGCGTAGGTGCTGTCGATGAGCTGACCTTGGGCGAGCCCGGGCAGGGTGACGCCGGCCGCCACCTGGGCGGAGGAGGCGAAGTCGCCGCTCGCCAAGAACTCGGGACCCGAAAGGCTGGCGTCCGTCCCGAAGTTGTTCTTCCAGTTGGTGAAGTCGGTGTCATCAACCACACCGTCGCCGTTGCCATCGGCGGGCAGGCTGTCGCCCGTCTGGCCCAGGCTGTCACGCCACACGGTGTAGTCCGGCAGGTTCACAACGCCGTCGCGGTTGTAGTCCATGGGGTTGCGGAGCACCTGAGGCAGGCCCTGCGGGGCGAGCTGGATGCCGGCCGCCACCACGTCGCCCGTGGTTCCCTCGCCGAGTTCGGCGTAGTGCGCGCTGACCGCCCAGAAGTTTTGGACCGCCTCATCCGGGTCGCCGTCGCCTCGCCCGTTGACATTCTCCGTGCCGTTGGAAAACGCGAGGAAGTAGTCGGCGGAGAAATCGGTGTCGAACGTCAGGCCGTCCATCCGCTGCAGGGCGCCATCGGTGATGGGAACCGTCGGGTCGGACTGGCCGCAGCAGAAGCCATCAACGCCGACCGGCAGGGTCGAGCCGTCGATGCTCGTAACACCGCCGCTCTGCGAGTCGATGAACACGTTCATCTTGTTGAAGTTCTGCTCCAGGTTACCGGCGATCATCACGTACAGCCGGTCGCCCGAGACCGTGGCGAAGACCTGGTTAATCTCCGAGCCGCCGCTGGTGAGGATCAGGTCGTCGTCGGTGTTGTCGCCGAAGCCGGTGCGGGTGTCCTGGATGGAAAGGGCGGCGCCGTAGAAGCTCTCGTCGCCGGCCACGGTGCCGTTGAGCACCGGCTGGGCCGTCGCGCCGGCGGCAAGCACGGTCGTCGCCGCCAGGGTCAGGGCAAGTCGTGTCATCGGGGGTTCCTCCGTCAGTCGAAAAGAAGTTGTTTGAGGGTCGTCCGTTGTGGTCGATCAGCACACGCGTCGCCGACGCCCGGCCGCGGCCATCGCGGCGGGCATCAGCAGAAAGATGGCGGTCGGCTCGGGCGCGGCCGCCGCCGCCGATTCCAGCGAAGCAAAGGGCGTCCGGGCGAAGCCGAACGCGCCCTTCCATACGTCGTAGTCGGCGTCGTCCACGGCGCCGTCGAAGTTCCCGTCGGCCGCCAGATCGCCGCTGGCGAGGGCGTCACGCCAGACGGTGAAGTCAGCCGCGTCCACCGTGCCGTCCAGGTTGTAGTCGCCCGGCTCGGTCCGCAGGATCTGCGTCACAAACGCCTGGGCGTCCGCCAGCTCAACCACGCCGTTAGCGTCCACATCAACCTGCACGGTCTCGTCGCCCAGCGAGTCATAGAGCAGCCGCAGGTCGTCGGCATCGGTGCTGCCGTTGGCGTTCAAGTCGCCGCGGCGGGTGAGCACCCCTTCGTAAGCCTCCAGCACCACCGCCCGCGCGCCGCCGTCGATCAGCGCCTGACCCAACGCGAACAAGTCGCGGTTGTCTACCAGGCCATCGCCGTTGCCGTCGGCCGCCGGGTTGAACTGCTGGTTGTTGCTGTAGAGGATCTCTTCGAACGACCCGGCGAAGCCGGCCATCTCGGCGGTCTCGTAGCGGGAATCGCCGTCCAGATCGCCGAGGCCAAGCCCGCGGTTGGTTTCCATCTCAACGCCAACGACCCGCTGGATGTTGAAGCCCCGCGTGCCGTCAAACGTCGGCTCGAACGTGACGATGGTGATGGCGTGGTTGCCGGTGATTACGCGGAACTGGCCGGAGACGAACGTGTCTGTGTCGTAACGAGAGGTGGCGCCCCCTCCGTTAAGCGCCAACTGCAGCACTTCGGTGTCCGTGAGGCCGGCGCCGATGTTGGTGAGCGTGTGGATGCTGTTGGCGGTGCCGTCCACCGATCGAACGATCAGGTCGCGGTTGCTCGTGTTGCCCGGGTCGCTTGCGAAGGGCTCGTAGCTGACGATCTCTGACTCGGGCGGCAGCAGGTCGACATAGATCACCTTGCGCCACTCCTCAAACACCGCCGGGCCGCCGTCGCCGCGGGTCGACTCGTCTTCGTCCGTGAACGTGTCCGGGTTCCGGTGGCGGTAGACGCGGCCGGTGAGGTAGTGGCGGCCTTCGCTGAGCCGCGAGACGTCGATCGTCTGCTCGTACAAGCCGTCGCCAGACGGGTCGAAGAAGCCGGGAGAGTTGACGTCTGTGAAGTCTTCGAACGCGTAGCCCACGGAGCTGGGCGAGGGGTTATCGGGGCCGCCGCTGCCGTTCCAGTCGGCGTTGCCAGCGGCGTCGCGGCCTTCGTTGATGCGGAACTGGGCGGCGTCGCCGTCGGCGTGCCGGTCGCGGACCGTGCCGAGCAGGTTCACAGCGTTTGTTTCAATCCGGAGCTTGACGGTCGGGTCTTGCACCACGGTGATGTCGGTGAGCCGCGTAGTGCCGTTCAGCACGTTGTCGCTCGGGCCGTTCGGGCCGCCGTCGCCGGCCATCGGTGTCGAACCAGCAAGCACCTGCGTGATGGCGTCGCCGTTGGCGTCCCGCAGCGTCATTTCGCCTTGCGGCTTCGCGACGCCGTAAATCAGGTAGCCGTTGCCGTGCTCCACGCCGTTCTCACCGGGAGAACGGTTGCGCGCCACACGCAGGTCAACGGTGCCGTCCGACTTGACCACCAGCAGCTCGGGGAAGTCGTTGAACGGGTCGACCACACTATTGGCGGCGTTGCCGGTCAGCTCGATCAATGGTGTGCCGGGGGCGAAGCTCGTTTGAACCGTGCGGGCGTCGAAGCCACCGTCGAGCCGGTTGCTTAGCACGACCAGCGCGGAGCGTTCCCGCTCGTAGATCAGGATCTCCTTCTCATCACCGCCGGGGGTTCGGTCGAGGTAGTTGCCGCGGCCGTGCGTGTTGCGGATGCCAACCAGCGTGGTCATCGTCTCCCCGTACAGCCCGCCGAGCGCGTCCTCGCGGCCGGGCTTTGGGAAGTCGCGGAACTCGTTGTCGAACTCGTCCGCGTTGATGTAAACGTTCCAGTTGCCCGGCCGCATCGCCAGGTAGGCGTTGGCTACGTTGTTGAGGTGCGACGGCCCGTCGTCGTGGCTCTGTGCGAAGGCGACGCCCTGCGAGCCGTTGTTCGCGAAGCCATCGTCCACGCGGTCAACGCTGCTGTTCTTGATGTTCCGCCAGTCGTTGGCGTTTCCGTCGGCGGACAGGTTCGCGCGGATATCGAAGAACAGGTTGAAGTCCAGCGAGTCGCGGTTGCCGCCGAGCTGGCCGAGGTTGTTGTTATCGATGTCCTTGCGGATGAAGTCGGCGACGAACTGGTCCGACGCGTCGCCGCCGGTCTCGCTGAAACTGAAGGCGTGCATCGGGCTGCCGTCTAGGTGCGTCCGATCGCTGGCGAGGAAGATCCCTTGGTCGATGAAGTCCAGCACCCACCGCGGGAAGTGCCGGGCCGCGTCGATGCGGAAGCCGTCAACGCCCACTTCCTGGATCATCCACCGGGCGTTGCGAACGATCAGGCCCAGGGCGTTCTCCGAGACCGCGTCGCCGGCCAGCGGTGTAGTTCGGTTGAAGTCGTACAGCGTTACGTTCTGGTTGAGACGCGGGTCGAAGACCGTCGTCCCGCCCAGGTCCTGGTCCGGGTAGAAGCGGGCGTTGTTCAGGTCGGGGACGTTCGCCGGCGGCCGGCCGAAGATGCCGCCTGTGCCCGCCGGGATGTTCTGCGGGTTGTTCGGGTCAACCGGCGTGCGGATCAACTGGATGTTGAGGCTCTGATTGATGTCAATCAGGCCGGCGAGGCGGAAGGTCTCTTCGCCGCTCTCAAACCGGCTGTGGAAGTCGCCGTCGCTGGTGCCGGGGTGCGAGAGAACAAACCCGGGGTAGCCGCCCGCTTCGACAAAGGAGACGTCGTCCGACGGGTCGTCGGGCGTGCCGAAGTTATCGACCGTGGACGAATCGCTGAAGCCGTTGTGGTTGGGAATGAAGTCCGTGTTGACCGAGATGCCCGCGGTGTGCGCGGTGCGGACCAACGACTTCAAGCCGGCCTCGGTGCCGTACAGCGTTTCGTTGCGCGGCGAGCCGAGGTCGAAGCGGTCATAGACATCGTAGCCAACCGACTGCCCACCGGAGTCCGCGCGCGCGGGCGGCGGGAGCCACAGCCGGCCGTAGCCCCCGGAGAAGATGTCGGCCATGCGGTCATCGATCGTGTCCCAACGGGCATCGAAGACCTGCAGGATGGGCGCGGCGGAAACGTCTTCACCGCGGCACTCGCTGCCGACGCCCGGCCACACCGCGGCGGCCATTAGCCAGGCCGCCAAGACAACGCTGCAACGCTTCAACTCGGCGGAGCGCGAGGGCTTCGTACGGGCTTGTTTGGTTGCTGGAGTCTTCAAGGCGGTCATCAAGGTTCGTGCAAGGTCCGTTGGTTGCGTCCGTGGTGGTCAGTTCGTGGGCCCCGCCGCATTGCGGGGCCGCGGAGTTATCGGGTGGTTCGGTCGGCGGTGGATCGTTTCTCTTCACCCCGCATCACCGGCGGCCGGGCCGGCCTCCTCGCCAGTTCGCGGGCGGCGTGGTGTTGAGGTCCAAGTCAATGGAGTTCGACCCCGGCTCCACCGTGAACGACAGGCCCGAGTCGTTGGTCGACTTGTACCAGGGCGGTGTGATCAGCTTGCCCGGTGGGGGCGGACCGCCATCGGTGCGTTGAACGGTGGTTTTCTCGCGGGCTACCACGGTCACCGTGTACTGACCCGAAGGCAGACCTCGCTGGCGACCGACGGACAACTCGTAGTTGCCGGAGTCGTCGATCTTGGCGAACGCCGAAGGGCCCGATGAAGCCGGGGCGAAGGTCACCGTGCCAACGGTCAGCGGCTGACCATCAAGACTCACCTGCCCCTTCACGCGCGCGTCGAACGGGCCGCCACAGCCCACCAACGGCGTCGCTAGGAGACCGACCAGAAGAGCGTGTGCGTGCTTCCGATTCATGAATTCCCCTCGGCTTCTTTGGCTTCCGTGGCGTCGGCTTCGGTGGGATCGGCCTCGGGGCTGGACGCCTCCGGGCCGGCCTCGGTCTCACCCGCAGCGGCTTCTGGCTCGCCGGGCTGCTCGTCGGCGCCCTCGCCATCGGGCGATTCACCATCCGGCGCCTGGTCTTCCGTCGCGGCCGGCTCCGCCCGCTGCAGCTCAAAGGCGAACACGTTCGCTCCAGGCTCGACGGTTCGCTTCAGGTCGCTGGTGTCGGCGCTCGCGTACTTCTCGGCGGTGATCCGGGGCCCCGGCAGCGGCGGGCCGCCTTCGCCAAGCGTTTCCGTTGACGGAGCGTTGACGACGACGGTCACGATGTACTCGCCCGCGGGCACTCGCGAAGCGTCCGGGTTGTTGATGTCGCCCTGCCCCACTTGCAGGGCGTAGCTCCCGTCGCTGCGCACGCGGCCGGATGCGGTCGGCCCCTCAACAACCGGGCTGAACGTCACGGTACCGCTGTCGACCAGCTCGCCGTCGATCAGCACGGTGCCGTTCACCGTGCCGAGTTCGACCGATGGCGTTCCGCAGCCCGTCGTCTGCGCCGCGACAGCCGCGGCGACGACAGCAAGCGGAAGCAACAGATAGCGATTCACGAGTAGTTCTCCGTAAGGGATGGCCGAGAGCCCAAACCTAGTTCTCGTCAACCGGGACTTCGCCGAAGTTCCGCGTGCCGAAGCCGCGGTAGACCGGCGTGCTGATGTCTTCCGAGACGAAGTGCACCGAGCCATCGACGTACACAAACTGCGACCCGCCGGGGTGCAAGCTGGCAAAGCCACGGTGCTCCCACCAGTTGGTCCGCAGCTCGTCTTCGGTCGACTCGAACCGGAGGTTGTTCATGGGAACGCCACACGTCGCCCAGTCACCGTCGGCAAACGCCCACGCCGAGTGGAAGTCTTGCGAGACGACCGACTCTCCCGCCAAGTACGTGTTGCTTGTCCCATCGACGACCTGACGGATCGAGACCGGGCGGTAGTACGAGTTGCGCCAGAAGATCCCGTCACACTCAATCTTGTTGTGGCAATCGGGCGCACCATCGGGGCCACCACTCAAAGACGTTGTGCCGGCCGGCTCATCCGCGTTCGTTCCCGCGATGACGGACGAGCCGATACTGCCCTTGTAGCTGGTGGTGCCGACGAGCGCCTCAACCCAGTAGAACTGCTTCGTGCTCGGCTGCGCGCTCTCGTCAGACGGGCAAGAAAACGACTGTTGCTGTTGCTCGACAACCTGGCGGACCTCGGGGCGCCCAATACCGCCACCACGCGCTCCCCGGGCCGAGAAGCTCCCCTCGAAGCCGCCGTTCTGGTCCAAGAAGTCGTAGATGGCGCCCTGCTCAATCTGCGGCAGGATCTGCGTCAACCATCCGGCGCCGTGGTAGCCGGGGCCGCCGTTCGACGTGAACATGCTTCCGTTGCCGACGGCGTTTCCTTCCAGATCAAACTCCTCGTTCCACTGCCCCACCGAGATGGGGAAGTGCTTTTGCACGTCGTGGTACGTCAGGCACGCCAGCCCGATCTGCTTCAGGTTGTTTTGGCAGCTCATCCGACGGGCAGCCTCACGCGCGGCCTGCACGGCCGGCAGCAAGAGGGCGACCAAGATGCCGATGATGGCGATCACCACCAGCAGTTCGACGAGCGTAAAGGCGTTGTGAGTGCGACGCGACCGCATGGGCAATCTCCTTAACCGTTAAAACACACCGCGGGGTTGAAACACGGCCCTGGGGTGAGCCGTTGAGTCGTCCGAGTCTTTCTTTACACCCCGCGTCCCGCCGCCGGGGAGTCGATCTCCCCGAGCAGCGAGAAGAGCGGGACGCCCGCTGCCCCGCGGGCGTTAACCACTAACCGCATCAATCAAACTTCAGCCGTTACGGCGACGGACCGACAGGCCGCCAACCGAAGCGATCAGCATGAGCGCCACCGAGGTGGGCTCGGGAACCACCACGCTGAAGAACTGGTCGCCAGCGAACTGGTTGAAGTCGATCCCGGCGAGGTTACCCGTGAAGTTTCCACCGCCGTCTCCGCCCAGGTTGCCCTGCGGCGCCGGAAGGCCGCCAAGGATCTGGTTGGAGTGGAAGTTGTTGTCACCGTTGCCGTACGCGGCGTGGATCTTGATCGTGTCGCCGATGGCGGGGCTGCCGATATCGGCCAGCGCGATCGAGAACTCCAGGCCCGTTGTGACAGCCGCGGCGGCCGCCTGGTCGGCGGCGTTGGTTCCGCCGGCCACGCCAGCGGTGTTCGTGTTGTTGAAGCCGAAGGGCACGTCCTGGGTGAGGAAGACACCGCCGTCAGCGCCGGTGGTTGCCGTTCCGCCCGCCAGGATGCTGCCGCTCTGCACACCGGTGCCGGTGCCAACGGTGGCCGCGCCGAAGTTGCCGAGCTCGGCGCCAGCCGTGGAGCCGGCACGATTGACGATGTCCAGCTCATAAGCGCCACCGCCCCAACGACCGAAGAGGTGGTAGTCCGCCTCGAAACCGGAATCGAACGTCAAGCCGCCGAAGTTCGAGGAGACGTCACCAAAGTCGTAAGCGAGCGAGCCGTCGAGCACGTTCTCGCCACCGGCAACCGAGTCGATAAACACGCTGACCTTGTTAAAGTTGCCTTCCTGGTTGCCCGTGAGCGTCACGAACAGCCGGTTGCCACGCACCACGGCGTAGCCGGCGTTCAGCTCGCCGCCGCCGCCGGTTCCGTTGGGATCACTCGCATCGCCGAACTGGGTCTCGACGGTCTGCACGGCCTTCGGGGCGCCGTAGCCGGCGTCCACGGTGCCGTCGACAACGATGGCCGCCTGGGCCGACGCCGTCATGCCGGCCACTGCCAGCAAGGAAAGAACTCGTCTCATTGGTTCGCATCTCCTGTTGAAAAGAAAACATCCGTCAGCACGTCTGCCGACAACCGTCACGTGACAGGGGCGGACCTCCGGCTGGGAGGGCTACCCGTGTGCTCTCTAAGTGTCCGCCTCTCAACCCGCCGGGCCACCTGAGTGTGAACCGAACCGAGTTGTGAGATGAGTTGTGTTGAAAAGCCTCGCCTACCGTCCTAACAGCAAGCTGCTAAGTCGGCCCAATCGGTATCTTCAGGTTTAATAACGCCCACCAAGGGAGTCTAGACCTTGGTTTCCAAACGGTGAGTTGCTTAACCACGCGGCGGCCTTAACCACACGAAGCTCGCCCACGTCGAACCGACGCCACTGCCTTGCGAGCGGCCTGATCATCGGCGCCTTCGGGTCGCGGAGACCGGTGGCGGCGCGGAAGCTCGATCCGATCCGCACCTCGTCGACCTCGTGATTCTTGCTCCCATCAAAGTTGCCCAGGCTTAGCCGGTCGAAGGCGAAGTTGCCCCGGAGCACCGCATCCTTCGTGCACAGGTCTTCGTCCAGCAGCGACTCGGGGTTGCGGTAGACGGTCACGACGTCTCGGTTGTCGACACCAAAGTCAAACCTCATAACCATGAGATTGGCCTTCAGAGTCTCTTCTCCAAGCCGCTTGTAGTTTCTCGCGCCATACGCGTTGTAGTTCGACGTCACACCGTAGCCGGCGCCGTCGGCGCCGTTGCCGATGCAGAGGACACGGTTGCCGTTGCCGTCCCCGCGGTTGAGCTCCAAGCCGTAGAAGACATCGTCGAGGCGGTCGACCCGCTGCACGAAGCTTACGTACAACCGTTTGCCATCGCGGCCAACCAGGTTGTGCCCGTCGCTGTTCTCAACAAAGCCGGCGGTGCTCAGCACGCTTCCGATGGAGGTGCTAAGCACGCGGCGGATCCGGTTGCGTTGGGCGGTCTGAATCGCGTGGTTACCGGCGGTTGCCAGCTCGCCGATCCCCAGGCTGCCCGCGGCGACTTGGTTGGTTGTTTCGCAGTCGTTGATGTAGACCTCGGGCTCTTCGAACTCGATGTCTTCCCAGGCGCCTGCCCAGCCGAAGCCGCCGTTTTGCCAAGACAGCGGGCCCGGCGTGTAGTCGAAGGGTTCGTAGGCGTAGAGCCCGTTGCCGGACGAGAGCGAGCGGACGAAGCGATCGCCGTCGGCGTTAAAGCGCGCGAGGGACGTCGACGCCTGGGTGACACGGGCCGCCTCGAACTTGTTGAGCGAGAGGCTGCGTAGCTGCTGACCTTGGGGGCCGAACAACACGGCGCCGACCGATCCGCCGAAGACGTGCACTTCACCGCCCCCGCTGCCATCGGCCAGCAGGCCAAACTCGGCGGGGCCGGCGGTTGACCCCTCGGCGATGGCGAGCCGGCCGGCGGCCAGGTTGAGCCGGTCCGGGCCCTCAGGCAGCTTGGCGGAGAGCTGGCCGTAGACCAGCCGCGCGTCGTGACCGTCGTTGATGTCGAGGCACGCCGGGCCTTCGAGCAGCAGCCGGGCCCCGTCCGCAAAAGCGATCTCGGCGACGCCCGCTTCAAGCTCAAGCTTGGCGCCCGCCGGCAGCTTCGCCCCAGCCCCGGCCGCCTGCGAGGTCGCCTTCCATCGGCAGTTCTGCGTGGCGCCGATCGTGGCCACGGCCTCGGCCGGCGTTTCGGGCTGACTATCGCTGTGTGCCAGTTGGTTGTGTGCGTGCGATGAAAAGCGACCGGTGGCGGCCAGCGTAAGCAAGCTCGAAAGCGACGCCACCGCCAGCAGCGAAGCGGCGATGGCCGCCCAGGCAGAAAGCGGGCGTCGCGCTGGCTCCGTGGACGTCGCGCTCGGATCGGCGACCGGCGCCTCTCGCCGGTGATCGTCGCTGGACACCGGCTCCGCGTGGTACGCGTGCAGCTCCGCTTCAACAAACATCCGCTGCAGATAGACACGCCGGGCGTTGGCGTCGGAACTCAGTTGTTGATCGAGTTGATCCGCCTGCTCGCGATCGAGCCCTTGGTTGAGCAGGTCATCAATCTGACCCTCGAGCTGCCGCGGCTCATCGGCGGAGCGATCTGATTTCCCAGAGGGGTTCTTGCTGGAGTCGTTCACGACACGCCCTCCGTAGCCAAAGTGCGATCGATGCAATCGTGCAGCGATTGGCGGATACGGTTCATCGCCTTGTAGACCGTGTTAACCGGCTTGCCGAGCAGCTCGGCGGACGCCTTCATGGTTCGTTTTGGGTCGCCGTAGCAGGTGCGCACCAGTTCGAGATCATTTTCGCGGAGCTTCTTCAGACAACCGTGCAGCGCCCGGCGGCGGTCTTCTAACAAGTCTGCCTGGTCGGCCGCGTCTTGGGCCAGCAGGTCAACCGTCACGTCCGAGAACGCGTGCGCGGCGCGGGCCCGCGAACGACGGAATCGGTGGACTTGGTTGTGTGCGATCACGCTGGCCCACTTCATAAAGTTGGTGGCGGGGTCGAACTTCTCGTAATCCCGCCACACGACGACGCAAACCTCTTGAAAAACCTCTTCGGCGTCCGCCGGGGAGCCGAGCAGCGACATCAGGTACGCGTAAAGCCACCGGTCGTGGGCGGCGAAAATGCGGGCGAAGTCCGCCCGCTGCTCGCGTGAAGCCTCCGACTCCGATCGCTCGCCCGTCGTGCTCTCGGCACCGGGGTCGGGATTCGGATTGTGCGACTCGCCAGCAGAGGAGTAATCCGCCATGCGC
Source organism: Planctomycetota bacterium (assembly GCA_039414355.1). Classification (GTDB taxonomy): domain Bacteria; phylum Planctomycetota; class Planctomycetia; order Pirellulales; family Lacipirellulaceae; genus JBCCQL01. Next base: position 20,667 of record JBCDJN010000021.1, on the reverse strand, counting down.
ATCCAAACGACGCCAAGGCAGCTGGGTGCTCGCCCAAACGCGAGCTGATCCGACTGGACCCGCCCAGCTCAGCCGTGTGACCAAGTAATGCGCGCCGCCCTGCGGATTGGTATCAGAATCCGGAAAATCGATTCGCGGATCGCCGCAGCCGACGTATCTACGGGCGGATTACGGGCCCGGCGGCGGGAGCTCCCGCACCGCCAGATTCCGGAACTCGACCACCGCCCCGTGCCCTAACAGCCCAATATGACCGGACTTGCGAAATAGTCCCGGGTGCTCTCGGCCGTCGATCGTCTTGCCGTCTGGGGCGGCCTCGGCGAGGTCGACGTCGAGAATCACCTGGTCGTTGAGGGTTACCGAGACCCGATCGCCCTGGCAGAGAATCGTCTGCTCATTCCACTCGCCGGCAGGCTTGAGGGCCCCCCGCTCGGCGGCCGCGACGCCGTAGATGGAGCCGTGGGCCTGCCAAGGCTTGAGGTTCTTGTACTGCTTGGCCGTGTTGTCCAGCACCTGGCATTCCATGCCGGTGTAGGCGGCGTCGCCGGTGCCGGGCGCCCGCAGGCCGATGCCATTATTGGCGCCGGGTGTCAGTCGGAACTCAAAGCGGAATGCAAAGTCGGCGAACTGACGAGCGGTATAGAGGTTGCCACCGGCGCCCTGCTTGGACGACAGCACGCCATCGGCAGCCGAGTACGAAGACTTGTCGCCGACCCAACCTTCGAGCGACTCGCCATCGAACAGCGACTCAAAGCCGGGCTCCCCTCCTGCTGTCTGAGCACACAAAGGCAGCGAAAGCACGCCAACGAGGAGGATGGCGGGCACAGCGGCGTGGTCGATTGTCTTCTCGATCATGGGTTCACCGTGAAGGGGCTGTGGTCGCTCACCATCGTGCGGCGCCCGGCTTCGCCTGGCAACCGACCCGATCGCTTTGCTTCGGGCATCACGCTTTGGGATACTGAGCACAATGAACGAGCCAACGCCCCAAGCCGCCGTGGCCGCGGTGATTGTGCACTGCCCCCACTGCGGGCAGGCTCACCCGGTGCGCGAGCAGGTGCTCGGCCGATTGGCTCGCTGCACTGATTGCGGCCAGCGATTCGTCCTGCGGCTCACCGAGAGCGTGCCACCGAGCTCGCACGACCCCGAGGCGGCGCCGCAACAGGCCCCACAGCCCGAGCCCGCTCCACAACCCGAGCAAGGCCCTCCGCTCGCGCGAGCCTCAGCACCGCCCGTCACGCCGACGGCGCACGCGGCATCGCCGGTGGTCGCGCCGCCGCACGTCGCCCCCCAGACCGTCGCCTCGCAAACCGTGGTCGCCGAGCCCGCAGGCCCCCCGGCGCCGCCGGTCATTGAGTTCGCGCCGCCACCACCGCCGGAGCCCCGCGCGCCAGTCGCCGCCGCGGCCAGGTCGGTGTCGCTGCGAGACGATCACTGGGGCGTTGCGGGCATGGTCCTCGCGGCGTTTGCCGCTGGGCTGCTCATCGGCGCCACGTTGCTGGCGTCACCGCTCTTCTGGGCGGCGTGGGCGGCGGGCCTCATGGCAAGCGTCTTTGCGAAACGCACGCCGCTGTTGATCGTCGGCGTCGCGTTGCACCTCACCTTGCTGCTGATGGCCGTGTTGGCGGCGGTTATGCGAACGGCGTGATACACACAAGGCTCGAAGCGCCGTCGCGGCAGCCAACGGGGCGCGCGAACGACACCCCTCAACAACGAAGCAGAGATCGGCGAGCAACCTATGAGTCGATTCAGCCAGTCCATCGCGATGCTGATTGCCGCCTGCGCCGGAGCTCTGGCGCTGGCAGCACCCACGCGGGCCGCTGCGCCGAGCATTGTTGTCGTGTTCATCGACGACATGGGCTGGAGCGACCTCTCCTGCTTCGGCGGCCCGCCCGGCGCGACGCCCAACATCGACAGGCTCGCCGATGAGGGTTTGCGATTCACCCAGTTCTATGTGAACTCGCCAATCTGCTCGCCGTCGCGCGTGGCGCTCTCCACGGGCCAATACCCGCAGCGTTGGCGGATCACGTCGTACCTTGCCCGCAGAGAACTGAACGCGGAGCGTGGCCTCGCCAATTGGCTTGATCCGTCGGCGCCCATGGTCGCGCGTAACCTCCAGGCGAAGGGCTACGCGACCGGGCACTTCGGCAAGTGGCACATGGGCGGTCAGCGTGACGTGGGCGAGGCGCCGTTGATCACCGAGTACGGCTTCGACGCGTCGCTTACCAACTTCGAAGGGCTTGGCCCCCGCGTGCTGGCCTTGTGCCATGAGCCGGGCAAGAAGAATCCGAAGCGTTGGACGCTCGGCTCCGACAAGCTGGGCCGCGGCGAGATCACGTGGGTCGATCGCAGCCGTGTTACCGAGGCGTTCACGGGCGCCGCGCTCGACTTCGCCAAGCAAGCCCACGCCGACGGCAAGCCGTTCTTCATCAACGTCTGGCCGGACGACGTTCACACGCCGCTCTACCCGCCGCTCGATCGTTGGGCGGAGCCGACCCGCGCAAAGTACGAAGCGGTGCTTACGACCATGGACGAACAGTTGGCGCCGCTCTTCGATTGGCTTCGCGACGACGAAGAGTTGCGGCAGAACACCCTGGTTGTCTTCTGCAGCGACAACGGCCCCCAGCCAAGTGTCGGTTCCAGCGACCCGCTGCGGGGCGGCAAGGCGATGCTCTTTGAAGGGGGCGTCCGCTCGCCGCTCATCGTTTGGGGGCCGGGGCTGCTGGCCAACGGAGTCGCCGGCACGCGGAACGAATCGTCCGTCTTGTCTTCGATCGATTTGGCCGTTTCGGTCGTTTCGGTCGCCGGCGCTAAGTCGCTAGCCGACGCCGACGGCGAAGACCTCTCGGCAACGCTGCTCGGCCGCGAGCAGGCGTCTCGCAGCAAGCCACTCTTCTTCTCGCGTCCGCCTGATCGCAAGGAGTTTGTCGGCGTGAAGAACCTTCCCGACCTCGCTGTCCGGGAAGGCCCATGGAAACTGCTGTGCGACTTCGACGGCAGCCGACAACAACTCTATGACTTGTCTGCCGACGCCGCCGAGTCGAACAACCTAGCGGAATCCAACCGTGAAGTTGCCGACGCCCTAACGCAGAAAGTGTTAAGCTGGCACACGCTAGCACAGCCGGCGGCGCCTTGATGGCGGCGGCCGGCGCGATGCGAAGCTGAACTCGTCGGTCGCCCTGCGATTGGCTACGTTGCGGCCACTCGCGCCGTGGGCGGCGGCGCTTACCGGCAAGACGCCGAACGTTGCCACCATCGAGAGCCGAATCATGGCCGCTCTGCAGACCCCTGCCGCGCGTGCCGCCAAGACGGCGGCCAACTACGCCACGCTCGACGCTAACGAAGCCGTCGCCCGCGTCGCGTTCCTTACCAGCGAAGTGGTGGCGATCTACCCCATCACGCCCGCCAGCAGCATGGGCGAACTGGCCGACGCGTGGGCCGCGCGCGGCGACAAGAACCTGTGGGGCGTCACGCCAACCGTGATGGAGATGCAGAGCGAAGCGGGCGCCGCCGGCGTGGTGCACGGCGCCCTGCAGGCCGGCGCGCTGGCCACCACGTTCACCGCGTCGCAGGGCCTGCTGCTGATGATCCCGGAGATGTACAAGATTGCCGGCCAGCTGCTGCCGGCCGTCTTCCACGTCGCCGCGCGGTCGGTCGCCACGCACGCGCTCTCGATCTTCGGCGACCATTCGGACGTAATGACCACGCGGATGACCGGTTGGTCGATGCTCTGCTCGGCCAGCGTGCAGCAGGCGCAGGACTTCGCGCTGATCGCGCAGTCCGCCACGCTTCAGTCGCGCGTGCCGGTGCTGCACTTCTTCGATGGCTTCCGCACCTCGCACGAGGTGAACAAGATCGCGCAGGTCAGCGAAGAAGAAGTCCGCGCGATGATTGACGACGGCTGGGTGCAGCGTTGCCGCGAGCGGTCGCTCTCGCCCGACCACCCGGTGCTGCGCGGCACAGCGCAGAACCCCGACGTCTTCTTCCAGTCTCGCGAGGCGGCCAACCCGCACTACGCCGAGTTGCCTGCAGTAATGCAGGACGCGATGGACCGCTTCGGCGAACTCACGGGCCGCCAGTACCAGCTCTACGACTACCATGGCGCGCCGGATGCCGAGCGCGTGCTGATGGTGATGGGCTCCGGCGCCGGCGCGGCGGGCGAGGCGGTGGATCGCCTCACCGCCGAGGGCCAGAAGGTTGGCCTCCTGACGGTGCACCTCTACCGCCCGCTCGACGCGAAGCTGCTTGTGGAGGCGATGCCCACTTCCACGAAGTCGATCGCCGTTCTCGACCGCACCAAGGAGCCGGGCGCCGCGGGCGAGCCGCTTTATGTGGACACCATCACCGCGCTCGCCGAAGCGTGGAACGCGACGCATGGCGGCGCGATGCCCAAGGTCGTCGGCGGGCGGTTCGGCCTCTCCAGCAAGGAGTTCACGCCCGCCATGGCGGCGCGGGTGCTGGAGGAGCTCACCGAGCCTTCGCCCAAGAACCACTTCACCGTCGGCATCTACGACGACGTGACGCACACCAGCCTGAAGTGGGACCCCACGTTCCACACCGACGGCGACGACGTGACCCGCGCCGTATTCTACGGCCTGGGCAGCGACGGCACGGTGGGCGCCAGCAAGAACGCCGTGAAGATCATCGGCGAGAACACCCCGCTGCACGCCCAGGGCTACTTTGTTTACGACTCCAAAAAGAGCGGATCGGTCACCGTCTCGCACCTGAGGTTCGGCCCGCGGCCGATCGAGTCGACCTACCTGATCGACGAGGCGACGTTCGTCGGCGTCAACCAGTTCCGCTTTGTTGACCGGCTGGATGTCTTCGGCGTCGCCCAGCAAGGCGCGACGGTCCTGCTCAACAGCCCGTACCCGCCCGAGGAGGTCTGGGACAACCTGCCCGAGCCCGCCCAGCGTGAGGCGATCGACAAGCAGTTGCAGCTCTACTGCGTCGACGCCCAATCCATCGCCAAAGCCACGGGCATGGGGTCGCGGATCAACACCATCATGCAGACCTGCTTCTTCGCGCTCTCGGGCGTGCTGCCGCAGGACCAGGCGATTGAGCTGATCAAGTCGTCCATCGAGAAGACCTACGGCAAGCGTGGCCAGGACGTGGTGCAGAAGAACTTCGCCGCGGTCGACGCCGCGCTGGCCGGCCTTCACCCGGTGCCAACGCCCGCCGAGGTCACGAGCCGAACCGGTTTGCTGCCGCCGGTCGTGGGCGCCGACACCGACTTTGTGGAGCACGTCACCGCCAACCTCATCGCCGGCGGCGGCGACCTGCTGCCGGTGAGCGCGTTGCCCGTGGATGGCACGTTCCCCGTCGGCACGTCGCGGTACGAGAAGCGGAGCATCGCCCACCAGATCCCCATCTGGGACGCGGAGCTGTGCATCGCGTGCGGGCTCTGCTCGTTCGTCTGCCCGCACTCCGCGATCCGCACCAAGGTCTTCGCCGAAGACCAACTGACCGAGGCGCCCATCGAGTTCGCTTCCACTGAGTGGAAGGACAAGAAGCTGCCAGGCTACCGCGTCACCATCCAAGTGGCGCCGGACGACTGCACCGGCTGCAGCGTCTGCGTGGATGTTTGCCCCGCCAAGAGCAAGACCGTCGAGGGCCACAAGGCGATCGACATGCTCCCCAAGGCGGAGCACGCCGAGCAGGAGCGGAAGAACTTTGAGTTCTTCCTCGGCCTGCCGGAGTTTGACCGCGTCGCCGCGCGGACCGACACCGTCAAAGGCTCGCAGCTCTTGCAGCCGCTCTTCGAGTACTCGGGCGCCTGCGCGGGCTGCGGCGAGACGCCCTACCTGAAGCTGATGACGCAGCTCTTCGGCGATCGGGCGTTGGTGGCCAACGCGACGGGCTGCTCCAGCATCTTCGGCGGCAACCTGCCCACCACGCCGTGGACCACCAACGAAGAGGGCCGCGGCCCCGCGTGGGCCAATAGCCTGTTCGAGGACAACGCCGAGTTCGGCCTCGGCATGCGGCTCTCGATCGGCCACCAACGCGCCCACGCCGAGGAGTTGCTCGACCAAGTCGCCGATTTGCTCGATCCGCAACTGGTCGACCAGATCAAGAGCGAGCACAACTCCGACGAGGCGTCCATCGCCGCGCAGCGCACCCGCGTGGCGACACTCCGCGAGGCGCTCGCTTCGATCGACCACCCCGCCGCCCGCGACCTCTCTGCCGCGGCCGACGCGCTGGTGGCCAAAAGCGTCTGGATCGTCGGCGGCGATGGCTGGGCGTACGACATCGGCTTCGGCGGGCTCGACCACGTGCTGAGCACCGGCGCCGACGTGAACATCTTGGTGCTCGACACGGGCGTCTACTCCAACACCGGCGGCCAGAACAGCAAGGCGACGCCGCGTGCGGCGACGGCCAAGTTCGCCGCCGCCGGCAAGCCCGCCCGCCGAAAGAACCTGGGCGCGGTCGCCATGTCGTACGGCAACGCCTACGTGGCCCAAGTCGCCATGGGCGCCAGCCCGCAGCAAACCGTGAAGGTCTTCCACGAGGCGGAGAGCTTCCGCGGCCCGTCGCTGGTGCTGGCCTACAGCCAGTGCATCGCCCACGGCATCGAGATGGCCACGAGCATGAGCCACCAGAAGGAGGTGGTGCACGCCGGCCTGTGGCCGCTGTTCCGCTACGACCCCCGCGTGGCCGGCGAGGGCAAGAACCCGTTCCGGCTCGACAGCAAGAAGCCAACGACGAGCTTCGAGGAGCTGGCGGCAACCGAAGGCCGCTTCGCCGCGATCGCCCGAAGCGACCCCGAGCGGGCCAAGCAGCTCTACGAGCTCGCCCAGCAAGACATCGACGAGCAGTGGGCCACGTACCAACGCATGGCCGCGGGCGTGGGTTAGCGAGCCGAGGACGCCATCGCCGACCAACCCTCAACACAGCCGGCTCGCCACCGATTCAGCCTCCGGCAGCTCTTTGTGTGGCTCACCGCGGCGTGCGTGCTGTTCGCCGTCCTCGGCGCGATCGGCATTGATGGCCTGATGAACCGCCTCGGCGGCGTGGTCGGCCTGCTTGGTGGAGTCCATTGCGTCTACTCGGCCTACGCGCGGCTCCGCGACGAGATCGCCTGACGGGCGTGGGCTCCGGTAGTCTGACACTGCAGCAGACATCCAACGATGTGTCAGATTTTCGACCGCGAATGACGCGGCGCCGGATAACAGCCGACTACGATTCGGAGCTTACTATGAATGCAGCCCTACTCGATGACATAGAGTCCCTGTGCAATCACCTCGGAAAGATCGCGGCGTCGCGTCCTGACGCAGGCGACCAAGATGCGATCGCGGTTGCGGCGATGGGGCTATGGTTTCTGCACTTTCGAGACCAGTTAGACGAGTTTCGCCAGTTTCTAGAGAGCTGCGAAGACGACCATTCTCGACCGCGACCGAGCAGCAGCAGCTAGGTGCGGCGACGGCCTCGACCGCGAGCGATCTCGCCGGCTCCCGGCTGGAGTCGAAAAAAGAGCGGGGGCGGGACGCATGCGTCCCGCCCCCCCGGACCACAGTGTTGCTTCCGTGCGGCTCGCGGCTTCCATGCCGTCCGACTCCGGCCACAGCCGCGGTGAGGTGCGGTGCGACCGGAATTGTTGGCCCGCCAGAACTCAGTCAGCCAAACTCCGTGATGGCTCAACGGTCAGGCGCGCTTGCCAGGTCAGGCCACTCCTTGGGGGTGGCCCGGTTTTGCCCCGCGTTCCGCGAGAACGCCCTCTTCGTCGAAGGCGATGCGGAAGACCAGGGCTTCGGGGTCGAGCGGCTTGGGGAACCACCCGTCGACTCCGTCGGGCCCAACGCGGAGCCCGTAGTCGGCCGGGTCGGCGCCGCTGACGGCGTACACCTTCAAGCCCTCTTGGCGTTTATCGGCCCGCATCCGGCGGATCGCCGTCGCCCCGTCCATCCGTGGCATCTGCATGTCCATCAGCACCATGTCGGGCCGATGGTTCGCTTCCAAGTAGTCCAAGGCCGCGTAGCCGTCCGCGGCTACGTCGACGTCAAACTTCTTTAGCCGAAGGTAGCTGGCCAGCAGCTTCGCTTCGTTCACGTTGTCTTCTACCAGCAGCGCTCGCTTCGCGCCGGCTGCGCCCTGCCCGTCGCCGCCCTCGTCGATCGCCTTCAGCCGGCGGAAGATATCCAGCACCGCCCGCTCAGCGTCGCGCGGCAGGTCGCGGTCGCACAGCTCGCCAAGCTCGGTAAGCGGCTCGGCGGCCTTGCGACGACGCCGCGCGGATTGCTCCTGCTGCGGCAGCCTGGTCGATCGTGCCGGCTTGTCGGTGTGCGAGCGGAGTTCGTGGCGGAGAACCTTCACCTCGGGCGGGGCGTCCACCCCAACGCGGATCTTGTTCCCCGCGATCCGCAAAATGTGAATGCTGATCCCTAAGCCGGGGAACAGAATCCGATCGTCTTCCCTGCGGGAAAGCACCAGCATGGGGTCTCCTTTCCGCGGCGTCGCCCAAGCTCTTGCAGCTTGAGTGGGTCGGCGAGCCAACGACTTCCTGGGCGGCGAACAGCGACGCTCCGAAGAGACGCCGAGTCGCGACAATCAGATGCGCCCAGTCTTAGGAGCGGGCCCGTCTTTGGACGGCAAGCCCGCTGGAAGTCCTATCCATGCATCGATGCTCATCAAGAGCATCCGTAATTTGTTCCAAGCAACGGAAACAAACAAGGCCAATTTCCACCAAGCAGCGATGGTATCGCGAGACTTGCGGCAAGCAGTCTCTGGCGGGCTACAACGCGGGGTTGATGTGCTATCACTTGTGCGAGCCTTGCCGATTACTGCGCGGCAGATTGACCCTTGCTCCGGCGCCGTGCCGGCCAGAACCCGGCCTCCGGTTGGCCGGCTTTGTGCCTTCGCGCAGTAGGGTCGATAAGCCGAAGTCTTCCCCTCGCGCCGCACGCCAACCGCCCGCATGCCCGAGCCCGACCAGTTTCTGATTGACCTGCTGCTGATCGTGGCGTCCGGGCTGTTGGCGAGCGTCGTGTGCCGGCGGCTGGGCGTATCGGCGATCCTTGGATACTTGGCCATCGGCGCATTGCTCGGCGGCGGCGCGCTCGGCTGGGTGGGACGCGACCGGCACGAAGTGGAGCTCATTGCCGAGGCGGGCGTCTTTCTGCTGCTGTTCAGCGTTGGCCTGGAGTTCTCCATCGGCGAGCTGCGCTCGCTCGCCTGGCGGCTGCCAGTCGGCGGCGCCACGCAGATGGGGCTGGTCGCGCTGCCCGCCGCGTTGGTGTGCAAGTCGCTCGGCCTCTCGTGGCCGGCAGCGGCGTTGATGGCGGCGGCGGTGTCGTTCAGCTCAACAGTGCTTGTCTTCAAGACGCTTGCCGAGCTCGGTCAGTCCTCCACGCCGCACGGCCGCCGCGCGATTGGCATCCTGCTGTTTCAAGATGTGGCGTTGGTGCCACTGCTGCTGCTCGTGCCGCTTCTCACGACCGGCACCGGCCAAAGCGCGGGCGAACTGGCTTGGCTCGCGGCGAAGACCATTGGCTTCGTCGTGGCCGTGATCGCCGCGCGGCGATTGCTGGGCGAAGTGGTGGTGCCGCAGCTTGCCGCGTACCGCAGCCCGGAGCTGGTGGTGCTGCTGACGGTGGTGGTGCTCGGCCTGGCGACGCTCGGCGCCGCTTACGCCGGCCTGCCGCCGGCGCTGGGGGCGCTCGCCGCCGGGTTGTGCTTTGGCGGCAACCGGTGGTCGGCGCAGGTCGATGCGCTGGTGTTGCCGTTTCGTGAGGTCTTCGCCGTCGTCTTCTTCGTCGGCTTGGGGTTGCTGGTGGATGTGGGCGTGCTGCTGCGCTCGCCGCTGACGCTCGTTGGCATGGCTGCCGCGTTGATCCTGCTCAAAGCCGCCGCGGGCGCCGTGGCGGTGTTGGCGACGGGCCTCAGCCGCCGGGCGTCGGTGGGCGTTGGGCTGGGGCTGGCGCACGTGGGTGAGTTCGCCTTTGTGCTCGCTGAAGTTGCCCGACGCGCCGGCTTGGTTAGCGACGACGCCCACAGCGCGTTCTCGGTGATCGCCTTCCTCACGCTCTTGCTCACGCCGGTGCTGCTGCGTGCCGGGCTAAAGCTCACCGGCATGCAGGGCGAGGCGCCGGCGGAGGGCGGCGGCCGGCGCCCGGCGGAGCAGGTTGAGCACGCCGTGATTGTTGGCGCCGGGCCGGTTGGCACGCAGCTCGCCAGCCACCTGGAGACCCGCGGCGTGGACGTGACGGTGATCGACCGCAGCCCGATGAACCTCTACCCGTTCTCCCAAGCGGGCATGAAGACTCTGGCCGGCGACGGCTCGGAGCCCTCCACCCTGCAGACCGCCGGCGCCGACCACGCCAGCCTGATTGTCGTGGCGGTCTCCAGCGACGAGGCGGCCGAGCGGATCGTCCGCCAAGCACGCCGGCTGAACCCGAGCACGCAGATGATTGTCCGCTGCCGCTTCGAGAGCCGCACGAGAAAGCTCGCCGCCCTGGGCGCCGACGTGGTGGTGAGCGAAGAACGCGAGGCCTACACCCGGCTGCTCGCGGAGCTGGAGCGGGACTCCGAATGAGCTTCGATTCCGATGGCTCACGCCACTGGCCGAACCCTGCCGACCCTCGGGGCCTACACGTCTAGCTGCCACGTCTAGCGGCCTGTCGATTGCGACCGCCAATCCACGCCAAGTAAACTCAACACGAGCCGCACGCACGGCGATCCACAACTCACTCGAGCACCAGAGAGGCTTAACGTGGCAAAGAAGTCAAAAAAGGTGAGCGACAAGCCGCCCCGTGAGTGCGACTACGACTCGATCAAGTCGTGGAAGAAGGCGCGCGAACGCCTCGAATTGGGCAACAGCCGGTACAAGAGCGGCAATCTCGAGCACCCCAACCAGCACAAGAAGTGCCGCGAGTATTGGGCGCCGGATGATCAGAACGGCCAGCGGCCGTGGTGCATCGTCCTCTCGTGCGCTGACAGTCGGGTGACCCCGGAGCTGGTCTTCGACACCGGCATCGGCGATTTGTTCGTCGCTCGCGTGGCGGGGAACATCGCCAACGCGTCGACGATCGCCAGCATCGAGTACGCCGCGTCCGCGATTAAGGACAAGAGTGGTCGGCTAACGGCGCAAGGCATTGTTGTCTTGGGCCACGAGGGCTGCGGCGCCGTGAAGGCGGCGACCGAGGTGAAGGACAACCACAACGCGGCAGACAGCCCGGCGCTGCAGCACTTGGTGGGGCACATCATGCCGGCGCTGGAAACGAAGCCGCGTGGCAAAGACGAGATGGCGGGCTACGTCCGAGCCAACGCCCGGTTGGCCGCCCGCGACTTGTGCACCCGCTCAAAGATCATCCGCGAATCAAAGCTGCCGATCTACCCGGCCTACTACCGGCTGAAGAGCGGGGATGTTGAGTTCATGGACGCAATCGAACGCTGAACATTCGGCGGCGCCTAAGGAGGATAGGACCGCGGTTGGAGGCATGGCCCCGCAATTGATCCGAATCGCACTTGGATTCGATGGACAACCCATTCGAGTCACCGACGGCTGAAGCCGATAGCGCGCCATTGCTGCGAGGGATGCCCCAACGGCATTTCCTTGGTCGAGCGCTAGCGTTGTCTTTTGTTGCCCTGCTGCTGGGCGGGACGGCTCCCCGGATTATACCTGGGGGCCCCTTTATCTCACTTACTGGCGACGTTCTGCCCGCTGTCGCCGCTCTATACGCGATCCGATACTCGCTCAGGACGATGAGCGGGCCAACCTCAGGAATCAAGTTCGTTGCACTGTTGCCACCGCTGGTTTGCAGCGTGGCACTGGCCAATATCTTTCGATCTCTCATTCAGTTTTGGTCGAACCCGTACGCCCGAGGTGACTTCTTCGGGCTGTAGGCCTCAGCACTGGTTGAACGCCTTCGACTTGTGCGCGCGATCGCTAGTCATCCGCGGCTCAAAGCTGCAGGTTATCCCGGCCTACTACCGGCTGAAGAGCGGGGATGTTGAGTTCATGGACGAAGTTAAACGCTGAGCCGCTCGCCGGGATCTTGGCCTTTTCTTCCCAGCGTAGGCGCGGAAACTTTGGCGAACTGCAAGGCGTCGCGGTGGCCGCGACATCTGGTTGGTGAGCACGCCAATCGCCGGGCGTGTGCACCCCACCCGCCCGCCAGCAGCCGGAGCCTCCCATGGCCGCCAAGATCCCCGCGTTCCCCACCGCCGCCAGCCTCGCCGCTCTCAAGAAGGTGAAAGTCGACGCCGCGGGCATTGATGTCGCCGCGGTCTGGACCGAGAAGCTGGGCGGGGCAACAACCGTCAAGAAGAGCGTCGACGTGATGAGCGCCCTGGTCTCGAAGATCAGCGGCGTCTACTCCGACTTGGCCAAGGCCATCAGCAAGAAGTCGGACGTCGTCACCAAGTACAAGGCCCTGGACACGGCGTTCAAGCAGCTCGACCTCTACAACGAGCGGGCCCAGGAGTTCAAACGGCAGACGCGGGCCAAGGCGGCGGAGGTCAAGAAGAACCACGGCGAAAAGGGCGCCAAGAAGCTCATCGCCTGGTACAAGACCGTGGGCGAAGAGGTGGCCGCGCACGCCGCGAAGCTCCGGGCGGCTTGCGAGTCGCTCCTGTCGGCTGCCGAGAAAGTCGACCTCTCGAAGATCACCGACCTGGAGTGGGAGCTGAACCACTGGGACGTCACGCACACGCTGCTCAAGGTCCACCGCTTCAAGTTCGACCACCTGGGGTCCAAGGGGCAGTACCGCGTCATGGTCACCGTGACCGGCAAGGGCGGCGCCGATGCCAGCAAGAACGCCACCCTGAGGCAAGAGTTCTTTGACGCCGCGTACGAGGTCGGCAAGCGCGAAGCCAAGACGCTCGGCGCCGAGCTGAAGACGATCGACGGCGACCTCACGTCCGGCAAGACGACGCCTGACGGGGCCGCCAAGCCCATCGCCGCCGCCTACGACCGATTCGAGACGAAGTACGAGACGGGCGCCGCGAAGGCGGTGCAAGAAGTCTGGAACACCTACTGCAAAGACAAGGCGGACTACCGGAAGTACAAGCTCAAGTGCCGCGTGAAGATCGCCGGCAAGGTGATCGGCACGGGGGTTGGCATCACCACCACCGTGGCGGCTGGCTGGACCGGAGTCGGCACCATCATGGGCGCCGGAGCAGCGATCAAGAACGGCGCCGAGGTGCTCTACGCCATCAAGGACATGTGGCAGAGCGCCCAAAACCTGCGCAAGGAAATCGACCGTGAACTGGTCGCCTTGCAAAAGCGGTTCAAGGAGCCGAATACCGCCAGCGCGATCGAATCCGGCGGGCAGGCCCTGGAGGCGCTCACCGGTTACCGCACAAGCACGGTCACCACCGTCGGGAAGAAGGTGCGCGACTTCGGCTTCAAGCTCAAGGGCGTGCACGAGAACGCCGTGAAGCTCGGCAAGCAGATCGATACCGCGCACCGTGAGATCAAGGGGCTCAAGAGCAAGCTCCGCAAGAGCCAAGCGGCCGCCAAGTCGTCGCCAAAGGTCAAGACGGCCCTCGCCAAGACGGAGAAGAAGATCGACCGCTTCGGGGAGATGGTCGGCTCGCTCGTCGAGAAGGCGGCCACGTCCGCCGGGGACTACCGGGAGGGCAAGACGCTGCTGGCGGACTACACCACGATCCTTGGCAAGCTAGAGGGTGACATCCACGGCGCCGCCAAGGCGATCAACAAGTGGGGCGTCCCGCTGCTCAAGTTCGCCTTCGTCTCGGACACCTCGGGCGCCATCCTGACCGCCGGGTCGGTCACCCGCGAGTACACCGCCGCGGCGGCGGAGCTCACCGACGAACTGCAAGCCCTGAACGAGGGCATCGACCTGACCGGCGACGTGGCCACCATGATCAAGACCCTGGTGGGCAAGAGCTAAGCGGTGCTCAGCCGCCGCTCGCCCCGGCGAGCGGCGGCATCGAAGCAAAGGACGTGATGCAGTGATTGGTAAACGCTGCGATTCGCCAAGGCATTGGACACGAAGCGGAACTCGCGGTGGTCGCCTCCCCTCCAAAGCCGACGCCTCGTTTGCCGGATAGCGTCACGTGGAACAAGCGTCGGTGTTTTACGCCGAGGCTGCTCGCGTAAGACAGACTTACTCCGGGACTTCTAGCGGCGAGTTGTGTTCGCCTATGGTTACGTGACCCGGTGACTCTGAGGGGCATTGTAAACGCTTTGAGATGGCCCGATGAGTTTGACGATCCCACGCCAGTCCTCGATGACAGCGAGGAATTCGCCGCTTTCTTCGAAGGCGTTCTAGCCGCCGGAGGAAGTGTTGATGCTGACAGCCACTGGACGTGCTTCTCGCTTTGCCGCGGCGAACGAGGGGTGACCTTCATTCAACGCGGAAGGCTCAGTCGCGGGCTGCCCCAGTGCTGGGAAGTACGCCCGCTCAAAGGAGAGGATCGGATTCGATTAGGTCGCGTATACGGCATTCGTGAGCACGCTTGCGTTGTGACCGCCGGACTTGAACGCATCCGGTGCTTCACCGAGAGCTGGCTAGAGGGGCGTGAACTCGATTCGGTGCTCCGCGAGGTCACGTGCTGGGACAAGATGGCTCCGTCCAACCCTCTAGGACGGCCGATAGCACCCAGTCGTTGAGCACCTTCGGCCTCATCGGCTGAGGATGCCCAAGCGTTTCACGCCGACGCGTCTTGACTGCCCAGGACGACGCCTGCTTTGTACATCGGCCGATCCCGCCATCAGCGTCGGAGTGTTACTCTTTGCAGGCTAATGATCTCGAAAACCGGGCCGCCGCAATTGCCTCTCCTACTCGAAAACGTGCTGTCCACGGCTCCACGTTCAAGCGACTGTTATGCATTGCTCTTGGCATTCAACACTAGGTCTCTTGTCTTCGACACGAATGACTTGTCCCATTCAAATTCCCATCCGCGGATATCGCATATCGCCTGTGCAGCACGAATTGAATCGCCCGGCCTGAAGTAATTGTCACCACGTTCGTCAGGGTCATCTAGCATCTCGATCAAGTAGTCTATCGCCGTTTGCTCGCCAAGCTTTCCGAGCCCCCAAGCGGCAAATATGCGCGTCGATTTTGTGAGAGAATGATCACTGAACCATTTCCTCAAGCGCGGTCGGCATTCCTCGGTTGCGTAGGATGAGAGTGCAGTTGCTAAACGCCACGTCAGGCTAGGATCGTCTTGATCTGCAAGGCGAAGCAACGCGGGCAAACATTCATCGGCCCGCAGTTTTGCAGCCGCATGAATCGCCATATCCCTGCAGATTTCATCACGATCATGTTCAATAATGCCACTGAGATGTGGTGCCAATTGAGTCAGCCCGTCTCGCCCGACCGTTTGAATCAGCAGACTTCGCCACTGGTGATCACGGTCGCTAATCCACTCACCGATGCGGTCCACGACGGCGGGCGAATCGGTCCATTCCGAAAGCAGATAGACAGCCTCTTTGCGTCGGCTTTCGCTGCGACCCGTTGCGTTGTCTAGCGCATCAAGGACTCCATCACGCGGCAGTTTACGAGCCTCGGCGGCAACCTCGTCACCGATCACCTCCTGGTCTTCATTGCTGAGACGACGCGATTGCACGAGACGATCGAGCAGCTTCCGGATACGTGTTCTCAGCTCTTTCGGAGCGTTGGCCATGGTTTGGATTGAGACAAGGGTCTACTGATAAGCACCTGTGTGAGCTTTCCGGATCGAAATCTACGCTCATAGCAGTGTATCGCCTACGATAACGGCTGATCACGTGCCAAGAACCGACGGGTCCGAAAGTGCACAGGATTCATCGTTCGGCGCATCCCCAGAGACTCTCACAACTACAAGGGAGCAGCCGTTGCGAGCGACCCTAGATGCGAGCCAGCGCTGGGTCCAACCGGTTCCACTACTCCCCCGGCAGCTCAAAGCACGCCGCCTCTACCCCGTTCCGCACGTACAGCCGGCCGCCGGTTACGACGGGGTGGTTCCAGTTTTTGCCGGGCTTGGATTCCTCGGGCTCCAGCGCCCGCAGGCGGCTGACGATCTCTAGGTCGTCCGGCTGGGCCTTGATCAGCAGCGCCTCGCCGGTTGCTTCGGTCGTTACCAGCAGGTGGCCCGACTCGGCGTCGAGCACCAGTTGGCCGTTGCCCACTTGCGACTTCCGCTTGGACTTCCGCGGCCAGGTCGGCTTGCCGGTCTCCAGGTCGATGCAGACCAGGTACTTCTTGTGGATGCCGTACAGGTAGCCCTCGTAGGCGACAATGTCATTGAAGTACGGCACCAGGTTGGTGCTGGGCTGCTTCCACTGCTCCTTGGCAGACCACGCGTCGCCGTCGCGGCTGACGCCGACGACCATCGTGCCGGAGTCGTACCCGGCGGAGAGGACCACGGTGCTCTCATCCAAGACCGTCGGCTGGTTGACGCGGCCGAACTCGCCGATGGACCACTCGAAGAACCACAGCCGCTCGCCCGTGGCGGGGTCGAGCGATTCGAGGCCGACGTTGGTGCACATCAGCACCTGCCGCTCGCCGAGCAGCGTCGCCAGATGGGCCGAGCTGTAGCCACGCCAGCCAACGCCCTTCGCCCACACCACGTCGCCGTTCTCAGCGTTGAAGGCGATGACCGAACGATTGACGCTGCCCGCCTCTTCGCTCTCGGGCTGGGGGTTGCCGGCGTAGACGAGGGCGAGCTTCGGGCCGCCGTCTTGCTCGATCATGAGCGGCGAGCTGGCGAAGCCCCACATCGGCAACACCTCCTGCGACGATTCGCCCTGCCAGCCGCGGTCTTCGTCGGTGAAGAGGTACTTCTGCCATATGACGTCGCCGGTCGCCGCGTCGAGCTTCTGCACCACGCCCTCGGCGCCGCAGGTGTACAGGGCGCCGTCGTCAAAGGTGGGCGTCGCCCGCGGGCCGGGGCCGGCGGCCGATTCTTCGAATCGCGATTCGACCTTGTTCACCCAAACCTGCTCGCCGGAGTCGGCGTCGTAGGCCACCACGCACTCGTCGGCGCCGCGTTGCTCTTGCGTGATCGCCAACCCGCCGACGATGCAGAACGACGACCACCCCGGACCGATGGCCCGCGCCCACAGCCGCTCGGGCGGCGAGGCTTCCCACGACGCGGCAAGCTGGCCGGGCTCGGTCAGCCCGTCGCGGAACGGGCCGCGAAAACCGGGCCAATCGTCCTCGCCCAGCGTGATGCCTTCTTCCGCGGGCTCAAACTCCGCTTCGAGCGCCGGCCGCTCATTCAGGCTCGCCAGCAGCAGTTCTTCCTTGTTCGGCTGCCAGCGAGGAAAGAAGTCTGGGTCGAAACGCGAGCTGCTGTTTTCGTACCGCACGAAGCCAACGCCCACGAGCATCAAGACCGTCACCACGGCGGCGACAAGGCGGGATGTCGGCCAGCCCATTCCCCGCGTCAGAAGCAACGTGACCAGTGGCGCAACCAAGATGGCCGGGGTAACGAACAGCAGCATCGCCATGCCGCCAAGCTCGAACTGCAGCGACGGGTGGTAGGCGAAGCCCATGCCGATGCCGATGCCGCCAAGCACGATGGCCAGGCCGAGCCAGCGGTCGCGGATCGGCGCCCGACTAGCGAAGAGCCACCAGACGGCCATTCCCGTGTAGGCGGCCATCGAGCCGAACATTAGCGGCATGAACGCCTTTGGGGACTCTGGATTCAGTTTGAGCGGCACGGTGAGGCAGAACAACAGCAAACCCGCCGCGACAAAACCAGGCCAAAGCCGCAGGCGCACCGACGACGCCGGCCCGCCGTTCTTGCCCAAGGCTTCCCCGGCTGGCGCGGACTCGGACGGTTCGCTTGACTCGTTGGCTTCCGACATCGGGCTCTCTCCGTTGGGCCATTGCGGACGGCGTTGTCCGGCATTGTTACCGCTTGGCGCCACCCGGTGAAGCGCGGCGCCTGTCCGCATGCCCCGCCCGCGCTATAATCGGCCGCCGCACGGCGAGCATTTTCCCTTCCCACCTGCCCACCCAAGCTTGCCATGTCGCTCGACACGCTTTCGCTCCCCCGCACGCTCGCCGAGTTGCGGAGTTCCGGCTGGCAGAGCAAGTCGGTCAAGCAGGAGATCTACGACAACTTCCTGCGGAAGCTCTCCGCCGGCGAAGAGCTGTTCCCCGGCATCGTGGGCTACGACGAGACGGTGATCCCCGAGATCAACATCGCCCTCTTGGCCCAGCACGACCTGCTGTTCCTCGGCGAGAAGGGGCAGGCCAAGAGCCGGCTGATGCGGCAGATCGCTTCGTTCCTGGACGACGCGATTCCGTACCTGGACGACGGCAAGATCCCGCTGCACGACGACCCGTTCCACCCCATCACCCGCCGCGGCAAGCAGATTGTCGCCGGCGTGCCGGCGGACGAGGTGCCCATCGCCTGGTGGCGGCGCGAAGACCGCTACGCGGAGCGGCTGGCGCCCGGCACCAAGTTTGCCGACATCATCGGCGAGATCGACCCCGCCAAGCTGGTGGGCGGCGTCAGCATGGGCGCCGAAGAGGCGTTGCACTTCGGCCTGATCCCCCGCATGCACCGCGGCCTGTTCGCCATGAACGAGCTGCCGGAGCTCGACGAGTTGGTGCAGGTCGGCCTGTTCAACATCCTCGAAGAACGCGACGTGCAGATCCGCGGCTACCCGGTGAAGTTCGACATCGACGTGATGATCCTCTTCTCCGCCAACCCCGCCACCTACAACCGCAGCGGCAAGGTCATCCCGCAGCTCAAGGACCGCATCGGCTCCATCATCCACACGCACTATCCGCTTGAGCGAGGGCTGGGTGTCGAGATTTTGGAGCAGGAGGTTGATGATAGGGGCCAGGGGCCAGGGGCCAGAGACCAGGGGGACGACGAGGCGGACGCTCCGGCGCCGACGGGGCCATCGATCGTCGTGCCATACTTCATGAAGGAGTTGATCGAGGAGATCAGCCGGGCCGCGCGCAACAGCAAGTTTATCGATCACGAGTCGGGCGTTTCAGCGCGGCTCTCGATCGCCAACTACCGGACGATGATCGCCTCGGCCAAGCACCGGGCGGCGATCTTGGGCGAGGACGTCGCCGTGCCGCGGATTAGCGATCTTGGCCACCTGTATGCTAGCTCGCTCGGCAAGCTGGAGCTCGACCTGATGGGCTCGCACCAGATGAGCGAACGCCAAGTGCTGGACGCCGTTCTGGCCGAGGCGATTGGCACGGTCTTCGGCGAGTACGTCGACAAGCACGGCTTGGCCGACATCGCCGAGGTCTTCTCGCAGGGCGTCAAAGTCGAAGTAGGGGACATGCTCCCCTCAAGCCACTACGCCGCGTTGCTACGCCGGGCGCCGGCTGTTTGGGACAAGGCGTTCGAAGTGAACGCCTCCGAAGACGAGTCCGTCCGCGCGAGCTGCGTGGAGTTCGTCCTGGCCGGCCTCTACGCCGCCGACCGCATCAGCCGCAGCCAAACCCACGGGCGGATCGTTTACGAGACCTAGTCGATCGCCCACCGCCCTGCCCCGCGCTGTCCCACCTGCCCCCCACTCCCCCGCCTGCGTCATGCGAAAATCACACCCACGGAACGCATTCACCCTCGTTGAGCTGCTGGTGGTGATCGCCATCATCGGCATCTTAATCGCGCTGTTGCTGCCGGCGGTGCAGTCGGCCCGCGAGGCCGCCCGCCGCAACCAGTGCACCGCGCAGATGAAGGAGATTGGCCTGGCGCTGCAGAACTACCACGACACGCGTGGCCAGTTCCCCACGGGCCGAACAGGCACGAACCAGTTCGCCGTCTCGTGGGCGCAATTGATCCTGCCGTACCTGGAGCAGCAGGCGGTGTTCGACGCCTTCGATCGCACCCAACGGGTTGACTCCGACATCAACGCCGGCGCCATGCGTAAGCCGCTCGCCATCTACGCCTGCCCCAGCCGACGCTCGCCCGCCGCCGACCGGGACTTTGACAATGACGGCCAGGCGCCCGTCGTAAAAGCCGCCGCAGTGCTGGGCGACTACGCCGCCAACGCCGGGCTCGAGGAGAACACCGGCATGGAGGGCAACGACTTTGTTAACGGCCAAGTTGACCTGACGCTGGCCGGGCCGATCTTCAGCGGATCACGCATCGGCGCCCGCCAGGTGACCGATGGACTCTCCGCCACGATCGCCGTCGGCGAGAAGCACCTTCCGCCGCAGCGGGACGACTGGGACCCGAATCAGGTTCACTATGAGCAGGGCGACACGTGCTTCCTGGCGGGCGACCGGGTCAACACGATCCTGCGTGGGACCGAGGACGGCCTGGCCGACGGCCCGCTCGATCGCAGCGATGAGGCCTTCGGCGGCGAGCACCCCGGCGTGACCAACTTTGTCTTCCTCGACGGGCACGTGGAGGGTTTCGCCGATAGCCAGGACGCGACCGCCACCGGCGTCAACCCGAACCAGGCGCCCGACATCCGGATCGACGACCGATGGCTCTGGCTCGGCGCCCTGAGCACGGTAGCGGGCGAGGAGATCGTGCGGCAGTGAGCGGCGTGCCCGGCTCTCTGCCTGGCGCTCCTATCATGCCACGGAGCTTTAAGCGGGCTCATCGCTACCCGACGCAGACCCATCGACTCGCGAACTACGAGGCAGGCTTACGCGAACGCCCCGCCGCTCGCTCGATCCGCTCGGGCCATCTCAAGCCGTGTGGCGTTTGGCTCTGCGACAATGTTGAGCTGGCGCCAGATCACGGTGAATCCATCCTCGATAGTCTTGTCCGGGTGCTGACCGAACCTCCGCGAGAAGTTGT
>JBCDJN010000020.1:0-56091 GCA_039414355.1 Planctomycetota bacterium | reverse complement strand
GCTGACTACCGTCAAGGAAGCGGTGGACAACTCGCTGGACGCCTGCGAAGAGGCGGGCATCCTGCCCGAGATCTGGGTTCACATTCAGCCCACCACCAGCGGCCGCTACCGCGTGGGCATCCAGGACAACGGGCCCGGCATCCTCAAGAAGCAGATCCCGCTCATCTTCGGCAAGCTGCTGTACGGCTCCAAGTTCCACCGCCTGCGGCAGAGCCGGGGTCAGCAGGGAATCGGCATCTCCGCGGCCGGCATGTACGGCGTGCAGACCACCGGCGCCCCGGTGAAGATCATCTCCAAGGTCTCCGTGCGCAAACCCGCGCACTACTACGAGATCCAGATCGACACCAAGAAGAATCAGCCCAAGATCCTCAACGGCAAGGGCGAGGGCGTCGACATCCCGCCCGGCGAGAAGGGCGCCAAGTACATCGAGCAGCACGGCATCGAATGGGTCGATCAGCCGCACGGCACCCGGGTCACCATCGAGCTGGCGGCCAAGTTCGTCCGCGGCCGCGGCAGCGTGGACGAGTACCTGGAACAGACGGCCATCGCCAACCCGCACATCCGCCTGCACTACCTCGACCCGGACAACTACCAGTACGACTACGAGCGCAGCGCCGAGCAGCTTCCGCCAGAGGCCAAGGAGATCAAGCCGCACCCGTACGGCGTGGAGCTCGGCCGGCTGGCGCAGATGCTCGAAGAGAGCGAGGCCATGAGCGTCAGCGAGTTCCTCCGCACCAAGTTTTCACGCGTCACGCCGGCGGTGGCTCGCAAGCTGTGTGAGAAGTCAAAGGTCAGCGCCCGGGTGAACGTTCACAAGGTTGAGCGGCCGAAGGTCGACGCCCTGTTCGGCGCCATTCAAGAAACGCGAATCTCGCAGCCGGACACGAACTGCATCTGCCCGATCGGCGAAGACCTGATCCTAAAGGGCCTGCACCACGTTGTGCCGGGCGAGTTCTACACGGCGGCAACGCGTCCGCCTTCGGTCTATCGGGGCAACCCGTTCCAGATCGAGGTCGGCCTGGCGTACGGCGGCTCGGCACCGACGCAGAACATCACCATGGACCTGCTGCTCGAGCTGCTCGAAGAGACCGACACGCGGACCATCCGGCAGTTCCTCATCCACACGTTCAACGGCCTCGGCGCCGAGGGGGCGGACAAGATCGTCAAGGCTGCCGCCCTCAAGACCCGGCAGACGCCGCAGGCGCTCAAGCCCAAAGAGCGGCAGAAGCTCTTCGACACGATGAAGAACATCAACGTCGCCGAGGGGCAGCAGATGGAGATCCTGCGTTACGCTAACCGCGTGCCGCTTCAGTTCCAGCACGGCGCCTGTGCGGTGACGCAGACGGTGATCGGCACCAACTGGCGCGGCTACGGCCTCAGCCAGTCCCGCGGCGCCATGCCCAAGGGCCCGGTGACGCTCATGGTGCACATCGCCAGCGTGTGGGTGCCGTTCACCAGCGAGAGCAAAGAGGCGATCGCCCATTACCCGGAGATCCAGAAGGAGATTCGCCTCGGCCTGCAGGCCGTGGGCCGCAAGCTCGGCATGTTCCTCCGCCGGCGGCAGAAGGTGAAGCAGCAGGCCGACCGCCGCGAGGTGTTCCTGCGCTACCTCAAGGAAGTCGCCGGCGCCGTGAGCGTGATCAACGCCGCCGAGGAGAAAGAGCTCTACGAGCAACTGGTGAAGGTCGCCGAGAAACGAACCGCCGAAGCCGACACCAAGCTCGACGACCGCGGGCGGAGGATCGAGGAGAACCCCGAAGAGATGAACCTGGGCGAGAACGTGCTAATCGTAAATCCCGCTCACCACGAGGCAGCAATCAACCGCGTGGTGACGGCGCCCGAAGCGGTGGGTGAAGAGGCGGAAGCGTAACGCCTGACCGTCCAGCGCGGTACACTACGGGTGGCACGATAAACCGGAGATACCGAGATGGTCCGTATCACAATCGACGAAGAAACCCGCAAGAAGCTGCTCGCTTCGGGTGAAGTTGTCGAGCTTATCGACGAATCAGGCAAGCTGCTCGGCCGAGTGCTCCCGCACAAAGAAGACTCGCTTGATGGATGGGTGCCGATCACACCCGAGCTTAGCGACGAGGAGTATCAGCGCCGCATGCACTCCGACGGCCCAACGATGACAACCGAGGAGCTGTTACAGCACTTGCGGAGCAGGTCGTGACTTTCGTTGTCACGTGGGACGCCGAGATCACGAAGGACGTTGACGCCGCGATCGCGGCTGCCGACATGGACTACGCGGGTCAGATTGCGGAAGCAGTCGAACAGCTTGACGATTCGCTGCGGCAGAATGCATTGGCCCTGGGCGAATCACGGGAGTCTGGCCTCGTCCGAGTTCTTACGAAGCTCCCTCTGACAATCCACTTCCGCATAACGGATCGACTGCATCGGGTTCGGGTGTTCGCACTGTCGATCTATCGCAAACGCTGAGCAAGGCCGCTGAGCATTGCCGAATGCCCCGTCAGTTTTTTCCCTCCATCCGCCCAAGCGACCTCCAGCAGCACCGCGTCAGCGTCGCGTCGCTGCTGGTCGCCAATGGGCTGCCGCTGCTTGGCGTGCTGTTTCTTAACTGGAAGGCGTTTGACGTCGTCATCCTGTACTGGCTTGAGAACGTCGTCATCGGCGTGATCAACGTGCTGAAGATGCTCACCTGCTGGCCCGACGCCGAGCAGCTTGACGCGGCGGTCGAGAAGAGCGTGGCGGGCTTTTCGGATACGGACAAGATGCAGGCAAAAGCCCTGATCGACCGCACGTCCGGCTGGGGCCAGAGCGCGATGCAGACGACCAAGCTGTTCTTCGTCCCGTTCTTCACCGTTCACTACGGGCTCTTCTGCCTGGTGCACGGCGTGTTCGTCGTGGTGCTGCTAGGCGGCGGGCTCGAAGGCGGCGTCGGCATGGACAACCCCGCGCAAGCGCTCCGGGAGACGAGCCAGAGCACCGGCTTCTGGCTTGCCGCGACCGGCCTGGCGGCGAGCCATCTGGTCTCCTACTTCAAGAACTTCCTCGCCGGCGGCGAGTACCGCCGCACCGCGCCGCCGCTGCTCATGATGCAGCCCTACGGCCGTGTGGTGGTGCTGCACGTCGCGATCGTCCTGAGCGGCTTCCTGACGTTCACGCTCGGCTCGCCGATCTGGTTGCTCATCCTGCTGGTGATCGGCAAGACTTGGTTCGACCTGGGCATGCACCTGCGTGAGCACCGAGACACAGCGACAACGCCAACACTCAACTAGCGTCTCGCGGAGACGCAGAGACGCAGAGATTCCACTAAGTGACAAGACTCTTCGAGTTGATCGAATACCTGCTCGGAGTCCTTAGCACAGTGGGCCTCTTGGCGTTAAGCCTCCGCCTCTTGCTTTGGGATCCGATCGATTTCGAATCAACACCAGCGTGGGTCGATCGTCAACTATTTCCCTACACGCTTCTATCGGTTTCGATTCTCATGCTCGCGTTCCTTTTGCTCCATCTTCGGACCGTATCGGGCAAGGACAGCGGCCATTACGACGACCACAATAGCGACACGTAGACCTCTGCGGTTCCGCGTCTCTGCGAGACAACCCAACCACGCAACACAACATGGCAAAGAAGAAGACCCCGGCCAAGAAGGTCGCTAAGAAGCCCGTTAAGCTCTCGCCGCGGGACAAGAAGACGATGCTCGCCCTCCGCGGCCTGGCGGACGGCGTGGTGGCGGCGGCCAGCAAGAAACGCGACCCGTACGTCGACATCCCGAGCCGCACCCTCAGCAACGTGCGTTACTCGCCGCGGAAGCGGATCATCGAGATGGGCAGCGGCAAAAACCGCCGGCAGCTCTTCGATCTCTCGCAGGCCAAGGCCTACATGCGAACCATGCTGGTCGCCAGCGGCTGCAAGCGGCTGCTCGACGAAGGCAAGACCACCAGCTTGCGGGGCCTGTTCTACATGCTCAAGCACACCATCGAGAACACGAAGGAGAACACCTTCGACGATCAGAACGAGTGCGACACGATCATCGAAGACACCGAAGTGCTGCTGAATTCGATCCGCGAAGAGCTTCACCTGTACGCCGAGAACCGCGGAGCGATGGTCGGCAGTATCACGCTCACCGATCGCGGCGACGTGATCGACTGCCGGCGTATGGGGTCGGGCGGCTACGCAATCCCATCGATCGTGGAGCCGGACATCATCGAACTCGATCGCAAGAAGTGCGACGCGAAGTTCATCCTGCACGTTGAGAAAGGAACCGTCTGGCAGCGCTTCAACGAAGACCGCTTCTGGGAGACGCACAACTGCATCCTGACCCACGGCAGCGGCCAGCCGCCCCGCGGCGTCCGGCGGCTGCTGTTCCGCCTCCACAACGAGCTCAAGTTGCCGGTTTACTGTGTGCTGGATAACGACCCGTGGGGGTACTACATCTACAGCGTGCTGAAGCAGGGCTCGATCAACCTGGCGTTCGAGTCGCAGCGGATGGCGATCCCCGAGGCGAAGTACCTCGGCTTGCGGAGCATCGACTTCGACCGCTGCGACCTCTCCGACGACGTGAAAATCACGCTGACCGACAGCGACAAGAAGCGGGCGAAGCAGGTCGCCAAGTACCCGTGGTTCGAGAAGAAGCCCAAGTGGCAGAGCGAGATCAATCGGATGCTCAAGAACGACTTCAAGCTGGAGGTCGAGTCGCTCATCTCGAAGGACATCAGCTACGTCACCGAGACCTACGTCCCCGAGCGGCTGGAAGCGAAGGACTGGCTCGATTGAATGAACGCCAACCCCTTCGCCTCGCCGGAGGCGGTTGATCAGAACGCTCCGCCCGCACTGGAATGCGGCGATGCGCGGGTCGAGTCAACTCGTGCAGGGCTGCTTTGGGTTTGCGCCGCGATCGTCTTGGGACCATTGACGTTCATTGGCGTCATGGCCGGAGCCATCGGCACGGCCCTGTTAGGAGAGCCACTACCGGATGGCTGGGTGGCGACCCTGGCTATCGCTACGGCGGGACTGGGCTACGGGGCACACTTGTATGGGATATCACGCTGCTTGGTAGCTACGCGCCACGCCGCTGGCAAACGCTGGCTGTCGCTCGCCCTGCTGCTGCAGATTGGTGCAGGCGTAGGACCGACTGGTGCTGTGGTGGCTCTTGGCGGCCTAGCGCCGGCAAGTTCAGGACTGGCCGTGGCTGTGGGCAGTATGGCCACGGTCGTCTCTGCTGCCTGCTTTGGCGGCTACTTGGTGGCGTTCGCATCGCACTACAAGCTCACCGCTAGTGTCAAACGCGCTCAGATGGTGCTCTTGGCGTGCGCGATCACGGCCATGCTGATTGCCGCCAGTTGGCTCATCGATCTACTGACACGCAACAACTTGCTGCTGGTGAATGCTCGCCTGATTGCAACTTTGGGCTTCTTAGTGTCTTTCGCCTTGTACGCCTACGCGACGGATCACGTGCGTGTACGGCTCAAGCCGGCAGCGAAGTCCGGGACAGATACTGCCGCAGCTTAAATGACTAATCGCCCCGCGAGCACGACGACCCACACCACCTTCGCCCCGATCGACGCCGCCAGGACGGCGCCGGCTGCGATGTCCAGGGCGTTGCGGACTTCGGGGTGCCGCTCGGTGGTGACCGCCTTAGCGAGGTGCTCGATGGATGTGTTCATCAGCTCGGCCGAAATCACTATCGTGATGCAGAGCGTCAGGATGAGCCACTCGGTCCGCGTCACGCCGATCAGCACGCCGATCGCCACCACCGCCACCGCCGCGATCGCGTGGTAGCCAAAGCCGTTGCGGCCGGTGAAGGCGACGCCCATGCCACGCAGGGCGTGGGCGAACTTGGGGCCGAGTTGTTTTGCGGGGTTGGGCATGTTTGGTGGTGCCTGCCACAAGAAATCCGGCGAGGCGTAGCGCGCCGGCTCCCAGTCACCGGTCACGAGTCGCCACCCTACTCCAAGTACTCGATGCCTGCAGGTGGGATCACGATGCCCGTCTTTCGGGTCAGGTTCGAGCGGGGCAGGAAACGGGGCTCGATCAGGAAGCTGAAGCCGATGTTGTCCTTCGACTCGTCGACGTTGGCGCCGAGCGAGAGGATGATCGACTCGCCGATCCGGCTGAATGCGATGCTCTGCCCGATGTTGCCGGCGTCGCCGAAGTCGATCACGGTTGACCCGCTCGCCACCCACTTGGGGCTCAGCCGGTAGGCGAGCGACGCGGTCAAGAGGTCGGCCTCGAACGGCCCGCGGATCGTGCGGTAGCCGATGAACGCGTTGCCCCGCAGCGGCCGGCCGGTGCGCAGGCCGCCCGAGATGGTCCGCAGCCCGTCGTCGAACACGTCGGCGAAGCCGTCGGAGACGATCGTGAACCGGTCGCCCAAGTGCCAGGCGAGGTCGTAGTCGATCAGGCCGATGTCTTCGCCGAAGTTGTCGCGGTTGGCGTCTGGGAAGAACGTGAGGTTGGTGTCGAAGGTGACCCAATCGACGATGTTCTGCCGACCGGCGGCGCCACGCTTGGTCTGCAGCCGGTGCCGCATGCCGAGTCGGACCGCCATCTGGTCTTCCACCAGCTCCGTGCTGGGCGACGCCACCACGCCCTGAATGCCAGTGCGGATGGCGTAGAACCGCGGGTCGAAGCGGACGGGGAACGGCGGGCCGAACAGCGATCGCCGGATCTCTTCGATCGCGTCGTCGTCAATCGCGTCGTAGAGCGGCAGTTGGTCGTAGTTCTCGTTGGCGTCCGTGAAGGAAAACTCCGCGTCCAGCACCACCTTGTGGGCCAGGCCGTTGAGGTTGAACAGCGGATCGATGATGGCCGGGTTGACCGTCCAGAATGGCAGGCTGGCCCGCACGCCGGTGTGCACGTAGGCCCGCTGCAGGTCTTCGCCGTTGACGTCGGCGCCCCAGTGGGCGAACTCACCGAGGACGAAGGGCACCACCTTCCACTTGCCGGCGGCGATGGGCAGGTCCAACTCGTGGCGGGTGGCGATCCGCTCGCCCGACCCGTCGATCCGCGCCCCGCCGCCGCCAACGCCCACCGTCTCCCACGGGTAGAGGTTGAACAGGCCGGCGAGCGTCGGCTCGGTGGGCGTGCTGGCGACCTGCTGGTTCGCGTAGCCCACCGTGGTGTGGGCGAACCAAGTCAGCCCGCGGTTCCCAAGCGGACCGGCGCCCGAAAGCACGTCCTGCCCTAGGATGTAATGATCCAACCGCGGCAGCCACTGCGTCTGGGTGAAGAAGTCGTTGATGCGGCCGTTGGCTTCGATCGAGAGCGAACGATTGTCCCGCCGCCGCCGCAACCGCACGCCGGTGTTCTGATCGGGGTTCTCGTCCCACTCCGCCTCGTAGTACTGCTCAAGGAACGTGCGGTCGCTGATCCAGCCCACCTCGCCCTGCACCACCCAACCGGCGAGGAGCCCATCGACCACTTGCTGCCGGTGGTTCCAGAAGATGCGGCCACGGTAGCCCTGCTCGGGCGTGATCTCGCGGCGGCCGAAGCCCAGGTTGTCCACGCCGCCGTCGTCGATCGCCCACGCGTCGAGCCGTCCGATCGCCGGGCCGTTGATGCCCGCGAAGGAGTTGCGGTCGTACTCGAACTCGGTCCCGTAGCCGAAGCCGCGGTCGCTGAGGTAATCGAGGCTGATGTCCCAGTTCGTTCCGGCCAGCGGCTCCAGGCCGAATACCTGGTACGCGTTAAACTCCGTCAGCAACTGCGTGCCGAAGATGCTGTCGTTGCGGATCCGGAGATCGGAGATGTAGAACGTCGGCTCTTCCAGGTTGGTGGCGATGGTCGGCCACGCCAGGACGGGGACGCTGCCCAGCGTCACGCGGTTTTGCTCGCTGCGGACGAGGCGATCGGACTCGAAGGTGACCAGGCCCGTCGAAGGCTCCACCACCGGGCGGCGGTTGTCTTCCAGCGTGATCGTGCCCGAACGCAGGGCGTAGGTCGGTTCCTCGAGCCGGCTGGTGGTGACCAACGCGTCGGTCGCCACGAAGCGGGCGTCGCCAAGCTGGCGTATGACGCCCGCCTTGAGCCGGATCAGGCCGCCGTACTCAAAGCCGTTAACATCGGGCAGCGGCGTAAGGAGCTCGGCGCCCAGGATCACGCCGGTGCGTCGGCGGACGTCGTAATACATGCGGTCGGCGTAGACGGTGCGGCCGCCCTGGCGGAAGACGATGTTGCCCTCCATGTAGATCTCCAGCGGCGCGTCATTCTGCTGCTGGAAGTTGCCGCCCACGCCCACGTCGCCCGCGGTCCAGATCACGGCGCGGTCGGTCTCCAGATCAATCTTGTCGATTGGACCGAACTCGGTGGGCAGGCCTTCGACCTCGATGCCCTCCACGATCACGTTCACGCCGCCGGAGATCACGGCCACGCTCTCGCCGCCGGGCATGGGGCGGAATTCCGCCCGGGCGCCGACGTTGCTACGCGGGTTGATCCGGACCGAGCGAAAGCCATTCGGGTTGGCCACCACGGGCCCCGGCGGCGGCACGGTGGGCGTCGCCAGCACCGGTCCGGGCGGCGGACCGAACGGGACGCCGCCGAACTGCGCCGGTTGAACCTGCGGATCGACAACGGCTTGCTGTGGGTTGAGCTGCCGGGCAAGGACCGTGGAGTCGAACCCCAGCCGCTCGGCGCCCCGCGCGTAGATGCCGGGCGGCTCGCTCGGTGGGCCGGTCGGCTCGGGCGTTCGCCAATCAACCGAAGCGGTGGTGACGAATCGGCCCGACCAATTGGGCGACTCCTGGCGTGTTGCCTGGTTCTCTGCCGAGGCGGCTTTGTCGCCCCCCTCATCCGCCGCCCAGGCAACGACCACCTGCCGGCCCTCGCCCGCTTCTAGGTACGCGAGCACTCGCGTTGGCTTGCCGTAGCGGTCGGCGTGGTGCACCCACACCACCGCGTCGTCGCCGCGGGCGACGGTTTCACCCTGAGCGATCGAGACTTGACCCTGCAGCCGGCGAACCTCGTAACCGCCTTCCGTCCAGCGGCTGGAGGTGTCTGCCCGGATCGTCACCGGGGCCACCGCTGCGGGCGGGGGCATGAAGACCTGGCCGCTCGCCAGGCCAGCGAAGCCCAGCCACGCCGATAGACACCAGGCGCAACCCACCCCGAGCACACGGCACCTTCGTGCGTGCGTGCGGCAGCCGGGCCGTGGCGAGCCGGCGTTAATGAGCGGAGCTTCCTTGCTGCAAACGCGATCGTTCGATGCCCGCGACTTCCTGCCGCGCGCACGCCTCCCGGGAGAAAGGCGGCGGAGTATAGAAGTGCCCTCCGCGGGGGGTCAACGGACGTTCCGGCCGCTAGCGTTGGGCTGGAAGTCTTGGAGCGGAGGCGGGTTAGGAGTGCGGGTGAACCTTCTCGCTGGCCGCCGACGACGCGCCCGTCGTCGGCTACCGCCCACCTCCTATTGCCCAGCGACTACTGGTTGATCGAGTAGAGCAGGACGTTCAGCGCGATCCTCGCCGCGTCTTGCCGCGAGTACCCGCGGCATTCCACCGCTTCGTGGCGTTCGAGGGCGCAGCTTAGGTCGAAGGGAGAGAAGAGCACCCGCCATCGCCCATTCACCCGCACCCCCTCAAGCCGCGGCGCCACTTGCCGCGAGCGTGCGGCGATGGGCTGGTCCTCGGCGCCCGGCTGCGGGTCGCGGAGCGTGACTTTACGCACGTCGTAGCCGCCGAACTCCGTGGTGAAGATCGGGTCGTCGGCAGGCACCTGCTCGAGCTTGGGCGCCGGGCCGGGGCCGGTCGACAGCGACGCTAGCAACTCCCGGCGGAAGGCCCGCGTGAACGCCTCGCTGGCGCAGATTGAGTCAACGAGCAGCGTGCCATCCCGCTCAATCAGGTAGTCGCGCAGCTTGCCACGCTCGGCAGGCGTCAGTCGGAAGTCGTGGCGGCCGTGCATGAAGTAGAGGTGGTGGCGGAAGAACGCCTTGTCGCCAATGCCCACCAGTTCCGGCGCCGCCACCAAGCGAGCGTTCACTTCACCGCGGGCGGCGGCTCGAGCCAAGTTGGCCAGCGCGCCGGGGGCGTCGTCGCAGCCGCCGCCGTGGCGGAGCTTGGCGATCTGGATCACGCCGCGCGGGTTCTCGGCGTCCTCCTGGCCCGCCTCAAAGGCGTCGACCAGCGCCTGCTCCTTGCCGCGCGGCTCGCGGTTGGTGGCGTACGCCAGCACGTTGAGCCCAATCGCCGTTGCGTCGCCGATCCGCTTCTTCACGTCGGCGGGGTACGAGGTGTTCCGCTGCGGGTTGTCCAGTTCCCAGTAGCACGAAAGGTCGCGGTCGCAGAACACCATGCAGGTGCGGCACCCGTACTCCACGGCCCACAGCGAGCCAACGTACGGCGACTCCGGCCGAACGAGCCGCTCCATCCGCCAGAGCGGGTGGGCGGGCCGGAGCTGGCGGAGGCGGTACTCGGGCTCGGGGAACATCGCCTCAACGAGCTTCTCCATGTGGCGGCGGAACGAGAGCCCGCTGCCGCACGGCGACTCAGCGAAGATGAACCCGCCGCGGTCAACGTACTGCCGGAGCTTCTCCCCAAGCGGCGCGAGTTGGGTCGCCTTCGCGCCCGAAATGTAGAGCACCGGCGACTGCATCAGGTCTTCAACGGACGCCGCTTCGGGCTTCACTAACTGCCAGGTGAGGTCGAGCCCCCAGGCCTGCTCCGCGCGGCGGGTGAGGTGGTCGGCGTCGTGCCGGTGGGCGTTCCAGGTACGCTCGTCGGCGTCCTCGGGCCCGTGCGTTGCCTTGGCCATGAGGACCGGTCGACGGCCCTTGCTCATGAACAACAGCGCGAACGAAGTGCAGATCTGCCGGTTGCCCTCGCTGGAGCCGAACCCCTGCCAGTGGCCGCTCAGTTGGTCCTGCGATTGCACAAGCTCGGCGGTGCCCTCGCGGTACCAGTCGTGGTCGCCGATGAACCGCTGAGCCGTCAAGCGCCCGGCCCGCTCCAAGCCGTAGAGGTAGTAATGCTTCCAATGCGTGTCGCCCAAGCCGGCCGCCGGGTTGCGTCGGACCGAAAAGTTGCGGCCGAGCCAAGCGAGCGCGCGATCGATCGCCTCATCTTCCTGCCGCTGGACACAGCACCGCACGCGGCCATCGACGACGCGGGCGTCGCCCTCCTCGAGCGCCTTGGCGATGATCGAGAGCGCGCCGATGCCGGCGCAGGTCATGCTGCCGCTGTTGCCGATCGACGAACCGGGGTAGTCCCAGGAGCCGTCACGGTTTTGGGTTCGCCGCCAGTAGCTGTTGGAGCGCCGCCAGACCTCCGGGTCAACCCGAACGCCGATCCTCTGTGCCTCGTACAACGCGAGCAGCGCGAACTGCGTGTTGCTGGGGTCGCCACCGCCACGCTTGAAGTACGACCACGCCCCCGATCGGTTACCGGCACGGGTCTGGTTCTCTTCCAGGTAATCGACGTTCTGCTGGACCTTCAGCCGGTACTTATCCGGCCCTCCCTCGGCGAGCGCCATGGTCTGCAGCGCCACGGTGTACGTATGGTTGAGCGAGAGCTTGGCGAGCGCTTCGAGCGCCTTGGCGATGGACGGGTCCTTGGCGTCCAGTCCGCAGTTCAGCAGGGCGAGTGTCGCCAAACCGGTGGCGCCGCCGTCCAGCGTCGCCGCGTCGTTCCAGCGGCCGTTGGGCTGTTGTTCGCTCTTGAGGAAGCTGACGCCACGGTCAATGGCGCCCAGAACCGCCGCCGGGTCGAGTTGCTCTTGGGCCAGCGAGAACGAGGGCAGCACCGCCAAACACAAGGCGAGCAGCAAGCGGCGAATTGGCGGCATCGTTCGGCGTCCCGTGCAGGCGGCGGATTCCATAAACATCGTAGGTTTCACAAGTTACGCGGGCAAACGGCGGCCGCCATCCAATTCCCGGCGACGCCTGGCGCCGATAGAATGCCGACGTGTGATTCCCGTTGCCCTTGATGAGATATTGCCGCCGTGCCCGATCCGCCCCAGCAAACCCCCGGCCCCGCAGCGGCCGCCCCCGCCGGCAAGGCTGGCCGCAACCTGGGCGACGTGTTGCAGGAGTTTCGGCAGCACCGGTTCGTCATGCAGGACGAGCTGCAGAAGGTGATCGTCGGTCAGAGCCTGGTGATCGAGCAGATGTTCGCCGCCATCTTCACCCGCGGCCACTGCCTGCTGGAGGGCGTGCCGGGGCTGGCCAAGACGCTCATGGTGAGCACGCTGGCGCGGATCCTCGACCTGAACTTCCGCCGCATCCAGTTCACGCCCGACCTGATGCCGAGCGACATCACCGGCACCAACGTGCTGGAAGAGGACGAGCAGGGCAAGCGGAACTTCCGGTTTGTCGAGGGGCCGATCTTCACCAACATCCTGCTGGCGGACGAGATCAACCGCACGCCGCCCAAGACGCAAGCGGCGCTGCTGGAAGCGATGCAGGAACGCCAGGTCACCGTCGGCCAAGAGACGTACAAACTGCCCGACCCGTTCTTCACCATCGCCACGCAGAACCCGATCGAGCAAGAGGGCACCTATCCGCTGCCCGAGGCGCAGCTCGACCGGTTTATGTTCAACATCAAGGTCGACTACCCCACCAAGGACGAGGAGGAGAAGATCCTCGCCGCCACCACCCGCGGCGATAAGCCGGAGGTGGGCAAGGTGCTCTCCGCCAAGGCGATCCTCAACGTGCAGAAGCTGGTAGGGAGCGTGGCGGTGAGCGAGTACATCATCAAGTACGCGTCGGCGTTGGTGCGCGCGACAAGGCCGAAGGACGAATCGGCGCCCGAGTTCGTCAAGGAACTGGTCGACTGGGGCGCCGGCCCGCGTGCGGGGCAGTTCTTGATCCAGGGCGGCAAGGCGCTCGCCGCCATGGACGGCCGCTTCAGCGTGGCGATTGAAGACGTCCAAAAGGTCGCCCTGCCGGTGCTGCGGCACAGGGTGAGCACCAACTTCCAAGCGCAGGCCGAAGGGATGACGACCGAGGACGTGATTGACCGGCTACTGAAGGAAATCCCGGCGCCGGAGATCCCGAAGTTCGCGGGGTGATTGGTTTAACCGCAGAGTGCGCGGAGAGTAGCCGGCGAGCTACGCCTCGCCGGCTCGGAATACACAAGTACCGACTTCGATGTTCACCGGGACAAGACCTCATGCCATCAAGCTTGAGAGCTTTCATCGCCGGAGTGCCGCGAAGTGCTTGGGCGGGCATTGCATGTCTAGGCTGTTACATCGTGGCTTGCCTTTTTGTGGCCTCATACTTGGACGATGCACAGCTCGACTCTGGCTTCAAAGTCGATGAAGTCGTGTGTTTCAGCGCAGTTATCGCCTTTGCTTTGGTGCCTCTGCTATTCGTGAGAAGCTGGATGTGCCACTGGATCGTACGAGTAGTGCCGGTTGGCATTGCTTCACCGTGGGTCGTCCCAGCAGGCATTGGCAGCGTATTTGCTCTCATCGCTTTCTTATCGGCGATAGGAGATGGGAAACCCTCAACGATTCCTCTGGTGATTGTGGTTGCACTCTGGACACCGCCCCTCGCAGCAGCGGGAGCAGCCGTGTCTTTCAACCATTCGTCGCATGTTCAATGGTCACGAAATCGACTTGGAGCACCAACGGACAAGGGTGATTCTCATCGCATATCAGAGACCAGTGAAGCTACCGGCTCCCCTGACCATGATCTCCAGTATGGCAACCGACCCAACTCCGGCGAGGCGTAGCTCGCCGGCTATTCCCTAACCTCTAGCCTCCAACCTCAAACCTCTCCCCGTTGCCCACCGCCGAGTCTTACCTCAAGCCCGAAGTCATTCAGCAGATCAAGCGGCTCGACCTGCGCGCGGAGTTTATCGTCAAGGGCTTCCTGCAGGGCATGCACGCGAGCCCGTTTCATGGGTTCTCGGTCGAGTTCTCCGAGCACCGCAAGTACACGCAGGGGGACGACCCCAAGGACATCGATTGGCTCGCCTACGCCAAGACCGATAAGTACTTCGTCAAGAAGTTTGAGGCGGAGACCAACATCACCGGTTTCCTGGCGATGGACCTCTCCGCCAGCATGGCCTACACGTACCGGCAGGAGCTCACCAAGTTCGACTACGCCATCTGCCTCGCCGCGGCGCTCACCTACTTGATGATCTCGCAGAACGACCCGGTGGGGCTCGTCACCTTCGGCAAGAAGATCAACAACTCGCTTCCGGCGAAGTCCAAGCGGCAGCAAGTCGGCGTGCTGCTCTCGCTGCTTGCCAACCTTGAGCCCGAAGGCGAAACCGACATCGCCGCCAGCCTGGTGCAGCTCACCGCCATGCTGCGGCACGCCAGCCTGGTGATGGTGTTCAGCGATCTCTTAACCGACGAAGAGGAAGTGATCCGTTCGCTCCGCCGCCTGCGGCACGGCGGGCATGACGTCATTCTGTTTCACATTCTGGACGAGGCCGAGGTGAAGTTCCCCTTCTCAGGACTCGTGGAGCTCGAAGACCCGGAGAGCCGGCAGAAGCTCGAGATCGACGCCGACGGCTACCGCCGCGACTACACCGAAGAGATCAACGCCTTCCGCGAGACGTACCGCCGCGAATGTTTCCAAAGCGGCATCGACTACGTCCCGCTCGACACCAGCATGCCGTTCGATCGGGCGCTGACGGAATACTTGGTCACGAGAAGGCAGAGGGCGTAGGGAGATGTCCTTCTTAACCCCCGCCCTCACCGCCGGCGCGCTGCTCATTGCGGCGCCGATCATCCTGCACCTGGTGATGCGGCGGGAGCCGACACCCGTGGTGTTCCCGGCGCTGCGGTTTGTGCAGGCGCGGCGGTCGACCAACCAGACCCGCATGCGCCTACGGCATTGGCTGCTGCTGGCGCTGCGATGCCTGGCGGTGGCGATGCTGGCGCTGGCGCTCGCCCGGCCGGTGCTGCGAGGTTCGGGGCTGCTGGGGGCCGATTCCGGCCGGCTCGCCGTGGCGGTGGTGGTGGACAACTCGCCGCGGATGGGCCTGAAGCTGGGCGATGAGACCCGCCTGGACCGCGCTCAAGCGCTCGGCGGCTGGCTGCTCGAGCAACTGCCCGCCGACAGCCAGGTCGCCCTCGTCGCACGCGGCGCCACCCGCGCCCGGCCGCTCGCCAAGCGTTGGGGCGACCGCGATTCCGCCGCGGCGAAGCTCATGCGGATGGAGTCCTCCGCGCGCGACCGACCGCTCGCCTCCGCAGTTCGCGACGCCGTCGACCTGCTCGAAGAGCGCGAAGACGACCGGCGTGAGTTGTACGTCTTCACCGACCAGTCGGCCGCGGCGT
Organism: Planctomycetota bacterium; assembly: GCA_039414355.1. GTDB lineage: Bacteria > Planctomycetota > Planctomycetia > Pirellulales > Lacipirellulaceae > JBCCQL01. The sequence continues at coordinate 40,905 of JBCDJN010000020.1, read as the reverse complement.
GGGACGCCGAAACCCTCGGCGAAGTCAATCGGCAGCTCGATCGCTTGCCGGGACTCAAGCTCCAAGTAGTAGATGTTGGGGCCCGCCAGTCGACCAACCGCGGGCTCGGCGCGCTATCGCTCTCGTCGGCCACGCCGGTCAAGGGAGAGGCCCTTGAGATCGCCGCGCCGGTCTTGGAGTCGTCCGCCGAGGGCGGTGCGGCTTCGGGCTCGGTGACCGTCGAGCTTTGGATTGATCAGGACGGAACCGCGGTGAAGCGTTCGCAGACGCTCGTCAACCTCGAATCCGGCGACGACGCAGTGCTCACCGTCGCGTCGCTCGAAGAGGGCGTCCACCAAGGCTACGTCACCATCGCCGGCGCCGACCCGTTGCCGGCCGACGACCGCCGTTACTTCACCGTGCGAGTGGAGCCGCCGAGGCCGATCCTGCTCGTCGGCCCCAACCGGGCGTCAACGCTGTTCGTCGCCGAGGCGCTGGCGCCGTTCGACGCCGCCGCCGGCGAGGCGGCCGCCTACCAGCCTGCGCGGACGACCACCGACGAGTTGCTTTCGACGCGGCTGGCGGATTACCAGTCGGTGTGGCTGCTCGACCCGCCGCCGCTGGAAGCGGCCGCCTGGCGAAGGCTGGACGACTACGCCCGCTCCGGCGGCTCGGTGCTCACGGCGCTCGGCGGCCGCGCAAAGAGCGTGGCGATGAACCGTCCGGAGCCGCAGGCGGTGCTCGGCGCCCGGCTCGAGTACACCTCGCGAGACGTCAGCTACCTGAGCCCGGCCCGCTACAACCACCCCAGCATCGCCCCGCTCGCGCCGCTGGCCGAAGCGATCCCGTGGACCGCGTTCCCGGTCTTCAAGTACTGGGCGATCGAGCAGCGGGAAGCGGGCGTTTCGCTGGTCGCGCCGCTGGCCAACGGCGACGCGGCGATCTTGGCCCGCACGGTAGGCCGCGGCAAAGCGGTCACGCTCACCACGCCGCTCTCCGACCCGGCGTCGCCCGACCCGTGGAACACGCTGCCAACGGGTGTCGACCCGTGGCCCTTCCTCGCCCTGACGCGCAGCCTGGCCGACTACCTGAGCGGCGTGGGCGAGTGGCGTTACAACTACCAAGCCGGCGAGCCGGCGGTGCTGCCCGCCCCCGCCGGCGGCGGCCTGCTGAACTACGTGCTCCGGCTGCCGGGAGAGGAAGCGATTAAGGTCTCTCAGCCGTCGGGCGCCGAGATCGTGGTCGGCCTGACCGACACGCCGGGCAACTACCGTGTGGAAGCCGACGGCCAACGGTTTGACGGCGGCTTCTCCGTGAACAGCGCTGGCAGCATCGGGCGACTCGAACGCATCGCCGACGGCGACCTCCGCACCGCGCTGGGCGACGACCGCGTCGCGATCGCCCGCCAACGCAAGGAACTGGCACGCCAAGTCGACCTCGGCCGCGTTGGCCGCGAGCTCTACCCATGGTTGATCGTGCTGGTGGCCATCGCTCTTGGCGGCGAGCACCTACTCTCGAATCGCTTCTACGATCAGCCCGGCTGAGCCGGCCCGCCCCGTCGCTTGCCCTGCCGCCCGCCTCGGCGGGTTCATTGCAGCGTCGTTCCCGGCGATACTTCCGGGCTTGAGGGGCGAATCAACGGTCGCAACGCCGCCTCGCAACCCATCGCACACGCTCTCCAATCCATGCAATGGTCCTTCCAACCCGTCGGCGGCTGGCTCCTGACGGGGTTGGTGGTGGCGGTGCTGGCCGCGCTGGTTTGGGTGGTCCCGCAGCCACGACCAAGCGGTGGGAAGCTGGCCGCGCTCCGGGCGTTGCGTGCGGCAGTGGTGCTGCTGGTGCTGCTGGCCCTGGCTCGCCCCACGCTGCTGCGAACCATCGATCAGCCCGTCGAGGCGTCGCTGGTTCTGCTTGTCGACGAGTCGCGCAGCATGCAGGTGGAAGACTCCCTGGCCGACGCCTCGCGTTGGGCGGCGCTCAAGCGGATGCTGGGCGACTCCGCCGCGGCGATCGACCGGCTGGACGACCTCTGGACCGTGCGGGCGTACCGGTTCTCCGGCGAGGTCGATGAGATCGAAATCGAAGGCGGCCGATTGAAGCTGCCCGACGAGCCAACCGGCGACGCCACCGGCGTCGGCGCCGCGTTGGCCGAGGTGCTGGAGCGTGGCGGCGGCGAACGCCTACTGGGCGTGGTGCTGATGAGCGACGGCGCCAACCGAGCCCTGCCGCCACGCGACACGCCCCCGCAACTAGCCGCCCGCCGGCTGGCCGCCGAGCAGGCGCCGCTGTTCACGGTCGCCTTCGGCACGCCGAGCTCTGGCGACCGCGCGGACCTCGCGATCGAGGACCTCGCCGCCAGCGAATCGGCCTTCGTCAAAGCGCCAACCGAGGTGAGCGGCGTGCTCCGCGCGGCGGGCTTTGCGGGTCGGCGGCTGACCGTTCAACTTCTGTGGGAAGACTCGGCGGGCGAGATGCAGGTGGTGGCGGCGCAGTCGGTCGAAGCGGCCGCCGGGCGTTCCGCCGTTCCCTTCCGACTCACCCACACGCCCACCGAGCCGGGCGAGCGGAAGCTCACCGTCCGCGTCGAGCCGGCCGACGGCGAACTCATCACCGGCAACAACCAGCAGAGCACCTTCATCAGCGTCCGCGAGGGCGGGCTGAAGGTGCTCTACCTCGTCGGCACGCAACGCATCGGCGGCGTGCCGGGGCTGGAGCAGCGGTTCGTGCGGTCGTCGCTCGCCGCCTCGCCGGACATCGCCGTGACGCGCCGCGTTTACGACTACCGCCAACGCCTGCAGCCGTTGCCCCAAGAACTAAACGCAACCGCCGACGGCGAGCGAGCCGCCACCGCGCCGGACGTGGTGATCCTGGACGACCTCGACGCGACCGCGCTGTCCGCCGACGCGTGGCAGGCGATCGCCGACGAGGTGGCCCGCGGCATGGGCCTGGCGATGCTCGGCGGCCGGCACAGCTTTGGCCCGGGCGGCTACCGCGGGTCGGCGATCGCGGAGGCGTTGCCAATCGGCCTGGGACCCGCCGAGCGACAGGCCTTCGGCGAACCGCTCCGCCGCGATGTTCACGTGCCGGGGCCGACCACCATGAAGCTCACCCCGCAGGGCGAGCGGAGCCCCATCCTAAACCTCACCGCCGGCGCCGACCGGGCGTGGCCCAAGCTGCCCGCCCTGGACGGCGCCAACCGCTTGGACCGCCGCCGCGTGAAACTCAACGCAACGATCCTGGCCGAGTCTGCCGGCCCGTCGGCGTGGCCGCTGCTGATCGTCGGCCAGTCTGGCGAAGGCCGGGTGATGGCGTTAGCCGTCGACTCCACCTTCCGCTGGCGGCTCGAAGGCGAACAGGCGGCCCGCGAAGCCCACCGACGCTTCTGGCGCCAGGTGGTGCTGTGGCTCGCCCGCAAGGACGACACGACGCAGGACCCGGTCTGGATCAAGCTCGACTCCCGCCGCGTCGCGCGGGGCGGCCGGCTCGACCTGCGGGTCGGGCTGCGGCCCGGGGTGGACGTTGATCCGCAGACGGCCGAGTTCGTCGCCACGGTGCGAACGCCCGATGGGCGTGAGACGCCGCTGCCGCTCGGCGTGCTCAACTCGGCCGGCGAGGCGGCGGCGCTGTTCGTCGATACGGCGGCGCCCGGGGACTACACCGCGAAGGTTGTGGCGACCGTCGGTGGCGAAGAGATCGGCGCCGCCGAGGCGCGGTTCAGCGTGCCGGACGAGGACCTGGAGCTGGACAACCCGGCCGCCGAGCCCAGCCAGATGGCCCAGCTAGCCGCCGCCACCTCCGCCGCCGGCGGCCGAGCCCTGGCGCCCGAAGAACTGCCGGCGCTGCTGAAGGAATTCGCCGACCGCCCACCCGAGCTCCGCGAAGAAGTGCTCAGCCGCATCACCTACTGGGACACCTGGCCGTTCTTCCTGCTGCTGGTGGGGCTGCTCTCGGTGGAGTGGTGGCTGCGTAAGCGGTGGGGGTTGGTTTGAGGCTCCGCAGACTCTGTTGCTTCGCATCCGACACGCTCCAACCCTCTTAACTTTTTAATCCGCCGGTGGACACCGTTCCAGCTAGAACGAGCGCGGCAATGGTCATAACCATCAGAAGGCTTCGCGTGGTGTACTTAAGGTGTACTAGAAGTCTCCTGGTCAACCAAACAAGCGGCAACACCGAGAGACACGCAGCTGCGTACCCGACGCTTATCGATAGCGTTGCCCAAGGAGACGAAATGGTGCGCCAACTAAAGTGGCGGTAGTAGATGCCGGGAAAGTCACCGAACCTTGCGCTCCCGGCACACCTACCGTCCGCGTCGATGTACGAAACCTGTTCAATTCCAAACCGCCCACCGTCGAATCCCCAGTCGCGTCGCTCGGCCACTGGCACCCCGTCCCATGACCCCTCAAGTGAGATCGTGCTGCCGCTGTAGGGAAGATCGTTGTTGAACAGCCATAGTCTGCCATCGGATGCGGCGATGCGAAGCGAGCCCACACGGATTGCAGAGCCGGTCTCGATACCGCCGCTGCCATCCGGACTTGGCAAGTCCATCAAGTAACTCAGCGGCAGTATCGCGAGACAGAGGAGGAAGCCCGCGACGGAGAGCGACGTTGCTGCGCTGACGAAGCGGCTGTAGCAACCAAGCCACCCGCCGGCTCTGTTCTTCGCAACACCCATCCCCTCAACTTAGATCATCTTGCTGAGCTGCTGCAACGACGTAATGGCTCCGTCGTTCTAATCGACCGTGGTCGGTGCGAGCACGCCACCCTGCTGTAAGCGGCCCACTCCCTAACGGTCGCGGCTCGGGCCCTCGCGTCTCAGTCGATCGCTACGACGATCTTGCCGCTCAACATACCGGTGCCGCTGAGAGTGTTTTCTTCTTGCAGGCGTTGTGCCAAAGAAGCGATCAGCGTGGCTCGCGCTTTACAACCACTGCGAACTCCGGACCCCCAGCAGAGTACGACGCCCCAGCGACGTCGGACAGCAGCGACTCGACGCGCAGCCCACTGCTCGACAACTCTTGTGCCAAAGACTCAGGACTGAAGTACTGCAGCCAGTTGAAGACCGTTCGTACGCTACTCGCTTCGACGATTGTGTATTTGTCGAGAACGACCTTCTCATTCTCGTACTTGAAGGTGTTCAGAAATCCGTAGTACGGCTCTCCCGACCAAAAACCATCGAGTAGATTCCGTTCGTAGATGGCGATCTCTGTCCGCCCGGCATATGCCGAGTGGGAGTAGACGTCAAATACCAAGCGCCCGTCTGGCTGAAGGAGCCGATAAAACTCTTGCAAGACAAGGCGGCGTTGCTGAGGACTCAGCGCGCAGAAGTCGCACATGATCATCAGAATTACGTCGAATCGGCCATCGAGCTTCGATTCAAGATAGTTCTGGCGGAGGTAATTGACCTCGACCCCCGCTTGCTCGGCCGCCGCTCGCGCGTGGCGAATCGACCGAGCTGAGAAGTCAATTCCGGTAACGCTCGCCCCACGCTTGGCGAGACGATTCGCGTAGAGGCCAGGACCGCAGCCGAAGTCGGCTACCCTCGCCCCTTGATCCACACGGAACTGAGAGGCGACCCACTCAACGGACCGGTCGATGAAATCGGAGCTGCGCGACGACAGCTCAAGGGCGTCGTTCAGATGAAACCCGAGCATCTTTCGCGACGTGTGCTCGCCAGTCCAAAGCTCCTCCGCCGTGTAGAACTCAAACGGCTTCGGCTTCCTGCTGAGCTCTGCAAGCTCGGAGAAGAGGTCGGTCCGCCGCGGTGACGCCGCCCCGGGAGTCTGATCGCTCAATTTCGTCTCGTAGGATGGGTGGTTCCGTCGGCAGCGTGCACGCCTGAGAGCCAACTGCGCCGGCGACCGGTTCACCCATCGTTTCGCTCGGCGGCGTTGGGTGCAAGCTTGCCACGCTACGACGACTGGGCGACTCCCTGACGATCGCGGCTTGGCGGTTCTGGCCTCAGTCGATCGCTACGACGATCTTCCCGCTCAGCGTGCCGGCGCCGCTGAGGGTGTTTTCTTCTTGCAGGCGGTGGGCGTCGGCGGCTTGGTCGAGGTTGAAGACGCGGTCAATCGGCGGGCGGTAGGCGCCGCTCGCTAGCCACGTGTTGATCCGCTCGGCGGCGGCTCTTTGTACCTCGGGCGGGTCCTTGAACATCGCGAAGCCGACGAGCGACAGGCCCTTCACGTAGAATGGGCCGACCGGCAGCTCCGGCGCCGCGTCGCGGCCGGCCATCAGCACCGCCCTGCCCCGCTCGGCGAGGGTTGCCACGATTCGGCGAAGGTCCGGCGTGCGGCTCGCTTCCCACCACAGGTCCACCGCGCTCGAATACGGCTCGAAGGCGGCCGCTTCGCGGTAGTCAATCGCCTCGTCGGCGCCGAGCTCACGACAGCGGTCGCGTTTCGCCTCGCTGCTGGCGGTGGCGATCACCCGCGCGCCCTGGGCCTTCGCCATCTGGATGACCGTTGAGCCAACGCCGCCGGCGCCGCCGTTGACGAGCACCGTTTCGCCGGCCTGCAGACTCGCGTGATGGAACAGCCCGAGCCCCGCGGTGATGCCCACCAGCGCGCCGGCCGCGGCGGTCTCGTCGTCAACGCCGTCGGGCGTGGCGTAGAGCCACGCCTCGTCCACCGCAGCGAGTTCGGCCAGCGTGCCCTGCCTGCCGAGCAGACCCTGGTTGCTGCCCCAAACGCGGTCGCCGACCGTGAAGCGGGTGACGCCTTCACCAACCTCGACGACTTCGCCCGCTAGGTCGCAACCCGGGATGAACGGCGAAGGCAGCGGCATCGCCACGGCGCCGCTACGCACGTAGACATCGATCGGATTTACCGCCGACGCCCGCACCCGCACCAGAACCTGCCCGGCTTGCGGTTTGGGAGTGGGCAGGTCGCCGACTTCGATCGTCTCCGCCGGTCCGGCGACCGGCACGAACGCGGCTTTCATTCTTCTTCACCACGGAGGCACGGAGGGCGGAATGACCAATGACCAAGCCCCAATGACCAGTGCCCGGAAAAGACACTGGTCATTGGTGCTTGGTCATTGCGACTTAGTCGTTGTGGCTTCGTTACACCGCCGCGGCTTCTTCCACCGCCGGCATGCGGCTCTCGGCCAGCGATGTGTCGCTTGCCAGACGCATGGTAACGCTCCAGCGACCGTCTGCGTCGGCTTGCAGGATCCAGTGTGGGATCACCACCACCGATTGGTGCACCAGCTCAAAGCCGCCTTCGCTCTGGCTAACGGTGCCAATGGGGAAGGTCCAGATCGACGTCGGCCGATCGATCGACAGGCCGACGTCCAGGCCGAGCCATTCGTCCCGCAGGGCGAGGCTCGGGACGTCGTGCAGGTCGAGCTTCTCGCCGAGGTGGCCGAGGCGGTTGCCGTCCTGGTCGTGGAAGTACCGGTCATCGGCGCCGGCCGGCATGCCAGCGACGTTCAGCTCCACGGCGAAGTGCACCGGCCGGTCGGTCGGCAGGCCTTCGAGCAGGTAGGTCACCTCCAGCTCGTGGCCGCCGGCTTCCAGCGTGACGCCCTTGGTGACGCGGACGGGGATGCCGTCCACATGACCATCGCGCGAGAGCTGCAGCTGCACGCGGCTGGTGGCGTCGCCCTCGGTCTTGCGTCGGACACGGGCCTCGTACGGCCGGGCGACGAAGTCGCCTTGCTCGCGTTGCTCGCCACGCTCCACGAGGTCGAGCGACGCGTCGAGGTCGAAGAAGTGATCGACGAGCGCCTTCCGCGGGTAGGTGTCGTATTGCAGCATCTGGTCGAGGCCTTCCTGCTTGAAGACCACGCGGTCGTGGATGCTGGCCACGTCGCCGCCGTCGCCCTGCGGGGCGCCCTGGCGGACCTTGCGGTGGTACGCCTCCTCGCGGCGGTTGAGCGTGGCGAGCACGTTGTGGCAGATTGAGCGGGCGTCGAGCTCGTACAGGATGCCGCCCTCGGCCGGCGAGGCGAACGCCACCAGCCGGTTGCTCTGCAGGCGAACCTCTTGCCGGCCGTCTAGGTTGAAATCGGCCGCTTCGATCTCCACCCATCCCTCGGCGTGGCGTTGGCCGGGGCGGCCTTCGTGCTCGTCCAGCAGATTGTCCGCGGCGATCAGGTGGTTGAACACCGCGTTGCGAAGGTGCGGCAGATACAGCCCGCCAAAGGCGCCGTGCCAGTAGCTGCAGTTGCACTGGCCGCGGTAGAGCTGATCTTGCGCGTGCTCCAGTGCGCCTTCAACCGCGCCACCCGCAGCCTCAATTGCGGCGTCCAGGCGGCGGCTGACCTGGTGCATGCGGGCGTACATCTCGTTGGTTTCGGGGTAGCGGGCCTTGAAGTTCCGCCAGTTGCCGCCGCGGACAAACGGCGAGATCGGGTCCCACTTGCCCTCGTGCTGCAGATCGTGGATCGCGTCGTGCTGCCGGTTCTGCTGCTCGGCGGGTAACGCCCACTCGGTCATCTCGCGGTAGCTGCACTCCGGGATGTACACCTTGCCCAGCGGTGCGGCGTTGTCGATGGCATCGCTCGGCGTGGTGACGCTGAGCCAATCGCCGTTGGCTTCTAGGGCTTGGAAGAACCGCTCCAGCCAGCCGCCGGCGTAGACGTGCTCGTGCGTGTCGGGCCAGGTGCCGAACTTCTCGCCATCGTCCCCAAACGCCACCACGGCGCCGGGCGACTGCTGGGCGATGCCGCGGAGGTAGTCAATCGTCTCGTGCGGCTCGGCGAAGGGGATGGTGTACCGCAGCCGCTCGCTGCCGGGGAAGACGGAGAAGACCCGGCCATCGTCCTCGGTCACGTAGTAGCCGTGGAGCTGATCGTTGGTCCAGCCGGCGTTGCGGAAGTGGTAGTCGTCCAGCACGGTGTACTCCATGCCGGCGTCCGCGATCTGGCTGCAGAGGGCGGGCTCCCACACACGCTCGGGCATCCACATGCCGCGGACGTTGGCGCCGAGGCGATCGTTGAGCCACTTCGTGTAAGCCTGGATCTGCCCGACGCGGTCACGCGGCGGGATCATCGTCAGGATCGGCTCGTAGAACGGTCCGCCGACCACTTCCACCCGGCCCTGCTCCACCATTCTGGCGACGCGGTCCAGGTACTCCGGGTGAGCGTTGGCCATCCAATCCATCAGCGACCCGCTGGTGTGCAGCGCGATCTTCAGCGACTCGAACCGCTCAAACGTGTTGAGGAACGGCAGGTAGCTGTCCTGGTAAGCCTGCTCGCAGACGTGGTCAAAGTTGCCGATGGGCTGGTGGTTGTGCAGCACCAGCAGCAGGCGGAGCGAAGGTGTCATCGAGCGTCTCGGTGGTAGTGGCGAGTGCGGGTGGCCAGTGCGGGTAACGAGCGGCAACGTCCGGTTAAGCGGCCCAAATCTCAGGCCGTGTACCACTGCTGCAATCCCGAAGGCCAGCGTAGCGGGCTCAACCCAGATCGTAATCCGAAGCCCGACTTTCCGTCCATGCGGTGCAAGCACGCCAACACGCGAATCTGCAACCCTCGGGCGTTGCAGGCCGGGGGATCGAAAGACCAAACCCCAGCGCCGCAGTTTACCCAATCGGCACGCCTGCTTGCGGGCATCAGCCGCTAGATGGGTTTTGCTGAGCGATTGCCGCCCGCAAACGCTCCGCCGCCCGCTCAGGCGATAGGACGTTCAAAAACAGACCCGTCGCCAGCTCCAACCCGGCCAGCGACGCGATGCGCGGGATGATCTCGATCCGCCAATGGCTGTACGCACCGCCCACGGAACTGTGCGGCGCCGTGTGGACACCCATGTTGTAGCCATGGGCGCCAATGAGCCCCTCAACCGCCCGGACCACCGGCAGCAGAGTCGCCGCCAAGGCGTGCGAAGCCTCCGCCGAGTTGATCGCCACCTCGAATGAGCCCTGGTGGTCGGTCGGCATCACCCAGGTCTCGTACGGCTGACGACCGGCCGAGGGGCAGAAGGCCACGTACTCGCCGTGGTCGAGGACGATACGGCTCGCATTCGAACGCTCTTCCGCCACACGATCGACCCAGCCACAACCGCCGTGGGTGCTGTGGTACGACTGGAGCCGCTCGCCCTCGGCCGCCACCAGCGGCGGAACCTGCGGCAGGGCGATCGCCTGGCTGTGCAGGTGCGTCAGCGAGGCGCCCGCCGACGCGCCCACATTCTTAAAGACAAGGCCGTACGGGTAGCGGCGGTCGGCGCCGAAGGCCGCCAATCGATTGGCGTAGGCGACCAAGACCGCGGCCAGCTCCGGCTCCGTAACCTGGCCGGTCAGCCACTTGTGGCGCCGCGACTCGACGATCACTTCATGTTCGCCGGCGCCGGGCGAAACGGCGGCGTACTTGTTGGCGAACGACCGCACCGTCCACAGGCCGTCCGACCCCGTCGACTCGAACGTCGACGGCGGCGTCTGATCCTCGTTGCCCGGACAGAACACGCAATCGGACCGAGGCGAATCGTCGGCCGGCAGGTCCGCCGCCACCGCGGCGTACTCGTTGGGGCGGCCGGCGCGGTTCTCCGCGATCAGCACCCGGCGCCCGGTCAGAGGGTCTTCGCGGAGTTCGCTCATGGGCCTTCGGTGGGAAGTCCGCGCCTCAGGCCAAGGCCCGTCAGAAGCCGATTTGAACTTGCGTGCGGAACAAGATGCCGTCGTCGCCCGCCAGGATATCCGCAAGGCCGCTGTTGATGGGGCTCTGGACCACGTTGGTGACATCGAAGTTGAGCTTGTTCACCTGGTCGCGATCGCCGCCGAAGTAGTAGGTGGTGCCCAGCGAGTACTCAAACCCGCTGCCCAAGAAGCCGGAGATCTCGGACATGCGGAAGTTAACGTCCCACCGCTGTGGCGTGATGAACTTGCCGACGTGAGCGTGGTAGCCGTAGGAATAGAGGCTCCCGACGGGCAGCGGGCCGTCGGCGACGAAGTCGTACAGCTCGCGGATAAAGTACTCGCAGCTTGCGCTCCAGCCGCGGTACTTGAAGCCGAAGTCCACGGCGGCCAGGAACACCCGGTCCCCCAGCAACTGCACGCCGGGCGCCAGGGATCCGACGTCCGCCAGCCGCGTGCCGTCAGATAGTCGAACAAAGTTATCGTCGCCCAGGGCGAAGGTGGTGCCGGCGTCGGAGCGGTCGTCGGACTTGTCATGGGCCACGCTGCAGCCCAGGCGGAAGACCGGCTCCTTGTGGTAGAGGAAGTCCGGAGCGCCGGCGCCGTACTTGCCGCCGCCGTCCCAGTAAAGCGTGGCCGCTGCGCCGAGGTTGTCGTCCAGAAGCAGCGCCCGCCGGGAAGAGGTCCTCACACCGTTGGTGAGCGACATCTCGTAGTGCAGTGGTCGGCGGTCGTCGCACCGGTCGAACAACGTGAAGTCGCCGATCAGCCACACACCGTCGCTGAAACCCACGCGGAAGAACTCGGTCGCCATCGACCGGTCGGAGAGCGTCAGGTACCGCGACGAAAGCAGCCACTCGCGGTGGGCGGCCGCCTTCCAGCGGCCCATGCGGATTTTCAGGGCGGGGTTCACTTCGTACTGGAAGAAGTAAGCCAACCCGTCGGTGATCGACCCGCCGTCGCCGTCCATGTCCAGAATGAACAGGTACGTCATGTCGGGGCTGATTGCGTTGCCGCTGAAGTTGATACGCGCCCGCTCCATGTCAAACTGGTTGCGGTTGCGGATCGGCCGGGTGACGCCGGCGTTGTCCGTCCAGGTCTCTTCGTCGCGAGCGAAGCCTATATGCCGCAACTGCATACGTCCGCCGACGTACATCGAGAACGGGTTCTCATCGAGGTCGCGCGCCTTGATGAAGAGCCCTTTGTTGAACTGAACGCCCGTCTCGAAGTCGGGCGGCTCGTAGCCGAACTCTACGGGGCCGGCTTGGAAGTTGGCCAACTGAACCGGCGTTGCCGCGGCTTCGGGCGGCACGGGTGTGGTCGTGGCGGGCGTGGCCGCCTCGGACGCTAGCGAGGCGACGCCGCCGTCCCAGCTGGCCGCACCAATGTCGACCGGCGCTGGCTCCACTGGCGGCAGGCGACGCAGCTCCGAACCATCGGCTGGCAGCACTCCTAAGGGGGCCAGCGCCGCAAAGAGAACTATCACTGCGGCGGCGCGGCTGAGCAAGCGAGTCATCACTTCCCTGCCTAGCAAACGGGGGCCGGCTGGCGACCGCTTCGGTCGCGTTTCCGGGTGTGCCGCCGGTAATCCGTCACAGGCGGCATTGGTGGTATCGGCCGGTGGGTTCGGATTATCGGGAGGAATCGGCGCCAGCGGCAAAGTTCCTTCTAATCGAACGGCAAGCCAGTCGGGCAGGTCCGGCTGTAGCGATTGGGTCAACCATCCGCCCGCGGGAAACGGACGCCCCGCCGCCGCCGCCATTCCCCTTCGTCCCGGCCGACGAAATCTGCCGATTCTGGTAATCTGGGCGACTATCTCGGACCGCCTGCAAGAGAGCAACCAAGACCTACTCACAGACGCTGAGCTGCCCCGTGAATATCCTCTTCGCCACGACCGAGGCAACGCCCTTCTGCAAGACCGGCGGCCTAGGCGACGTTTGTGGGGCTCTGCCGGTTGAGCTGTCCCGCCGCGGACAGAACTGCACGGTCATCATGCCGGCGTTCCGTCAGGCGTTGCGGGCAGGGCTGGACATTCGCCCCACCGACCTGTGGTTCCAGGCGCCGGTGGGCTCGAAGATGGTGGGCGCCGAGGTGCTCGAGAGCCGGCTGCCGGAGAGCGACGTGCCGGTCTACCTGATCAAGCAAGACCAGTATTACGACCGACCCGAGCTGTACCGGGACGAAGCGGGCGACTACCGCGACAACTGCGAGCGGTTCGTCTTCTTCGCCCGGGCGGTGCTCGAGACGATCCGCCTGCTCGACCTGCAGACCAACGTGCTCCACTGCCACGACTGGCAGGCCGGCCTGCTGCCCGCGTACCTGCGCACGCTCTACGCCGTGCGGCCGCCCTTCGACCAGATCGCCACGCTCTTCACCATTCACAACCTCGCGTACCAGGGCGTCTTTTGGCACTGGGACATGGAGCTCACCGGCATCGGCTGGGAGCACTTCAACTACCAGCAGCTTGAGTTCTACGGCAAGCTGAACTTCATGAAGTCCGGCCTGACCATGGCCGACGTGCTGAGCACCGTCAGCCCGCGCTACGCGGAAGAGATTCAAGAGCCGCCGATGAGCTGCGGAATGGAGGGCGTGCTGGCTCACCGGGCCGACGAGCTGTTTGGCGTGCTCAACGGCGTGGACTACGACGACTGGAACCCCGCTACGGATGCGTACCTAGCCGCCAACTACGGGCCGAGTGACTGGCACGAGGGCAAAGCCGTGTGCAAGGCGGCGTTGCAGCACGAGATGGGTCTGCCCGCCAACCCGGAGACGCCGCTGCTGGCGAGCGTCGGTCGGCTGGCCGACCAAAAAGGCTTTGACCTGATCGCCGATGTCCTGCCGCGCTACGCCCGCGACCGCGACGCTCAGTGGGTGCTGCTGGGAACCGGCGAACCGAAGTACCACGAGCTGCTCTCGGCGCTCGCCGCAGAGTTCCCCGGCCGCGTGGCGGTGGAGCTGGGCTTCTCGAATGAGCTCGCCCACCGCATTGAGGCGGGCGCCGACATGTTCCTGATGCCCAGCCGTTACGAGCCGTGCGGGCTCAACCAGATGTACAGCCTGAAGTACGGAACGCCGCCCATCGTCCGCGAGACCGGCGGCCTGGCCGACACCATCACCGGCGCCAACGACCACACCCTGGCTTCGGGCGAGGCCAACGGCTTCTCCTTTGCCGACGCCTCGCCCTACGCCCTGTCGATGGCCATTGACCGGGCGCTTGAGGCGTATCGCGATCCCGCCGTTTGGACCAAGATCGTGGACACCGGGATGCGGCAAGACTGGTCTTGGGGCCGCAGCGCCGACCGTTACATCGAGCTGTACGAGCACACCCACGCGGCGGCCATGGCCCGCAAGGCCGCTGTGGTGCTTTAGGCCGCTCGACGGCCAGTCCGCGTCTTACTTCGTTACCCGCGCGATCGCCGAGCAGAGGCGATCGACGTTCTTCTCGGTGATCCCGGCGACGTTGATGCGGCCCGAGTCAACGATGTAGATGGAGTCTTCCACCCGGAGCTGCTCGACCTGCGGCTTCGTCAGGCCGGAGAAGGAGAACATGCCCCGCTGCGAGGTGATGAACGAGTAGTCGCCCGCGGCGCCATGCTCATCGAGCTTGGCGACCAACAGCCGCCGCATGCCGTTGATCCGCTCCCGCATCGCGGCGACCTCGCCGTGCCAATGACACACCAGGTCTGGGTCGCCCAAGATGGTGGTTACCAGCTCGGCGCCGTGCGCGGGCGGGTTGGAGTAGAGGGTGCGGATGCACCGCTTCACCTGACTCCCAACCGCTTGCACGCGGCTTGCGTTGGCGGCTACGAACGTGATGGCGCCGACACGCTCACGATACAGGCCGAAGTTCTTGGAGAACGAGCAGCAGACCACCAGCTCGGCGCCCGGCCGGGCGAACTCGCGCATGCCGGCGGCGTCTTCTTCGATGCCCTGGGCAAACCCCTGGTAAGCGAAGTCGATCACCGGCAGCAGGCCCGAGTCATACACGGCGTCGGCGACCTGCCGCCACTGCTCGATCGACGGGTCGATCCCCGTTGGGTTGTGGCAGCAGCCATGAAGCAGAATCGCGTCGCCCGCCGGCAGCTTGGTGATGGCGTCCAGAAACTCGCCGAACGCCAAGCCGTTGGTCGACTGATCAAAGTAGGGAACCGGCGAGGTGGGCACCCCCGCCGACTCGAAGATCGGCTTGTGGTTGGACCACGTCGGGCTGGTTACGTGCAGCGTGGCGCCGGGAAGGTTTTGCTTGAGAAAGTCGCCCGTCACGCGCAGTCCGCCGGTCCCGCCGGGCGTGTGGGCGGTAAACGCCCGGCCGCTCTCCACCACCTCGTGCCCTTCGCCGAAGGCCAGTCGCTGCACCGCGTCGCAGTAGCCGGGCTGGCCGGGGATCGGCAGATAAGCCTTGGTGGACTGGGCCGCCACGACGCGTTTGGCCGCCTCGCGGACCGTCTCCAACAACGGCGTTTCGCCGAGCACGTCCTTGTAGATGCCGACGCCGAGGTTGATCTTCTCGGAGTTGGGATCGGCCTTGTACGCCTCGGTGAGGCCGAGGATGGCGTCGGGGGGGGCGAGCTGAACGGCCTCAAACATCGGGTCTGCCTTTCCGCCTTGGTGCACTCAGGACGCGAACAAACTCGGCGACAAACAGCACGGGCCAAAGGTTCGCCGATCGCGACATAATAGTCCGCCGACACGCCGCGGTAAGAGCCTCGCCCCGCCAGTCAACGCGGCTTATGCGCTCCGCCGAGGGCGCTCAAAACGCGTCAACTCTTCATGCAAGCCAGGCGGCGCGGGCGCCGATGATTGTCTCAAGCGTCGAGAACACGCGGATCGCGTGGCACGCGCGGGTTACTCTTTTTGACAATTCACCTTGACTTGCCCCAAGTGCAACAGTTCAATTCGCGCGAGTCGCAGGCCCGCGGTCGGACCACGGGCGGCGATCGTTGTGATTGAGCGTTTGATTTGTAGCGGTCCTTTCCCTTACACGCGCCCGAGGGAAAGACTTGATGTACCTGTTTGAACGCGGCGCGAATCAGGGAAGGAGCCATAAATCATGGCGAAGAAGAAAGCGGTGAAGAAGGCGGTGAAGAAGACCGCCAAGGCGGCGAAGAAGTCGCCGAAGAAGAAGGCCGCCAAGAAGAAGGTGGCTAAGAAGTCAACCAAGAAGAAGACCGCGAAGAAGACCACCAAGAAGAAGGCGACCAAGAAGAAGGCCGCCAAGAAGTCCCCCAAGAAGAAGGCCGCTAAGAAGGCCACGAAGAAGAAGGCCACCAAGCGCAAGACCGCCAAGAAGTAACGGCGGACCGCGCGACTGCGGACGGGCCGAGCCGCCCAGGCTTTCATTGCCTTGGGCCGGCGCCCGGAATGATGTTGTGGCCAACGACACGCCGTGGGCGGGTCGGCTCCTGCGGGGGCTGGCCCGCCCGCGTCTCGTTTGCGGGCCGGTTTCTCGTCCCAACACGGCGACCTGCCTGCGGCGCCGGCATTGACCCCAAACCGCTGTGGCCGTTAAGTTTGCGGCAAACAGGGCGGCGAACGCCCTGACCATTGACCGGATAAGCCGGGCTCTCTCTAGGAAAACCAAGGTGTGAGGGCCCGCGGCCCGCTCGTTGCGAGCGGGGCCTCGCCGCGGCGCCATGCGTCGCCCGCCTTCACCCTGTGAGCCCCGATGCCCAAACCCGAACCGCCCGCCCTAGAAGATGCGGGCCCCCTTTCTGACGAACCCGCTGCCCCCACCGCCACCACGTTCGCTGAGCTTGATCTTTCGGAGACCATGCACGCGGCGCTCGAGCGGGTAGGCTACGAGAAGCCTTCCCCTGTGCAGGCCGGCGTGGTGCCCGTAGCGCTCACCGGGCGAGACGTCTTGGGGCAGGCCCGCACCGGCACCGGCAAGACCGCTTCGTTCGCGATTCCGATTCTCGAGCGGCTCGATGAGGACGAGCGCGGCGCCCCGCAGGCACTGGTGCTCGTGCCGACGCGTGAGCTGGCCGTGCAGGTGCGAGACGAGTTCGAGAAGCTTGCCCACGGCCGCAAGGCCCGCTGCGTGCCCGTCTACGGCGGCAAACCCATCAAGGGGCAGATCGCCAAGCTTCAGCGCGGCGCCGAGGTGGTGATCGGCACGCCCGGCCGCGTGCTGGATCACCTGAGCCGCGGCACGCTCGACCTGCGTGGCCTCCGCTGCGTGGTGCTGGACGAAGCCGACCGCATGCTCGACATCGGCTTCCGACCCGACATCGAGAAGATCCTCCGCAAGTGCCCCAAGCGGCGGCAGACGCTGCTGCTAAGCGCCACGGTCGCCCCTGGGGTGCGCCGATTGGCGGAACGGTACATGCAGAAACCCGAGGTGCTGGACTTCTCGCCCAAGAGCAAATCGGTCGACACCATCGAGCAGTTCTACTTCACGGTCGATCAGCCGAAGAAGTTCGAGCTACTGGTCAAGCTGCTGGAGCGGGAGAACCCGTCGCAGACCATCATCTTCTGCCGCACCAAGCGGGGCACGGACAAGATCTACCAGCGGCTCAGCCGAAAGCTGAAGGGCGCGCAAGTGGACTGCATCCACGGCGACATGCCTCAGGGCGCCCGCGACCGCGTGATGAAACAGTTCCGCGCCGGCGAGGTGAAGATGCTCGTCGCCACGGACGTGGTGGGCCGCGGGATCGACGTCTCGGGCATCTCGCACATCATCAACTACGACATCCCCGAGAGCAGCGACGACTACGTGCACCGCGTCGGCCGGACCGGGCGGATGGGCCGAGAGGGCGTGGCGTACACGTTTGTCACCACCGAGCAGGGGGCCGAGCTCACGCGGATTGAAGTGCTCATCAACAAAGAGCTGAAGCGGGACGAGATCGAGGGGCTGGAAGCAACCGCCTCGGTGGCGGGCAAGTCGCTCACGCCACCGCCTGCCGCGAAGTTCTACGGCATGTCTTCGCCCGACGAGAAGACGGCATCGAAACCCGAGCCAAGCCCCGCGCCGGCGGCCTCGCCCGCGGCGCCGAAGAAGAAAAAGAAGAAGCACCGCCGGGCACTTTAGCGATGCCGAGGCTGGTGGCCTAGCTACTTGGCCGCCGTGAATTCCTGCAGCAAGAACTGGCGAGCGGTCTCCCAAGCCTCAGCGGCCTTCTCGAAGTCGACCTGCATGGCGCGGATCGTGCTGGGCGTCTCAATCCTGGCCGGCTCGGTCGACGTCTTGTTGAGCGGCGCCTGCGCACTGGGGCCCATCGCCAAGCGTGCTTCGACCTTTGCCGAGAGCAGGTAGTCGAGGAGGGCCTGCGCGGCCGCCGGGTGCTCGGAGCCCTTCATCAGCGATAGCGTATTCGGGATGAACAGCGTACCGAGCGGCTCGGCCGCGTCCTGCGCAGCGACCTGGTCCGGGTAGACGATCGCCACCGGGCGGCCGGCTTCGAGCTCGATGATGGCGTCGTCCGTATCGGTCAGGCCAAAGGCCAGCGTCCCCGCCGCCACGGCCCGGGCCACCTGCTTGTTGCCCGCCATGATGCGAGCGTTGCGTTTGACCCGCTGAAAGAAGTCGTTCGCCTCCTCCTCGCCCCACTCCGCGAACAGGCAGGCGGCGTGGGTCGCGGTGGTGCCGAACAAAGGCTTGGCGATGCCCACCTGATCCGTCCACTGAACGTCGGTGATGTCCTGGATCGACCGCGGGCGCCGCGCCTCGGGCACGCGGTTGGTGTTGACGATCAGCACCCGGGCCCGCGCCGCGAAGCCGTACCAAAGCCCCTCGGGCGACTGCGCGTCGGCGGGGTACTCGCTCCCCCGCGGCGAGGCGTACGGGCGGAGGAGGCCCTCCCGCGCCAGCCGCAGCGTGTGCAACGCCTCGTTGTTCCAGAACAGATCGCACCGCGGCCGGTCTCGCTCGGCACGGATCGCTTCGACAAGACTCACCGTCTTGGTCGACTCCGTGTCGTACCGGGGCAGAACCTTGATTCCCGTGTCCCGCTCGAAAGCCGCGAAGATGGGCTGCGAGAACTCTCGGTCCAGGGCCGTGTAGACCACCACCGATTGGGGCTCCGACCCGCAACCGGCTATGGCCGCGACGAGCAGGGCGATGGCGAAACCCCAAGCGTGCCGGCTGGCGCGCGTGGCTACGAGGCGAAACTTGGGGGTCTCGAGGGGCGCCGACCAGAGGTTTGTGTCCGCCAAGGGCCGCATGCTAGACTCGTTGTCAGTAGGTCAAAGCGCTAACAATCACAGCCCAAACGGGCATAGTTCCAACGGGCAGAGTCCCAACGGATCGGGCGCCGCGGGTATGCAGATTGTCTTCCTCGGCGCCGGTGGTTACCACCCCAACTCGCGGCGCCACACCGCCTGCGTGATGGTCCCCGAATTGGGCGTTGTCTTCGACGCCGGCACGGGCTCCTTCCGCATCGCCCAGCACTTGGTGACCGAGCGGCTCGACATTTTTCTGAGCCACGTTCACCTGGATCATGTCTTCGGTCTGACGAGTCTGATCGGGCTGTTCAAGAAAGACGACCCAACACGGATCCGTGTGCACGGCGAAGCGGACAAGCTCGACGCGATCCAGCAACACTTGTACGCGCCCCAGCTCTTTCCCGTGACGCCGAACTTTACGCCGGTGCCGTTAGAAGAAACGATCGAACTCGATTCGACAACGCTCAAGTCATTCCCGCTGGTTGGCCACCCGGGCGGCTCCGTGGGCTATCGGCTCGACACGGCGGATGGCAAGTCGCTGGCGTACGTGACCGATACCATCGCCCATGCCGACGCCGCGTACGTGGAGTCGCTCAGCGGGGTCGACCTGCTGATTCACGAAGCCTACTTTGACGACGATCGGCGAGACTTCGCCAACCTGACCGGCCATAGTTGCCTGCCCGACGTCATTGATTTGGCCGAGAAGTGCGGCGCCGCACACCTGGTCCTTGTTCACGTCAATCCGCGGGACGATCGGGACGAGCCATTCGACCTCACCGAAGCCCGCAGCCGCGTGCCCGCAGTGACGCTGGGATTCGACGGGCTCACAATCGACCTGTAGCCGCCAATTCGATTTCGCGGATCCGAAGGTCACGCTCGCAAACTCGTACGCCCAGTTGTTGCGTCGCCGCGCCCGCAGTCTCGATGACCCGCCAACAAACGCCCGCGTGAGCACACCGGCCCCCGGACAACACGAACAAGCCGACGGCGCCCCGGCCGACGCCGAGGACCGCGACCTGTGGGCCGCCCTCGACGCGGTCCGCAACGCCATTGAGCAGGTGGAGCGTTGCCTGCCGGGCGAGCGTGAGGCGCTTGCCGGCGAGTTGCGGCAGCTTCGAGACATGGCGAAGAAGCTCCGCAACGGGCGGGTGGAGATCGTCGTGTTCGGCGAGATCAGCACCGGCAAGAGCGCGCTCATCAACGCCTTGACCGGCCAAGAGCTGGCGCCGGTGAACGTCCGCGGCGGCTGGACGAAGGACGTTTGGCGGCTCGAGTGGGGCGGCGCCGGCTACCGGCTGCCGGGGTTCGACCGGTCGGAAGTGA
This sequence comes from Planctomycetota bacterium, assembly GCA_039414355.1. Classification (GTDB taxonomy): domain Bacteria; phylum Planctomycetota; class Planctomycetia; order Pirellulales; family Lacipirellulaceae; genus JBCCQL01. The sequence goes on along the minus strand of JBCDJN010000020.1, from coordinate 20,873 downwards.
TGCTGGTGGACACCCCCGGCCTGAACGAAGTCGGCGGCGCCGACCGCGCCGCCATGGCCCGCCACGCCGCCGAGCAGGCGGACCTCATCCTGTTCGTCACCGACTCGGACCTCAACGAGACCGAGCACAACGCCCTGCGAGACCTCGCCGGATGCCACAAGCCGATCCTGCTGGTCGTGAACAAGTGCGACCTGTACACGCCGGGTCAGCTTGCCGACCTTAAGTCTGCGCTGAGTGATCGTGTCGCGGGGCTGATCGACGCGGACAACGTGGTGTTCACGTCTGCCGACCCGCGCGAGAAGGAGTACGTGATCGAGTCGGCCGACGGCGCCCAGCGGAGCGAGTGGCGGAAGCCGGCGGTCGACATCGACTCGCTCAAGGCCCGCATCCTTGAAGTGCTCGAGAGCGACGGTTCCGCGTTGGTCGCACTCTCGGCGTCGATGTACGCCGCTGACCGCAGCGACCGCGTGGCCGCCCTGCGGGTGAAGCTCCGCAACGAGCAAGCAACCCGCGTGGTGTGGACGTACGCCGTGACCAAGGCGACCGCCGTGGCGCTGAACCCGCTGGCGTTTGTTGACGTGGCGGGGGGCGCCGCCGTGGACGCAGCGATGGTGGCCACCCTGGCCGGCGTCTACGGCATGCCCATCACCACCGCCAACGCCGGCGAGCTGGCGCTCTCCATCGGCAAAGCGGCGGGTTGGGTGATGGTGGCTGAGATGGCGACCAGCTACGGCGCCTCGCTGCTCAAGGGCATGAGCTTCGGCGCCGCCACGCCGCTCACCGCCCTGCCCCAAGGCGCGGCCGCGGGCTACGGCAGCTACATCGTTGGCCAGGCGTCTCGGTACTACTTCGAGCACGGCGCCAGTTGGGGCGCCCGTGGCGCCAAGAGCGTCATCGCCGAGGTGCTCAAGAACACGGACAAGCAGTCGGTCCTCAGCCGCCTGAAGGGCGAGATCCGCAAGAAGCTCGGTTCCAACCGGCACTCGGCGAGCGGTTAGCGTTTGCGTTCCGTCGATCAATCGCGAAGGCCGGGGCCCTTCGCACGCCGGTCACCGAGACGCCGCGGCATTCCGGCACCAGTCGGCAACGCCCGTTACGGTTGGGAACCTCGACGCGTTTACCGCGATCATTAGTGCCGCCATTGCCAACAACCACGGCGTCGGATTGAACACGCCGTAGACGATCAAGCAAAGAAACGCGGCGCCCTCGCAGATGGCCAACGCGATGATCGTCTTCACCTGGTGCGCCTTGGCGAGCTGCGGCAACTCCTGGCCGCTTTGGCGCCACTGCTGAACGCCTTGGCTAGCGACGACGCCGGAAACCACGCTCTGCAGGGCTAACGCCGCGAGACCGTTGGCCAGGGCGACCAACGCCATGGTATCGAAGCCTTTCGCCTCTCCCTCCGCCAGCACCAAGGTCGCGACAACCGCCAGCACAATCGGACCGAGGCACAACGCCACACAGATGATTTGGCTGATCTGGACGTCTTGCCTGATGGCGGACTCAAGATCGTCGTCGGGCATCGCGGCCCCGTTGGATACGCGTTGTGAACGGACTTCTCGCTAAGCGTACAGCCCGCCCTCACGAACGCCTACGCCCTTCGCTCATCGGCCGCGCATCATTGCGTCCATCGCGCGGGCGGGCGGAACGAGCGCTGCTCTTCGGCGAAGAGGTCTTCGACCATGCCCACCGTGTCATCGGCGGTCTGCTCCAGCCGATGCAGCCACGCGGTGCGAAGCAGTCCGTGAGCGTCGAACGCCTCCGGGCCGAAAAGACCAAGACTGGCGCCGGCCACGCGCCGGTTGAGGTCGCCCGCGGGCGCGGCAACCGGCTCGCCGCCGGTTGTGGGCGTGAACGCCTGGTGGATCGCGGCGTGAAGCACCCGCGAAACCGCCGGCGTCCAGCGGCCCCCCTCACCCGTTTGGCAGTGCGCGTCGTAGGCAAACTCCTGAGCCCGGGCCGGATCGAAGGTGAACTCGATAGCGTGCCCGGCGGGGCTTGTGGCGCCGGGCGAGCCGCAGAGCGGCAGCACGTAGCCCAGCAACAGGTCGGTCCACCGTTCCGCTCGGCGGGCCAGGAGCCGGAAGCTCGTCGCGGCCGGTGATCGTGGCCGTTGCCTCGCCTTGTAGATGGCTTCTAGCCGGCCGATCGCCTCGTCGTGGCCGGCCAGCGTGTTGCGTGCGATCGGCCCGGCGTCGTCCTCGCCAATCCGTCGATCGTGCGCCACGGCAATGGCGGCCACGCAGCGGGTGTGCACTTGGGTTAAGAGCAGATCGGTCGATAGAGCGTTTGCGTCAACATCGGCTAGCTGCGTCGATCGCCCGTGATTGGCGAGCGCCGACAGCTGTCGACCCCAGTCATCAAGCCTGCATCGCGACGCAGCCCAGTACTCCGCTAGGGTGGCCTGGCAGAGCTTGGGGGATTCGTCGATCAGCCTGCCCGCGTCCAGGCAGAGCGTAGCGGCCACTTCGATGAGTTCTCGGGCGTGCATGGGCGCTCGAACAGAGAGAAGGGACGACACCAGCGAAACGCCGTTTCGTTGGCGAAGGCATTACGCACCCGGTGTGCCAGTGAGCGGCTGCGGACCGCATACCGCGAGATTCGCAGCGTATCTGGCTTGCCGACGAAACCGCGTGTGGCGATTCGTCAACACAGCGGCCGCCAAGAGTGAGGCGAAGTCTCAACGCGGTCATTCCGCCACGCGGACCGCCAACGGATCGACGCCCAGACTGCCGAGGCGAGCGAGGAAAGACGCTACTGCATCTTTGCCCGAAGCTTGAAGACGCCCTTTACACGCCATACAGCGGTTGGCGGGCGAGGCGAGCTTACCTCAAACGGAATCACACCGGGGGTCACCTCGCTGCGTACAAGCACGGCGTCGTCCCAGTGACGCCCGGCGGCCGCTTCGCCGCTTGCGTTCAAGAAGAAGTTGTCATCCACGGACGGCAGCAAGCAGTTCACTTGGTAGCTCACCGCGCCGTTATCAAACAGAACGTTTTGGCCACGGCCACTGTGATTCAGGCTTTGCCAGCGGCCACAGTCGGTGGGGTGTGGGGCGTCGCTGAGCAGCGGCGAGCGGCTCCTTTGACCGGTTGCGACCGGTCGATAGAGCGGGCCGTCGAGGTAGCCCAACCGATAGGCGTAGCTGCCCCCCATGACGCGGCGAACTGCCGAGAGCGTTGCGGCGCCCAGGCGACGCAACTCGCTCTGCCGCGGAATGACGACCTGTGTCTTTCCTGCAGCGACGTCGTCGGCGAGTTCCGACGAAGGGCAAACCAACTTCTCGGCGAGCTGACGGCGGTCGATGAACCTGCCGTCGGCGAGACGTACTGCGTAGACCCCGGCGTTCTCGCCGGGCTGCACGAACGGGTAGAGCCCGTGATGGGCGTTCGCGTACAGGCGCAGCGACTTGTAGAGGTCTGCCAAGTTGGCCTGGCAGGCGATCCGCCGCGACGCTTCACGACTCTCGCACAACGCCGGCAACAGCATCATGCCCAGCGCGAGCACGACGCCCACCGTAACGCCACCATCCACCAGCGAGAAGCCACGCCAACCGGAGGAGCTCCCGTCTGCATCGACCGCCTCCAACCCGAGCACAAGGTCGTGCACCGAGTCGGCGGTTCGATCGGCCAAGCCGCGGGGGACACGTGGAGCTTCCGCTCCCATCTCTTCTTCGCCGACGGTCTCCCCGCCGCACACGTTGTCCGCTGCCATCAGGCAATCTCGCAGCCGCTCGAGCTGGTGGCGGAGCTGCGGATTCGCCTCGACCTCCTCTTCGAGTACTCTCGCCTCGTCGTCGGGCAAGTCGCCTAACAGGTAGCTGACGAGCCTTTCACGCATGGCTTAGAACGCCTAGCTGCAAAATAACGAGTCGGTCACGGAAGGCCGAGGCGAGGGGCAACCCCTCATCGGTGCGGCGATCTTGCCACGAGTGTACCTCGTGAAGATGATCGGCGCCCGGTGGTTACCCGTTGCCCGAGGCGGCTCTAGATCCTGAGCAGTCCTAAGACCGCTCCGTCTCGTTCCAAGCCTGGCCCAGACGGCCGATCGCCGAATGCAGGCGGCTCTTTACCGTTCCAACCGGAACAGAAAGCTCAACCGCCGCTTCGCGGTACTTGAGACCGCGGAAATACACCAGCGAGACCGCCGAGCGTAGTTGCTCGGGCAAAGCGGCAACCGCTTGCCTCACCCACTCCGTACGCTCGCCGGAGTCGAAGCGTTCGGATGGATTCGTCTCGCGGCTCTTAAGGAGATCGACCAGGGCGCCAACCTCCTGATGGTCCGCGGTGTTGGGGCGGTCCAGGCTGACCAGTTGGTGCCGGCGATTGCGACGCTGGATATCAATCGCCTGGTTCGTGGCGATTGTGTAGAGCCAGGGGCGGAACTTCCGCTTCTGGTCAAACATGCTCCCTTTGAGGTGTACCTGCAAGAAGGCGGCCTGGAAGGCGTCCTCTGCCAGCACCGCATCGCCGAGGAAACGCCGCAGGTAGTTGTACAACTCCCGCTCGTAACGCTTGATGAGCGTCGCCAGGTGGCCCGATTTCGGGTCTGCCTGATGAGCCTGGAGCAGCTGCTCGTCGGTCCACTCAGGGGCTTGTTCCGGACTTGCGGCGTTGCTTCTTGGAGCGTCTGCCATAGCGGCGCCTCGGGGTTGCCGGGCTTTGGTCGTTTCCTTGCGGTCTTCCGTGGTTTGCATAGCCATCGTACGAACTCCTTTTCGCCAAAGGGTTCGACGATCGAAGGGAGCGTATCCTTACCTCCTCGCCGTCGTAGTCTTCGCCGAATCCTCACCAATTATTGGCGGTTCCTTGGCTTCGGCCCATCCTGGTTGCTGCGAGACACCGCAAACCTGCGGCATTCCCGCGGCACATTTGCCTGCAGAGCTGCTGCCCTTGCCGGTCGCACTGACAAACAGCAAACCCCGTGCCTACCAGGGTTTAACACTGGTCCCCCCGGTCCGCGAGGAACGCTAAGTCACCCACGGAACACGCTTTACGCCGCGACAAGAAGCCTGGTTCGCACGAACCCGCAAAGTCGTTTCATTTAGGCAGACTGCAGGAAATCCCTACAATCCTGTGCAAAAACGAGCCATTTCGACAGTCGCTTGGCAGGAGGCGACGAACACGGCTATTGAGCCGGCATGTGAAGCCTATCCTACCGCACGCCATGCCGGCTCCGATTTTGGCTCACGGGCGCGGCTGCGGGATCAGAGTCCCCTCCGCAAGCCGTCCTCGAAACTTCGACACGGCCGTCGCCCGGTTCTTTTCGCTGGCCGTTGGAAAGTAAATGTTCACTCGCGATGTGATCTGGGCGAGGTTGTAGTGCGCCAAAACCCGGTAGGCCAACCTGGCGTCGAGCATTCGGTTCAACAGGATTGGGATTACCCCCGCCTGCTGCTCCTCAAGCGTGGTCCCAATCTGCTCGTCTGTGTAGCCAACTAGCATCTCGTAGAAGTCGGCGCCGCGCTCACGGTCCTGCTCACTGATCAGAGCGTCGCGGAGCCGGCGGGCGGAATCAGGGCTGCGGGCCATGGTAGCCCGCATCGTTTCAATTGCTTTCGGCCAAAACCTGCGAAGGTTCTCGTCGTTCAGCGATCGGATGAGCGGCTCGAACCGGCCGACGTACGCGCTGCAATCGGCTGCCAGAGCACGATCCTCGGAACGCCGCGCCTCGAGCTGCGGTTCAAGGTACTCCCAGACCGGACCGTCGGCGAGAATCTCTTGCTCTAGACGATCGGACGCTTCGCGGTCGATCTCAGAGACGTGCTCTTCCGCAATCCAGGGAGCGAGGGCCAAGACGGTCGCGTCGACATCGCCAGTGACGTCGTCAGGCGCGGCGATTGTCTCGGGGGCAGCCACCAACGGTCCGATGACGCGCCAAACACTGGGCTCCTCGACCTCGAATTCGCCACTTGGAGTCGACCAAGCGACGCCGCCCGTGGGCGTGATCAGCATCGCTCTCAACGGCCCGGGCTCGACCAGTGGGTCAACACCGGGCTTGAACTGGCGATCGGCTTCGATCGCCAAGTAAGCCTGAGGCTGAATACGTAGCGTCGCCACCAACTCCCCAAGGCGTAACTGGCAATCCAATGGTTTCGCGCCCGTTGTGGAGATGATCAGCCGCCCGTACTCAAGGTCCACTGTGGGGGGCTGCTCTGCATCTTCGGACGCGAGCCGGAGTTCGGTCCCATCGAACAGGCCCACGCTAAAGCCGGGCGCTAGCCCGATGATCGGGTGAAACGTGGGCAGCGACAGCAGCCGATCGCCGGACAGAATCGAGTACTGCGGGGCGATACGCTGCCAGCTCTGGTCACTCTCATCGAAGGCAAGCAGTACCTGCCCCTTGGTCATGAACAGCCCCACCGGCGCGGGCTCGCTAGGCTCTTCCGGCTGATCCCCTACCGCGGGCGATGGCGGCTCTTCCGCGGTCCCGCCAGGATCGTTTGACATCGACTCGGCAGTGGGAGCGGATACTGACGCATCGGCACCGGTTTCGCTGCCAGTGTCTCCTATTGCCGGGGCGCCACCGTTGCCCGCCTCCGGGTCGGCAATCACAGGACCATCATCTCCGGTGCTGATGTTTGCCGCCGGCGTTTGGTCCGCGGCGGCAGCGGTATCACCTTCGGGCTCCTTGGCATTGCCGCCGTCACCCGTTGCGTCGGGCTCGGTCCGACCTGGCGGCTGCTCAGCTTCGGACTCCGTTTTCGCAGTCTCACCGTCGGCTGGCTTAGGCTCCGGATCGGCTTTCGGTCCCCCTTGAACGACGAACTCCGTTGTCTCTGGCGAAGGCCGCAGCCACCCGTCTTTTCGGAAAGCCATGAAGCTCACGACGCCCAGCAGCAAGAGCGCTGCCACCGCCGGCGTCCACCGCGTTACCCACGATCGCCCTCCTTCTCGGATGTAGTCCGGGACCTCGGTCACTCGGGTATCGCTTTGGCCAGCGTTGCCGGCGGGCTCAGCTGCCGCCTGCCCCGCGTTTGCCGCAATCAGTTTGGCGACCTCCGGGATGCCGTACATCCGCCGCCGTGTCTCGGGGTCCACTTCGGCCGCCTCGCCGAGCACCATTGTCAGGATCTGGTGGCAGGCCCCGACCTCGGCCAAGTGCATGTCGGACCGCAAGCAGTTGAGCTCAACGTCCATCACCGACTGCAGCGACGCGGTGCTGTCCAGGTACTCGGCAACCGTGTTGGCGTCGAAAGGAGAGGCTTCGTCGCTATCCGCGCCGGCATCCACCGGCGGCGCTCCCAGTCGCAGCCGGCGAACCGTGTCGCGTGTTCGATAGATCAGGTCGTTCGCGTCCGGGTTCTGTTCGATCATCTTCTCGAGCTCGGCCTGCGCCTCAGGCTCGAGGACTCCGTCCATGTAGGCCAGCAGCGTTCGCAGAGTCAGACGCATCGGAAACCCCTCAAGAGACGATCGCAGGAAACACTCAAGGGACTCGCTCTAGGCACTCCGGCCGTTGCCCCAAGGTGTTAGTGACTCGCCGTATCCGGATTCGTACCGAATTCCGCAAAGAAGGCCGAACTCGGGGAGTCCGCCGCCTTGGGCCGACCGCCAGAAGCGCGAGTATCGGCTAACGAGCCGCCCGCGTGGCCGCCCGGCGGGTCTCCACCGACAGAAGCACGAACGCCGAAGCGAGCCCCTGCAGCGACGCCACCGTGAAGGGGTGCAGCGCGGGCCGCGGTATGGGGCGGCTCGTGAGCTGCTCCACCCGCCGCCAGCCCTCCACGGTACGCACCCAATCCAAGCTGTCCGCCTGGGGGGCATTGGCGGGGACCTCAACACGCGCAGCCCAACCTGCCGTCACACCAACGAGGATCAAGATGCAGGCACACTCGCGCACGCCGCCCCCAAGAGAAGAGTCCGCCGCCGCGGCTGCCGAGCACCGCGAGCGGTAGGCGAAGGCCACCGCGGGAGGTGGCCCGAGTCGGGAATCCGACGAGAGAAGTGAGAAGCACCAACGGCGCCGGCCGGGCTCCCGCCCACGCGATACAGCCCCCTAAAATGTTTCCTGAATTGGATTTAGGACATCCGACAGAGCCCCTCCCACTTCTGCGACACACGCCTTAGTGAGGCGAAAGGTCAACACTCGGGCGAGTCGCCGATGCGAGAACGCGACGACCAGGGTTGCTGAGAGGCAACGGTTCGGCGGCGCCCGCGGCGGGTTTCGGCCGCCCTTCGATCTGTTGTGTCCCGAGTCTCCGCGAGGCTCTTCGCAAGCCGCGCCACCCGGCCTTGTGGAAAGGGATTCGCGGGTTTCGCTCGGCAAAAGCTTGGGGCATTCGCCGAGCGTGAGTAGAATTCCGCCAGCCACGGACCGGGCGTCGTCGCCACAGGAAGGCGAAGCACTGAGAGCCAACTCGGCGGGGACGCGACCCGCCGCGATCGCCTAATCAAGGAGCCGGGCCGTGACGATGGGCAGCAGCACCGCGTCAGCGAACGACCTCCCGAAACGTCAGCTCGAACGCAGTATCCGACAGGCGGAGGGATACCTTGAACTGGGCATGCCCGAACACGCCCTCGCAACGCTGCAGCACCGCGGCAAGCTGGTGCACTCCTCAGGCCGGGCGTGTTACCTGCTCGGCGAGACGTTAAGAGAGCTCGGCCGCCACCGCGAGGCGCTCTTCCCGCTCAAGCGTAGCGCCGACCTGATGCCCGAGCACACCCACGTGTGGCTGGCGCTCGGCTGGTGCTACAAGCGGATCGGCCGGCTCGACCAGGCGATTGACTCGCTGCAAGAAGCCCTGCACTACGAGCCCGCCGAGGGCATTCTGCACTACAACCTAGCGTGCTATTGGAGCCTGGCCGGCGAGCGCAGCCACGCCCTCGATCACCTAGCGAAAGCGCTCGACATCGACAGCAACTTCCGCGAACTCATCCCCGGCGAGCCCGACTTTGACTTCCTACGCAAAGACCTGGGCTTTCAGATGCTGACGAGCGTGATTGCGTGAGAGGCGCTAGTTTCGAGGCGCTCGCGGCTAGCCCTCGGTGTTTGAGTAGGAACCATCGCCTCACAAGTAGCGCACACAAAAAAGAGACCCGGCAGCCGGAGCCGCCGGGCCTCTCTCTCAAGAGGGGGTCTCGTTGTCCGCGATAGAGCGGCCGCGGTTCAGTACTTGAACTCGACTCCACCCTGGAAGCCGTGCAGCACCAGGGAGTCGTTGGAGTCGATGTGGCCAAAGGTCTCGGGGCTGCTCATGTCGCCGACCTGCTCAATAGCAAGGGCGACTCCGGAGACGGCGACCACACGGTAAGCGGCGGTCAGGCGGCAGTGGCAGCCAACCTGGTAACCGACGCCCGTGCGGATCTCACCCAGGAAGGCCACGTCGTCCTTCGAGGTTCGCACCGCGGCGTTCTCGCCCGTGCCAACAAACCGCACCGTTCCGCCACCCGGGCTGAAGACCCGTTGGTACTTGTCAATGTGGTTGTTGTAGACGCCAAAGTTGGTGTCGGCGAACAGAGTCCAGCGGCACCCAGCCACGTAGTTCATGCTGCAGCCAAGCTGGAAGCCTACGAGGTCGTTGTCCACTTCCACGTCGTGGAAGATCGTGTTGTCGTCCTCGGGCATGTCGTCCGGGAAGGCGGTCGGTTCGCCCGCCGCCACGGCGCCGAAGCCGTCGTCACGGGTGAAGAACACCGCGTTGCGGAACGTCTCATCGAGCTGCAAGTAACGAACGCCGAGCAGGCCGTTCAGGAAAAACCGCTGCGGACGAACAACCGGGCCGCAGCCACAGGAATCGCACCCGGCGCCGCAGGCTCCAACGCCGCAGGCACCCGCGCCACACGCCCCGGCGCCACACGCCCCAGCGCCGCATCCGCGGCCGCCGGCCAGGCCGCCAAGACCTGTGCCGCATCCTCCGGCCAAGCCAGCCCCAACGCCGGCAGTGCCGAACCGCCAGAAGTTGAGTTCCAGGTTTTGGGCGTAGAACGACTGCCGGACGCGAACCGCGAGCACGCGGATGTCGTTGGTTGAGGTCGAGTCGATCGGCTTCTGATAGTCGTAGTAGTCGTTGACCGGACGGTAGCCGTAGGTGCCGCCCGAGCCGTCTCGGTCGTACTCCAAGCCGGCGTAGTTCATCTGACTATAGATCCGAGTCGTACCGCCGAAGTCGTCCACGATCTCGCCCACGCTGGAGTCTTCCGCCAATCCCCAATAACCCATCTCCCAAGCAAAGGGCTGATAAGCACAGCCAGTGCAGGGATCGGTCCCGCAGCCGAAAGTGGTGCCGACTCGGATCTCGCCGCCGCCGGTGAAATCAACGTCGGCTTCTGAGGTAGCGAAGAGCACATCGGTGCCCGGGTCGGGGTAGTACGTGCCGGCCGGGGCGCCATCGACCAAGAAGACGGAGGTCGCCTTGCCCGGGTTGTCGCGACCCATGTAGAGGCCGTACAGACCGAGGAAGAACTTCCGCCGCGGAGCGGCCGGCGTGACGGGAGCGCAGTAGGCCCCGGTGTCGCAGCCGTAGACGCTCGTGCCACAGTCTCCGGTAGCGCAACTGCCGGTGCTGCAACCGGCAGCCATGTAGCTGTCACCGGCGTAGCCCGCCGGAGCCGCAGGGTAGCTCGGGTAAGTCGTTGACACTGGCGCTGGAGCCGCGGCGGGGTACGAAGCCGCGGGCTGCGCGGGGGTGACCGTTACGCCCGTCATCGGCCCGGGCGTGACACCCATCGCGGCGGGGACCGCTTCGGTGGGAGCCGGCAGTGACGCGCCGGCTTGCATCGCGACGCGTGGCGCGGTCGCCCGCGGCGCCGCCATCCCGGGTGCGCCGTAGGCCGGCTGCTGGTACGCAACCGGCGGCGCCACCGGAGCGCCGTAGTTGGGCTGCGGTGGGAATGCCGGCTGCTGGTAGACCGGCTGCTGGGCAACCGTGCCCTGCGGGTACGGCGAAGCCTGCTGGTACGGCCCGTACTGGGCAGCGGCTGGCATCGCGGTGACGGCGGCCATCATGGCCGCCAGTCCGCTCGTTAGCATCGCGAAGCGTTTCATCCTTGATCTCCCCTGGGATCAGGCCCAGCCCTGGGATCAGCCCCAGCAATGGCGGCGTTGGGCGCCCTCTTGGTCGGTCCATCGAGGCGTCGCCGCCGGCGCGTTACCTATGGGCGCACCAGGGTCGTTCGAAGGATTCCCGGGAGACACTCGCGTGCCGGCTCTCCGAGACCTACCGCCTCACGAGGAAGAATCGACCCAAGCGCCAGCCGGGTCCGCAGAATCGCCACAGGCGGACGGGATTTCACCGTGCCACGCGGGCACAACCGGTGCGGCCAGAAAAGTCGCCCATCCCGGCGATAGCCACACAACCGGAAAAGTCCGCCAAGTCTTCGGCGGGGCGGGGCCGCGAACCCGTAGCTATGCCGCGGCCAGCAAGTCGCGACCGGCGTAGAACGCCATCACCTCGCCCGCCAACGCAGCGTAGTCCTCCGCGCCCCGCGAGGCTTCCGAGTAGCCGAAGATCGATTGGCCAAAGCTGGGCGCCTCAGCGAGCCGGATGTTGCGGCGGACGCGGGTATCGAACACCCGCACCCCCTCCCAAACGCCGCCGCGCTGGCGGAGCTGGGCGAAGAACGCCTGCACGTCCGCTTCCACCTCGCCTGCCAATCGAGTGCCCTGCTCGTACATGCACAGCACCACGCCCGCCATCCGCAAGCGGTTGTTCAGCCGCTCGGAGACCAGCCCAACCGTCTGCATCAGCTTGCTCAACCCGTGCAAAGCCAAGAAGTGCGGCTGAAGCGGCAAGAAGACGTCGCCCACCGCCGCCAGGGCGTTGATCGTCAGCACGCCGAGCGAAGGGGGGCAGTCGATAATCAAATAGTCCAGTTCGGCCGGCGACGCCGCCAGCTTGTCTCTTAGGATGAACTCACGCCCCACGACACCGGCTAGCTCGACCTCCGCGGCGGCCAGATCGATGTGAGCCGGCGCCACGCGTAGCGTCTCACCAACGTCGCACCACACCTCAGACAGCGGCGTGTCCGTCGTCAACAGATCGTAGGTCGTAGCGACCGGCCGTTTCGGCTCGGCGCCCAGGTGGAGCGACGCGTGTGCCTGGGGGTCGAAGTCCAGCAGCCCAACCCGCTGTCCAGAACGAGCGAGCGCCGCCGAAAGGTTCACGGCGGTCGTCGTCTTGCCGACCCCGCCCTTTTGATTGATGATCGCAATCGACCGCATGATTCGTCCCGTCGCGGGCCAGGTTCGGCGTACCGGTTAGGCGTTTGCCACCGGGCTCAACCCCGGAATTGGCGGCAGGAGCTTAGTGGCCAGCGGCCTAGCCACCCAGGCCACTGTGGCCGGCACGCTAGCACTTCGCCGGCAGAGGACGCCCCTCGTTTGTTTTCGCGAGACCCGACAGCAACCATGACCGCCCACGACGTCCGCGTCGATCTCGCTGATCGTTCCTACGACATCGAAATTGGCGAGGAGAATCTCAGCAAGATTGGGGGCTTCATCCTCGATCGCAAGAAGACCAAACACGCGGTGGTAATCACCGATAGCAACGTCGATCCGCTTCACGGCGACCGCACGGCCGACTTTCTGGCGGAAAGCCAGTTTGAAGAAGTCGACGTCTGGGCGGTCGAAGCCGGCGAGCGGAGCAAGTCGCCCGAGGTCGCGTATGAGCTTTGGGAGGCAATGCTCCAGCAGGCGGTCGACCGTGATAGCGTGGTTGTGGCGGTAGGCGGCGGCGTGGTGGGCGACCTGGCGGGCTTCATCGCGGCCACGTTTGCCCGCGGCCTGGCGTTCTTTCAGATTCCAACGACGCTCCTTGCGCAGGTCGACAGCTCCGTCGGTGGAAAAGTTGGCGTTAACCTCCCCGGCGCCAAGAACATGGTGGGCGCATTCTGGCAGCCTCACGGCGTGCTGATCGACGTCGCCACCCTCAACACGCTACCCGACCGGGACTACCGGGCCGGCTTAGCCGAGGTAGTCAAGTACGGGGTGATCATGGACGCGGAGTTCTTCGCCTACCTGGAGGAGCAGACCGAGGCAATCAACCGCCGCGACCCTGAGGTCTTGAAGACCATCATCGCCAAATGCTGCCGGTTGAAGGCCGAGGTGGTGCAAGCCGACGAACGCGAGGAATCTGGTCGCCGAGCGATCCTCAACTACGGCCACACTTACTGTCACGCCATCGAGGCGGTAACCGGCTACCAGAGCGTGCTCCACGGCGAGGGCGTGGCGATGGGCATGCTCTGCGAATCCCGCCTTGCGGAACAGATGGGCCGTATCACGGCCGACATCACCCAACGGCAGCTCTCCCTGCTGGACAAACTCGGCCTGCCAACCGCGCCGCCCGAGGGAATCGATCCCGAAGCGCTTCTGGACAAGATGTGGCGAGACAAAAAGGTACAGGCGGGCAAAATCCGCTTTGTGCTGCCCGATCGGATTGGAGCGGTCAGCCTTGTAAGCGACGCCACCGAAGCCAGCATCCTGAGCTGCGTGTTCCCGCAGTAATGACTTTTCGTGCCGGCCGAGCCTTGCGGTCACCGTGGTCGTTTCTGCGACCAGGCTCTAGCGTCCCTGTGCGGGCGAAGTTTCTATCCGCTGTCCTCCTTCAGCAAGCGGCGATCATGCACGGCTTTACCACGAGCGCTCCAGCCGGAGCCACCCTGGCGTCATCGGGTTTTTCCAATGGCGCCCCGCAAGAGACGACCGTTCACTCGATCGTCGTGGGATCGGGGCCAATCGCTGATCAAACCGCCCAGCTCGTGACCAAGCTGGACTGCACTGTCTCGGTTTGCCCGACTGTTCGCAGCGCCCTGACCGGCCACGCCAACGGTGTCGATCTCCTCTCGGCAGGCGTCCCGAACACTCGGCTCACAGCCCTCGTTGTCTTGGCTGGACCGCTTGGGGACTTTCTTCAGTCGGGAGTCTTGGAAGAAGTCCGCGAGGCGTTTCCCAGCGCGAAACTCGTTTCGCTTACGCCCGAAACAACAGTTGCTGAGGCCGTCAAAGCGATGCGACACGGGGTAGCCGACGTTCTGTTGGGCGGCCAGGCCCCGGAAGAACTTCTCGACGGGCTCGGCGCAGCCTTCCGCTCTGGCCTCGCCGGGGCCAAAGGTGCCGCTCAAACGAAGGTCCTCCAAGACCGTCTCGGCACCCTCACGGCGGCGGAGGATAAAGTCCTCGACGAAATGCTGGCCGGGATGGCGAACAAGCAGATCGCTCAGAAGCTTGAGATTGGCCTGCGCACGGTCGAGCTGAGACGCTCCAAGATCATGCGGAAGATGCACGCGAAGAGCTTGTCTGAGCTGGTTAAGTTCGTCTGCGTTGCGCGAGGAATCGCAGACCTTTCCATAAGCTGACCACGCACGTAGCGGTTATCGGCTACCCTTCACAGCGCCCCGTAACCGGTTGCTGTGCCGATGACTGAAAGCTACGACCCGGATGTCCTGGCTGAGGTGCGCCTTGGCATGGTTTCAGGAATCGGCCCGCGGCTCCGCGGCCTGCTGGTCGCGGAATTTGGCGACGCCGCGGCGGTCTTTCGTGCGGAGCCGCACTCGTTGGCCAGAGTGTCTGGCATCGGCCCAAAGCTCGTTGCGAAGCTCCAAGCCGCAGAGGACCTCGACGCCGCTGGCCAGCTTTCGCTCGCGGAACGAATCGGCGCCCAGGTGGTGTTGATTGGGTCCGAAACCTACCCCCGAGCGCTGAGAGAGATCCCAGATCCGCCGGCCGTCCTGTTCGCCAAAGGCGAGATAAAGCCGGAGGACGCTCGGTCCGTTGCGATCGTGGGCTCCCGGCACCCAACAAAGTACGGCCGGTCAGTTGCCCAGCGCCTCGCCACGGACTTAGCACACGCGGGCGTTACGGTCGTGAGCGGTCTGGCTCGTGGAGTCGATGCCGTCGCTCATCGTGCTGCTCTTGAAGCGGGCGGGCGCACCCTGGCGGTCCTTGCCGGTGGGCACGCGCGGCTTTACCCGCCGGAACACGCCGGCCTTGCCGACGACGTCGCCGCCAGCGGCTGCGTCTTGACGGAGTCTCCCCCCGGCATGCCGCCGCTCGCCGGTTCGTTTCCCCAGCGTAATCGCATCATCAGCGGCCTCTCACTCGGATCGGTCGTTGTCGAAGCGAGCGACCGCTCCGGCGCCCTCATCACGTCGAAGCACGCCGCGGAGCAAGGCCGCGAGGTCTTCGCCGTGCCGGGGCCGATCGACAGCCGCCTCTCGCGGGGCTGCCACGCCCTTATTCAGGACGGCGCCAAGCTCGTGCAAGACGTGGAGGACATTCTGGAGGAGTTGCCGCCAGGGGCTGCCTCGCCAGCCGGCCGGCCGGACCTAAACGCCCCCCGGCCAACGCCACCCAACCTCAATGAAGTGGAGCGAAGGGTCTACGAGGCGATCGGCGAAGGCCCGACGGCGGTCGACGCCGTGGTCGAGATATCGGGCATTCCCGTCCACCGAGTGCTCTCCACAATCAGCGTGCTCGAAGTCCGCCGAGTGGTTCGCCGCATCAGCGGCACCCTGGTGGCGCGTGAATAGATCGGGGCGGATCTGCCCGCAAAACGGCTGCTACCGCCGCGGGCGATGCTGGTTTTCCCAAGGCCGGCAGTAGGCTAGACTACGGCTTGTCGCCGCACCAAGGGGCGGGCGGAAAGCCCCCGTAGACGGAGCTCCTGCGGTGCGCCGCGGGCCTTGCAGCGGGGTGACGACGTGCAAATCAACCTGACGACACGCCACGGACAGCTAAACGAAGCCAACCAGGAGAAGCTGCGGGCGAAAGCGGAGAAACTCAGCCGGTTCTTCGAACGCCTCACGGCAATCGACGTTGTAGTGGACCTTGAAGACAGCAACAGTCCCAAGATCGACTTAAGCGTGTCGGCCGAGCACAAACACGACTTCAAAGCCCACGCCCAGTCTTCCAGCCTTGCTTCGGCCTTCGATGCCGCACTGCAAAAGGTCGAGCAGCAACTGCGAAAGTACAAGGAAAAGGTTCAAACCCGCGGCCGGAACCCGGATGCGAAGCGTCACGAAACGCCCGACGAAGCTTGAGTCGCCCGCCGATCGCGGCGTCAAGAGTGTTACGGCAACCGTTTCGTCAGCGGCCAAGCAATCGACCAAACTGCGTACACGCCAATACAGATTCCAAGACGAGACAAGTAATGAAGTTCGCGGATTTTATCAGTCAGGACGCCATTCAGACGCAAGTCGAGGCGACCGACAAACCCGGAGTGATTCGGGAGATGGCAAGCCTGCTCCTCGGCGCTCAGGAGATCGCCGACGAGCAATTTGAGAGCATCGTCGAAGCGATCCTGAAGCGCGAAGAGCTCGGCAGCACCGGCATCGGCCGGGGCGTAGCGGTCCCGCACACCAAGCACCCTTCGGTCGACAAGCTGTGCGGCGCGGTTGCCGTGAGCGAATCGGGGGTCGACTTCGACAGCCTGGACGGCGAGAAGGTGCACCTGCTGTTCCTGCTCGTCTCCCCGCCCGATCGCCCCGGCGATCACTTGAGGGCGCTTGAGAACATTTCGCGCCAGCTACGCGACGACTCGTTCTGCAGCTTCCTCAAGCAGAGCAAGACCGCTGAAGACATTTGGCAGTTGCTCGAAGAGGCCGACAACAACCAGTTCAGTTCGTAGACCCCTCGCAATGGGCAACACGTCGGCAACCCGAGTGGCCGTGGTGGGACACCGCCTCGGCCTGCATATGCGGCCGGCGGACGCGTTGGCACGCGAGGCGTCGCAGTTTAAGTCCAAGACCGAGTTGGTCTCCGCGGGAATCAGGATCGACGCGAAGAGCATACTCGACATCCTCACCTTGGGGGCCAAGCAGGGCGCCCAGGTTTCGATCGAAGCCGAAGGCGAGGACGCGGAACAGGCGGTCGCAGCGATTGCTGGATTGATTGAGAGCGACCTCGATCCGCCAGCCGATGAGGCCGGACAAGGGGGCGAAGCCCCGGGTGGTCATGCCCCCGAGTCCCACGCCCACCAAGCTTAGAGGGGACGCGAGCCTCGGCCCGGCATGCCGAGCCGAAGCCCGCAAGGAACACCCCGCACTGAAGACACAGCATCGAGGGAAGCCCGCCGCCCCGCGGCAGGCGATCCTCTCCAACCACGGCCGGGCGAGCAGCCTTGCCGCAGGACGTCGCCTCACGTGAGGGTCGGCGGCCTGACAACCAGTCAAGCACACAAACCGCACACCAGCCCTGGCCGCCGCGTCGCGCTGCGAAGCGTAGGACGCACAGGCCGCCGATCGATCCCGGTCGTCACAGATTGAGCCGCGAACTTGAGCCACCGAGCGAACCCCGCCGCCCTCTGAGACGACCACCGAATCGGCGAGCCCGAAACCGGTCGAGCCGGTAGCGAACCCAACCGGGTCCGCGGCCGGCGTGGTGTGCCCGAAAGGGCGCGATGCAACGCCTGCAAGGAATCGCCGTCTCACCGGGCGTCGCCATTGGCGAAGCGCTTGTGTTGGACCACGAGGGGTTTCGCATCCCTCGGCGATTCCTGCCGCGGGACGTGGTTGGTGAGGAGCTCGAACGGCTCACTCGGGCCATCGCCGAGACCACTTCTGAGATTGAGGCGAGCCGCCAATCGGTCTCCGATCAGTTGGGCGAAGACTACGCGTCGATCTTCTCGGCGCACGTCCAGATGCTCAACGACCCCCGGCTCCGCCAGGAGTTGGAGGAGATGATCCGCGACCGGCACTACTCGCCGGAGTACTCGGTCAGCCGGGCGTTGCGCCGGTACGCGAAAGTCTTCCAGTCGCTCGAGGGCGACTACATGGCCGAGCGTGCCCAGGACATCTTCGACATCGAGAAGCGACTTCTCCGTCAGCTCCTGGGCGAGCGACGCGAAGACCTCGGCAAGGTCTCCTCCGAGGTGCTCGTCTTGGCCCGCGATCTGACGCCGAGCGAGACCGCCCACATGAACCCCGACTTTGTGCGTGGGTTCGTGACCGAGGTGGGCGGCCCCAGCAGCCACACCGCCATCGTCGCCGAAGGCCTTGGCATCCCGGCCGTGGTGGGCGTGGGGCCGTTTCTCACCGAGGTCTCTGGCGGCGAGACCGTCATCATCGACGGCGACGAAGGCCTGGTCATCCTGCAGCCGGACGAGGAGACCCTCGCCCGCTACCTCCACGAGGCGGACCAGCAACGCAACCTGGCCATCAAGCTCGAGCAGCTACGCGACCTGCCGGCCGAGACCACCGACGGCACGCGGGTGCAGTTGCTCGGCAACATCGAGTTCCCAACCGAAGTTGGCCAGTGCCTGGAGCGCGGCGCGGACGGCATTGGGCTCTATCGGACCGAGTTCCTCTACCTGACCCGCAGCACCGAGCCGACCGAGGAAGACCACGAAGCCGCCTACACCCAGGTTGCCGAGACCATGGGTGACCGGCCTGTGGTGCTGCGGACCGTTGACCTTGGCGCCGACAAGCTGGCGTCGGTCGCCGGCGTGAAGCTGCCGGGACTCGAAGAAGAGCGCAACCCGTTCCTCGGCCTGCGCAGCATCCGTCTCGCGCTTCGGCAGGTTGACCTGTTCCGCACGCAGCTCCGCGCCATCCTGCGCACCAGCAGCCGCGGCAACCTGCGGCTAATGTTCCCGCTGGTGAGCACCGTGATCGAGCTGCGGCGAGCGAAGATGGTGCTGGCCGACGCGATGGAAGACCTGGAAGAGGCCGGCGTTGAGTTCGACCGCAACCTGCAGGTCGGCATGATGGTGGAGGTGCCCTCGGCGGTGCTGATGCTCGATCGCTTTTGCGACGAGGTGGACTTCTTCAGCATCGGCACCAACGACCTGGTGCAGTACACGCTTGCCGTTGACCGGGGAAACCGGGACGTCGCCAGCCTGTACACCAGCGCCGACCCGGCGGTGATTCACCTGGTGAAGATGGCGGTCGACATCGCCGGCCGGCACGACAAGCCGATCAGCATGTGCGGCCAGATGAGCGGCAATCCCCTGTACACGATGCTGCTGCTGGGCCTGGGGCTGAGAAGCTTCAGCGCCACGCCCGCAGCGGTCCCCGAAGTCAAACGCGTGTGCCGCAGCGTCTCGCTCGACCAATGCCGGCGTGTCGCCGAGCACGTGCTGACGCTCGAAAGCGCACGCGACGTAAAAACCTACTTGAGGGAGGAGCTCTCAAAGGTTCTCCCCGACCAACCAACTTAAGGAGCGGCGCTCGGCGCGCGGCACGCGGCGCTAGTTGTTGTGAGACAGCCTTACCTTGCAAGAACTCGCGCCTCGCGCCTCGCGCCTCGCGCCTACCAACATGAACCAAGAAATGCTGATCAACGTCGCTCAGCCGGAAGAGTGCCGGATTGCGATCGTTGAAGACGGGGTGCTCGAGGAGCTCTACATCGAGCGCTCGAGCCAAGACAACTACGTGGGCAACATCTACAAGGGGAAGGTCGTCAACCTGGAGCCCAGCATCCAGGCGGCGTTCGTCGACTTCGGCGTCGGCCGCAACGGCTTCCTGCACATCAGCGATGTTGAACCGCAGTACTTCCGCCAGGGCGGTTACGACCCCGATAAGCCCATCGAGCCCGACGGCCGCCAGCGCAACGACCGGGACCAAGAAGAAGCGACGGAAGACGAGGACGGCGAAGGCGGTGTCGCCACGCGCCGCAAGGCCCGCGCCCGCAAGCCCCGCCCAGGCGTCCGCCCGCGAGTGAAGCCGCCCATCCAGGAGATCTTCCAGCGCGGCGATGAGGTGGTGGTGCAGGTCATCAAGGAGGGCATTGGCACCAAGGGGCCGACGCTCTCCACCTACATCAGCATCCCCGGCCGCTACCTGGTGCTGATGCCGGCGCTGGGACGGATCGGCGTCTCGCGGAAAATCGAAGACGACGACGACCGCCGCCGCCTACGTGACATCCTCCGCGAGCTCGCCCCGCCCAAAGGCCTGGGCTTTATCGTTCGCACCGCGGGGACCGATCGGACCAAGAAGGAGCTGCAACGCGACCTCAACTACCTGGTCCGCCTCTGGAAGGTGATCCACCGCCGCATCCGCAAGGCGGAGGGGCCTTGTGATATCTACGAAGAGAGCGACATCGTCATCCGCACCATCCGCGACATCGTCACCGCGGAGGTGGACACGATCTATATCGACGAGGAAGAGGCGTACAACCGCGCGAAGGAGTTTCTTGAAATCGTCATGCCGCGGTACGTGAACCGGCTGCGGCACTACGAAGGCCGCGAGCCGCTCTTCAACAAGTACAAGCTGGACGAAGAGATCGCCCGCATCAATCACCGTCAGGTGCCGCTCAAGGGCGGCGGTTCGCTGGTGATCGACCAGACCGAGGCGCTCGTGGCCATCGACGTCAACAGCGGCACGTTCCGCATGGACGGCTCCGCCGAAGAGGCCGCCTGCCAGCTCAACCAAAACGCCGCCCGCGAGATCGCCCGGCAGCTGCGCCTGCGTGACCTGGGCGGCGTGGTGGTGAATGACTTCATCGACATGCGCAAGGACAAGCACCGCCGGCTCGTTGAACGGACCCTCAAGGACGCGGTCCGACGGGACCGCGCGCGGACCAAGATCCTCCGCACGAGCCCCTTCGGCTTGATCGAAATGACCCGTCAGCGGATCCGCCCCAGCCTAAAGCGGAGCGTCTACCAAGAATGCCCGGCCTGCTCCGGCACAGGGCTGGTTAAGAGCACTGAGAGCATGGCGATTGAGGTGGTCCGCAAGCTCATGATGGCGGCCCAGACCGGCGGCGTGACCAAGGTGACGGTCACCGTTGCCGAGGAAGTGGCCACGTACCTGAACAACCGAAAGCGGCGTGAGCTTACGAGGCTGGAAGACGACAACGAACTCGAGCTCGTGGTGCTGGGCCGCGAGGGCGTGTCGCCCGAGTTCTTGAAGTTTGAGCTTGAGGACGATCGCGGCCGCGACGTTCGCTTCGACGGCTGATGGCCACAGCGCTTGTGACGGTCGCAAAAGAGTTGGGGG
>JBCDJN010000019.1:0-57442 GCA_039414355.1 Planctomycetota bacterium | reverse complement strand
GAGTTTTTGTGTTAGCGTCAAACGGCAACGTGACATCCAAGTACTTCCCTCCCCGGCAGGGGGAGGGGCGGGGGGAGGGGGTTGCGCCGCAGGAGACCCTAAACGAAGTCGCAAGACGAACAGTCAAGTCGAACACCCGAAGTAAGCGGGTCCCCAGTTCAACCCCCTCTCCCAACCTCTCCCCCTGCCAGGGAGAGGAGCAACGCTCGCGACGCTCGCTTGTGACCGGGCACCCGGGTTCTGGTGCGATTGCGCTTCGCTTCATCACACCCTGCATTGCACTGCTCGCCCTGCTGCTCGCCGGCCGTGCGTCTGCCGAAAACGTCGCGTACCAACTCCCGTGCGTGCACGGTGAGGCGGTTAGTTCGTACCAGCCGGTGGTGGGCCGGTTCGGGCTCTTCCCGCCGCCGCCGCTGGCGAGTTCGCACGGGCTGCACGAATTGCACGAGCCGGAGATCGACCGGTGCCAGCAACTCGTGCCCAGTTGCTCAGGTGACTTCTCGGCAGGTCCCAACTACGACCACCTGCCCGCGATGCCGTGCGACGAGATCGGCATCTACGGCAACAAGTACATGGTCCCCACGCAGCGGCCGTGGGTGGAGTGGGGGCTGCCGCTCTACGACAACGGGCCGATCCCGGTGAGCGAGACCTGGCTCGGTCCCACCAACCTGGTCCAGCAGAAGTTCTACATTTACGGCGACTACCGCGTCGGCCTGGCGCAGAACACGAACATCGCCAACGAAGCCGACGTGCTCGCCCACCGCCTGAACCTGGAGTGCGACTACTGGATCACGTCGACCGAGCGGCTGCACATGTTCGTCGGCCCCTTCCAAGAGGCGGGCCGGTTCATGCGGCTGGAGAACGGCAAGTTCTTTGACGAACTCGAGCTGTTCAATGACAACACCGACACGCTCTTCTTCGAGGGCGATCTCGGCCAGCTCGTCGGCGGTTGGGAACACACCGCGGCGCCGTTCGACCTGCCGTTCACCGTCGGCCTGGTGCCTCTCTTGCTGCAGAACGGTGTCTGGGCGCTCGACGCGCTCTGGGGCGGCGCTGTGACCATCCCCGCGCAGAACAGCCCGTGGCTCGACTGGTCCAACTTCGACGTCACGTTCTTTGCCGCGCTCGACCAGGTCTCGTCCGACGCGTTCGACCAGTCGCCGCACTCCGCGCGGTTCTTCGGCGGGACGACGTTCGTTGAGACCCGCGGCGGCTACCTGGAAATGGGTTACGCGTTCGTTGACGACCGCAACAGCGCCGGCCGCAGCTACCACAACGCCAGCCTCAGCTACACGCGGCGTTACCTGAACCGCGTCTCGAACTCCGTCCGCGTGATCGCCAACGCCGGGCAAGACCTGCCCGCCAGCGAGCAGACGGCCGACGGCGTGCTGCTGCTGGTTGAGAACTCGCTGCTCACCAGCAACCCGTACAACGTGGTGCCGTACGTTAACGCGTGGGCGGGCTTCGGCAGGCCTCAGCCACTCGCTCGGGCGGCGGCGTTTGGGCAGGTGCTATTCAACACCGGCATCCTCTTCCAGGTGGACGGCCTGACCGGCTTCCCCACGCTCGACGCCACCGGCAACAACACCACGGGCGTTGCCGTCGGGGTCGACCTGTTGGGCGAAGGCCGGCCGCTAGCGGGGCTCGGCCGGCAGCTCATCTTCGAAGCCGCCGCATTGCATGCGTTCGGCGACCCCACCACCCGCAACGCCCCCGGCAACCAGTACGGCCTGGGCGCCCGCTGGCAGAAGCCGCTCAGCCACGCCTGGCTCGTCCGGATGGACGGCATGTACGGCATCACTGAGAACGCCCGCAACGTGAGCGGCGTGCGGGGCGAGCTGCGCTGGAAGTTCTGATTGGCCGCTAGCAACGCCGGGAAAACCCGCAAAATCGGCTTGCAATCCCTGGCGCCCTCGATACTATGGAGTTGAAGCTCCGATACTCCGCTTCAGCTTCTCCTCTTCTCTTCTCAATTCACGGAGTCTGCCATGGTCGCTCGTTGCTCGGTGGCTGGATTCTTCGTCCTCGCGATGGTGATCGGCTCTCACCTCGCCCCCGCCAAGGACCGCAAAGCCAACAGCTCACAAGAAGACTCAACGACCCCGGCGCTGAGCGAGGCAGAACTGACCGCCCAGCAGCTCCACGACCTTCACACCGAGCGGCTCGACGCCGCCCAATGCGTTGCCGACGCCTACCGCACCATGTACGAGCGGGGCGAGGCGTCGCTCTCGGACTTGATGGCGAAAGAGGCCGCCGTGCTGGACGCCGAGTTCCACCTGGCGAAGGGCAAGGAGGCACGGCTCGCCATCCGCGAGCGGCAACTGGCGCTGGCCAACGAGCATTCAGCCCTCGTCGCCAGGCGGATTGAGTCCGGCGAAGCCCCCAGCCACGGCGCCCACGAAACCCGGCTAGCGGTCCTGGACGCCAAGATCGCGCTGCTCAGCGCCCGCTCGGAGTGAGCCGCGTCTGCTGCGTTAGCGGCCCGGCTCACGCCGCGGCGACGGCCAGGAGCGTGGTGGCTTCGCTAGGGTCGTGCTCGCGTTCGAGGTCGTTGAGCGAGCGCTCGATCCGCAAGCGGAACTTCTCGACCGATTCCCCCTCGGTCGGCAGCAGCGGCTCGGCGAAGTAGGCGTCGATCCGGCAGAACGGCTTGGGGATCTGCAGTCGGTCCCAGATGCCGCGGAGCACCCACCGGCGCGTGGGCACCATCAGCACGTTCAGCACCGCGGCATTCGAATCGCGCGAGAGCACGGCGATACCCTTCCGCACGTGGTTGCGGGGCCCCTTGGGGCCGTCGACCGCCATGATGGCCGGCGAGCCGACCTTGAGGTAGCCGATCATCTCCGACAGCGCGCGGCGTCCGCCCTTGTCGCCGTGCTTGCTGTTGGACGAGCCGCGTATGGCCTTGATGCCCAGCGCCCGAAAGCCCGGCATGAGCAGCTCGCCGTCCTTCGACGCCGAGACCATGGCCGCCGTGCCGGGCTCGCGGTTGATGGCCGCGGCAATCTGCTGAGCATGCAGGATGGAGTAGGCGTACGGTGTGCCGGCCTCGCGGAGCGAGACGCGGGGGTCGTTGTGGATCCTCACCCGGCAAGTCGCCCGCAGGATGAGCATCGAGAGTGCGAAGAACCAGCCTTCAAGCTGTCGGAGCATGCGTGTTTGTTGGGCCGTTCGGTTAGCGGGGTTACCGTTCGAACGGTTCTCGCAGCAACTTCGACGCCACGTCAACGCCAGTAACGCTTAGCCAGGCCCGCCGCGCATCCACCACGCCATCCAGCCGTGCAGCGCCGCGGTGGTGAGCAGCAGCCACGTCAGAGCGATGTGGACGAAGACCCATCGCTTCAAGAGGCCCTGCCGCGCCTGGTGAAAGTCGAGGTCGTCCTTCTTGCGGACCAGGGCGAAGAGCCGCTCGCTCGCCACGCGTTCGGCCGGGTCGCAGAAGCGGCGGAGGTCGGTCAGCTCCTGCATCAAGGCGCGACGCAGCCGGCTTGTTGGCCTGAGGGCGTGGAGCACGCCGCGCGGCTCGGCGAGGTAGGCGTCGAGCCGGCCGGTGTAGAAGTCGGCCAGCGTCGTGGCGCCGCCATCGCCCACGGCCTCCAGCACCGCCGCCCGGCACTTCTCGACGACTTCCCGCCGGTGCTGCGGGATGCGTTCGTAGACGAATTCTTCCGACGTGCGGGCAAGCTGCCGCGGAATGGCCCGCGTGAGGTACAGCCCCAGCACGCCGCTGGCGAAGGTCGCCCAGTACGCGGCGGCGAGCACGCCTTCGAGCCAACCGTTGGGCCAACGCCCGCTGGTGTGGATCAGCAGCAGCACCGCCGAGCCGAGCCCCAAGTAGACGTGCAACTGCAACCACGCCGCGCTGCTCCCCAGCGGCAGCGACGCCAGCTTCTTCCGCCCGTTGTAGCCTGCCAGCACCACCACCACGGCCATCATCGCGTAGCCGGTTAAGTGCGTGGTGCGGGCGAGCGAGTGATCAAGCGTGCGCACCAGCCACCACACGCACACGACGCCGATCGCCAGCGAGATCGCGTTGCTGAGTCGGCGGCTATTGCGGCGTGTCACGGGGCTAGGGGCTAGGGGCTAGGGGCTAGGGGCTAGGGTGGTTGTTGGTTTCGCTTTGGTTACTCGCCACCCTCGTCGGAGTCAGAATCACAACTTGCTTCGCTTATCTTGTTCACTCGACCGCCTCGTCACGGATAGCCCGCGGATCCGCAGCCCCTAGCCCCCAGCCCCTAACTTCTTCCGTCCATCATCTCCGCCAGCGGCGTGATGGCCGCCACGTCGATCCGCACCAGCGCGTCGTGCGGGCACGCCTGTTGGCAGGCGGGGCCGGTGAGGCCGTCGGCGCAGAGGTCGCACTTAGTCGCTTTGACGATGGGCAGGCCGCTCTCAGTGTCGATGACTTGCTCGCCGCGCGGGTCACGGACCTCAACCATGCGGATGTTCTGGTAGGGGCAGCTCTCGGCGCAGGTCGCGCAGCCAACGCAGGTCGGCTCGTTGATCCGCACCACGCCGGTCTCCGAGTCGCGATGGATGGCGCCCGTGGGGCAGCCGATCATGCAAACCGGGTCAACGCACTGCAGGCACGCGTTGGCGAACTGCAGATGGTTGTGCGTGGGGCCCTGGCGGACGAAGCGGGGGTTGCCGCCGTGGGTTTGGGCGCAGGCGCGGACGCAGTCGTCGCAGCGGGTGCAGCGATCCAGGTCGATCACCATGGCCCGCGTGCCGTTGTTGAGCCGGCTGTCGACCAGGTAGTCGAGCGTCCGTGCCGGCAGCGGGGCGTCCGCCTCGCGGGCGAGTTCTAGCAGCGCTTCGGACGAGAGCTTCGGCAGGATCAACTCGAGCGTCGACTCGGTGGAGACTTCGAGCAGATCGACGTACCCCACCGCCCGCAGCGATCGCGAGAGCGGCGCCGGCTCGCCCTCGAGCAGCGTGCGGGCAAGCTCCGCGGCGCCAAACGCCTGGCCTTTGCCAAGGTACGCGGTCGTCTGATGCCCGTCGCCCCGGCGGCGGCTAACGCGTGCGAAGCCGCTCCGCACGAGCAACAGACCCGGCGGCGGCTGGCCCTCCTCGCAGACCAGCGGCTCGCGGGCGATGCGTTCGAACAGCGTCTCTTGGTCCGCGGCGGGCAGCTCGGCGTGCCACTCGAAGTTGCCGTGCGTGCGGAAGGTCGTCGCGGCCGCCACCTGCTCCAGCTCCGCTTCGCTCAGCCCGGCCAGCAGCGGCGTCTCGCGGAGGTGTGCCGCCAGGCTGTTCTGCCGGTAGAGGTTGTGGATGTGCTCGGCGAACGCCGGCGCGTACCGCATCAGGTCGCGAAGCCCTTGCCAGCGGATCTCCAGCGCCACCGCGTCCGTCTCGGCGAACACCGTCGCCACGCCGGGCGTTCGCGACAGCGCCGCGACTTCACCGAAGACTTCGCCGGCGGTCAGCTTGGCGGTGTGCGACGCGTCGAGCACGCCGGGCACGTCTTGCAGGAAGAGCCGGGTCGAATCGGCTTCGCCCCGTGCGGCAACGGGCCGACTGGCGGCGGGATGAATCTGATGCGGCAGCCGCTGCTCGGGCGCCCGCGGGCCGCTGAAGACCTGCGCGATCGCCCCGCCAACACGCGACAGCCACCCCGCACGCGGCGGCTGGCTGACGCCTTCGATCCGTTCGAGCGTCGCCCGCGCGACGCCGTGCAGCAGCAAGAAGGCGCTGTTGCCGTAATCGCCCTCGAGCAGGATCACGTCGCCCGGCTTGTACTCCACGAGCCGCGTGTCGCCCCGCAGCAAGTCGTGCAGCGGCAGCTTGGCCGGGAATGCCGCCGCGTCCATCGACCGAAACGGCTCAATGCCCAACAGCCGGCCGACCACGTCGTCCGTCATCCCCTCACCAAAGGGCTCGCTCCATCGGGTTGGTCGGGTGACGGCAGACATTCAAGCGGGAAGCTTGGAGCAGGGAGCGGGGAGGGTTGGTAGCCGACGACCAACGCGTCGTCGGAGTGGTCTTCTCTTCGAAAGGGGGTCAGTACTTGTACGTATCGGGGCGAGGCAGCAACACATCGAGCGCGGCGAGTTCCGCGCCGGTGAGTTCTTCGGAGAGCTTCATCGCCGCGGCGCCGATGGCGTCGGCGGCGGCGGTGATCGCTTCGCGGTTGCCGAGGCGGAGTTCAACAGTCGCCACGGCGTCGAGCGCTTCGCCAAGCGGCGGCTGATCGACCAACCGCTGGATCGCCCAGAGCTGCTGCTTCGCGCGGGCGGCGCGAGCGGCGGCGGTCTTGCCGAACGTGCCCGCCGACGTGGCTTTGGCGACGGCGCGGAGGCTTGCTTCGAGGTCGGCCATCGTGCCGACGACGAACATCACGCGGACGCGCTCCAGCGAGCTGGGGGCGTTCTGCACGCCGCCGGTCCGCTGCCAGTTGTGCCGCACCTTGCCCTGCGACCACGCGACCAGCTCAAAGCCCGCGCTGCCGGCGTTGTGGCCGCCGACGTTCACCAGCTCTTCCTCGGGCGTGGTGTGGCACGCCAGGCACTGGCGGGCGATCAGGTAGAGGTTGCTGGGGTTGTTCATGCCCGCGGCGATGCTCGCCTGCCGCCGCTGCTGCTTGTGCTCGGGCGACTCCGTGGCGGCCGTCACGCCGGCGCCGCCGTAGTCCGCATGCAGGTTCACCCAATCGGCGGCCGCGCCGTGGCAAGACTCGCACGACACGCCGGAGACCACCCGCAGCCGGCCGCGCGTGGCGTCGTTCTGCTGCCGGGTGTAGTGGCACTTCACGCAGGTGTCGTTCCGCTTGACGCTGCGGAGCCCCAGCCGCTGGGCGATCGCCTTCGCCTCGGGCGTGCGGTGCAGCGTGTCGAAGGTCTGAAAGTGCGGCGTCGCCTGCCACTGCGTGATCTCGGGCTGATGGCACTTCGCGCAGGCTTCGTAGCCGAGGACCTTCGCCGGGTCGCACTTGAGCGGGCGGGGCTCTTCGGCGAATGAGGGAACCGCCAAGAACGCCAAGAGCGCCAAGGACGCGAACGCCGGCTGGTCTGAGTTTCGCTTCATGCGTCGATCACCAAATCGCCTTGGGGCACGCTTACGCAAGCCAGGCACTCGCCCTGGGCGGCTTGGGCGCCGGGGGACTTGATGGCGGCGGTCTCGCCCTGGAGCACCTTCACCGCGCACGAACCGCAGTTGCCCACCCGGCAGCCGGCGTCGAGCGGCGCCTTGTACTTCTCGGCGAAGGCGAGCAGCGACGCCTCCTCGCCGGTCCACTCGGCTTCGACACCGCTGCGGACGAACTTCACCTTCGCGCCGGCCGCCGCCTTGGCCGCCTGCGTGGCCGACTCCCGCACCACGCTTGCCGGGCCGAACGCCTCGAAGTGAATCCGGTCGTCTGGCACGCCCCAGTCCAGCAGCCGCGGCACCAGGTCCTGCATCATTCCGGGCGGGCCGCACAGGTAGAACCGCAGGTCGGGCGACGGCAGCACGTCCTTCACGACGTCGATCGTCAATCGGCCGCGGCGGTGACGCTCGTCGGCGGGTGCGTCCTTCTCGTTGGGCCGTGAGTAGCAGACCGTGGTGCTGAGCCAATCGTGGCTGGCGGTCAGCTCGTCGACCTCTTGGCGGAAGGGGAACTCCAGCCCGCTCCGCATCCCCAGCAGCAAGTGGGCGGGCCGCTCAAGCCCCGCGTGCGCTTGCGTGAGCAGCATCGAGAGCAGAGGCGTCACGCCGATGCCGGCGCCCAAGAGTGCCACCGGCTCCTGACCGACCGGCGGCAGCAAGAAGTCCCCGCGCGGGGCGGCCACCTTCAGCAGGTCGCCTTCGCGGATGCGCGTATGCAACGCCGTCGAACCAAGCCCGGGCGGCGCGTTCGGCTCGTCCCTCGGCGGCCAGCAACGCTTGACTGAGACGCGGTAGAACTCCTCGCGGGGCCGATCGGAGAGCGAGTAGCAACGCACCACCGGCTTCGCTGAATCGTCGTCGCTAACGTCGCCGCCGCCTTCGCCCTGCGGCAGGTGCAGCGTGAGGTACTGGCCCGGGTGATAGCTGGGCAGCGGGCGGCCCTCGGGGTCGGCGAGGTAGAACGACCTCACGTCGCGGCACTCATCGACCACGGCCGAAACGCGGAGCGTGCGCAGCCCTTGCCAGCCTAGGCTCTTGAGCCGGCGGGCGCGGGCCTCGGCGGCGACCACCTGCACGCGGTCGCAGAACGCCTGCCGCTCGGCTTGGGCTCGGTCTCGACGCTCGCGGCGGCGCCGGCGGTCGTCCAACGCCATCCACCCTGCCCCCACCGCCACCCAGGCGCACAACGCCCCGCCGACGATGAGAAGCGGCACGTGCAACGCGGCATCCTTGCGCGGTGGGGTGGTTGGGGCGAACGAAGCTAGCGGGAGTATGGCAAGATTCGCAACACACGCGTAGAGCGAACGCAAGAGCCCAGGCAGCCGGCGAGCTGAGCATCACCGCTGCGTGCGGTAGTGCGGCCCCGCGGCATCGGCCGGGCGGGGTAGGCGGTCGGCGACGGGCTCCACCATCGGCCCCGTTGGCCTGACTGGGGCATCGACCGGCGCCACGAAGTGCAGCACCGCGACCACCGGCAGTCGGGCTTCGGCCGGCGGGTAGAGCAGCCCCTCTCCGCCGCGGGTGAGCAGCGGCTCGTCGCGCGCGGCGCCGACGCGTAGCCCGCCGGAATCGAGCCGCACCGCCGCCCGCAGCACATCGAAGCGGATGGGCGAGCCGCCCGTCGGGTCCCACTCGGCAAAGAGCGGGTCGCCCGCCCGGCAGCCCAGGGCGTTGTACGCGGCGTAGATGAGCTGCTGATCGGCGGCGCCGGGGCCGGTTTGCAGTTCCGCCCGGAGCTCGTCCAGTCGATTGCCGGTCCAAGCTAGCAGCTCCACCTCGGCGGTGGCGTCGCCTTCTAGCTGCAACTCGCCAGCGGGTCGGCCGGTGAGCTCCGCGGGGCTGATGCCGCGGAGTTCGCCGCTCAACTGGCCGGCGACCTCAAGCTCGCTGACGGTGAGCGTCGCCTGGCCAGCCAGCGTTGCCTTGTCGCCCAGCGCTTCGCAAACGCCCGGCAACATCGCAACCGGCACGCCGGTGGCGCCGGTGGTGATTGCGACACGCGTCGTGGGTGGTTCGATCTGCCGATTGCGGATGGCGATCAGCTCGGCGTCGCCGGCTTGGAGCACCAACTCGCCGCCGCGGTCGCCATCGGCCGGCGTTAGCGTTGCTAGCATTCCGAGCCATCGCGGCGGATCACTCTGTCCGATCGCGACGCGGTCGATCGAAACGCGTGCGGCCCGCAGCCCATCGTCGCGGAGCAGGCCATCCATCGCCCGGCCGACGTCGCGCGTGCCGCCATCAACCAGACGCACTTCGCCCAGCTTTGCCACAACCTCGCCACCGCGAAGGCCAGCATCGATGCGGTCGCACGTCGCCAGCACGCCGCCGAGTTCGCGGTCGCAGACGGTGACCCCAATCAGCCGAACGGCGCCGGGGCGGGGCGTTTGCAGCGACTCGCAGCGGACCTCCACGCCGAGCAGCTCGCTCAGCTCCGCCAGCCGCGTGGCCGCCACGCCCGGCAGCGATCGCCCCACCACCCAAGACGCTACGCACACCGTCGGCGCCACGCACAAGGCGAAGAACAGCAGGCGGCAGAGCAGGCGGCGGGGCATTGGGGGGAGGTTAGAGGCTAGAGGCCGGAGGTTAGGGAACTCGCGAAGGCGTTGTGCCCGGGGTCAAGCCGGGCGCGGCGTGGAGCACGCTCGCGCCCCTAACCTCAAGCCTCCAACCTCTAACCTCTCACTGCTCCCGTGCCATCTTCAAAAAGAGGTCGTACCGGGCCTGCATCTCTTGCAAGCTGTCTCCTCCAAACTTATCGACCAATGCGGCGGCGATCTCGAATGCCACCACGTTCTCCACGATGATGCTAGCGGCCGACACCGCGCAGACGTCGCTCCGCTCGTAGCTGGCCTCCTGCGGCTCTTTGGTGCCGAGATTGACCGACGCCAGCGGCTTGGCGAGCGTGCTGATCGGCTTCTTGGCGGCCCGGACCACCAGCGGCTGGCCGTTGGTCATGCCGCCTTCCAGCCCGCCGGCGTTGTTCGTGGGGCGGGTGAAGCCGAGGTTGGGCGAGTTGCGCTGCGACTCGTCGAAGTGGATCGGGTCGTGCACCTGCGAGCCCGGCTTGCGGGCCATCTCGAAGCCCATGCCGATCTCCACGCCCTTGATCGCCTGCACCGCCATCACCGCCTGCGCGATGCGGCCATCGAGCTTGGTGCTCCACTGCGCGTGCGTGCCGAGGCCGAACGGCAGGCCATCGACGCGCACCTCGACAATGCCGCCGAGCGTGTCGCCTGCCTTGCGGGTCTTGTCGATGAGCTGTTTGATGTCGGCGTCGCGCTCGGTGTTCAGACCGTAGACGATGCTCTTCTCGCGCTCGGCGCGGAGTTCTTCGATGGTTCCTTCGATCGGCTCGATCCGCTCACCGCCCAGCTCCACCACGTAGCCGATGGTTTGGATGCCAAACTCGGCAAGCAGCAGTTTGGCGAGCCCGCCGGCGGCGACGCGGACGGCGGTCTCGCGGGCGCTGGAGCGCTCGAGAATCGGACGGATGCCGCCGAGGTGCTTGATCGACCCGGTCAGGTCGGCGTGGCCGGGCCGCGGGCGTGGCAGCTCCTCCATCCGCTCCAGCTTGTAGTCCTTGTTGACTACCTCCAGGGCGATGGGGCTGCCGAGCGAAACGCCCTGCCAGATGCCGGTGCGGACGTGGACCTTGTCGGTCTCAATCCGCTGCCGCCCGCCGCGCCCGTACCCGCCCTGCCGCCGGCGGAGGTCGTCGTTGATGGGCTCCATGTCCAGCGTCACGCCGGCAGGAAAGCCGTCGACCAGGGCTAGCAGCGTTTGGCCGTGCGATTCACCGGCGGTCCAGTAGCGGAGCATGGTGGAGGGGGGCTGGAGTAGGGGATTTGCCTTAAATTCCGGGAGCGAACACCTCAGTTTAGTTGTGGAAGTGGGGTTAGACTATCGGCCGCTCGGTCGGACCTCAAAACCCCAGCGGGAATCACTTGCCATGGAAGAGCCGAATAACCCGTTCGCGGCGCCGATGGCGGACGAAGAAACCTACGCCCGGACACAAGAGCGGTTCGCCCGGGGAGTGAGCAGCCCCGACGGGCGATTCGTTTACGCGGAAGACGGCGCCGAGTTTCCAGACCGCTGCGTCAAGTGCAACGCGCCCGCGAATGGTTACCGGAAGCAATCGAACTACTCATGGCACCCCTCCTGGGTCTTCCTGCTGCTGCTGATCAACGTGCTCTTGTACTTAATCGTGGCCCTGTCAACGCGTAAGCAAGTGAAGCTGGCGGTCGGCATGTGCGAGGAGCACCGGTCGAAGCGGCGGCGTTGGCTCACGGTCTGGGGAATCGCCATTCCGCTCTGCGCGGCGGGATTCGTGGGCGGCATCGCCTACGAGACGCCG
This sequence comes from Planctomycetota bacterium, assembly GCA_039414355.1. Taxonomy (GTDB): domain Bacteria; phylum Planctomycetota; class Planctomycetia; order Pirellulales; family Lacipirellulaceae; genus JBCCQL01. Next base: position 45,999 of record JBCDJN010000019.1, on the reverse strand, counting down.
CCGGCCATCGTTGCCGGGATCGTCGGTATGCTTGTGAGCCTGATAGGGTTGGTGCTAGCCGGTCGCGTCCTTGTGCCCAAGAAAATCGAGGGCCGCCTGGCGACGCTCAGAGGTGCTTGCCCGGCGTTTCTGCTGTCGCTGAGCGAGTAGATCGAAGACTGCCAAACTGAGTCTTTGCGTAGCCATGCTCGAGGGAGCAGGATCTGGTCGCTAACCCAACCAGGTTTGGCGAAACACGGGGGAACTGAATCGAAACGCCGGCGGCACCCGAGACGGCCTCACGTTAAGCACCCCGCAACTTGCATGAGTGACCCTCAAGACCAAAACCCGTTCGCTTCGCCGCAGAGCGAGGAATCGCCCTTAGCCCCTTTGGTCTCAACAATCAGCGAGGCGCCGTACGTTGTCACGCCGCTGCAGAGCACCCTCCCAAAGCGTTGCTACCGATGCAACGCCCTCGCAAGGAAAAAGACGGCTGTAACTGCAACCGGCTGGGTCAGCGTTACGAGCATTGCCGCTCGCATCACAGTTACTGCGTATCTCTGCGACCAGCACAGTCTGGCTCGCAGGTCACTGTCGCTGCTCAGTGGGCTGCTTGTGATCGCTGTCTTTGTCGCCTTCCTGCTCAGCTGGCCGATTGCTGAGCTTACAAGTGTTGCGGCTGTGCCTGCCTTGTTTCCTGCGGCTGTCGTGCTGGCTGCAACGTGGTACTACCGTCGTCGAAAGGCAGACCTTGACTACGAGCCGCTGGCGATCGAACGCGTCCGCGGCGACCGGGTTTGGATCAAGGGAACCGGCGCGCCGTTCCGCGAGAGCCTGGAGCAGCACCCGCCCGTCAAAGGCTGGGTCTAAACGAACGCCCGCCCGGTGAGCCGCTCAAACGCCTCGACGTACTTCGCCCGCGTTTGCATCACCACTTCGTCCGGCAGCGGCGGGGGCTCGCTCTGGCGGTCCCAGTCGCTCGCCAGCAGCCAGTCGCGGACGAACTGCTTGTCGAACGAACGCTGCGGCCGGCCCGGCTCGTAGTCGTCGGCGGGCCAGTAGCGGCTGCTATCGGGCGTGAGCACCTCGTCGATCAGCAGCAGCTCGCCCGTCGCCGTGTCGTGGCCGAACTCCAGCTTGGTGTCGGCCAGAAGGATGCCGCACGCGGCGGCGTGCTCGGCGCCCGCCCGGTAGATGGCGAGGCTGCGGTCGCGTAGCTCGGCTGCCAGCTCATCGCCGAGGTCGGCCGCCATGCGGGCGAAGGGGACGTTCTCGTCGTGCTCGCCCTGCTCTGCTTTGGTGGCGGGCGTGAAGATCGGTTCGGGCAGGCGGTCGCTCTCCGCGAGCCCGGCGGGCAGCTTCACGCCGCACACTTCGCCGGTCTGCTGGTACTCCTTCCACCCCGAGCCCGCCAAGTAGCCGCGGACCACGCACTCGAAGGGAACCACCTTCGACTGGCGGGCCAGCATCGTTCGCCCCGCCAGGGCCGAAAGATCGGCGCCGGCCGGCAGGCCCATCGCCGCCACATCGGTCGAAAGCAGATGGTGCGGCACGCCCAGCTTGGCGAACCAGAACTCGCTCAGCCCGGTCAGCACCCGCCCTTTGTCGGGCACGCCTGTGGGCAGCACCCAGTCAAAGGCGCTGATCCGGTCGGTCGCCACCAGCAGCACGCGGCCGCCGGGATCGTCCGGCTTCAGCTCGTAGACGTCACGCACCTTGCCGCGGCGGGCGGCAACCCCCGGCAGGTCGGACGATAGCAAGCAAGGCTCATTCACAGCGAAGAGTGTAGCGGAGGAGCCGGCCGCGAGGAGCGGGGAGCCTGCGTCGGAGAAAGAAGCGTGTTCCCTCCCCGGACAGGCGCCCGCGGTCGCCGGCGGATACTTCGGACTTCCTCACCCAGACTTCTGCCTTCCCACCGCCTCCCCGCGGCCGGGCGGGCCGACTAGAATCGAGGCCGTAACGCAGCGCGTGGGCAGGGCTTATGGGATTGATGCGGCTCAAAGTCGGCGACTGGGGCCGCCTGCCCGAGGATCGGCTTGCGCGCGTCTTTATGGCGGGCGTCGACGAGCTGCCGTACGGCGGCCGGGCGTTCCGCTCGGGCGATCAGCTCATTGTTGAGCGGCGGGAGAGCGATTCCGCCTGCGTCTGGGCCCCCTGGCCCGTCGGCCCCACCCCCGGCGGCGAGCCCCGCGGCGAGTGGCTGCTGGGCACCGCCACGCTGATGGAGCGGGACGAGCCGTACCTGATGGAGGTGGAGCTGGCCCGCGGCACGGTCTACCGGGTGCGGAATCAGCTCGCCAACTGGAAATTGCTCGGCCTGGAATCCTCCGAGCCGCTGGAGGAGCAAGTCGCCGAGGCGACGCGGCTTTTCTGCCGGTGCGCCACGCGCCACGACGAGCCCGAGCAGGCAACCGAGCACGCCGCCGCCGCCCTGGCCGTGGCGGCAGACGCCTCGCTGGCGCTCACCAAGCTCTACGCGAACCAAGCGATGGAGGCCCGGCTGGCGGCGGTCGACAAGTTGCCCACGCTCATGGGCGCTCACCTTGGCAGCGGCGCGCCGGGCGAGGCCGAGGAGCAACTGGCCAACGGCCTGAGCCTGATCGGCATGCCCTGCAGCTGGGCCGAGATTGAAGCGAGCGAGGGCCGCCGCCGGTGGCGAGAGAGCGACACACAAGCCCAATGGGCCCAGCGGAACGGGCTGAGGATCTGTGCGGGGCCGCTGCTCGAGTTCGCCGACCGCAGCATCCCCGACTGGGCGTACCTGTTTGAGGGCGACTTTGAGGCGCTCTCCGGGCTGATGGTCGGCCATGTCGAGGCGACCGTAAAACGCTACCGCGGGTACGTGCAGCTCTGGAACGTGGCGGGCCGAGTCAATCGAGCCAAGGCGCTCGGCCTGGGCGACGAGCAGCGGCTGCAGCTTGTAGCCCGGGCGGTGCGGGCGGCGCGCGAGGCCGACCCCAAGAGCCCGGTCATCGTGAGCCTCGACCAGCCGTGGGGCGAGTACCTGACCGGCGAGCCGAGCGAGCTCTCGCCCATCGACTTCGCCGACGCGCTGGAGCGCGCCGAGCTGGGCATCGCCGGCTTCGGGCTGGAGCTGAACCTGGGCTACTGGCCCGATGGCACCACGCTGCGCAACCCGCTGGACTTCAGCCGGCTGCTCGACCAGTGGAGCCTGCGGCTGGAGCTGCCGGTGATGCTGCAGGTCACGCTGCCCAGCACCGCGTCGCCCGAGTCGCTGCCGGGCGCCAAGGCCCGGGTGGTCGCCGCGGGGGGCGGCGACGACGCGGACTTCCAGTCCCGCTGGATCGAGCGTTGCCTGCCGATGCTGCTGGCGAAGAACTGCGTGCAGGTGGTGCTGTGGAACGCCCCGCGGGACACCCCCCACGCCCTCTACCCTAACGGCGGTTTGCTCGATGAGTCGGGCGCCGCGAAGCCGGCCCTGGCAGCGCTGCGCGAGCTGCGAGACAAGTACCTCGCGTAACAGCACACGCCCGATTACGCCGGCGGCCCCGCAACGCCTACTTGAGCGAGTGCGTCGTCTCGTGGGCGTCGCTGCAGAGCACCGCTTCGCGGCGGTTGCTGAAGGTCTTCAGCGGCGTGTGGGCGGCGTGCAGCCGCTGCTCGCACTTGGGCGTCAGCCCGCAGACCCGGAGGGAACCGTCGTGCTCGCCGACGCGCTGGCCAAGCGTGGCAAGCGCGGAGGTCATCTCGCGGGAGAGCGAGTCGGCGTCCGGCAGCTCCACCACAAGGCGGTACGTGAAGTGCCGCTGGCAGATCGCCCAGAGTTCGTCGGTGAGCTTCGTCGTCGCACGAGACGATTGGTCAACGAGCTGCGCCGCCGAGAGGCGAACGAACAACCAGTTGGGGCCTCGGTCGATCTCGCACCGCGCGTTCATCTCGGTGCTTCGCTCGGGGGCGGCGTGGCTTGCAGTCGGCTGAGTAAGGGTAGGTGCGTGTGCCATCGTGGCGTCCATCCGTGAGGAGGCGGGAGAGGAAAGCGCGAAGAGACGAGCGCTGTCAGCGACATCCTTGTCGCGGGTTGGTGGGATCACGTCGGTGCAAGCAGATTCAAGAACCCACGCTCTGCGTGAATTATGCGCTTCGCCGCCCGCGATGCAATCGCAAAACGAACGGCAAGTGAATGTGTAGCCAGTCGTTTGCTAGCACCGGCCAACGGCGCCTGGAACGCGCCACTAGCCCAGCATCTCGGCAAGCGTCTTCTCCGCCGCTTCGAGCGCCTCGGGCAGCTTCTCGGGTTGCTTGCCGCCGGCTTGGGCCATGTCGGGGCGTCCGCCGCCGCCTCCGCCCACCGCCTTGGCCACGGGTCCGATCCACTTGCCGGCCGCCACGCCGCGCTCTTGCAGGTCCTTGGTGATGCCGGCCACGAGCGTCACCTTGTCTTCGCCGCTCTTGGCCGCCAGCAACACGGCCGCCGGCTGAACTCTCTGCCGGACGGCGTCGATGAGCTGCCGCATCAGGTTGGGCGCGGCGCCGGGGGTCTCGACGATCACCGCCGTCACGCCGCCAATCTCTTTCGCATTCTCAAGCAGCGTGTCGGCGGTCAGCGGGCCGGCCGCGTCGCGCTCGGCGAGCTGCTTGCGGAGCGAATCGATCTCCGCCTTGATTGCTTCGAGCCGCGCGGGCGCCTCCATGGGACCGACCGAGAGCAGCCGAGCCGCTTCGAGCAGCGCGGCCTTCTTTTGCTTGAACGTAACCCGCCCGCCGACCAGCGGCAGGGTCGCGGCGCCGGCTATAGCCGGCTGGCCGCCGGCGAGTTGCTTCTTCAGGCTCCGCTGCTGCTCCAGCAGGCCGGCGGCCGCGGCGCCGGCGGCCGCGGGCGACACGCCCAGCAGCTCGCCCGCCCGGTCGGCGGCCGCCTCGATCTGGTCGCGGTACTCCTCCGCCCGGCGGCCGGTGAGCGCCGTGATCCGCCGCGTGCCGGCAGAGACGCCCTCTTCGCTGAGCACCTCAAAGGCGCCAACCTCGGCGGTGTCGGTCAGGTGGGTGCCTCCGCACAGCTCGCGGGAGAAGCTGTTGCGCTCGATCGGCCCCATGGTGACCATGCGGACCAGATCGGGGTACTTCTCGCCAAACAGCATCATCGCGCCCTGAGCCCGCGCGTCGGCCAGCGGCAGCGTCTCCCATTTCACCTCGGCGCCGTCGGAGACGTACGACTGCACGTCGCTCACGATGTCCGCCAGTTGCTCCTCATCCACGGGCGAGAGGTTCGAGAAGTCGAACCGCAGCCAGTCCGCATCGACCTTCGAGCCCTGCTGCTGCGCGTGCTCGCCCAGGTTCTTGTGCAGCGCGTGGTGCAGCAGGTGCGTGGCGGAGTGCGCCCGGCGGATCGCGTCGCGGCGGTCGGTGTCGACGGTCGCCGTCACGGCCGACCCCTCCGCCATCACGCCGCTGGCGAGGTGGCCGGAATGGACGAACAGCTCGCCGTCTTTCTGGGTGTCGATGACCTTGAAGACAAAGTCATCGCCTGTCAGTTGACCGCAGTCGCCCACCTGACCGCCGCTCTCGCCGTAGAACGGCGTGCGATCGAGCACCACGCGGATCGGGTGCTCGTGGCCCTGCTCCTCGACCTTGTCGCAGAGGCGTTCTTCGGGTGAGTCGCCCTCGCCGGTCTGGACAACGATGCCGACGACCTTTGCCTCGGATTCGTTCGCTTCGTAGCCCAAGAACTCGGTCTTGTGCATCGCCTGCTTGAGCGAATCGATCGGCCCCTTGGCGCCCATCACCGTGTGGACGAGCTTGCCGGAAGCCTCGCCGTGCTCCGCCATGGCGGAGCGGTAGCCGTCCCAGTCGAAGGCCAGATTGTGCTCGGCGGCGAGCGACTCGAACAGCTCCGGCGGCACGCCATACGTTTGGTAAAGGTCCGCCGCGGCGGCGCCGTCCACAGTCGTCCGGTTGCCGGTCTTCATCTCGGCGAAGACCGCCTCGATACGGTTCAGGCCGCCGTCGATCGTCGCGAGGAAGTTCTCCTCCTCCTTCTTCACGACGCCGGCAACGCGCTCAACCGTCTCGCTCAGCTCGGGGTACGCCGGTCGCATCACCTCGGCCACCTTCGGCACGATCTGGCAGAGGAACGGCTCGCGTAGCCCAAGCTGGTGGCCGTCGAGCACCGCCCGCCGCAGCAGCCGCTTGACGACGTACTTCTCCTTGTTGGCGCCGGGGTACACGTTCTCATGCACCGCGAAGGCGCACGCACGCACGTGGTCCGTGATCCGCCGCAGCCGGCGGCCGTTCTCGGTGCCGTAGTCGTATTCCACGCCGCACACCTCGGCGGCGGCCTGCACGATGGGCATCAGCGTATCGATGTGGAAGTTGGTCTCCACGTCCTGCAGCGCGGCGGCCGTTCGCTCCAGGCCCATGCCGGTGTCGATGTTCTTGCTCGGCAGCGGCCGCAGGTTGTCCGGCGGGTCGCCCACGCGGTTGTACTGCGTGAAGACCAGGTTCCAGATCTCTAGCGGCTCGCGCCCGGGGGCGGTGTAGTAGATCTCGCTGCACGGCCCGCAGACGCCGTCCGGGCCCTGGCTGGGGGCGCTGGCGGGCCAAAAGTTTTCGTCTTCGTCCTCAAAGTCGATCCGGCTGCTCGGCAAACCGATCTCGTCCGCCCAGATGTCGGCCGCCTCCTGGTCGTCCTTGTAGACGGTGACGCTCAGCGTCCCATCCGGAAGGCCGAGCCACTCATTGCTCGTCAAGAACTCCCACGCCCAGTGGATGGCGTCCTGCTTGAAGTAATCGCCGAAGGAGAAGTTGCCCAGCATCTCGAAGAACGTGTGGTGCCGAGGCGTGCGGCCCACGTTGTCGATGTCGCCCGTGCGCATGCACTTCTGGCAGGTCGTGGCCCGGGTGAACTCCAGCGCCACCTTGCCCAGGAAGTGGTCCTTGAACTGATTCATGCCCGCCGGCGTGAACAGCACGCTGGGGTCCCAGGTGGGCACCAGCACGTCGCTGGCGACGCGGGTGTGGCCCTTCGACTCGAAGAAGGCGAGGTACTTTTCGCGCAGCTCGTCGGTTTGCATTGCGAGCAGAGGCTGTTGGCTATTGGCGGTTGGCTATCGGCAGCCGGCGAGCTACGCCTCGCCGGATTGGCCACGAATTGGGCAATCATACCGCACGCCGCCCGGCCCGGCAGCGGGGCAAACGTTCGAAGGCGGAAGGCGGAAGGGGGAAGGGGGAAGGCCGCGCAGGCGACGGGCACTGCGGACCAGGCGATCGAGGCCCCCAAGAAGCTTGCAGCGGACCGCCGCCACACCCATACTGGGAAGCGACTGCCCCGCCCTACCGCAAACCGCTCGTGAACCGCTGACACCTGGCTCGTCCGGCCGCCTGCCCGCGGCCTCGGTTCATCGTCTCTTTCCCGGCTTGTGGGGTTTGCTGTGCGGCTGCTGCTATCGCTGCTGATTCTCGTCGTCTTCGCGCCCAGCGTGCTGGCGTACGGGTCGTGCCCCTGCGGCGGCACCTGCCCGTTCTGTGCGCCGGGCGATGGGTTGCCGTACGCGCCGTCTGATGGCCCCATCACCTACCGCGTGCAAAGCCGCTGGCCGCAGCCGAATGGGCCCGGCAGCCCGGTAACGCTCTCCTACAGCTACAACAACCTGCTCGATGGCGGCCTCCGCGGCCCCGACGGCGTACCGCTCAGCGAAGACTACCTGCGTGCGGCGGTGGAAGAAGCGCTCGGGCTGTGGGCGTCGGTGGCGCCGCTGCACTTTGTGGAAGTGCCGGACCAATACGACTCTCCCGCGCCAACCTTCGCCTATGCGAATGGGCAGTTCGGCCAGATCCGCTTCCATCATCGATTTATCAACGGCCCCGACCCAGTCGCGGGCAGCCCAACGACCAAAGCGATCGCCTACTTCCCAAGCAGCTCGGGCAACCTGGCGGGCGACGTCTTCTACGACAACGGCGACCCGTGGCAACCGATCGGCGAGCTCAGCACGCCCGATCCGCTGGGCGCCGCCGTGCACGAGTTGGGCCACTCGCTCGGCCTGGGGCACGACTCCAACCCCGACGCCAACATGTACTGGGTCTTCACGCGCTCCAGCGGGCTCGGCACGGCGTCGCTGCACCCTTCGGACATCGCGGGCATCAGGGCCATCTACGGCGCGGGCGTTGGCAGCGTTACGCCGCTGCTTGCCGTTCCCGAGCCGGCATCGGCATGCCTGCTGGCATTTGCGGCAAGCGTAGTGGCAGGCCGGCGGAGGGTGCGGTAACGTCTGGCTTCCCGCCAGCCGCCGTCACCTCTCGCCACCGAGTCGCCTCCGCATGCTTCGCTCCCTGATTGCCACTTCGATCGCTATCGCGGTCGCCAGCCTACTACTCAGCGACCACGCGTACGCCAAGCCGCCGCAGCCAACGACCGCGCTCGACCGCTACGTCGCCAAGCCAGACGATTCCTTCGCCTGGCAGGAAGTCAGCCGCCGCGGCGACGAGCGGGGCGAAGAGATCGTGCTGGAGCTCACCTCGCAAACGTGGCGTTCGCCCGGCGAAGTGGACCGCGCACAGTGGAAGCACTGGCTGATCCTCTGCGTGCCCAACGGGGCGACGAGCGACACCGCCCTGCTCTTCATCCGCGGCGGCAGCAATCAAGGCGGTCAGCCGGCGGGCGCCGGCGAGCTAACCCGCAAGGTGGCGCTCGCCACCCGCAGCGTGGTGGCCGAGCTCGGCATGGTGCCCAACCAGCCGCTCGAGATCGGCGGAGACGGTGAGGACCGATTCGAAGACGGCCTGCTGGCCCGAAGCTGGGTGGAGTACTTCAAGACTGGCGACGAGGAGTGGATCGCCCAACTGCCGATGGCCAAATCCGCCGTCCGCGCGATGGACGCGGTGCAGGCTGCCATGGCGGGCGAAGAGTCGGGACCGAAGATCAACCAGTTCGTGGTCACCGGCGGATCGAAGCGGGGCTGGACCACGTGGCTGACCGCCGCGGTGGACGACCGCGTGGTGGCGATCGCCCCGCTGGTGATCGACATGCTCAACTTCAAGCCCTCCATGCGTCACCACAAGGCGGTCTACGGCACGTGGTCCAAGGCGCTGCAGGATTATGAAGAGCAGGGCATCGCCGAGCGGCTGGACGACTCCTCCATCGACCCGCTGCGAGCAATCGTCGATCCCTTCGAGTACCGCACCCGCTACGCCCGCATGCCGAAGTGCCTGATCAACTCCGCGGGCGATGAGTTCTTCCTGCCGGACTCTTCGCGCTACTACTTCGACCAACTGACCGGCGAGAAGCACCTGTGCTACGTCCCCAACACGGGGCACAGCCTGAAGCACTCCAACGCCATCGAGACGCTGATCGCCTTTCACACGTCAGTCGTCGCCGGCCTGTCGAGGCCGACAATCGAATGGAGCCAGTCGCCCGACGGCGGCTGGGCGGTTCGCTGCTCAGCGTCGCCGTCGAAGGCGACGCTCTGGCGCGCCGTGAACCCCGAGGCACGCGACTTCCGCCACCCGGTGATCGGCGACGCGTACGAGCCGACAATCCTCGAAAGCGACGGCGGCGTCTACCGCGTCCCGAGCGTGGAGCCGCCCGAGGGCTTCGCGGCCACCTTCGCTACGTTCGAGTTCAACATCGGCGCCGCCACCCCCTGGCGTATCTCGACCCCGGTCTGGGTCACGCCGGACGTTGAGCCGTTCGCGGCGGGGAACTGACAGCGGACTTCCGCACAAAGGTTCCTCCCGTCCGGGAATCGCGCTCAGATTTCGGGCGAGATCGGGGTGTATCAGTCGGAACCGATCACCCCGGCCTTCGCCCGTAGGCTTGTCTTGGCTCCGCGGTTCTGCGAGCCGCTTGCGCGAACGCCCGACCGAGGCCATCCTGGAGACCGCATGCTCCGCACGCTCCTGCACGGCTGTGTTGCTGCTTCAGCCGCGCTGCTCGCCGCCCCCGCTCACGGCGTGACGATCAACACCGGCGTTTCGGTTGGGCCCATGGTTCAGCGTTGGGGATGGGACACCAAGGGTGGGTCGTCCCGCTTCAACACCGTGGCCAAAGCCTCCGTCGCCTACAACGGCACGCCGGCCAACTTGTTGCGGGCGCCAATCGAACCTACGTTTCACAACCCCGACGGCACGATCAACCTGAGCCAGTACAACTCAGACATCGCCGCGATTAGGAACGTGCTGCAGGTGAACCCCAACGTGGAGGTCTTTGCCAGCGTCAAGCTCCGCGGCGGCGACACCTTCCCCGAGTGGCTCGGCGCCGCCACGCCCGACTGGCCCGCGGGCACCGGCAGCATCTTCAGCAACCCGTCGCCACGGCCCAATCCGGAGCTCTACAGCGAGCTGGTGGCCAACTACGTGGAGATGCTCCGCGACGAAGGGATCGACATCGACTACCTCGGCCTCAACAACGAGACCGACGGGGCCCTGGGCGTGAACCGCTACATCGCCACGGCGCGGATGCTACGCAACGAACTCGAAACCCGCGGCGTGCCCACCGAGTACCGCGACTTCCAATTGGTTGGGCCCGATACGTTCGGGCTCGGCACCGCCGAGACGATCCTGGCAAGCGTCGCCAGCGAGAACGCCCTGGACACCATCGACATCATCGGCAGCCACTTCTATCCGCAGCACAACAGCGGCAGCGCCAACCAGTGGGGCAACCTGGCCGACGACTACGGCAAGCCCCTCTGGCACACCGAGGTGCACATGCCGATCGGCAACGACCAGTACGACGGCATCCGCGAGCAGGCCATCCGCGACACGCTGAGCGTGCTCTTCGCCAGCAACCGCGAGGGCGTGGATAGCTTCGTCTGGTGGGGCTACGCCTCCGACCAGAACGCCGTGGGCCAATGGGTGAAGGCCGAGGTGATCAACACCACACTCGGCGCCACACCCGTGAGCACCACTCCCGGCTTCAGCGCCAAGAGCGACCCGACCGGCGAACCGCTCTACCAGGCGTACGTTGAAGACGGTCGCGTCTCGCTGTGGGTCTCCAACCCGGGCGACACGCTGGACGACGTGGCCGTGAACCTGGACGACGGCTTCCTGCGGCTGCCGGGCGTGGCGGGGCCGTTCGACACCAACCTCGCCACGTTCCGCGACGCGCGGACCGGCGCCGGCGCGACGATCACCTCCGCCCTGCTCCCCGACGCCGACGGACAGGGGTTTGTGATCGACAGCATCCCCGCCAGCGCCGTCGGCGTGATCACCTTCAACGTGGCGACGCCGGGCGACGTGAACATTGATGGCGTCATCGACGCCGCCGACGTTCAGGCCCTAACCACCGGCTGGCTCTCCTCCCAACCAGTCGGCGATTACAACTCCTGGCGGCGGGGTGACCTCGACCAAGACGGCACGGTCAATCTCAGTGACTTCTTGATCCTGCGTGGCGCTATGCCGGCCGACCAGCACGGGTCGCTCGCAGCGGCGTTCGCCGCGCTCGGTGTGCCTGAGCCGGGCACGCTTTCTCTGGTGGTTGGCCTGCTGGCTTGCGGCTTGCGCAGCCGCCGGCAGCGGTGAATGCTGACGGCAATGGTTGGCCGCCAGGGGTTGCGGTATGCTCGCGGCGTGCCGACGCCCGCCCCCAATCCGCCCGCCCCGCATTCGCCCGACATCGGCCCGGCTGACGAAACAGCGGCCGAACGCCTCCTCGGAGCGCTCCGCCGGTACTGGGGCTACGACTCGTTCCGCCCGCTGCAGCAAGAGGCGATGACCTGTGTCGTCGAGGGGCGGGAGTCGGTGGTGGTCCTGCCGACCGGCGGCGGCAAGAGCCTCTGCTTCCAGGCGCCGGCGGTCTGCCTGCCCGGCACGGCGGTGGTGGTTTCGCCGCTCATCTCATTGATGAAGGACCAGGTAGACGCCCTCCGCGAGTGCGGCATCCCCGCCGCGGCGGTGAACAGCTCGCTCTCGCCCGAAGAACGCCGCGACGTGGCCGACCGGGCGCGGTCCGGCGAGCTCAAGCTGCTGTACATGGCGCCCGAACGGCTGCTGACCGATGGCGCCCTGAGCTTCCTGACCACGATCGACGTCTCGCTGATCGCCATCGACGAGGCGCACTGCATCAGCTCCTGGGGCCACGACTTCCGGCCCGAGTACCGCGGCCTGCGGCGGCTGCGCGAAGTGCTGCCCGGCGTCGCCATGCACGCCTACACGGCAACCGCCACCGAGCGCGTCCGCCACGACATCGCCCAACAGCTCGGCTTAGGCGGCGACCAAGGCGACGGGGCGGAGATGCTCATCGGCTCCTTCGACCGGCCGAATCTCTCGTACCGGGTACAGCGGGCGAAGAACAAGATCGGCCAGATCGCCGACGCGGTTGGCAAGCGGAAGGGCGAGTCGGGCATCGTCTACTGCATCAGCCGCAAGGAAGTGGAGCGTACCGCCGAGGCGCTCGCCGAGCTGGGGGTCCGGGCCCTGCCGTACCACGCGGGCCTCGCCGACGAAGTCCGCCAGCGGAACCAAGAGGCGTTCATCCAAGAGCGGGCGGACGTGATCGTCGCCACCGTGGCGTTCGGCATGGGGATCGACAAGTCGAACGTTCGCTACGTGGTCCACGCCGGCTTGCCCAAGAGCATCGAGAACTACCAGCAGGAGTCTGGCCGGGCGGGGCGTGACGGGCTCGAAGCCGACTGCCTGCTGCTCTACTCCGCCGGCGACGCGCAGACCTGGCGGCGGATGACCGACATGAGCGATCCGCAGGCCGCCGCCACGGCGCTGGCGGCCATCGACGCCATGTCCGGCTACGCAAGCGGTGTCACCTGCCGGCGCCGCGCGCTGCTGTCCCACTTCGGCGAGGGCTACGCGAAGGACAACTGCGCGTCGTGCGACGTTTGCCTGGGCGATCTTGAGTTGGTCGAAGAACCTTTGATCCTCGCCCAGAAGATCATCTCGTGCGTCGCCCGGCTCGAGCAGCGCTTCGGCGGTGACTACACCGCCAAGGTCCTGGCCGGCTCCAGCGAGCAACGCATCCTCGACCAGCGGCACGATCGGCTCAGCACCTACGGGCTGCTGTCCGACTCTCGCCCCGCCGCCATCCGCGACTGGATCGAGCAGCTCGTCGGCCAAGGGTTCCTCGCCAAAGAGGGTGAGTACAACACACTGCACATCACCGAGACCGGCCGCCGGTTGCTCAAGGGCGACGCGGCGCCGCAGCTGCTGAAGCCGGCGGCTCGCAAGGCCAAGTCGCAACGCCAAGCGGCCGGCGCCGACAACTGGGAGGGCGTGGATCGGGATCTGTTCGAACGCCTCCGCACCATGCGGGCCGAGATCGCCACCACCGCCGGCGTACCGGCGTACGTGGTGTTCGGCGACGCCGCGCTGCGAGACATGGCCCGCCGCCGGCCGTCGACACTCGACGGCTTCGCCGAGGTCCGCGGCGTCGGCCAGAAGAAGCTGGCGGAGTACGGCGAGCGGTTCGTCGCGGCGATTGTTGACCACTGCGAGCAAACCGGCGCCAAGCTCGACGCCCTCGGCGCCCCCGCTCCAACGCCGGCCACGCGGACCGACGACGCCGAGGGGCCGAGCGCCGCGGCGTTGGCGTGCTTCGGCCGGTTCCGCAACGGTGAGTCGATCGACGACGTGTCCGCCGCGCTAAGCCGGGCGCGGTCAACCGTCGTCGGCTACCTCAATCAGTACCTGCGGCACGAGCAGATCACCGACCCGGCGCCGTGGGTCAACGCGGCCCACGCCCGGCGGGTGGAGGAGGCGATCGAGCAGGTCGGCCTCCGCGGGCTCAAGCCGATCTTCGAGCAGCTAGGCGGCGAGGTGGACTACGACGCGATCCGCATCGTGGCGACCTGCGTCGCCAACCGCGAGTAGCCCGGCTTGCCCGCGGGGCTGATGCGTGGCGACAATGGAGGGGTTCATTACTTCCCCGGCGCCGCTGCATGACCGCCCCCTCCGCCAAAGCGATCCGCTGCGAGAGCTGCGGGGCCACCATCGCGCCCGGCACAACTAGGTGCGACTACTGCGGCTCGCACCATCAGTTGCCCGCGTACACCGGTGAGCCGGTCGTCGAGGCGCCAGCCACATCGGCGCCGCTGCGGCTCAAGCGTGTGGCGGTGCTGATTGGCGTGGCGGCGATCGGGGCGCTGGCGGCTTGGGCGTTGACCCGGTAGCCGTGTGGGATCCGACGCGGGGGGTCAACCGGGCGGTCGACGCGGATTCGACTTCGTCTAGCAGCCGGCACTCGACGGCGAGCGTCAGCCCTCCGCCTTCAAGACTGAGTCAGTCCCGTTCGAGCGCGCACGAAAAAACCGCGGGCCGCACTAGGCGGCCCGCGGTCTAGGTTAGCAATCCTTCAGCCGGCTTCGATCAGTACGTGATGATGAAGTCGACGCCGAAGGTGGTCTCGTCCGTCCGAGTCGACCCGGAGGGGTCGTTCGGGTAGACACCGGCGGTCGTCCAGTCGTAGCGGACTTCCGGGCGAACCACCACGTTGGCGTGCGGCCGGTAGTTGAGGCCGAACGTCGCGGCGTTGAAGTCAGCCGCCCCGTCCCGCCACCACTCGATCCGCGTGCCGAGGGCCATGCAGTCGTTGAGGGTGTAGAACAGGTACTGGTTGATGCCACCCTGGTTGTTGCCGACGGTGTCGTCAACGATGACCAGGTCGCTCTGCAGCACGTAGTTCAACTTGTCCGTCGCGGCGTAGTCGAAGACCATCGAGTGGCTGTAGGCCGATCCGTCCACAGCACCGGTGTCGGTGTTGCGGCTGCGGGCGCCGAAGTCACCGAAGGTGGTGATGTAGGTGAACGCCAGCTTCTCCGTCAGGTTGGCGCTGAAGCCACCCAAGAAGCTGCTGCCCGAGCCGAACTGGTCGAAGCCGGTGTCCCAGCCAGCGGTCCAGCCGCCGTACACCTCAACGTTCTCGAAGCCGCTGTAGGTGGAGAGCACACCCGTGTGGGTGAACGGCTCGCTGTTGAACATCGTGTAGGCGTGGCTGTAGAAGAAGTTATCCGGAGCGGTAACAACCTCGTAGCCAACCAGCGTGTAGAAGTGACCGCCGATCACCGACCAGTCGCCGGCGGCGAGCTCCAGGTACGCCTGCGGCATCGCCCAGCCGTACACACCACGCGAGAAGCCAGCCGAGGCGTCCCACAGCGGGAGCTGGTTGCCGAAGGCCTGGGTCTTCTGGGCGTCGGTGCCGTACATGACGTCGAAGCGGAAACCCCAGTCGAGGCCGTTCGAGCCGTCGGCGACGCGCTCGAACCACATCCACTGCTGCTGCAGGTTCAGGTCGTCGGGAACGTCGTTGAACGCGAACACGTCACCACGGGTGCCGGAGAGAGGGGTCTGCTCCGTGTGGTAGCCGAGCTGGGTCCAGCCGCCGAAGCTGAAGGCGTAGTCGTCGCCCAGCAGCGCGCCGCTCAGGGTCCAGGCTTCGCCCAGGTTGCAGTTGCACGGCGTGCTCAAGCCGAAGCCTCCGCAGCCACCACCGCAAGCCGAGCCACAACCACACGCGTCGCCACAGCACGAGTCTCCGCAGCAGCCGTCGTCGCAACCGCAGCTGGGCTCGTCGCAGCAGCAGCTCGGCTCATCGCATCCGCAGCTGGGTTCGTCGCAGCAGCAGCTGGGCTCGTCGGCACAGCAGCTTGGCTCTTCGCAACATCCCGTCAGTTGGAAATTGAAGGCCGTTTGGACCGCCGACTGGGCCAGGACGGGACTGGCGCCCAGGGCGATCACGGCCAAGCCGATCGTCCATCTTGCAAGGTTCACCTTCAGACTCCTTCTCGGGTTTTTTCGCGACGCCCATACGCGCCGGCGAGCGGGGAATACGCACTTCCATGGAGAGCCGCTGGCAACCACTGCCGCGCAACGACCCGGTTTTGTTTCCGCCTCGCAAGGGTCTATCGACGGGCACGGCAATAGCGGTGCACGCACACCCGGGGCGTAGAGAGGGTTTTTTGCGCCGGCGGGCGGGTTTTTGGTAAACCTTGCCGGCTGAGAAAAGAGCGCTGCCGTGGAGTGCCCCGGGGGGCGTGCTAGCGGTCGGTGTCGACGCCGCTGTTGATGACCCGCCAGCGTCCAGCGGTGTCGCCCCGAGGCCGGGAACGCTCGAGCATCAGCGCGAGTTCAAAGGGTTCGCCCGACTCGGGGCGAACCTCGAAACGATGCTCCAGAGAGACCCTACCGCGCCGCAGCCATCGGACGTTTTCGCCCCCTTTGGCGACGACCGGGGTCTCGGGGCCGAGTTCACCGAGACGCTTGACCAGCAATCCGGCAGCGTACTCGGCAACCGCCTTGGCGCGGGCGGCTTGTGGCGAGGGGGCGTCTTCGGCCTCGGCGGACGGGTCGGGGGCGGGAAGGCGGCCGCGGGCCACGGGCTGCAGCGTCAACTCGTAGGCGCCCTCCACGTAGCCGGCGAGCGCCCGATCGAGCCAAGCCTCGGCGACGGGCAGCGACTGCTCGGCGAGCATCCCGCGGGTGACCATCGCCCTGGTGACGCCCGCCGAGAGTACCGCTACCGCCAGCACGGCGCCAACGAGCGCCGCCCATCGGCCGGTCAGCACATCGGGGCTGGCGTCGATCCGCCTGAGGGCGACGATGCAGATGGCGATCGCCAGGAGCGGCAGCACCACCAAGGTGGAGGACGCGAAGTACGCGGGCGACGCCAACGCCAGCAGCAGGCCCCCCACGGCCAGGCCGCTCAGCGAGCGGTACTCGCCGTCGACAAGGTCGTCAGGCGATTGGTCGCTGGCTCCAAGACCGGCGGAGCTATCGATGGCGGCGGCTTCGTCCATGGCAGGCGGGGGGGTCACCCGGTCGTCACTTCGCGGCGGCTCGTTTGACCCGGATCATCTCCACGTCCGCCTCGTTGTAGTTGTTCCGGCGCGCCGCGTAGATATCGACGAAGTCCTGGGCGACAAACTTCTCGCCGCCGCCCAACCCGGCCGACGAGGCGGCTTCCACCATCCTGAGCCAAAGCGCATCAACCCGGTAGAGGGGCGCCGCGGCGACCGACGTGCCGGTGTAGTCCATACCACCGCCCAGGCCGTCTTTGGGCAGCGGCGTAACGTGCAGCGACGCTCCGACAATCCCGGCGAGCACCACCCCGGCCAACAGACCCATCAGC
Organism: Planctomycetota bacterium; assembly: GCA_039414355.1. Lineage (GTDB taxonomy): Bacteria > Planctomycetota > Planctomycetia > Pirellulales > Lacipirellulaceae > JBCCQL01. Next base: position 28,997 of record JBCDJN010000019.1, on the reverse strand, counting down.
GGGCCGACGGCGTTGTCCACCGCCTCGGGGAACTTCATCTTGGTCTTTGAGAGCGCATCGCAGATCACCTTGAGCAGCGTTATTGAAACGGCGTAGATGGCCCAGAGGATGACAATATCGAGCGCGTAGGTGTACTCGCCGCCGGTCTTCTCATCAATGTAGACCGTTAGCGGCTGGTAGAAGCCAAACGCCAACAAGCCTGCCAGGATGACCTGCACCAGCAGGATGGTGTTACTCCACAGACCGTCCCGCACCATCATGGCGAAGGTGGCGAAGATCGTGGCGCCGATGACGATGTTGAACAGCATGGAAGTGGTGGCGGGTGCGAGTGGCGAGTGGCGGCGCTGGCGAGCCGGAAGCGTGAGCGCCCGGTGTGTTGCGTGTTGGCGTCAAGGCTCCGGGCGCCCACGCTTCCGGCTCGCCCTAGGTCTTCAGCACTCTCTGGAGTTCTTGGAGGCTTGTCGCGCCCTTGGCGACGAGCAGGATTCCCTCTTCTTGATGGGTCCGCATTCCACAGTTGCGGGCGGACTTGCGAAGAGCTTCCATCTTCGGTTGCTTGAGCAGCGTCTGGCGGAAAGCATCGTCCGGCGCGAGCAGCTCGAAGAGCCCCGTCCGGCCCAAATAACCAATGCCGTTGCACGTGGGGCACGGCTTCTTCGCCTCTTCCTCGTTGGGCACGCGGTAGAGCGTCTCAACTTTGCCGGCGGGGATGCGGAGCTTCTTCAGCAACTCGGGCGACGCCTCGTAGCCCACCTTGCAATCGTTGCAGAGCAAGCGGATGAGCCGCATGTTCAGTGAGCCGGTGAAGTTCTCCGCGACTTCGCGGTGCGGCGCCCCCTTCTTGATGACCCGCAGCACCGCCTCGCAGGCGTCGTTGGCGCCGGTCTCGGTGATGAGCAGCTTGCCCTCCTTTACCTCGTCCAACAGACCGGCCGCGGACTCTTTGTCCACAAGGTCGCGGCAGACGTAGGCGTTGGGGTAGAGGCGGGTTAGCTTCTCCAGGATGGAACCCGGCGTCTGCTTCTTCTTGGAGTCGTAGGTGTGGACGACGACGTTCTCGATCTCGCGTTCCGGGTCTTGCTCGTCCTGGATGGAGAAGACGTCACGCATCAGGCGGTCGGTCTCCATGAGCGTGATGTCGGTCAGCGTCGTCACGCCGGCGCCAGGCTGGGCGGAGGTGATGAGGAACCCGGTCGCGGCGCCGGTCAGCTCGTTCCATTGGTTGCGGATCTTCTCCCGCATACCCAGGTCGGGGAAGTTCTGGAACTGCTTGGCTTTGGGGTCTTTGAGCTGCACCAGCACCCGCTCGCCGGTCTTGGTGCCCTGGCTCGTCAGGGTGACGTCGTAGCCGGTGCCCTTGTACTTGGCGCCGATCTCGCCCTGCTGCTTCTTCTTGCGTTCGGTCGGGTCGAGGTTGGCCAGTTGCTTAAGCACGGCCAGCATCACGTCGCCGTCTTCGCGGGCGGCGGCCTCGCCGTTGTGCCACACGCCGTCGATGCTGTGCTTGATGGCTACGGACTCGGCGCCGTAGTCCAGCACGGCTTGGTCGCCGCCTCGGTTGACGATCTGGGCGATCAGGTCCTTCGCCACCACAAAGCCGGGCGACTGGCGGGCGCGAATGAGGTTGGCCTTGTCTTTGGTTTCCTCGTCGGCGCCGCGGGCTTCGAGGTCGACCGCGGCGCCCTTCTCGTACGCGGCCTTCTTCTCCAACTCCACCTTCACGCCAAAGCCGGCCACGAACTTCGCCCACTCGTAGCGGAACCAGTCGCGTGTGAAGACGCGTTGGTGCGACTCCACCGACTTGTTGTGTTTGATCGTGTAGACCACCAGCGGAATGATGGCCGCCAGCAGAGCCACGGGCCCCGCCGCCGCACCGGGCAGCAGGAAGATCGAGAAGAACGCGAGCAGGTACGGCAGGAACGCCACGGGGTTCCACGTGCCCCAGCCGAGTTCGTAGACCTGCGAGCTGACGTTCACCCAGTCCCCGGTGCGGACCCAGATAAATAGGCCCAGCACGATAAACACTGGCCAGAGGTAGCTGACCTGCGGGCTCCTCGATCGGCCGACCGAGTGCTGATCGTCCCACATGTCGAGCTTGACGCCCGATGCCGCCGGATCGGGAGCCGTGGCCTCGGGCTGTTCAGCGGGCTCGTCTTCGGCGGGTTCCGGATCGTCGGCCGGCTGGCGGTCGCCTCGGTTGCCGCCCTGCAACTCGGACCGGGCTTTGGCCGCGGCGCCTAACTCCGTGAGGGTCTGCGCCGGCGCCCGCGGCGCCATCAGGGCCAACGCGACCAGCAGCAAGAGCAAACCGCGAACCCAGTAACGCATCCTCAAACCCTGCTCGTATTGCCGAATCGGCTCGTGTGAATCGTATGAAGTCTTGGGCAAGCCCAAAGCTGTCGGACGCAGCCGTTACAAGATGCCGCCCTGGGCTACATTGATTCCCTTCAGCGCCATCTTCAAGGCCTCGCGGTTGGGCGCCACCTCCATGGCGGTGGCGCGATCGATCAATTCCTGGTCCACCAGGCCCTTGAGGCTCTGAGTGAAGTCCTGCATGCCGTCCTCGGCGCCGATGCGGATGGCGTCGGGCAGCTTGTGGTCTTCCTCCTCAAGCACCAGCTTCCGAACCAGCGGCGTGAAGGTCATGATCTCCACCGTGGGCACCCGGCCCACGCCCGGCTTGATGCTCTTGAGCAGCTTCTGGGCGACGATGCCCTTCATGTTCATCGCGATGGCGCTGCGGAGCGCCGGGTGCATGTCTTGCGGGAAGAGGTCGAGGATACGGCCGATGGTGCTCGCCGCGCTCGACGCGTGGATGGTCCCAAAGACCAAGTGACCCGTCTCGGCCGCGTGGATGGCGGTGAGGAACGTCTCCTTGTCACGCATCTCACCCACCAGCATCACGTCCGGGTCTTCCCGCACGGCGTGCTTCATGCCCACCTCGAAGTCGACCACGTCCAGGCCGATCTCTCGCTGGTTGATCAGGCACTTCTCTTCGGTGTAAACGAACTCGATGGGATCTTCGAGCGTGAGGATGTGCTTGCGGTAGTTGTGGTTGATCCAGTTGAGCATCGACCCGATGGTGGTCGTCTTGCCCGAACCGGTGACACCCGCCAGCAGCACCATGCCCTGGTCGTAGGTGCAGAGCGGGCCGACCGACGCCGGGAGGTGCAGGCCCTCGAAGTCCGGGATCCAGTTGTTGACCCGCCGCGCGACCATGCCCATGTGGCCGAGCTGCTGGAGCAGGTTGACTCGGAACCGCCACGGGGCGTCGTCCACGTCCACGGTGTGGGCGAAGTCGGCGCCGCCGTCACGCTCGAAGATCTTCTTGTTGCGGTCGTTCAGCAGCGGGTAGCAGAGGCGGACCATCTCCTCGTCGTCGATCGGCCCCCGGTTGAGCGGCCGGAGCGTGCCACTCACCCGCACCATGGGCGGCCTGCCAACCTTCAGGTGCAGGTCGCTCGCCTCTTGCTTGACGCACGCGCGGAAGAGCTTGTTGACCTCAAGCTCCTGCATATTGGGGATGAGGCCGCTTTTCACGGCTTCGGCGACGCTCGCCATCGAACTGCTCCTGAAGGCAATCGGCTCCGCACGGCGGCGAACCCATCTCTCCGCCGAAGGGGGTCGCGCCGGATTATCCTGCGCAACTCCGAGTGTACACAGATATTGTGGCGAGTTGGACCGGTTACGCCGCAGTTTCGTGGCCGGGAAGCCGGCGGGGCGGCTAAACTGAGAGCCGGCCTGCCGGCGGCCATCGCCGCCGCCGGAAGCCGCCCTTCGCGCGGCCGATTGACTGGCCTTGGCGCCCACAGGCCTCGAGCGGAATCAACCAAGAAACCGCGGCACGCTGTCCGAGGTCGCCTCCTCTCGCCGCTGCATGGCCCCCTCGACCGACCCCCGAAAGCCCTGCCTCCGCATACGACCAGGCCACCGTTGGCAATCCACCCCATGCCCCGCATCTCGACAATGACCGCCCCGCTAGCCTGGCTGGCGGTGGTGGTGGGCATGGCGTCCGCCCAGACAACGCCACCCAACGTGGTGCTGATCATGGTTGACGACATGGCGTGGTCGGCACTCTCGGTGGCGATGGACGCCAGCGAGCCCCTCTCGAAGAGCGACTTTCACCAGACCCCCAGGCTCGAAGAGATGGCGGCGCGGGGAATGACCTTCTCCAACGGCTACGCCTCCGGGCCAATCTGCTCACCAACGCGGGCGGCCCTGATGACCGGGATCAGCCCCGCCCAGTTGCAGGTGACCGACCTCCGGCAAGCGGCCTCGCGGACCAACGGTCGGTTTGGCGCTTATTACGAAGGCCGCGAACTCAACCCGCCGCCGCCGGAGAGCACGGAGTTCCCTAACGAGAAAACGATCTTCGGCCAGGTCAACGACCTCGGCAACGGGTACCGGACTTCTTGGGCGGGCAAATACGACTGGGCGCCGCGGCCTACGGACATCGGCGTCGACAACTGGATCCGCACCTCGCTGACCCAGGAAGACCCCGTCTCCATCGACCGGCTCACCGATCAGACCCTGGATTTCATCGAGCAGGAAGTCGCCGCCGACCGGCCGTTCTTCTCCGTCATCGCGCACGCGGCGGTGAAGACCATTGGCGCCCGCCCGGAGACCATCGCCAAGTACCAGAACCTGCCCCCGGGCGAGCGCCACTTTGACCCGGTCTACGCCGCGATGCACGAGGAGTTGGACGCCTCGATCGGCAGAGTCTTCGACAAGATCGATGACCTGGGGGTGGCGGACAACACCTACGTGTTCTTCACCGCCGACCACGGCGCCCCTATTAGCATCGCGCAGCTGGCGAAGGCCAACGAGCCGCTCTTCAGCGGCAAGGGAACGCTTTGGGAGGGCGGAGTCCGTGTGCCGGTCTTGGCGATGGGGCCGGGCATCCCCGGCGGCTCGCGCAGCGACGTGCCGATCAACACCACCGACATCACCGCCACGCTGTACGACATCGCCGGGGGCGAGGGCATGGCCGACCCAAGAGCCGAAGGCGTGTCCCTGCTGCCGCTGATGGAGAACGGCGGGCAGCTTCCCGGCGGTGAACCCCTCGGCCGGCAGTTCGCGCCCGACGGAGAACTCTTCTGGCACTACCCGCACTACACCGGTCGGCTTCCCAGCGGCGTGACGCGGCCCAGCTCGGCCGTCCGCGTCGGCGACTATAAGCTTGTACGCGAGTACGGCTGGGAAGGCGAACCCGACCGACTGTTCCTCTTCAACCTGGCCGACTCGCTCCAAGAGAGCAGCGACATCGACTCGCCGCTCAACCTCGCGTCGCAAATGCCCGAGCTGACCGAGAGCCTCAACGCGCGTCTCGACCGTTACCTCGAGGCGGTCGACGCGTCGCTGCCCTACGAAGTGACAACGCCGATCTCGATGGAATGGCGCGCCGACATGGCCACTGCCGACGGGTGGCAGTCGGTGGAGGACGTCGACTTCTTCCTCCGCGAAACGATGCGATGGACCGGCAACCCAGCGGAGCTTGTGCCCGCCTCGCCGTTCCAGCCGGGCCTGTCCAAGATCTCGGCGGAGTTCGATGGCGTGAGAACGGCCCGGCGCCGGTTCTTTCATGTTGGCGACCGCCAGCGCGACCGAAACCACTCCGCCGCCTTCCAGCTATGGGTCAAGCTCGACAACCTGGACAACGAGCAAGTGCTGTTCGAGGCCGGGGACGCGGGCCAAGGCCTCTCGCTTTCGCTCGGCGACGCGGACGGCGACGGGAGCCACGACGACCTGAGATTCCGGCTGCTGGTGGGCAACAGCGGCGAAGCCCTGACGGTGACCGCCCCCCTTGGCGTCTACGCCGATGCGACGCAGGACTTTGTCCAGCTCAGCGCCGTTGTCAACGACACAGTCGGCGACCGTTACATCGAGCTCTTCATCAACGGGCGATCCGTGGGCCGCACCGCCGGTATCGGCGTGCTGGACTGGGACAACACAGACTTCGCACGCATCGGCGCCAGGATCGAAGACCCCGCCAGTATCGGGGCGGCTTCCGGCTCGGGAGACCCGGCGTTCATTGGCGGGCGGATCGTCGGGAGCGTCACCAACTTCCATTTCCGAAACCGGTTCATGACGCCCTTGGAGGTGCAGCAGTCTTTCGCCGAGAGGCTCACGCACCCCGCCTTCGGCCTGACCACCCTCACGGGTGACGCCGCCTCGCCAGGACTGCGGCCGGTGGGCGTTGCCCAAGGCCAGTGGGAGCAAGACGGCGCCCTTCAGGTGGTCCACGAACGGATCGATACGCTCGACGAGTCACTCACCGTCGACGCCGCGGCCGTTGCCGATGGCTCGGTCGTGGTGGATGGCGTCGCCGCGACACTTGGCCTTGTGATGGAGGCGGGCTCGTTGGTTTCCAGCTATCTGGTGCACTACGACGCAGCAACGGTGGCCGGCGCGGAGGCAACGCTCTCCGGCACTCTGCGATTCGCGGCGCCGATCGTTGGCTTGATCTTCGATCAGGGTTCGCTAGCGGCGTCGGACCTGCTGCTCGGCGCGGGGGTGGAGTTCAGCCTTGCCGACCGCGCCATCGACCTCGCCGGTAGCGGCGTGTTCGGCTTCTCCAGCGATCTCCGCGGCTTGACGTTCAACCTAAACGTCGACGCCGATTCGCTTGTTGAATTCCGCGTCATCACCGCAACGCCGACGCCCGGCGACTTCAACGGCGATGGGGTCGTGTCGCTTGATGATTACCAGCTTTGGAAGTCCGAGTTCGGCGCCAGCGGGGCCTCGCTCGCGGATGGCAACCTTGATGGCGTTGTCGACGCGGCGGACTTTAGCGTGTGGCGAGACGCCTTCTCGGCGGCGGGCGGCGCCGGGCTGGTGGGGCCCGAGCCCGGCGCCGCGGTCGTGCTCGCCGCGAGTCTGATGGCCGTGTCCTTGACCCGCCTTCGCCCTAGGCGCCGGCGTTGGTAGGCGACGGGCCGGCCGCACGCGCTGCGGCCCGCAACGGCGCCCGAGAGAGCACCAAGAACGCCAGCGGCAACGCCACCGCGAGCGCCAAGCAGCACAGCCACGGCAAACGGGCGTCTTGCTGGTAGAGCGCCGTGCCGAGCAGGGGCGCCGCGACGTTTGCCGCGGACAGCGACGCGGAGTTCATTCCCATGTACGCCGAGCGCGTCGGTCCCGCGCCGCGGCTGGCGACGAACGCCATGCCGAACGGCGCCGCGAGCATCTCGCCGGCGGTCCACAGCAACACCAGCGTGGCGGCTAGCGGCAGCCCCGTCAGTTGCAGCGTGCCGAAGCTCACGCCCTCGAGCGCCGATAACCCGAAGCCGAGCGAGAGCAGACCCATCCCAACGCCCACCAAGGGCAGCGGCGCCAGGCTGCGCAGTCGCTCGGTCAGCGGCATCTCAAGCGCCACGATCAGCAGCGTGTTGATGACAAACAGCAGGCCGATTCCTTCCTTGCTGATGCCGCACTCCTTCTCCCAGTACATGGGCAGCGCGCCGATCAACTGGAAGAAGACCAGCCCCGCCACCCACTGCAGCGCGAGGAAAACCAGGAACAAGTGGTCCCGCCACGGCGAGCGGCCGGGCTCGGCGTCGGCGTGCACGCTCTCGGGGTGGGGCGGCGGCGCCTGCCAGCCGAACACGGCTAGCGTTAGGCCAGCGGCGACCCAGCCCACAACGGCGTTGAAGCCAAAGAGCCACGCGTACCCGAACCCCACCAACACCGCGCTCAGGCCGGCGCCGACCGAGACCCCAAGGTTGAATGCCAGCCGGTTGAGCGCGAACGCCTTGCTGTGCAGCTCCGCCGGGCAGAGGTCGGACGTCGCGGTGGCGATCGCCGGGCGGATCGCTTCGCGCACCACGCTCAGACACAGCAGCGTGGCGGCGATGGCCTCCGGAGAGCGAACCCACGGCAGCACCAGGAAACCGGGCGCCCCCAAGGCGAGGCTGCCGATCATCACGCGTAGCGCACCAAGCCGCCCCGCAAGCCAACCGCCCAGGTACGTTCCGGCCACCGACCCCACGCCGTAACACGCCAGCATGCGACCCGCCTCGCTGGGCGTGTAATCCAGCTCAGAGCGCAGGAAGATCGCCAGGAACGGCATGAACATCGTCCCGCACCGGCTCACAAACAGCACGCCGGTGAGCATCCAAACCCGCGCCGGGAGGCCTTCGTAAGACCGAACGTAGGCGCGGAGCAGGCGGGACATGGCCGGGGTTTCCGCTGCGCGAGGTGGGGCCGTGGGGAATTGCGAGGCAGCGTGGCGACGGTGGACACGCCACGGGCATAGGGAGCGATTTGCTGCCCAGGCGGTTCGCGCTCACCGCGGCCGCTCGTTCTACGGCTTCACCACCCGCCCGGCAAAGGGCCCCAGCCGGCTCAGCGGGAGCGGCGAGGTCGCAGCGGCGTGCTCGGCCCGCTTGGCAGCGTAGTACGCGGCGCGCAGATCGCCATGGCTGGCAGCGTTGTAAGTGACATCGAGGCTGCGCCGCGGCCGACTGCCGGCATCGAGTACTCGGTCACGCCCCACTGCTCGATCGTGTACTGCCCAACTCCCTTCACCACGCCGCTGGCGGAGATACAGCTAGCGCTGAGCACCATGGCGAGCACTTCGCTGGTGTGCCGTCCTTCGAGGAAGGCGAAGACCAAGCCCCAGATCATGGAGCGCCAGCCACCACCAGTTGTACGGCGGGGGAGTCGCTCCGAAGCCGACGACCGCAAGCTCGGCGAGAATGATCAAGCCGATGAACTTCGAGAGCGTGTAGCCGGCCACCCGCGAGACGATCAGCACCACCTTGTAGTCGATCCCCCACAGCGACTGCCCCGCGAACGCCGCCGCCGCGTTGAGCACGATGAAGCGGAGGCTGTTGGGCCGGCCGAGCAGGCCGGTCGCGGGCGGGTTCGGGGGACGTCACGTAGAAGGATCCTCGGCGACCCATTGGGAGATCACCGCCAGGCCGGCCGCTGCGTAACGATCAGCACCGCAACCGAGGATCCGCAGGTCGAGTAGAGTCGCCGAGCGCACGGCAGCAGACAGACCACCAGGGCGACGGAATCCTCGTAATTCTTAGTCCAAGACTCTTGATTCTCGCGCGGAGCCACGGGAAAACACTCTGAGCTGAACCGTTCGGGGGCACGGCACTTCAGCGATTTCTTTATCGGTGCCTGGTGCTGCACTCCGCGAGACCACCCGGCTGGCGTCCCGACGCCGGCTTTGCGTTGCTAGCAAAAAGCCGCGCCGTCCTTCGTGTTCTTTGGGCAGTTCGCCCGGCGTTTTCATTCTTCCATTGTGTGACAACAGGAGAGACTAATGACTCGAATCACCGCGGCCATCACGCTCTGCGTCGCGTCGGCGATGGCGACCCTTGGCGTCGCTCAACCGCCGTCCTTGAACCTGGTGGACAACTTTGACGGCAGCGTCACGCTGCAGATCATCTCCAACGAGAACGGCTCGGTAGCAACCGGGCTGACCGCCGTTGACGGCGGTCTGCTGGGCACCGGAGACATCACCTTCACCGGTGCGTTTCTTGCCGACCCGACCACCTTCGATTTCGAGATCCCGGGCAATAACCCGATCACAGGCACGGTTACCGAGGGCCTCTACCTCGACAGCCTGGCGACCAATGAGATCTTTGCCTCGTTCGGATCGGTGATCCTCACCCCCGGCACGTTCGACTTTCTGACCATCACGTTCACAGGGGCAGGCCGGATTGACGCCTTCGGTGAGATCGCCCAACAGGGCGTCATCAACAACGTGATCGCGAGCATCGACGTTGTGCCCGAGCCGTCGACCCTAGCCCTCGCAGTTCTTGGTGGCCTAGGCGCGATTCGGCTGCGGCGACGCTAGCCAATCGCCACTCATCGGCGCTCGCGGATGTGGGGTCGCTCCGCCAACCACCCACGGCGGGGCGGCCCCGTGCGAGGCTGGCTATAGCCGCACCGGCACGCCGCGATCGGCCATGATGCGTTTGGTCTCGGCGATACTGTACTCGCCGAAGTGGAAGATGCTGGCCGCCAGGGCCGCCGAAGCCTTACCAACCAAGACGGCGTCCGCCAGGTGTTCCGGCTTGCCGGCGCCGCCGCTGGCGACAACCGGCACCGGCACCGCTTCGCTCACGGCGCGGGTGACCTCCAGATCGTAGCCGTCCTTCGAGCCATCGCAGTCCATGCTCGTCAGCACAATCTCCCCGGCGCCGAGCTCCACGACGCGGCGGGCCCAGGGAACCGCGTCGAGCCCCGTGGGGACTCGGCCCCCATTGATGTGAACCTCGAAGTGGACGTCGGATTGGGCAGAGTCGTCGCCTCCTTCGGCCTCCGGCTTTCGCTTCGGGTCGATATTCACCACCGTCGCACAACTGCCAAACGCCCGGCTGATCTCGGTAATCAGCTCGGGCGTTTTGACAGCGGATGAGTTGATGCTCACCTTCTCGGCGCCCGCCTGAATCAGCCGCCGCGCGTCCTCCAGCGTGCGGATGCCCCCGCCCACGGTGAGCGGCATGAAACACTGCTCGGCGACGCGGCGGACCATGTCGGCGGTGATGTCTCGGCTCTCGTGGCTGGCGGTGATGTCGAGGAAGACAAGCTCGTCGGCGCCCTCGTCCTCGTACCGCTTCGCCACGTCCACCGGGTCACCCGCGTCTCGGAGGTTGACGAAACTCGTCCCCTTCACCACGCGGCCGCGGTCAACGTCCAGGCAGGGGATAACGCGGGCGGCGAGCATGCGGTGGGCTCTTGGAAACTACGGAGCGATCAACCAGAGAGCTTGCCCAGCGCCGCCTTCATCTCGTCGGCGGTATACGCGCGGGCGGTGGTGGTCTCCACGTTGCCCTTGGAGGCGAGGTGAAGCAGCGCGGCCGTGGCGGTGGTTTCATCCGGCGCGTCGAAGATCAGCACGCCGTCGGCGGGGCCGCTGGTCCAGTACTGGCCAACGACCGAGATCCCCATCTTCTCCGCGTCGGCCCTGAAGGCGGCCGCGCGGTCAATGGTCTCGTTGATGTGCGAAGCGCCGGTGGTGCTGAACTTAAGCGTCGCGATATACGTGGCCATGTCGCCTGACTCCTCGCTTGAACGGCGTTGGTCGAAAGTTGAACCTGCAACAAGTACGTCGCCCTAAGCGCATTCTAGCGATCTCCAACCGCGGGCGCGAAGCGTCTGCACGAGTAAAGACTTCAGTACAAGAAGTACATGAAGTGAAAGAAGAGCGGTGCTGTATAGGTCAGGCTATCGACCCGATCGAGGACGCCGCCGTGGCCCGGCAGCATACGGCCCGTGTCTTTGACGCCCAGGTCCCGCTTGATCGCGGAGATAGAAAGGTCTCCGAAGAAGCCGCCGACGCCGATTAGCAAACCCGTCAGGAGCGACCGTGGCACGTCGAGCAACGTCAGTGGCGGTCCCACAACTCCGGCCAGAACTGTGGTCGTGGCGACACCGCCGATCAGGCCCGCCCACGTCTTGCCGGGGCTGACGGTCGGCGCCACCTTCGATCGGCCGAAGCTCTTCCCCCAGATGTACTGCGCCACGTCGTTGGCCTGCGTCAGCAGCACCAGCAATAGCAGCAGTCCGGCGCCCGGCTGACCGGTGGCGGCCTCGCTCGGCCACTGCGGCTCGACCCGCGGCGACGCGTACGGGGTAAAGACCAGCAAGTACGCCGCGTGCGAGAGGCTGAAGACGGTTGCGATCAGCCCCCAGTGAATCGTCGCCACGGCGTTGACAAAGCCCTTGGTCTCGCCGCCCAGGATTGCCCGCACCGGCAGGGCCAGGAACGCGTAGACCGGGATCAAGATCAAGAACAGATCGTAGAACTGAGTGGCCACCAGCAGATATTGGATCGGCACGGTTGCGTAGGCCAGCACCCGAAGCCCGCGATCCCCCCGCCGCGTTGGGATCAGACCCAGGTACTCGCGCAACGCAATCAGGCTGACGACGGCCAGCAGCACGAGCGCAGCGGTTCGGCTCAGCAGCATCGCACCGCCGAAGAGCCCGACGATTACCCACCAGGTGCGTACCCGGGCGACCAGCTCGGCGTTGTCTTGCTCCGGCCTGCGTGCGACGAGCAGCGCGACCGCCACGGACGCCGCGGCCAGCGTCGCCATGACACCCGCCAAGGCCCACAACACCTCCGGCGGCAGCCAGCGGTAGGTCATGGCTCACCGGCTCCTTCGTCGGGGTCGCCATCGGCGGCAGCGTGGAGACGGCGCGAAATCTCGGCGAGCCGTCTCACGGCGGTCACCAAACCGCCAACGAGGATCGCTGCGAGCGCAATGGACATCAGCCCGAAGCCCAGCCGACGCTCCATGCTGAGAGAAACCAGCGCCGCCGCCTCAGCCGCGGCCACGCCCGTCACAACGGCCATGCGCTGCGGCTTTGCCATCGGTCCTGAGAAGACCTGACCGGCGCCAACCGAGGCGCCCAGCGCCCTCGCATACGCCACGAACACCGCCACGATTGTGGCGCCAGCGCCGAGCCAAGGCGTGGAGCCGGCCGCCCAACCCGCCCCGAGCAGGATGCAGGCGTCCGCCACACGATCGGGCGCCTCGTTGAAGAGCGGTCCTGACGGCGAGCCCTTCCCGCCCTCAACCGCCACCATCCCATCGAGCAGGTTCGCGATGAGCCGCAGCTGCACCAACACCCCACCCGCGATCCAGCACAGCCGCAGGACGACCGGGTCCTCGACCCGCGACGTCGCCCAAAATGCCGCTCCCGCCAACGCCGCGAAGACCATGCTCGACGCCGAGATCGCGTTAGGCGTCACGCCGGAGTGGGTCAGCCAAGCGGCGGCGTGGCGGAAGACTCCCCAACTGCGGCTGGCGATCGGGCGGCGGTCGGCAGGCACTTTGCCGGCGTCGCTCTCGGTCTTGAGGTCGGTCGGCCCCACGCCCTATCTGCCCATCAGGTACATGCCGACCACCAATGCCACCATGCCGGCAATGTTGATCGGCTTGATCGGGGCGCCGTACGCAACCAGCCCAATGATCGCCGCCCAAATGAATGTGGTGGCGTAGATCGGGTAGAGCACGCTCAGCGAACCACCCCGCTTGAACGCCGCGACAAAGAGCACCATCACCGCCACGTAGCACGCGACACCAGCAAGGAGCCGCCAGTTCGATAGGTAGTCGGCGACGGACCCCGGTGCACGGTCGGCGCCCGACTTGTAGAGGAACTGCCCTAAGGCGCCGAACAGCGACGCGGCGAGAAACATCAAGATCGAGGCGAGCGGCGTCTTCACAGATCCACTCCCGACATGTCCAACCCGACAGGAACCGGTCGGTCGTCCTAAGCGCGCGACGACCCATGCAGTGTCGGCGTCGACGCCGCACTTGGCAAGCGTGCCTACGCGTGGCGAGACTCGACCGACCGGCTGCCGCCTGGCGAATCGCCCGCGCACTCGGGCAGGCTTTCCAGGAACAGCCGGCCATAGGCCTTGGTGTGGATGCGCGGATCGAGGATCAGCACCGTGCCCGTGTCGCTCTTGGTGCGGATGAGCCGGCCGAAGCCCTGCTTGAGCTTCAGGATCGCCTCGGGCAGTTGATAGTCGCGAAACGGGTTGCCGCCCGCGGCGCGGATCGCTTCGAGCCTCGCCTCCAGCAGGGGCTGATCCGGCACGCTGAACGGCAGCTTGGTGATGGCCACCAGCCGAAGCGCGTCGCCCGGCACATCAACTCCCTGCCAAAAGCTATCGGTCCCCAGCAGCACGCTCCGCGGGTTCGCCTTGAACTGCTCCACCATCTGGCTGCGGTTCGTGCCGTCGGCCTGCGAGATGAGCCCCAGGTTGTACTCGGCGAGCCACCGCGAGAGCCCCGTGGCGACGCGGCGGAGCATCTCGTAACTGGTCAGCAGCACAAAGGCGTGGCCGTCCGTCTCGGCCAGGTGCGGCTTGAGCCGCTCGATGCACGCCCGTTCGTACGCGTCGCGGTCGGACGTGGGGTCGGGCATGTCGCGGCAGGTGATCAGCCTTGCCTGGCGAGAGTAGTCGAACGGGCTGCCGAGCCGCTTTGTGTTGCAGCTCGTTAATCCGATGCGCGACTGGAAGAACGAGAAGCCGGTGTCCGTTCCGGCGTCGGCGCCAATCGCCTCTTCGGGGTCGCGCCCGACCGAAAGCGTGGCGCTGGTCATCACCACCGTGTCGACCTGCTCGAAGAGCTGGTCGCGGAGCGCCGGCCCCACGTCGATGGGCGCCGCGCCGAGCGAGACGCGCGGTGATCCTCGCTTGGCGAAGCCGCTCTCCAGCCAGTAAACCGACGCGGCTTCGGTCTGCGTTCGCCACGCCTCGACGTCGCCCGCCAGCCCGAGCAACCGGTCGTGGGCGGCGGTGTAGTCTTGGCGTTCGACCTCGTTATCGATGGCGCCGGCGACACGCTTGACCTTGCGGGCGAGCACCTGCAGTTCCTCGGCGAGCTGCGGGCCGGCGATCTCGGGCTCCGCCACGCGGCCGTTCTTCGGCCCCCGCGTGACGCCCCACTGCCACAGGTCGGAGAAGAACTCGTCCGCCGCCTGCCGGGTGCGGTCCACCTGCTGCATCGCCGGCTTCACCTGCTTGGCGACCAGCAGGCCCTTCTGCGTGCGGTCGTTGTAGAGCTTGTTCAACAGGTAATCGATCTGGCCGCTGGTGATCTTCAGGCCGAGGTGATCGCCGGCGACGCGTTCGGTGGTGTGGGCTTCGTCCAGCACCACCACGTCGTAATCCGGCAGCAGGCTCACGCCGTGGCGCCGCAGGGCGATGTCGCTGAACAAGAGCGCGTGGTTGACCACCAGCAACTGGGCGTTCTGCATCCGCCGGCGGGCGGCGTAGTAGAAGCACTGGCTGTGCTTGGGGCAGCGGCGGCCCAGGCAGTTGCCGCTGTCGCTGGCGGCCTCGTCCCAGACGGATGGAAGCGGCTGCACTTCGAGGTCGGCCAGCGACCCATCGTGCGTCTCCTTCGCCCACTTCATCAGCCGGCGGATGTCGGCCAGCTCCTCGTCCCGGCTGAAGAGGCTCGTCGCCCGGCTCATGGCCGACTCCAGCCGCCGCAGGCTGACGTAGTTCCGCCGGCCTTTGACCAGCACCGCCGTGAACTCACGAGGGATCACACTGTTGAGCAGCGGCAGGTCCTTTTGCAGCAGTTGCTCCTGAAGGGCGATCGTTTGGGTTGAAATGACGACGCGACGCGGCGACTTGTTGGGCTTCTCACCCGACTCATCAGCGGCGGGCGGAGGCTCCGTTGCCGCGAGAATCGCCGGCACGAGATACGCAAAACTCTTCCCAACGCCCGTGCCCGCCTCAACGATCAGGTGCTTCTTGGCGGCGATCGCCTCGGCCACGGACTCGGCCATGGCAAGCTGCTGCGGCCGGTCTTCGTAGCTCGAGAGCCGCCGAGCGATGGCGCCCTCGGGACCAAGAATCGACGCGGCGGTCAGGACGGTATCTTCCATGCGTTTTCGAACCGCCAAGTCGCCTGGTTCTCCGCGGGCGTCTTCGCGCCCTGGCGGTTCAGCTCTCCGGCTGCCAGGTGATGACGCCCTCGTCCGGACTGCTGGCGGTGGCGTAGAGCTTCTTCGGGATGCGGCCGGCCAGGTAGCTCAGGCGGCCCGCTTCGCACGCTAGCCGCATGGCGTCGGCCATGTGGAGCGGGTCCTTGGCGTGGGCGATGGCCGTGTTCAACAGCACGCCGTCCACGCCGAGCTCCATGGCACGCGAGACGTCGCTCGCGACGCCCACGCCGGCGTCGACGATCACCGGGTAGTCGGCGTCGCCCTCCTTGAGGTACTCCAGGCAGATCTTCAGGTTGTTCTCGTTCAGCACGCCCTGGCCCGATCCGATGGGGCTTCCGGCGGGCATCACGCTCGTGGCGCCGGCCTCCTTGATGCGTTTGGCCACCACCGGGTCGTCCGACGTGTAGACCAGCACCTGCAGGCCGTCCGCAACAAGCTGCTCGGTCGCCTTGACGGTTTCAATCGGGTCGGGCAAGAGCGTCCGCTTGTCGGCCAGGCATTCCAGCTTCACCCAATCGGCGCCGGGGTTCTCCAGGCCGAGCAGCAGCTCGCGGCCGAGTCGGGCGACCCGCACTGCGTCTTCCGCGTTGAAGCAGCCGGCGGTGTTGGGGAGGATCGTGTACCGCTGCGGGTCGATGGCGTCGAGCAGGTTGTTGCCGTCCGCGTCGATGAGCCGCTCACGCCGCACGGCCACCGTGATGCAGTCGGCGCCGGAGCGCTCGAGCGCTTCGGCCATCTCGGCGTAGGTGGCGTACTTGCCGGTGCCGACGATTAGCCGGCTGCGGAGCGTGTGCGTGCCGATGCGGACGGTGTCCGCGGCTCTTGGCTGCTGGCTGTTGGCTGTTGGCTGCGCGGTTGCGGGCATAGTTGGTGGGCTAACCGCCACCTACTAGGGTGACGACCTCAAGGTTATCGCCTTCGGCGAGTTGGGTGGCGGCGTGCTCGGCGCGCGGGACGACTTCTTTGTTGCGCTCAACGGCCACGTGCTTGACGCGGATGTCCAGCTCCGCCAGCAGGTCCGCCACGGTCGAGCCCGGCGTAAGCTCTTTCGGCTCGCCATTCACAGAAACAATCATCGTTTGTCGAGTTTCGCCAACGGCCAAGAGCCATCAGCCAACAGCCTTCTCCTCACTGATCCCGCACAAAGGTGGACCGCAGCTCAACCTGAGCGATCTTCAAGAACTGCCCCGCCTGCGGCCGACCGGACGCCTGCATCGAGCTGTTCCACGGCATAACGTAAGCCACCATGCGACCGGTGGTGGCCTCGGTAATGTAGACCACGCTGCGGGCGATCTGGGTGTTGCCGCGGCCCCGGGGGATGTTGGCCATGCCGGTGACCATCAGGTATTTCGGATTCTTCGCGGCGCCGCCAAAGTCCATCGAAACGTTGTGCTGGTAGAGCGCGGCGAACTCGCCCGTGCGGGTGTTGATGGCCCGCGCGCTCAGGGCGCCGGTGAGGAAGTCGAGGAAGTAGAACGCCTCGATCTCGCCATCCACCGGGCCGGTGGCCACCGCGAAGTTATCGAACCGCTGGGCCGTGGCGGCGTCGACCGGGATGGCCGGCAGTTGATACGTCGGCTCGCCGCTGAGATTAAGCCCCACCGAAACTCCCAGCCCCATCGCGAGCACCAGGGAAACGGCGTAGGGCCACTTGTTTGAATGCATGGCATCTCTCCACGGTGGCGTGGTTCTTTCGGGAGCCGCCGCAGCTGATGAGCCGCGTCACTGCTCGCCCATGTCACTCTATCGCTTCGATCAAAGACCCGCCACTGCGTCCGCCGACAGATCAGGCGCCGGCTGGAGGATCAGCCGAGGGCACAGAGTCCGACGGCCCTGGATCGATCGGCTTCGGCGTGGGCGGCTCCGCGGGCAGTTCCCGCGGCTGCGGCTGGCGGAGGACTTCCGGCGGCTGCGGGCTGGGCGCGGCGGCCGCGCCTTGGAAGGCACGCAACAGCGGCATCAGCTGTGCCGGGAAGCCGCTGCTCTGCTGCTGCGGACGCAGCGGCCGGCCCGACTGCTGGAAACGGTCGGCATCCACGAGCCCCGCCTTCAGCCGCTCAGTCTGCAGCCCTTCGCCGTTGATCACCGCGGCGATACGGCCCGCCTCGTTGTTCACCACCAACTGCCGGCAGATCACCTGGTCGGCCACCGTCTGCTTGAGCAGCTTGTCGCGCAAGGCCGCGCCTAGCGCGAGGAACAGCAGCGGGTAAACGATCCAGCGTTCGCGTTCAGACATCGGCCACGATCCGGCGAGGGGAAAGAAGTGTGCGTTGCAAGCCGAGCAGTGCCCGGCCCAAGTCGGACGGCGTCAGTCAGATGGCGCCGCGGGCGCGGGCTTCGACGTCCCGCGGCGGAAGAGGAGCTGACCGAACATGGGGTCGGCGCCCTCCTCGCGGAGCGTGAACCACGCCGAGTCGGGGCCCATGCGGAGGTCGAAGCGGCGTTGCTCGCCGCCCAGGCTCTCGTTGCCTTCGCCATCGGCGTTCACGGCCAGCTCGACAACGGCCCGGTCGCCAAACTGCGACACCACCCGCCAACGCCCCGCGAGCTTGCTCGCCTCGTTGAGCGCCATTTCCAACTGCCCGTCGGGCGAGAAGTCGATCGCGATGCGGAGAGCGAACGCCTCAAGGTCAGTCGCCTCGGTGTTCTCGGCCGGCGGGCTGACGACGGCGGTTTCGGCGGCTAACGCGGCCCGCTCGGCGCGCAGCTCCGCCGTATCGGGAACGCCCTCCCACTCTCCCAGCAGTTGCACGCCCATCGGCGGCGCGAAGCACCCCGACGCGAGCAACACCGCGCAGGCGAGGGACAAGTAGCGAGCGTGACTCGGCGAGGATAGCGGCATACCTCGATTCTATCCGCTCCCGCCGCCCACGTGTAGGCCGGCGCCGCGCTGCTGCCGTCGGTTGTTTCGAGCACCATGCGGGATTCGACTTCCGCGATCTTCTCGTCGCGTTCTTTTTGCAGGTCCTTCAGCTCACGCCGCGCGGCCTTCCACTTTCCTCGCGCCCGCCACGCTTGGCTGAACTCCTTTTGGGCTTGCTCGAACGCGGAGACCGCCGATTGGCTCCGCCGCTTGGTGGCGCCGCCCGACATGTACGCGGAGATCAAAACCGCTCCCTTGGTGATGAGCGTGAACAGCTTGCCGGGCACCTGCCACTTCTGTTCGCTGTAGTACTCCCGGCTCTTGGTGACGGCGGCTTCGGCGTCGGCAATGCGTTTCTTGTAGCGGTCTTTGATCTCCTGCACTTCACGGACCGTGACCGCCGACGGCGTCGGCGTGGCGGGTTCGCCCGGCTTCTCATCCGTCGCCTTCGGCTCTTCGGCCTTCGCGTCGCCTTTCGCATCGTCGTCGGGCGGTGGCAGGAACTTGTCCCGCACCGGGTCCATCAGTTGCTCAATGCGGTCGCGCGCCAGTGGCCCCGCCAGGTACGACAGCGCCCACCGCGTGTGGAATACCCGAGGCCCTTCATCGTGAACGTTGTTCATCAAGAAGACCCGGCTGCCCAAGCCGGCGAGCGTCTGCTCCATGGCCTGCTTGTCGAACGCGGCGCCCGCCTCGGCGGAGGCGCCCTCCAGGCCTTCGATCACGCGGGCCTTGTCCCGCTCAGTCTGCAGCCGGCCCAGCAGCCACGTGCCGCAGTTGGAGAGGCCCTTGTAATCCAGGTCCACCGGGTTCTGCGTCGCCAGCACCACGCCCAGGCCGAACGCCCGCGCCTGCTTGAGCAGCGTGAGCATGGGCGCCTTGCTCGGCGGGTTGGCGACGGGCGGGAAGTAGCCCAGCACCTCGTCCATGTAGAGGATCGCCCGCAGGCTGCTGGTGCCGGACTGCGTGCGCATCCACGCCACCACCTCGTTGAGCAGCACCGTGACGAAGAACATCCGCTGCGAATCATCCAGGTGGGCGATCGACAGAATCGACAGCCGCGGCTTCCGCTTTCCCCCGTTCCCAAGGCCAGCGCTGCCGTCGGGCGGCGCGAAGAGTAACTGATCAACGTCCAGCGGCGCCCCGCGCATCCAGCCGGCGAAGGTGGGGCTCGCCAGCAGGTTGTTCAGCTCCATCGCCAGCTTGGTGCGCGCCTTCTCCGGGAAGAACTGATCGAGGTCCAGCACTCCCACCTTCTCGAACGGCGGCTGCTGGATCGAGCCGATCAGGTCCGCCACGGTGACGTCTTTCCCAGCCCGCCAGGCGTGCGTGAGCAGGTTCGAAAGCAAAATGTGCTCCCGGCTTTGCACCGGGTCGGCGTCGATGCCCACCAGCGCCAGCAGCCCTGAGACGGCGGACGAGACGCGCTCGGCCATCGCCTCGTCGTCGCGGCGAAGCTCCGCCGGCGGCGCGTCGAAGCTCTTGAGCACCGTGAGCGGGATGCCGGCCGACGAGCCGGGCGTGAAGATCAGCCGCTCGCAGCAGTCGTGGTACTGCTGCAGCCGCTCGGTTCCGTTGTCCCACTTGTCGAGGCCGCTCCGCCAAAGCTCGGCGGTCTTCGCCGCCAGCTCGTCGGGCGTGAGCCCCTTCCGCGCGGCCGCCGACTCGTCGACCCACGGCCGGAAGTCGGCCGGCTTGAGCTCCGGAAACGCGAGCAGCAGGTTGCCGAGGTCGCCCTTGGGATCGATCGCAATGACCGGCACACCGTCGAGCAGGGCCTCTTCAATCAGCGAAACGCACAGCCCGGTCTTCCCGCTGCCGGTCATGCCCACGCACATCGCGTGCGTCGTAAGGTCTTTACTGGCATACAGAAGCGACGAGTCGTCCGCCGTCTCGCCGGTGGCGAGATCGTGGTCGCGGCCGAGGTAGAAGTGGTTGCGTGAGTCGATCGTGGGCATAGCGGGAACCGGCATGGGGGCGTTCAACGCCCCAATTCTGCCAGCGCGTGCCCCGAATCACCAACGGCGTTGCTACTTGAGCACGCTCTTAAGGATCGTCGCCACTTGCTCGCCGCCTTTGCTCTGCAGGAAGGCGACGATCGTCGAGACGAACTTGCTGACCATCGACGCGTCGAGCCCGAGCGACTCGAACGCCTTGGCGATGCCGGCCAGGTCGCCGAGCTTCTCGCCGATGTCGCCAAAGCCGAGGCTCTTCGCCACGCCGCCCAGCATGCCGACGGCGCCGCCCTGCTCTCCCGCCGCCGGCGACTCCACGGCGGGCGCCTTGCCGAGCAGATCGTCGAGCCCGGGGATTAGCTCCGCGACTTGGGAGAACTGACCCTCGTCAAGCTTCTCCTTCGCCACGTTCATCAGCAGCCCCGTGCCGCCCTCGGCCTGCTCGCCCGTGACGCCGAGTTGCTTGATGAGTTCTTGAATGAGTTCCATAACGCCCCCAGTGTCGTTGTGTTGGTTTCGGATCGAGCCCGCGTTGGTTGAGCCGCTAGTCACGCCCCTTCGCGCCCCTTGCCCGGCGTGGGGTCCGCAACCACGCCGTAGACTTCGCGGCCCTCGTGGTCTTCGGGCAGGTACTCCGTGATGGGCAAGCCTTCGGGCGTGACGAAGAGCAGGCAGTGGCAGTACTTCCACTTCTTCATCTCGTCGCACGCGCAGATCCACCGGCGGCCATGCTCGTCGAGCTCCTTCTGCTTGTCCGGGTAGAAGTTGCAGGGGCAGAGCGGCCGGCCGACTTCCTCGATGTTGGCCGCCAGGCCGTTGATGACCACGTCGGTCACGTCCGACTCGGGGTGGCCAACCGTGCCGGTCTTCTCCCAGTACTTCTCAACGTACTTCCGCATCCGCTGGATGTTCTTGTCCGAGGGCTGCGTGGTGGGCATGAGACGCGTTCCTTGCGGGGCGGATTGGACCGGCCACGTCGCCAACATATCGCCGGAACCGCAAACGGAACAGCAAACGCGTCGGGCTCAGGCGTGGCGCCGGCGCCAGGCTGCAAAGGCGCCCGCTGCGGCGAGCAGCCCCCCCGAATGCGGCTCGGGCGCCGCGTCGGCGGCGCTGGCCGTTGCCTCAAAAGCCAGCCGCCAGACTTCGTGGTCGGCGGCGGTGATCATCTCGTCGCCGTTGCCGTCGGCCCGGAGATCGGTGGTCGAGTCCAGCGTGTCTCGCCAAATCGTGTAGTCGGCCGCGTCCACGGTCCCGTCGCCGTTGTAGTCGCCCGGGGTGCTGACGGCGTCTGGCGTGCCGATGAAGCCGCGGTAGATGCCGTCTTCGTTGTCGTAAAAGCCAACGATCACGCCGCTGTTGTTCACGCCGTTCAGCCCCGCGTGACCGGTACTGCCGACGTTGCCGAGTTCATCGGACATCACGCGATTGTCGCTTCCCGGGATGTTCGGATCCATGTACGTGACCTGCTCCGGCGGCAGCGTTTGGAGGTCGCTCGCCTGGACGACGAACCCAAGGTTCTGGATCTCAAACTGCTGGGCGTCAATCTGCTCAGCTGTGCTTACCACGCCAACAATCGTGCCGGAATCGCTGATGCTGGCCGCCCGCGAGGCTTCGCCGTTGGGCGACTCGATGCGGTGGTCGCCCGGGGTTAGCTTGCTAAAAACGTCTTCTCTGACGCCAGTAAAGAGGTCAAAGTACTGACGCCGTAGCGTGAGAATCTCTTGGCCGCTGGCGTTCCCCCCCGAGAGGAACGTGTTGCTGATCACGGCCACGGGGTCGGGCATCGAGACCGCCTCCCAGCTGTACCCGCCCATGCCATCCGGCGTAGCGCGGAACCCATGTGAGACGGTGACAAGACCTCCCGCAAAGGTCTCTGAGAACGAACCGTAAACAACCCCCTGGTTGTTGACGCTGGCGACAATGGTATCGATGGCGTCGGGGAACGGCGCCGCAAGCACCTGGTACTCCGAACCGTCGTAGACAAAACCGCGGAAGGTCTCGAATCCCTCAAAGCCTTCGACCGGCAGCGAGAAGCTCCCGACCACCACTCCGCTGTTGTTCACCGCCGCGGCCTCAACACCAAGGGCATCGGGATGGGGGGTGAGTGTCGTGAGGTTCGAGCCATCGAGATCGGAAACAAATCCGTTCCAGCCTGGGGTCAGCCCCTGGGCCGGATTGATATCGCCGTAGATGCCGGCCACGCGCCCGTTGTCGCTGATGCTGTTGAGGATCGTGTCGTTGGCCCCGGCGACGGTGAAATCGGTGTACGTGTAGGTCTGGTTCGCGGCCGCTCCGGTAACCGCGACGATCGTGCTCACAGCGCCACAAATGGCCAAGCGGGCAAGTCCCGTGGCGGCGGTGCGGATCGGAGTACCATGAGATGCGGTTTTGTTGATCATCGCGGGATTTCGCCTATGTTGTTCGTCAAGACCGGACCTCGTACCATCGCCAGGCACGGGCTTCAGGATGCGATTGAGCCATGACGATCCAATCAGCCGCCGCCGCTCGCACGCCCTTTCCTACCGCGGGGCTCCTAGGGCCGCTAACCCAGCGTCTGGCTCGCCAGGATTATCGCCGGCCGGCACGGCGGTGCAAGCTCTTGGCCTTCACACTGGTGGAGCTGCTGGTGGTGATCGCCGTGATCGGCATCCTTGTCGCCATCTTGCTGCCGGCGGTTCAGTCCGCCCGTGAGACCGCTCGCCGCACTCATTGCAGCAACCAGATCCGGCAACTCGCCCTGGCGGCTCTGCAGTATGAGTCCGCCCGTGGTTATCTGCCGTCGGGCAACCTTGGACCAACGCCGCCCGTGAACGTGAACCGCAACCGGCAGATCTACAACCGGGACGACCAGCTCATCGGGCTGGTTCCGCACCTGTTGCCGGAGCTCGAGCATCAGGCGATCTACGACCAGATTGAGCCCGACATGCTCGACGATCGGAGTGAACCATTCCAACAGTTATGGATGCTGAACCTCGACACCCGGGAAGCCGCGCGTGCGGAGGCGCCGGTCTTGCAGTGCCCATCGAACCCGCCGCCGTTGCTTTCGAGCTCGCAGCTGCTGTTTCTGAATGCGTACTACCAGCCTCTGCGGAGGGAGCTGATCCTTGAGTCGGCGCCGTCTGTAGCGACGACTCTCGGCAGATTCGGCGTCACCAATTATCTGGGGTCCATGGGGTTCTTCGGCGACGTGGCGCCCGAACAGGCTCAGGAGTATCTGGGGCCGATCTGGACCCGCTCGCGGACGCGGATCGGGCAGATTGAGGACGGCACGTCACAGACCCTGCTGATTGGCGAGGCCGTGGGCGCCGAAGCAAACGGAGCTCTGCTGTACGCCTATACCTGGATGGGGTGTGGCGCCTTGCCGCTGGCCCAGAGCTTTGGCGATCGCACCAAGTGGGAGGGCTTTAGCAGCAACCACGCTGGCGTGGTTAACTTCTGCAACGCCGACGGATCTCTGCATCCGGTTTCCGTCGAGATCGAAGAAGACGTCCTCTACGCGATTGGCGGGATCCGAGACGGCGTCGTCTTGGGCGAAGGAGAATCCTCATGAGACAGACCATGGCAAAACGGTTCCGCGCAGGCTTCGCTCTTGGGCGCCTGGCTTGTGCGGGCATGATCATGCTGGTGGGCTGCAGCAGCCCGCCGCCCGAGCCGCCGCCAAGCGATGCGGCGGTGGACCTCAGCGAGATCGAAACCGAGTCCAAGACCACCAAGCTCGACTAGACAGGGGTGATCATCCCGCGGCGTCGGACGCGGGGATGACGAGGCTGCGGAGGGCGCCCCGCCCCTTCGTCGCGATCGCTTGAGCCTCGCCGTACTGGTCCGCTTCGACATCTACCTGCGAGGCGTATCGGATGGCGGCCACGAAGTTCTCCGCGGCTAATTCCGCTGCCGCGTGCCGCACCCGGCATTCGTTCTTCTCCAAGCCGTGCGCTTCCAGCGTGGCGACTAAGGACTTGGTTGCGTCGTAGTCGCGGAAGGCAACGGCGATCTCGTAAAGGGCTTCCGCGTGGTGCGGCTCGAGCGGGCCGGCTGCCAAACGCGATCGCGTGTGCGCCGCCGCCTTGGCGAGCGCTGACTCGTTTGCCTTTGAATCCAGAGAGAGTTCGTACCGGCATCGCGCGGCCGCGAAGAGGCAGGCGCCGCGGTAGTGACCCAGTGCTGACGGGCGAACGGCCGCCGACTCAAAGGCCTCGGCCGCCTCGACCCGCCGGCCGCGGACGTAGAGCAACTGCCCGCGGGCGTAGGCGAGAAAGGCGTCCGGGTGCGATCGGAACGACTCTTCCAGCTCCTGAATCATCCGGTCAATCCGCTCCGTGCTGCCCTTGCCCTGCTCCAGGAATCCCCCCGTGCGGGCGGAGAAGAAGCTGGCGAGCGGCCGGTAGGCGTCCGCCAGGCAGCGCGGCCCATACTCGATGACACGGCTGAACGCGAACCCGCCTGAGTGGTTGCCGAAATGGGGCGAAACCATGTTGCCGACCACGTCGAGCTGACTCACCAAGCCCGACACGCTCTGGTCGACCGGCGCCCGCTGCACGTTCTTGATCGCCCGGCTGAAGAGCGTCTCTTGAATCTCCGGCCGATTCCACGCCTGGTCGCTCACGCCACGGAGCTTCGCGAAGTCCCAGAACTCCGCCCCCTTGGCTCGATAGTCGACCATCTTGTGCAGCAGCCGGCGGTAATGCTCGATGGTCTCGCGGTCGAGCTGCTGAATCGCTTGGTGGTTCAAGTGTTTGTCGATGCCGGCTTTGTCGCCTTCGCTCTCGGCGACACCGGCAAGCAGCAGGGGGAAGTTGGGGTCGTCGGGAAACAGCATCTTCGCTGCATCGGCCGCTTGCCGCGCCTCTTCGCGGTAGCCGAGGTTGTGGAGCATCAGCACCAAGTAGCGGCGTGACTCCTGCTCGTAACCGTCGGCGTCGACGGCCCGTCGCGCCGCGGCGAGTGCCTGCGTCGACGTCTCCGCCAGCAGGCACTCGGCCGTGGCTTGCTTAGACTCCGGCAGCCCGCCGAGGGAGACCGCCTCGCGCAGCAGCGGCTCCGCAGCCGAGATGCCATCGGACGCCAAACGGTTCAAACCCAGCATCATACGGACCTCGCCCTTGTGAACGCCGAGGTCGGTTCGGCGCGCCAAGGCTTCCAGCTCCTCGGTCGCTTCGGCCTGCTGGTTGAGTGACTCGAGCGCGGCGATGCGGTCCAGCCGTAGGCGGATCGGGTCGCGGCTGCCATGGGAGATCGCTTGATCGATAAGCACCAGGGCATCGGCCCATTCGCCCTTGCGGCCGTGCAACTCGGCGGACTTGGCGAGGTTCTCGCTGAGCTGATACCTCAGGGTGCGTGTCAGGGTGACCTCGCGAAGGCCCCAGCCAACCATGGCGACGGCTAGCCCTGCCAACAGCACGAAAGCACTGGCCCGCGCCTTGTGGCGCCGGGACCAACGCCACGCTTTCTCGACGGCGCCAACCGGCCGCGACAGGATCGGCTCGCCCGCCAGGAATCGGCGGAGCTCTGCGGCTAGGTCCTCGGCCGATGCATATCGCTGCGCTGGGTCTTTCTCTAGGCACCTCAGCACCAACGTTTCTAGATCCTGCGGCACCGTCGCGTTGAACTTGCGCGGGCTGGGCGGCGGGTCGTGGATGACCTGATCAAGCAGCATAGGGGTGCTGCCACGAAACGGACGCTCGCCGGTGAGCAGCTGAAACAGAATCACGCCAAGCGAATAGACGTCGCTTGGCGGCCCGGCCTTGCTCGCTTCGCCCCGAGCTTGCTCCGGCGACATGTACGCGGGAGTGCCGAGGATGTGGCCCGACACGGAGACCGTCACTTCGCCGGCGTCGCGGCGAGCAAGGCCGAAGTCCATCAGCCGGGGCTGGCCGTCCGCGGCCATCATGATGTTGCCCGGCTTCAGGTCGCGGTGCACCACGCCACGGCAGTGGGCGTGGTGCAAGGCCTCGGCGATTTTCAAGCACAGCTCGGCAGACTCCCGCCCGGTAAGCCGCTGCCCGTCGAGCCACCGAGAAAGATCGATGCCACGCACGTACTCGCTGACGATGTACAGCGTGTCGTCGTCGCGGCCGACTTCGTAAACCGGCACGATGCCGGGGTGGCCGAGCTGGGCGGCGCTCTGAGCCTCGGCCAGAAACGCCTTCTCCTGCCGGGAGTCAAACTGCCCCTTCCTCGGGATCTTGACCGCGACGGTGCGATCGAGCTTGGTGTCGTGCGCCCGCCAAACGGAGCCGAACGCGCCCATGCCGACGCGTTCGACAAGCCGAAAATGGCCCAACTGGGAAATGGTCGCCGCCCGCTCTGTCGCTTCCTCTGCGGTCACGAGACTGAAGTCCGTCTCGCACGCGGGGCAAACGATGCTCTCCAGCGACGCGTCGGGCGCCACCTCAACGGGAGCGTGGCAAGTGGGGCAACGGACCTTTAAACCGACGCCGGGGGAAGTCTTGCTCGACGCATGAATCGCCGTCGACAACTCGTCTGAGAACAGCAGGCGGATCTCTTCCGAATGCTCAGGGTTGGCTTCTCGCAGGCGTTCAACCGGCTCGTCGAGCCCCTGACCTTCGAAGTGCTCGACCGCCAGTATCACCAGCTCGCGAAGCAACGCCCGCCGGCCCGAGGCGTCAACACGCTGAAGAAAGACCTCTAGACGTGGCGGCTCTTCCCCGCCGACGAGACTCGACTGGAACTCGTCGCAGACCTCGTCAATCCTCCGCACCAGCGGCAGTGGCAACTTCGGCCCGTAGCTTGGCAGCCCGGTCATTCACCCGCCCCGTCTCGCGACGACGCCCCGTCTTCTTCCGAGGCCTCCGTCCATTCGGCCCGCAAACGATTCAGCTTCCTGACCACGGTACGCACAGAGATGTTCAGCCGCTCGGCAATCTCGGCGTGGGTTAGCGACTGCAGCCGCAGCATCGCCACGGCGCGTAGCGTGTCGTCGTCGCAGCGATCGAGCAGGCGCTCCAGCTCATCCGCCATCTCTAGGGCGAACTCGGTGCTCGGCTCGCGGCTGAGGATCGCGGCCACCTCTTCCACTGATACGGTTCCGTGGGCCGATCGCTTGCCGGCGAGCAGGCGGCGAATCTCCGTGGTCGACTTGCGTGCCGTAATGGTCACGAGCAGGGGCCAGAGGCTGGTCCGGTCTTGGATTGCCGGGAACTTGCCGGCGCGGATGCCGATCATGGCGCTGGCTAGGGCGCTTAGGGCAACGTCGTCCCCCTCGCCGGGGTTCAGTCCGCCCAGCTTAGCCTCCGCCAGCCGCGACAAGGCCGCGAAGTACCGGCGCCACAACTGCTGAGCCGCCTGCTCGTTGCCCTCCTTCAGGTCGGCGATCCACCGCGTGACTGAGCCGATTGATTCGTCCGCCATACCGCTACCGACTCGGAGATAGGTTCAAAGCCAAGCGCACAACGAACTCGCAACAGCGCAAAGAAAACAACTTCGTGCAAAATCTCGCCACCCGCTGTCACTCACGCCGGCATGAGCGCGATTCTACTAATAGTCCGCCGAAGCTGCCCAGAAACTCAGCCGACCCCCGTCGTTCCGCCGACGAGCGTCGCCTTCAGACAGCGTGCGCGCCGACTCGACCCGCCACCACGCAGCAGTGTGGTGAGCGTCAGTGGAAATCATGAAAAACATGACAACAAGAGGCAGTAAATTGTTGCTTTAGCGGTTGGCCGCGTTAAGCTCTCGGCCAACTAGTGCTGCCTTCTTTGGCGTGCGGCCGCCGCAACATTGGCGACGGCCCTGCGAATCGGCGGGAGCGGTCCATCGCTCGACCGATTCTAGACGCGATCGCCCCGGCCTTGCTGGGGCGGCGATCGCAACACCTTTGGGGAGAGGCTATGCGACCAACCTGTCATGCGAGTCCGGCGGCGAACCTGGGGAAGATCACCGGACTCGCCAGCCTGCTCCTGCTCGGTTTCGCCGGGGCGTCGGCAGCCCAAGTCAACGCTGTCTGGCAGGGGACCGACAACTCGTACGACAACCCGAGCAACTGGGACCTCGGCGGCCTGCCGGCGGCGGTGCCCATCAACGATGGGACGACCGATTACGACGTCTTCATCGGCGCAAGCTCGTCGGTCTTTTTCGACGTGCTCGGCCCCAGCAACGAGGTGCAGAGCCTTTCGCTCGGAACCGACAGCAGTTTCGAAGTCCCGTCGGGCTTGGCCCTGAACGTTGTGGGCGAACTCGACGCGAATGGCGTCATCCGAGCCACCGGCGGCACGCTGACGAATACGTCCCCGCTATCGCACTTCGCGCTAAACGGCGGCGCCGCGCGTCTGTTCGCTACGAACAACGGCACGGTCACGCTCGATGGCCCTGCGGTGTACCAGTACAACCGGACGGGGACCGAGGAGATTCTCGCCGCCCGCAGCGGGGCAACGCTGAGCCTGCCGACGCTCACCAGCATCACGCTCAACATCAGCAGCGGCTGGGTCAAGAACATCGTCGCCAACGCCGGCACGGTGAACCTCCAGAACGTCACTACGATCGGCGCCGGGGCCGGCGCCAACGACGGCTACCTCGACCTCTACTACCAGGCCGGCGGGCAGATCAACCTCGCCTCACTCCAGCACATCAACCCCCAGGCCGGAAACAACCAAGACGCCGTCCGCTTCTTCTTCCAGGACTCCGACACCTACAACGTCCCCGCCAGCACCGCCGTCAACACCGACTTCCGGCTCTCCGCCGGAGCTACCCTCGACCTGCCAAACCTCACCGAATTCTCCGGCGTCGGCTTC
>JBCDJN010000018.1:0-60151 GCA_039414355.1 Planctomycetota bacterium | reverse complement strand
GCCGCGACCGTCAGGGAGCCGGCCAACCGGAATCCCCTTGCGCTAACCGGCCGACTCCCTGACGGTCGCGGCTCGGCGTTGGGACTCGACTTTGAGGCGATTGTCAGCTCGGTAGCTCAAAACCCTCGCGGCGCTTGCGGTCCCGCAGGGCGTTGGCCTGCTCGTCGCCGACGAAGGCGCCGGCCGTGGCGTCCCAGTTCAACTCGCGGCCGAGCATGAGCGAGATGTTGCACATGTGCAGCGAGTTCATGCAGTTGACGTGGCTCACCACGTCGGAGATCGGCTCGGAGCGGTCTTCGAGGCAGGCGAAGAAGTTGCCCATGTGGCCGATCATCGGCTTGCCCTTGTTGAGCGACTGGAAAGCCTCGGCGAACTCGGCCTTGGTCGCTTCGTCAACGCGGTTGATGCACTCGCGGAAGTTGTCGGTGCGTCGCCCGTTCTCCCGCTTGCTCTCCAGGTTGTCGCCGAAGATCTCCTGGACAACGGCGCCCTGCAGCTTGCCGCGGTTGACGAAGAGCCGGCCCTTGGTCCCCTCGAAAAGGATGCCGTTGCCGAAGCTGGTGGAGCCCGACTCGTAAAGGTTGTTGACGGTGATCTTCTGGCCGCCGTCGAAGCCGAGCTCCAGGTTGAACTTGGTGGCGGAGTTGTAGCCGTTGGGCATCGTTGCTTCGCCGTCGAAGAACGGTTTCCAGTCGAAGTTGTCCGGGACGATCGGCGTCAGCTTGCCGGCGCCCGAGATGCGGGCCGGCGCCGTGTTGTCCACGCCCAACGCCCACTGGGCGATGTCCGCGTGGTGGGCGCCCCAGTCCGTCATCTTGCCGCCGGAGTATTCCAGGTACCAGCGGAAGAACTTCCGCCGCTCCAGGCAGTAGTCTTGCTTTGGGGTGGGGCCGAGCCAAAGGTCCCAGTCCAGCCCGTCCGGCGTTGGTGTGGACTCGAACGGTCCGCCGGCGGGGCCGCCGTTGATGGCGCAGTGGGCGGTCTTCACGTCGCCCAGCCGCCCGCTCTTGATGATCGCCACGGCGTAGTCGAACAGCATCGAGCTGCGCTGCTGCGTGCCGACCTGGAACACCCGGCCGGTCTCTTCGACGGCCCGCTTGATGACCTCGCCTTCGGCGATGGTCAGCGTCAGGGGCTTCTCGCAGTACACGTCGGCGCCGTTGGCCATGGCGTGCAGGGCGATGGGCACGTGCCAGTGGTCGGGCGTGCCGATGGTGACGACGTCCGGCTTCTCCTTCTCGAACAGCTCCCGGTAATCCTGGTAGGTGTTGAGCTTGCCGCCGAACGAGTCGTTGAACTCCTGGTTGTGCAGGTCGTCCACATCGCACACGGCGATCATGTCGGCGTGATTGGCGGCGGCCCGGGCGATGCCGCGGCCCTGGTTGTACCGGCCGCGGCTGCCGCCTACGCCGATGGCCGCCAGCGTTGGCCGCGCGCTGTCGCTGGCCGCCATCGCGCGGCTGCTTGAGAACGCGTAGGGAATTGCCGCGGCCGCGCCGATCGCCGAAGTCGACTTGAGGAACTGGCGGCGAGAAGGTTGTCGCTGATCGGGCGCGGATGAGTTCGTCATGTTTACTTGTCGATAAGGCGGTTGACGCCCCGGCACTACCGTGGGCGATGCGTGTATGAGCTTCGGCGATTATAACTCGTCCGGTCCCGCAAGGTGAACCGAGTCGAGCGGAGGGAGAGGCGCCCCGCGAATCGATTCGCGGCGGTGAGGCTGGCTTGCAGCGTGGAGCAGGCCGCTGGCGCCGGCGAGTAGCCGGCGGCCCACGCCCCCCTCGTTCCATGACGCACACGGCGAGCTTTTCACGCGCCGTCGCGTAGACTTGGTTGCTTCAGCGCTTGGTCGCTACGGCGTTAGAGCTGGATGTTGAGCAGTTCCCAGTCGATCGGCAGCCCCACAGCGGGCTCGCGGTTGGATGGTTCTGCCGTGAACTGCGTTGCTTCCTCGGGTGGTTGTTCGGCATCCGTCGTGTCGAGTGCCAGCAGCAATAGTGCTCGATCGAACGCGGCAGCCGATACGGTGACTCGCTCGTCTATGTCGGTATCGGGATCGTCGACCTCGTCGCTGTCGGGCGACACGAGCGTGAAGGCATTGCTAATCGGTTGCGGCTCAGCGGCCGCGGGCGACGAGAGTTCAACATCGGGTCGCGACGCGCCGAGGTTGTCCCGCCAGATGGTGAAGTCGGCCGCGTCCACTACCTGGTCGCCGTTGCCGTCAGCGGGTTGGGAACCGGTGGCGCCGAAGGCGTTCTTCCACACGGCGTAGTCGGCCGTGTCCACAAGGCCGCTGCCGTCGTAATCGCCCGGCACCGGGTCGAAGGCGCCCACCAAGAAGCCGAACAGGTTCAGCGCGTACTGCTTGTTGTCAAAGCGGTTGATGTTGGTGCCGGCGCCGTTCTGGTTGAAGAACGTGTTGCGGTCGTAGTGCCCCACCACCTTGCCGGCGCCGGCGGTGGCGACCACCAGCACGGCGTCGGTTGATGGGTTCGCCGAGCGTGACGGCCCCTGGTTGTTGTTGCCAAACGGCGGCTCGTTGAGCCGCGTGTTGCCCTTGGCGCCGGCGAGCAGGGTCTGCGTGTCACCCGGCGGCGGCGTGCCGAGGCGGATGGGCGTGACGCCCTCGCCATCAAACTGATTCACGCCGGTGAAGATCGGGTGGTCCGGCACAGCAAAGTCGCCGCCGCCGCGGGTGAGCGAGTACGTCCCCTGGTCCTGGTGGGCGATCAGGCCGAAGCGGTCGAGGAACTGCTGGTCGGAGTCGGAGGCGTCCGCCCAGTCGCCGCCGAAGTTGGCGTCGCTGATGAACAGCGTTGAGCCGCCGCCGCGGACGTAGCTTTCGATCGCGTCGACCGCCGCCGTGTCGTAGACGGCGTTGTTCGAGCCGAAGACGATCGCCGAGTAGGCGGAAAGGTCTATCTGCTCAAAATCGATGTGGATGCCGTCGGTGGGCCCGCTTGCGGTCTCGGCGGTTTCGGTGATCTGCTCGACCTGGAAGTTGGCGGCCTCGAGCGCGAGCCGAAGCTCGTTCCACCCGTGGTTTCCGCCCGATGTCGACGGGTTGAAGATGTCGGCCAGCTGCTCGGTGCGGGCCGCGTCGTTGCCCGCTTCGAGGAACCCGCCCGAGCGGTCGGCGCCGCGCACGAAGAGCACACGCGGACCGGTCGGTTCGACCGGCTCGGGGAAGTCGCCGATCAGCTCCAGCGCCGAGAGCTTCGCGTTGTTGACGCTCGCAGCGAAGTCGAGCACCAGCGTCCCGCCCGCGAGCGCCGTGACGGTGAACTCTTCGATTACCGCCTGCTCAACCGATGCGCCCGGGTCGCCGGCGGCGACGAAGACATCGTAGTCGTCTAGCGCTGGCGGTTGGTCGTCGTTGATGGTGAGGTCAAAGACTCGCGAGCCCGCTGCTTCGAAGAAGACCTCGGCGAAGTGCAGCCGCAGCGTGTACTGGCCGCCCGGGATCAGGTTGGGAATTGTGTAGTTAAACGCCCCGCCGCTGCCGCCGTTGCCGGTCCGCTCGGTTCGGTAGACGTCCGCGGGCGCCGGGTCGGTAACGCCGGCGGTGCTGATGGGCGAGATCGACCCGTTGTTCGGGCCAAACGTGCCGCCGCCAGAGAAGAACTGGTCCGCCAGGAAGTCACCGATCGCGGGCCCGCCAGCGTTGATGGCGAGCGTGGCGAGAAGGTTACGCCGCTCGAGCGTTTCGAAACGGCCCCGAGGTCGGTGAGGGTGCATAGCGGATGCTCGTCGGTTGGCGACGTTGGGTGAGCGGCTACGGCTGCCGGGGTGTCGGGGCCGCTAGCGGCCGGCGTCGGCGGCCCATCGCACGCCTGCGGCCAGCATGCCGCCCAGGCCTTCGGTCTTCTCGGGATGCGGGCTGAAGACCAGCACACGACCATTGCCGAACTCGGCGGAGGCGACCGCCGTCGTGCCGCGCATCACGCCCTCGGGGGCGCCGCGCTTGGCGATGCCGCTTTCGTACAAAGCGAGCGGCGTGTAAGGTGGCAGTCCCGGAGAAATGGCGGGCGCCAGCAGCGGTCCCTGCCCGTAGTAGACGTCCACGCGGTCGCGGTCTTCACCGAGCACTTCTCGGCCCTGTTCCGAGAGCGAGAGCGACACGCTCCCCGTTCCCCGCGCCCAGTGCTTGCGATCGATCACGCGGGAATTGATGACGCCGAGGCTCCACGAGTACTCCGCCGAAGCGAGGTAAGCGCCGGCGCAGACGCCCACGTACCCGCCGCCGTCGCGGACGTACGCCCGCACCGCTTCAAGCCCCTCATCGCCTAGCGCCCTTGACTGCTTGGACCCCGAACCGCCCGGGAAGATGACCACATCGGCGCCTTCGAGCTCTGAACCAACAATGCCGCGAGGCGTGACGGCTCGCAGTCGGAAGCCATCATCGGCGGTCAGCGCGCGTCGGAAGTTCCGGGGCACGGTCGAGTCTTCGTCGTAGACGAAATAAGCGACGTCGACAGGGTGGCCCGCCCAGGCCGGCGACGCGACGATCGCTGCGAGGACGAAGAAACGCAGCGAGGGCAGAAGACTCGCGACCGTGCGGTGAGGCGTGTGCATGCTCGTTTCGTTCCGGGCGGGGGCGAAGAAGACTTGGGCCGATTACTGCCGCCGATTGTAGTGTTCACGCCGAGGCCGTGCGCGATGACTCGCAAAAGTCGTCGCGAAACGGGATCGCGCCTCAGCCGCCGAATGGGCTGCCAAGCGAAGGCGAGGGCTCCGTAACCCACCGGGGGCCGGCGTCGGTCATCACAAAGTGGTCCTCCAGACGCACGCCCATCTCGCCGTAGCTGACGATCATCGGTTCGATGCTCGCGACCATGCCCTCGGCGAGCGGCGTGGTGTTGCCCTTCACCAGGTAGGGCGGCTCGTGGATGTCCAATCCCAGGCCGTGCCCCGTGCGGTGGGGTAGGCCGGGCGTTTGGTAGCCGGGGCCGAGACCCCGCTTCTGCAGCACCGCCCGCGCCGCCGCGTCCACCGCTTCGCACGGCGCCCCGAGCCGCGCGGCGTTGAACGCGGCAAGCTGGGCGTCGCGCTCGATGTCCCAGAATTCGCGCTGCCGCGGCGTGGGCTCGCCGAAGACGTAGGTCCGCGTGAGGTCAGAGTGGTAGCCGTGAAACGTGCAACCGGTGTCGACCAGCACCGTCTCGCCAGCCTGGAGCCGCTGCTCGCCCTTCGGCCCGTGGGGGAAGGCGGTCGATTCGCCGAACGCGACGATGGCGAAGGTTGAGCCGCTGTCGCTGCCGGCCTGGCGGTGCAGCCGGTCGATCCGCTCGACTACCTCGACGTTGCTGATCCCGGGGTACAGCTCGTCACGCACGCGCTGGTGGATGTCGAGCGTCACGCCCATGGCGTAGCGGATGATGGCGATCTCAGCCGGCGACTTGTGCATGCGGCAGGCGTCCACGATCGGCGCCGCCGACGTGACCTCCCATCCACTCGCCGCGTCGCGCAGCCCTTCGGCCATGAACAGCGGCGCCGTGGCTTCGATCGCAAGGCGTCCGCCGCCGCGCGGGGCGTCAACAAGTTGGCGAGCAACCAGCGCGAAGGGGCTCTCGTGCTCCTCCCAACCGCGCACCTCGCCTTCCACCACAAGCAGCTCGCGGACCTTCGGCTCCTCGAACGCCGGCACGACGTAGACCGGATCGCCCTCACGCGGCACAACGGCCGCGAGCAGCCGCTCGCTGAGACCCCAAACTAAGCCAGTGAAGTACCGGAGGCTCGTCCCGGCAGTGAGCACGACCGCGTGAACGCCGTGCTCGGCCATCAGGCTTTGCGCTTTGGCGAGCCGGGCTCGGTGCTCGGGTCCTCCGATCGCAGGAGGGAGTTGTGTCATCGTGGCGTCATAGTTGAGTTACGGTTTCGCCGGCGTCGGCCGATGATCAGCCAACGCTCTCGTTTGAATCAACCGGCTTCAGAAACTCCAAGTGGTGTTGCGCGTGAACGATCATCATCTGGCGCCACTGATCGAGCGTTGCCGACGTTGTCAACGCGTACGGCGGGATCGGTTCGGTCCGGTCGCGAGCCTCTTGCAGGGTTGCAAGGCACACGCTGATCACCTCTTGGTCGTCATCGTCCCGATCCACGGGTTCAAGCTCCGGCATGGTCTTGATGCCGGCAATGCCCCGCGAGACTCTGCGGGTGAAGAGCCAGAACACGAAGTTGCCGAGCGTTGCCCGCGCCAGGTACGGCAGAGGTTTCATCGTGCCGTCGAGTCCGATCCGCATCGTCCCGGTGAGGTGCTCGCAGAGCTGCGATAGGTTCCACTTGCCGCCTTGGGAGTAGCCTCGGTCCCGTAGGCTTTGAATGTCTTTGATCACGTCGTCTAGCGTGTCGAGATCGACGCGGCGGATCTTGGGCATCGGCTTACGGCAGCGGTGGACGTGGGGGTCGCATCGGAGCCGCTGTGCGAGAGATTCGGGGCGGCGGCGGACCGAGAGTGTACCCAAGTCTGACGGCTTGGGACGGCCGATGGGCTGCGGCGCCGCCCGTCAATCGAAGCCTTGTCGCTGGCGGAACTCGCTCTGCGCTTGCTCGGCCTTGCACCGCATTGCCTGGGCGATGCTGTCGTCAGCAAGCTTCTGGAGCGGCACGGTGATCTCTTTGCCGTCTTTCTTCTTGAGCTTCACACCGTCTGCGTCAAGGCTGACAAACTGGGCCTCGACGGTGAACCTGCCGGTGCGGTCTTCCCAGGTGTGGTAGGAGTCAAGATTAACGCGACTCCCGAACCCGCCCCCGAACGCGCTGCCGAACCCAGGTTGGGTGTCTTGACGGCTGGAATCAGTCTCAGCGACCGCCGCTGGAGAAGGTTCTTGGGAGTCCAGAACGGGGGCGGCGTCGATATCAATGCCGTGCTCGCGGTGCCAGCGCTTGCCCAGCTCAGAGCTGACAAAGCCGGTCAAGCTTTCCTCACCCCGTAAGTCGTGAGCCGCGTCGTTGTGGTGTTTCTCGAGAAGCACAAGCCCGTCGTAGATGGCTTGATTGTCGCCGACTAGGATCCCTGCGCCGAGAAAGGTCTGGCAGCACTTCTTGATCTCGGGAAGGGCCGTGGCGACCCGACGCGCTGCGGCAACCGCTTCTCGCGGCTTTTCGGCTGCGAGCAGGACATCGGTCCGGATGGCGTCGAGATAGGGATCGCCTCCTACCGATCTATCAAAGCGATCGAGAGCGGCTAGTGACTCGTCGTATTTTCCCAACAGGGCGAGCGTATCGATAGACAAAAAGTCAATGCAAGCGTCGTCGGGATGGTGCTTCTTGAAGTCGGCTACCGCGTCAACGAGCTCTTGCGTTTGGTCGTCTGGGAGGCTGCTCGCCGCCTGGTATCGCAGCACCAGGATGTTCTTGTCGGCTTTGACGGATGCCGGCAGCGAGTGATACACCTCCAGTGCTGCAGCGTGGCGGCCGCTGCGTACGTGTTTGGCGAGCTTCGAGATCTCATCAAAGCTATCGAGGAAATCGCCGTCGCCCATAGCGGCTCTTGTAATCCAGGACCGGTTCATTTGGGCGACGATCGGCAGAAAGACACGGCGGAACGATGCGCTAATGTTCTCGCCTGTCAGGTGATTGTACATGTCGATTGCACGGACACCGTTGGCGGTTGAGTCGAGCTCGAAGTCGAGATAGTTCACTCCCTCTTCTAAGATCAACCTTACAAGCAAGCGCCGTTGACCGTCGCGCTCGTAGAGCCGGAGCAACCTCGCGTCGCCGCCTAGACTGACCGAGACCGCTGTCTCCTGAAGGGCATTGCGTGCCCTTACGCCGCGCAACGCTTCTTCGTCGAACTTGAGGCGGTCGTTTGCGGGCATGGAGAGCCCTTCCAGAGACCTGTTAATAATGCGCTGCCAGTCCACCAAGGCGTTGAGAGTCGAATCGTCGCCCTCGTTGAAACCGGCGACCAGGCGTTTTGCAAATTGCTCCGCTTGTTCCACACTAACCTGCGGCTCCGCGGCAGAGTGCCGTCCGCTTGTCTTGCCTGCCGGCGACTTCCGGCTGCCGCTCGCGGCCTGCTCTTGGGGGGCAGTGTCGGCTTTCTGGCAGCCGACCAACGCGGTGGTGAGGAGAACGACGCCCCAAAGGGCGTGCCGTGAGGAACGATCGGCTATTTGGCGGAATATTCGTGAGGCCTGGAGTGGGCAAGGAGCGGGATGTAACCGCAGCTTACCTGCTTTCGAGCCGCGAAGTAGAGAAAGATAGAAGTCTACCTCGCCTTATCAGCGGGTAGCTCTTTGCCTTACCAGCCGCGCTGAGGTCCATCGCACTATTCTGAGTTCGCCTTTCTAGGAGTTTACACCCCCTTCTTCGGCCGCGGCACCTTGGCCTTCTTCGCCCCCCGCCGGCCGCGGCCCTTGCGGCCTTTGCCTGCTTTCTTCATCGACTCCTCCACCGCCTGCACGCTCTGTCCGATGCTCTCGCGCATTTTGCTGATGCGGTCGCGGATGCTGGCGGCACGCTCGAACTCCATCTGCTCGGCCGCCTCCATCATCTCCTTCTCGAGCTCGTTGATGTACTCCTCCGTGATGTACTGCGTCTCGTCGTCGCGACCGACGGCGGCGTTGGCGGCGGCGTGGGCGGCGGCCTCGCCTTCGATGCCCTGGCGGATCGCCTTCTTGATGCTCGTGGGCGTAATGCCGTGCTTCTTGTTGTACGCCTGCTGCAGGGCGCGGCGACGCTCGGTCTCATCGATCGCCCGCTGCATGCTGCCGGTGATCTTGTCGGCGTAGAGAATGACGCGGGAGTTCACGTTCCGCGCGGCCCGGCCGATGGTCTGCATCAGCGACGTCTCGCTGCGCAGGAAGCCCTCCTTATCGGCGTCGAGAATGGCGACCATGGAGACTTCCGGCAGGTCGAGGCCTTCACGCAGCAGGTTGACGCCGACGAGCGCCTCGAACTTGCCGAGCCGGAGGTCGCGCAAGAGTTCGACGCGCTCGAAGGCGTCGAGCTCCGAGTGGAGCCACTTGCACTGCACGCCCTGCTCGGTGAGGTACGTCGAAAGGTCCTCGGCGAGGCGCTTGGTGAGCGTGGTCACCAGCACGCGCTCGCCGCGTTCCGCCCGCTCCTTGATGGCGCCCAGCAGGTGGGGCACCTGGCCGCGGGCGGGCTGGATCTCGATCTCGGGGTCCAAGAGGCCGGTGGGCCGGACGATCTGCTCCACCACCTCGCCGCCGGACTGCTCAAGCTCGTAGTCGGCCGGCGTCGCGCTGACGAACACCACCTGCCCGGTCCGTTCTTCCCACTCGTCGAACTTGAGCGGCCGGTTGTCCAGCGCGCTCGGCAGGCGGAAGCCGTGCTCTACGAGCGTGACCTTCCGCGCCCGGTCGCCGTTGTACATCGCCCCAACCTGCGGCACCGTGGCGTGGCTCTCGTCGACGAACAACAGGAATTCCTTGGGGAAGAAGTCGAACAGCGTGTTGGGCGTCGATCCGGGCGGCCGGCCGGAGAGGGGGCCGCTGTAGTTCTCGATGCCCGGGCAGTAGCCCATCTCCAGCATCATCTCGATGTCGTAACGCGTGCGGGCGTTCAGCCGCTGCGCTTCCAGCAGCTTGCCCTGCTGCTTGAACAGCTCCAGCCGGCCGGCGAGTTCTTTGCGGATGTTGTTCACCGCGTTCTCGATCCGCTCCTCCGGCAAGACGAAGTGCTTGGCGGGGTAGATGTAGACCGACTGCAGGTGGTCGATCACTTGGCCGCTAGTCGGATCGATGATCGAGAGCTTCTCGATCTCGTCGCCCCAGAACTCCAAGCGATAGGCGAACTCCTCGTACGCGGGCCAGATCTCGACGCTGTCGCCACGCACGCGGAACTTGCCCCGCGCGGGGTCGAGGTCGTTGCGGTCGTACTGGATGTCGATCAGCTTGCTGAGCACCTCGTCGCGGTCCACGACGTCGCCCACGCTCACGCCGACCATCATCTCCTTGTAGTCGTCCGGCGAGCCGAGGCCGTAGATGCAACTGACGCTCGCCACCACGATCACGTCGTTACGGCTCACCAGGCTGCTGGTGGTCGCCAGCCGCATGCGATCGATCTCTTCGTTGATCGAGGCGTCCTTCTCGATGTAGATATCCCGCTGCGGGATGTACGCCTCCGGCTGGTAGTAGTCGTAGTAGCTGACGAAGTAGCTCACCGCGTTCTGGGGGAAGAACTCCTTGAATTCGCTGTAGAGCTGCGCGGCGAGCGTCTTGTTGTGGCTCAGCACCAGCGTGGGCTTCTGCACCTGCTGGATGATGTTGGCCATGGTGAAGGTCTTGCCGCTGCCGGTAACGCCCATGAGCGTCTGCTTGCGGCGGCCCTCACGCAGCCCGGCGACGAGCGACTCGATCGCCGCCGGCTGATCCCCGGCGGGCTGGAACTCCGAAGTGAGCTGAAACTGGGGCATGGCGGCATAGCGGGAGTTTGACGGTCGCGGCAGTCCCGCATTCTAGGCGGCCCTTGGCCCGAGTCGTAGCGTCTCTGTTGGAAAGGAGATCGAGGGGATGTTGGGGATGGGGGAGATGCCCGCCGCCAAAACGTTCGTCGGGCCTTCCGACCTACGAGTTCGCGCGAGCGTGAGAAGGAGTGACCGCGAATGACGCGAATACGCGCGAATAAAGACCAGTAAGCTTCAAGAGGTTGGGCGACTGCTGAACCGCCAGGATTCGCGCTTATTCGCGTCATTCGCGGTCCACAAACCCAATCGAAGAAGCCCGAGCAATGTCGGTCGGCCCCACCAATCGACCATCCCCTCCATCTCCAACATCCCCACATCTCCTTACCGGAATTCGACCCAGCCCAAGATTGGCACACCGTTCGCACAAGCGAGAACTCTCCCCCGCATCGTGCCGTAGGAAAGGATTCCTCCCATGTATGTCTTGGCTGCGTTCGTGTCGCTGGTGAGCACCTGGACCCTGGCGGCAAACGTGGGCGTTGCCCCGCGATTCGCCCGAATGCTCGGCGGGCCGGGCGTGGGCGACAAGGTGATCCACTTTGCCGTGGTGGGCGGCTTCGCCCTCGTTCTTGCCCACGCGTTAAAGTCGCTCGGCTTTCACGCCAGGCGGGCCCTGCTGACGGGCATGGCCATCGCGGCAACTCTTGCAACGCTTGAAGAATTTTCCAACCTGCTCACGCCGTACCGGAGCTTCTCCACGCTCGACCTGGTCGCCGACTACGCCGGCGTGCTAACCCTAGGCGGCGGCGCCTGGCTGGCGAGCCGGCTGCGGTTGCGGCGGGCGGTAGAAGCGGCGATCGACGCCGGCGCCGCGGAGATCGCGGCGGCCCGGGCCGTTGGCGGGTGAGGCCGGCGTCCAAGCGACCGGCTGGACCAGGTCGCCTTACTCGCTGGTTTCCTCGTCGGACTCCTCGGCGTCCTCTTCACCGGCGTCCTCTTCTTCAGCTTCGGCTTCAGCGTCCGGGTCAGCCATCACCGCGCGCACGCCGTACACGTGCACCAGCTCGCCGCCCAGGTGCGCGGCATTCGCTAGCACCAGATTCGCGTAACCCAACGCGAGGACGAAGACCACGCCGATCGCCGTTCGAGGAACCAAATTCCGGGACGAAGGTCTCGCGTAAGCCAAGATCACCACCACGAGGTAGCACGCTGTGATGCCGGCGAAGATGTTGCGGGCAAGCTCGGATTGCTCGCCGTGGGCGATGGCGACGTCGTCGTACTCGTAGTCGGGGTCGAGCAGGTCCATCACCTCGTCATTGGGGATCACGTTGTAGGCCTCTTCGCCGGTGTTCGTGGCGACGAAGGCGCCGGCTACGCCGAGTACCAGCAGCACCAGCGCACTGAACATCATCGACCGGTAGCCCGTGATGGAGCCCAGCAGCACGAAGATGGGCGCCACGGCCAGCAGAGCGATGGGGAAGTGGACCACCAGCGGGTGGAAGCCGTCCCAGGAGGGGGGAAGGGCCGGCAAGGTGGGGATCAGCTCGTTCATGGTAAGATTCTCACCTGGAAGGATTCGCAGTGGTGGCGTCCTGGCCGCCGTGGCGTCTTGAAATTAACACCAAGCGGCGCCCGCCGGAACCTGGGCGTCGCGGTCAGCTTTTCTTCGCGAGTCGTTGCATGCTAGCCCGAAGCACCGCGGTATTGACTGCCTTGTTGGCCCTGGTGGCGTGGGCGGCGGTTGCGCCCGCCGCGGTTACCGTGCACGTGCTGGTAGAAGGCTACGTGGCGCCGATCGAAGGCCGCGGCTTCGTGCCCGGTCAGCAGGACGACGGCGCCCGCAAGGTCGCTTCGACGGTGGTCTTGGTGAAGGCGGAAGGAGCGACGATCGTTGTCGACCCCGGCATGGTCGCCGAGAACGCGGCCATCCCGGCGGCCCTCGCGCGGCATGGCGTGAAGCCGGCCGATGTCACGCACGTCTTCATCAGCCATCACCACCCGGACCACACGGTGCGGATTGGCATGTTTCCAACCGCGAAGGTGATCGACTTCATCGGCGAGTACGAGGGCGACGTCTGGTGGGACCACCCCAACCCGTACACCGTGGCCCCCGGCGTGCGGGTGCTGCGAACGCCCGGCCACACCAAGCAGGACGCCACGCTGCTGGTCGAAGCCGAGGACGGCGTCTACGCCATGACGCACCTGTGGTGGAGCGAGCAGTCGCTCGGCCAGCCCGACCCGCTCGCCGAGGACCCCGCGGCGCTCGAGAAGCACCGCGAGCAGATCCTGCAGCTCGCCGACTGGATCGTCCCCGGCCACGGCAAGCGGTTTGCTAACCCGCGTCGCGCCGCTGCGAACCGGGCGGCTGACCCGCAGTGAGTTCTTCGCCGGGTAGCGGCCGGAGGTAGCCGCGGACGCGGTCGAGCGTCTTCTCGCCGATCCCGGGCACTTCGAGCAAGTCCTCCGGCGTATCGAACGGCCCGCGGGCGGCGCGATGCTCAACAATCCGCCGGGCGAGCACTTCGCCGATCTCGGGCAGTTGGACCAGCTCGGGCCAGTCGGCCGAGTTGATGTCGACGGTGAAGCGGTAGTCGAGCGGCTGAGCGCGATCGATGTTGATCAGCCGCCCGCTCGGCCCACCGCCGGCCACCCACCAAACGGCCATGCTCGCCAGCGCCGCCGCGGTGATCACCGCCAGCGGCAGTTGGTCAAGGCGGCGGAGGACG
This sequence comes from Planctomycetota bacterium, assembly GCA_039414355.1. Taxonomy (GTDB): domain Bacteria; phylum Planctomycetota; class Planctomycetia; order Pirellulales; family Lacipirellulaceae; genus JBCCQL01. Next base: position 47,053 of record JBCDJN010000018.1, on the reverse strand, counting down.
GGTTCGGGCAACGAATCGCGATCGCTGGTTGCAGTCAACGGTCTGGTGCTTGCTGCGGCAGCGAAGCGACCTCCATACTGTACCCGCCGGGCGAACGATCCGGCGCCGCTTGTCTGCCAGAAGAGCCCGCCGCGATGCCCGCCGACTACCCGCCGATCACCTGGGACGAAGCTCTGCAAGCCGAAGCCCGGCAACTGCTCCAACTGGCCCGCGACGAAGACCTGGGTGAACTCGGCGACGTAACGACCCAGGCGACGGTTGACCCCGCCGCCCGCGGCGCGGCGGACGTGGTGGCTCGCCAGTCGGGTGTGGTGGCGGGTCTTGGTATCGGGCAACTGGCGATCGAAGCCTTCGCCGCCGATGCGGAGTTCATGCCGCTCGTTGACGACGCCACCCGCGTCGAGCCGGGCCAACCGGTGGCACGTCTTTCTGGTCGAGCGGCGGACCTGCTGACCGTGGAGCGGACCCTTCTCAACTTCCTGGGCCGGCTCTCGGGAGTCGCCACGCAGACGGCCCGCTACGTTGAGGCGGCGGGCAGCGATTCGGCCCAGGTCTACGACACCCGCAAGACCACGCCCGGCTGGCGCCGGCTAGAGAAGTACGCCGTCCGGCAGGGCGGCGGCCGCAACCACCGGCTCGGGCTCCACTCGGCGGTGCTTATCAAGGACAACCACCTTGCCCTCTCCGACCAGGCCGGCCTAACGCCGGCGGATGCCGTTCTGCGTGCCCGGACTTATCTGAGTGGCAGCGAGCTGGTCGCGTCGCACAGCGCGATGGTTGTCGAAGTGGAGGTCGACACGCTCGCGCAGCTCGCCACGGTCCTCCCCGCCCAGCCCGACGTGATCCTGCTAGACAACATGACCCCGCAGCAGCTCGCCGAGGCGGTCCAGATGCGCAATCGCCACGCGGAAACCACCGGTCAGCGGGCCGTTTTGGAAGCGTCGGGCGGGGTTCGGCTTGAGACGATTGGCGAGATTGCCCGGTCTGCGGTCGACCGGATCAGCGTCGGCAGCCTAACCCACGCGGCGGTGACGCTGGATTTCGGACTCGATTGGGTCGATCAGACCGCCCGATAACCCGTCGCCCGGCCAGCAGTTGATTGACCGCCACCCGTTTGGGCCTAGGTTTCTTGGCCGGAACGTCCCTGGGGAGAGACGCTTTGGCTCTAGGGACGTGGCGGGAAAAAGCTTGGAGCTAGAGGGGACCCGCCGCGTCCCCTTTTTGCGCGCTCGCCTCGATCGAGAGGCCCGGAACCGTCTAGCCCGATGCCACGGGCCGTTTATCCCGTGCGATCCCACGAACTGCTACGAAACCGTTTTTTTCGTTGACAGTTCATTCCTCGCCACTTACCCTCAAAAGTGTGCACCGCCGTGGGAGCGGTGCCCGTTTGCAGCAACGCACGCACCGGAGTCTGAACTCATGATCGTCAACCTGGCGGCGGCGACGAAAAGTCGCAGCGCAGCCAACCGACGTCCATGAGCTCCGAGTGCAGCCGTTTTCTTCATTTCTTGTTGCTGCCCCGGACCGCGAAACGCGGTGGTCTTGTGGCCCGGTAGTCTGCCCTGCGTCTAGCACTTAGGTGCTCGTTCCGCCAACCAATTGCGCCTGGCGGTGCCCAGTGCGCTAACCGGATTGGCATTGCGCCAGCCGGATTGGAGGGGCGGTCGCGTTAGACGACTGCCGCCAGGTCTCTCGTGCGGATTCTCCGCCCCAGTCGTCTGAACGACTGGACCGGCTAAGCCCCGCTTGGCCGTTAAGCCGTCGCGTTCATCCACCAATTTCCGCTCCAGGCCGTTGCGTCCCGTACTCAGCGGGGCCGCCCAGCCGAGGGCGCCCAGGAACACCTGCTATGACCTCCCGATACACCCGCGTTTGCCGCTTCGCCATCACGGCGGCGGTTGCTGCGCTGCCTCTGCTCTTCCTTCCGGAACACGTCCAAGCCGAAGACGAGAACCTGCCGACCCGCTCGTTCTCAATCGGCATCTCGTCGAGCCTGCCCAAGCTCATGGCCCCGGACGACCCGGCGGTCAAGCACATCGAGTCGTGGGATTCGCCGCTGATGCGGATCATCAACCGCAGCCGCCCCTACATCGAGGTGCGCAACACCTCGACGATCGAAACCGCGAACATCACCGAGTTCTCCATGACGATCGGTGACATCGCGTACGACTTCGGCGACTCGGTGCTCGGCGCCTTCGCGGTTGTCTCTCAGTACAGCGCAGAGGGCCTGACGGTTGACTCAATCAGTTCGCCAACGAACGGCGACGACATCCGGATCGCCTTTGGCGGCGACGGCCTCGCGCCGGGTGAAGTGGTGCGATTCCAGGTCGACATCGACCCCGAGACGAGCACGCAGTTCATCCACCCCGACTTCCGGACCGTCTTCTTCGATCTGGAAGAGAACGGCGACGCGGACAACTCGGTCATGACCGCGACGTTTGAGAACGGCCGGCCGATCTCCGTACGGCTGCAGGACCTGAACCTGCCGCCGGGCACGGTGGGGTCGACCGTGTTCGCCAACAGCGTCCGCCGGCCGTACGACGTAATGGAAGACATCGAACTCGTGACCGATGGCGGCGAGGTGGTGATCCCGGAGCCGTCGGCCGCCATCCTCGTGTTGCTAGCTACGGCTGGCGGGCTGGCGGTCCGCATGCGACACCGCTTGGGCTAGAGCCCGCCTTCTTGAAGACTGCGTTGCATCGTTCCGCGAGGTTGCGGACTGATAGCACGCCAGCTTAACCCAAAGCCTCGTGGGTGATGTGGTGGACATCGCCCACGGGGCTCTCTGTGGTGCGGCTTCCGTATCGGCATCCTTGAGCGAACACCCGAGCCATGCAAACCAATCAAACCGCCGAGGGTTGTCTTGGTGAGCGTTTCGTTGGCCGCCGCTGCAAGCTGCCAACGCCGCACGCCGGCATGGCCGGCCCACGCCGCCCCGCGGCCTGCTGCCCTCACCCGTCGCGGAACGGCTGCAGCAACACTCCAAAGCCCTGCCATCTGCCGAAGAAGCGGCGTTGATGAGCCTTCGGCGTGGCCGCTTGACGGCCAGCTAGCTGCGCCCGCCGAGGAGGTCTGAGGTTTATTCGGAACTCGCGGAGCGCCCGGCTTGCCCCGGTCGCCCTGTCTTTGCGGGTTGTGCGGAAAAACAGCAAAGTGCAGCTTCGCGCTGTACCGATCCTTGGGACTGTCGCACCGGTTGTGCCGGATTTGATTGGACCGGCCCCGCGCCCGGAGCGACCGATTGCTCGACTCAAGCCATGTCGCGCCGCAACGTTACTCGGGGAAGTAACCCGAGGGAGCGACACGGGAGCATTCCAAGGGGGGAATGAAGGATGACACGCTATTGGTGCGCGCATTTTGCGCTGCTAGTCGGCCTTGCGCTGGCGCCCGCCGCTCTGGCGGAAGAGGCCGAAGACTTGGCCGCCGACGCGGTCTTTGTGGGCGATGGCGACCTAGTTGACGAGGCCGGCAACGTGAAGCCGGCGCTGCTCGAAGAGGTGGACGCCAGGGTTGAGCCGGCTCAGTTCACGTCCGGCATCGGCAGCGGGGTGGGGGCGAGCCTGGGGCTCACCGACCGCTGCGGCTGCCAGATCTTCTTCGGCGCCGAGTACCTGAGTGTGCGGGCCGGCTTTAGCGATGCCACCGCGTTCTTGGAAGAGTCGCTGCCCACCGTTGGCAGCCCGGAGATCATCTACCGGCAGCACAACTTTGATTACGGCGACAGCTACCGCCTGTACGGCGGCTACCGCGTGCCCGATTGCGGCTGCGACGTGACGTTCGCGTACACAAACATCGACACGGGCGGGTCATTCGCCAGCGGCCCGCAGCCGGCCGACGGCAGCCGGCTCTTCACGGCGCCCTTTGAGGTGGTCACCTTCGGGGCCGACGATGAGATCACCGGCACGGCGAGCGTTGAGATCAACAACTACGACCTGGGCATCGCCCGCGCCATCCCGCTCGGCTCACCGCTGGGCGTTGGCTGCGGCTGCGGCGTCAGCGCCTGCGGCTGCTGGTGCCCCGCGTGGGACGTGGTGTGGACCGGTGGCATCCGCTTTGCCGATGTCGGTTCGCAGCTCGCGTACGCGTCCACCATCAACAGCAGCAGCACGCCCGGTCTTGAACGCACCGGCCTGAGCAGCGTGGACTTCCAAGGTGTCGGTCTGCGGACCGGCCTGATCGGTCGCCGGTACTTCGGCAAGCAGGGCATCGCCAGCCTGTTCGTGCGGGGCGACTTCTCGCTGCTGCTGGGCGACGTGGAGTATGTCGCCACGGGCAGCAACTTCACCCGCCACTCCATCACCACCACCCAGGTGGTGCCGGTCACCGAGATGGAAGCGGGCGGCACGGTCTTCCTGACCAACCGGGCGTCGATCTCCGCCGGCTACATGCTGGCAGTTTGGCACGACCTGGGCCACCGCGCCATGTACGACTTTGGCGCCACGACCGTGCAGCTGGAAGGCATGGACGACGCCAACATGATGACGCTCGACGGATGGTTCATCCGCGGCGAAGTGGCGTTTTGAACGCCTCGCCCCCTTGGGGGCGTGACGGCTAGAGTTTGAGCAACTCGCTAGCGGGCCGGCCAACTTGGTCGGCCCGCTTCTTGTGCGCTGTGCTCTCGCGGCTTAGGCAGAGTGCTTAAGCGCGGCCGAACATCCGCTCGCGGCGGTTGCGACGCTCGGCGCGAAGGCGGGCGCGGCGCTTCGTTTCGCTCGGCTTCTCGTAGAACTCGCGGATCCGCATTTCCTTCTTGATGCCGCTGCGCTCGACAAGCTTGCGGAACCGACGGACGGCCTCTTGAGCGGTTTCTCGGTCTCGGAGGGTGAGTTTTACCACCTGGGCAGCTCTGATCGTGGGGTGAGGTGAAGGGGTTCGGGCGCCATGCACCGTGCAGCCCCACAGCATGACGAAAGCCGTACGGTTTGTCGAGCGGTCTCCCGTCCAACGGCGCCGGGTTGGCCCTGGGCGGCGGCGCCGGTCACGGATGTGGCGCCTCGGCGTCACCCAATCGGTCATCGACGGACCAACCCGCACACCCGCTAAGTCTTGCCACAGTTGCGGGTTGTGGCGCCGGTAACGGTTGTGCTTGGCTACCGACGGGGGGCTCGCAGGCCCGATTCTCAACAGTGCCGACGCGGCAATCCCCGCCGCATCGCCTCCCCGCTACGACGCCATCCCGCAGCCCCGCCGATGCCCAGCACGTCCCCCACCCCCCCCGGCGGCGAAGAAGGACTGCTCTCGCGACTCGACCGGAAGCACGAAGACTTGCTTCAACGGATCGATTCGCTGAACGAGCAGATCCTCGCCGCGCTGGGCGAGGCGGGCGGGGCTGCGGTGGAAACGTCGGCTGAGCCGACGGCGTAGCGGTTGGCCCTTATCGTTGGCGTTGCTCAGCCTCACCGGCGCTGCTCAGCGGCGGCGTTCGAGCCGGCCGGACTTGCTGATCGCCCTCAGCACCCGCATGCCGAGCAGGCCGCTCAGGCACAGGCCAACGAAGCCGGGCAACGAGACCCCGTCCAGCAGCCAGATGCCGCGGATTGGCATCACGCCGTTGCTGAACATCAGCGACGAACCCAAGAACATGGCGCTAGTGAGCATGCCCAGCACCAGCCGGTTGACCGAGGGCTCGAGCCCGCGGTGATCAAGGTGCACGTCGAACTTGCCAGCTTGCACCTGCTGCAGGATCTCACGCACGCGGCGGGGGAAGACCTCGGCCAGGTCTTCAAACTCGCCGTAGATGCGGCTCAGCTTCTTCGCTTGCCGCACCGGTGAGAGCCGCCGCAGCATCATCTTCTTCTGGTGCGGCTCCAGGACCTCCAGCAGCGAGAAGTCCGGCGACAGCAGCCGGGCGGTGCCTTCGAGCTGCACCAGCATCTTCAGCAGCATGCCCACCGACGGCGGCAGCGTGATCTGCCGGCGCTGGATGATATCGATTAGCTCGCTGAGGGCGCCCGTCAGGTCGAGCCCGCCAACGGACTGGTTGCCGTAGTGCTCCACGAACTCGGCGATGTCGCTCGCCAGCTCCGCCTCGTCCAGCTCGGGCGGCGTCTGGCCGACGCGGGTGATGACCGCCGTCAGCGTGGCGGGCTCGTTGGCGACCACCGCCATGAGCATGTCTTCCAGGTCTTCGCGGAGCGGATCGCTCAGCCGACCAACCATGCCGAAGTCCACCAGCCCCACCACGTTGCCGGGCAGCACCAGCAGATTGCCGGGGTGCGGGTCGGCGTGGTAAACGCCGTGGTCGAAGATCATCTCAATGAACACCTCGGCGCCGTTGCGGGCGACGCGGGCCAGGTCAATGTCCTTGGCCTCCTTGAGCGCCGGGTCCGACGCCTTCCAGCCCTCGATCCACTCGGCCGTGAGCACGCGGGGGCCGGAGCGATCGGCGTCGGCACGCGGCAGGCGAACGCGCGGGTCGCCCGCGAAGTAGCCCGCGAACTGATCGAGCCTTCGCCGCTCGTTGCCCAGGTCCAGCTCGCGGCGGATGGTCCGCTGGAAGTCAACGGCAAGTGAGGCGGGCCGATAGTTGCGGAAGTCGGGAAGCCGCTCCGCGAGCTCCGCCAAGCCGACCAGGATCTCCGTGTCGTCGAGCACGCGTTCTTCGATGCCCTTGTGCAGCACCTTCACCGCAACCGCCGAGCCATCTTCCAGCCACGCCCGGTGCACTTGCCCAACCGAAGCCGAAGCCACCGGCTCGTCTTCAAAGCGCGTGAAGCACTCGTCGACGCTCTGCCCCAAGTCTTCGGCAATGACCTGATAAACCCACGCCGTGTCGTCGGCGGGGGCGCCAGACTGGAGCTTGCTCAGCTCGTCGGCCAGCTCCAAGCCAACCAGGTCGGGGCGCGTGCTCAGCAGTTGGCCCAGCTTGATGAACGTGGGGCCGAGTTCTTCCAGCGCCCGGCGGACCCGCACCGGCTGGCTCATCGAGCCCAGCAGTTGGCCGTTGCTGTCCTTCAGCCAGCCGGTCCCCAGCGGCAGCTCAAACCGCCCCAGCCACCCGGCAAGCCCGTACTTGCTCAAAACCGAGAGGATTTCCCGCCAGCGGGCGGCGTTGCGGTAGAGCTGCGGCAGCGTGGAGATCTTCATGCCAACAGTTTAGCCCGCCAGGCGTCGCGCGGAATCAGTCCGTTGGTTTGCGTTCCTGCCGGTTCTTTGTCTGCTAGTTGACCGAGCCCAGCGTGACTACCAGACTGATCCGGTACGAACTACCAGGGAGAAGTCTATGCGTTGGTTACTCAGCGCCGGCGTGCTGGCGATTGCCGTGCTTTGCGCGAATGCTGTTCTAGCCGCTGAAGTCGAGGCGTGGCCCGATTGGCGTGGACCGCACGGCAATGGCGTGTCCGATTCGGCGACGGCGCCGATTGCTTGGTCGCGCGATGAGAACGTTGCCTGGCGGACGCCGCTCCCCGGCCCCGCGGGCTCGACGCCCGTGGTTTGGGGCGACCGCGTCTTTCTCACTAGCAGCGACGGACCGAAGCTGGTGCTTAAGGCGATCGCCGCCGCCGATGGCGCCGAGCTGTGGACGCGCACCGTCACCACCGGCGACCGCGGCGTGCGGGGCGACGAGGGCAACCTCGCCTCGCCCTCGCCGGTGACCGACGGCGAGCGGGTGATCGCGCTGATGGGCGATGGCCGGCTCGCCTGCTTCTCGATGGCGGGCGACCCGCTCTGGTCGCTCGACCTGCAGGACAAGTACGGGCGGTTCGACATCGCCTTCGGCTACACCTCTTCGCCGCTGCTGCGAGACGGCCGGCTCTACGTGCAGATGATCCACGGCGACGGCAACCCCGCCACGCAGGAAGCACGCGTCGCCTGCCTCGACGCGGCGACGGGCGACCAGGTTTGGTCCGTCAAACGCGTGACCGGCGCCAGCCGCGAGTGCGAGCACGCCTACACCTCGCCGGTCTTTGCCAACGCCGGCGACCAGCTGCAGCTCATCACGCACGGCGCCGATTTCACCATGGCCTACGACCCGGCCGACGGCCGCGAGCTGTGGCGGCTCGGCGGCTTGAACCCGCCGGGCAACTACCACCCGACACTTCGCTTCGTCGCCACGCCCGGCGTTGGCGATGGCATGGTGGTGATCCCAACCGCGAAGCGCGGGCCGATACTCGCGGTGAAGACGACCGGGCAGGGCGACATAACCGGCAGCGACAAGGTGCTGTGGCAACTGCCCCGCGACACGCCCGACGTCCCCACGCCGCTGGTGCACGGCGGCCTAGTTTACCTGTGCAGCGAGAGCGGCACGCTCACCTGTGTCGACGCCCAGACCGGCGAACGCTTCTACCGCAAGCGAACCACCGCCGACCGCCACCGGGCGTCGCCCGTCTACGCCGCCGGGGCGGTCTACCTGACCAGCCGGGGCGGCGTGGTCACCGTGGTCCGCGCGGGCAAGCAGTTTGAAACCGTCGCGACGAATGACCTGGGCGAGCCGGTCTCCTCCACGCCGGTCATCGTCGACGGCACGCTGTACCTTCGTTCGTTCGAAGCGCTCTACGCGATCCGCGACAGCGGAGTCGGCGGCTGACTCATCGCTCGTTGCAATCACTCGCCTAGCGCGGCGAGCGCTTGCTTCGCCCAACGGGCGAGACGCGGCTCGCCCGCTTCGACGAGCGGGGCGATGGCGGGCGCCACGGCTTTGGCGTCGGGGCCGATCTTGCCGATCGCCCAGACGGCTCGTTCCCGAACGGCGAGGGAGCCGTGGTCGGTGGCCGCCGCGGCGAGCCCTGTGGCATGGCCCGCCGCTACGGGGCCAAGGCGGCCGAGCAGCGTGGCGGCCCAGTAGGCGGTTTGCTCGGCGCGGTTCTTGAGCAGCTCGCCCAGGCGATCGGCCTGATCCGCGGGCGGCGGGCCGAGCTCTTCAAGCGCCGCCACACACCACTCGCCAACCGCTGGGTCCGCGGCGTTGTGAGCCAGCGCGGCGGCCGCCAGCGTGGCGTCTTCGCCCATGCCGGCCAGGAGTTGAGCGGCGGCGCGGCGGTCTTCGTCGCTGCCGGAATTGAGCTGGGCGGCGAGTTGCTCGGCGGTCATTTCGATCTCGTCCTTGAAGGGAAACGCGTTACGGCTCGATCAACCGGCCCGCCTCCAGCCGCCGCTGCTGGGCCATCTGCTCGGCGAGCGCCTGGCTGTGCGTGACGGTGATCAGAATCGAGTCGCGCTGCGCGTGCAGTTCGAGCAGCAGCTCCGCGATCCGTTGGCCGGTTGCCTGATCGAGGTTGCCGGTCGGTTCGTCGGCGAGCAGCAGGAGCGGGTCGCGGATCAGCGCGCGGGCGATCGCCACGCGTTGCCGCTCGCCGCCGGAGAGCTCGGCCGGCCGGTGGGTGAGTCGGTCGCTCAGGCCGACGCGCTGGAGCAGCTTTTTGGCCTTTGTCTGGTCGCCGTCCGTCGCGGCGCCGTCGGCCAAGAGCGGCGCGAGCACGTTCTCCAGCACCGTGCATTGCGGCAGCAGGTGGTGGTCCTGGAAGACGAAGCCGATGTGCCGGGCGCGGAAGCCGGGCAGGTCGCCGTCGGGCAGGGCGAACGGGTCACGCCCGTCGAGCGTCATCGATCCGGAAGTCGGCCGATCGAGCACGCCGAGGATCGCCAGCAGCGTGCTCTTGCCCGAGCCGCTCGGGCCAACGATCGCCAGGCTGTCGCCGCTCCGCAAGCTGAGATCGACCCCGTCAAGCACCACCAGCGGCGACGCCGGCGTGGGGTACTCTTTGCGGAGGTTCTCGACGAGCAGCTCGGCCATGACCAGATTCTGGGCGTGCGGCGCCGCTGCCCGCAAGCCCACGCACACTTACGGCACGGGCCATCACCCGGCGGAAAAGAAACGGAGCTTCTCGGCGATCGCCTCGGAGAGCGGCGTTGGGTCGGGCGGTGAACCCGGCACGATCTTGCAGCAGACGCTCGTCATTTTGCCGGTGGCGATCTGCCGGTCGCCGGCGGTGAAGAAGAAGCCGTAGGAGACGCTCTTCGTGCCAATCCGTTCGACGGTAACGCCGATCGTCAGCTCGTCATCGCACTTCGCCGGCGATTGATAGTCGCACTCGGCATGCACGCGGGGGAAGCTGATCGCGTGCTCGGTCGGCAGACCTTCGTCGAAGCGAGTAAAGACGCTCAGACCGATTGAGCGGAGCAGTTCGTGCTCGGCCGCTTCCATCCAGCGGAAGAACGCGGAGAAATGAGCGATGCCCGCCATGTCGGTGTCGGAGAACTCAACACGACGCGGCGTAGCAGCAAAGTAGGCCATCGCAGGCAGGCCTCGACGGGTCAGTCGCCCACGTATGGCAGGAGCGCCATGAACCGGGCCCGCTTGATCGCCTTGCTAACCGCGTGCTGGCTGGCGGCGTGGCAGCCGCTCTTGCGACGGCTGACGATCCGGCCGTGGCGGTTGGTCAGCTTCGAGAGCAGGTCCAAGTCCTTGTAGTCCACGTACATCGGCCGCGGCTTGACGCCATCGACAAACAGCGGGTCTTTCTTCGGGGTCTTTACCTTTGTGCGTCGCTTCGCCATGGACCTGCTTTGCCGTGGGGATAGGAATTCGCCGAGTCCCGAAGTGTACCAACCGGCCCGCAGGACGCAACCGGTGGTGGACTCCCGTGGCGGGGCTTTTTCGACCGCGAATGGAGCGAATTAAGCGAATGAAAGCCCGGCGGGAGGCAGACGATAGACCAGGGGAAGCGAACTCCTACCTAACTCTTATTCGCTCGATTCGCTTCATTCGCGGTCCTCAAACCGCCTGCGAGACGATTGTGCCGTACAGGCCGAGCGTGTTCTCGGCCATGCGTCGGGCGTGGCGATGGGTGTGAACGTGCTCTCGGCCCGTTTCGCCCAGTTTTCTCGCCCTATCCAGGTCGGCCAGCAACTCCGCGAGCCGTTCGGCGAGGTGCGCCGGATCTTCCGGCCGGTGGAGCAGCCCGCCGCCCGACTCGGCGACCAGTTCCGGGAAGCTGCCGTGGTCCGGGAGCAGAACCGGGGTGCCGGCGGCTAGGGCCTCGATCGCGGGAAGGCCCTTGCTCTCGCGGTACACGGTTGGCGTACAGAAGACGTTCAATCCCCGGAGGAAGTCGATCTTCTCTCCCAAGCTGAGTTCCCCATTGTGGTAGAAAATGCCCGTCATGTCCGCTCGTTCGATCCGCTTGAGAATCTCAGCGAAGTAAGGCTTGTCTCCCTCGCCGAGATAGCCGGCCACCTTGAGTTCGAAGCCGTACTCGAAGCCGGGCATCTTGTTGAGGAGCTCGCACGCCTCGACGAGCACGTGCAGACCCTTGTCGTGGCAGATGCGGGCAAGGTAGCCAATAACCGGAACGCCCGGTAAGTGCTCGTGGACGACATCCGGCGAGTTGAGTGTCTGCCAGCGCTCCTCCCCGATTTCCAACCGCAAGCGATGATCCGCGGCCTCTTCGGAGTACTCGGTCAAATCCAGACCGTGCGGAACGACATGCACCTTCGCCCGGTCGACCGCCAAGTAGTCTGCCATGAAGTCTGCGTAGTAGCGGTTGAGCGTCGTGAACGCGGCGACCTCGGCCGCCCGCTCTCGCAGCAGCGCTCGAGCCTGGCTGTAGTGCGGCTCGGCAAGCTGCTCGAGGAAGATGTCCTCGCCCGAGAGAGCACAAACCACCGGCGGCCCGCAGCGCTGATTGATTCGCCGAGCCATGCCGAGCAGCATGCTGTTGGAAAGATGAACGACGTCGGGCTGGACTTCGTCGACGAGCCAGTCGACGAGCTTATCCACCTCCTTCGCCTGATGGCCCTCCTCTCCGCGGAGCATAGAGACGGTCATGCCGCCCAGCTTAGCCGGGTCGACGCTGCCCGCGCCCGACGTCGCGAGATTGAGCAGCCACCGCGAGTTGAAGAGCCGATCAACCCAACGCGGCGTCTTGCGGAACAGCGGCACGTGCTGCTGCAGGTAGGCGTTGATGCCGCCGAAGAAGACGCGGCCGTGCGACACGTCGACTTCGTCGGTGCGGATGGGAGTGTAGGTGGGGACGAGGATGACGTCTTCGCCCAACTCCAGAAGCACGCGAGCGAGCCGGTTGTCGTGCAGACAACTCCCGCAGTACATGCCCGCGGCCCCGGCGGCGATGTAGGCGATCTTCATGGTTGGGAACCGCCAAGACGCCAAGTCGCGAAGAGGAACACTAATCGCCGCTGATCAGCGTTAATCATCGAGTACTGCGTTCAGCCTGATTTGTCCGCCGCCAACCTACTTAGCGTCGATCAGCGTCAATTAGTGTTCCGCCGTTGGCGAACTTGGCGGTTCATCCCTTCACCGGGAAGAACTTCGCCAGCGTTTCGTCGCTTGGCTTGGGCGTGGCGAGTGAGACGACCACGAGCGCCACGGCTGAGGCGGCCACCATGGCGGTGACGGGCATCAGCTCAACGGTTCCTTCGCCCCACGGGATGTCGAGCGTGTAGGTGCGGATCGGGCCGGGGTTGCCGGCTTTGATTGACCGGCCGACCGCGTCGGCGAAGAAGTAGCCCCACGTGCCGATGGCGGCCAGCACGCTGGCGTAGGCGCCAAACTTCGTCAGGCCCCGCCAGTAGAGCGCCGCCAGCACCAGCGGGAAGAGCGAGCTAAACCCGCTGAAGCACCACACGCCCAGCGCGAACACGCTGGCCGGCTTCAGAAGGCTTAGCAGGTACGTGACGATGACGATGCCGATGATGAAGCCGCGCGCGAGCGCGATCTGCTGCCGGTCGGTGGCGTTGGGTAGGAAGTGCCGCTTGACGATGTCGTTGGTGAACATCGTGCCGAGGCAGAGGAACTGGCTGTCGAGGCTCGACATGATGGCCGCCAGGATGCCAGCCGTGAGGAAGCCGCCCAGCACCGGGCCGGCGAGCCGCTTCACCAGGAACGGCAGCAGGATGTTGGGGTTCTTCTCCACCGGCGGCGGCACGTTGATCAGCTCGCTGGTCGCCCACACGCCAATCAGCACGCAGGGCACCCAGACGATCATGATGAACACCGGATGCGCCACCACCGGCAGCTTGAAGCTGCCCGCGCTCTTGGCCGTAAGCCAGTGCTGGAACAGGTGCGGGAACATGCCCACCGACAGCGGCACCAGCATGTACGACACGAACTTGGTGAACGACATCTCGCTGCGCGTCTTGTACTCCTCGGGGATCGCATCACCGAGGGCGCACAGGTTGGCGTAGAACGATTCCTGTCCGCCCAGCTTGTTGGCGATCACGCTGAACGTCACCACGCCCAGCACCATGAAGACGCACGTTTGGAATGCGTTGGCCCACGCCGTGCCCCGCATGCCGCCGAAAAAGACGTAGCAAAGCACCACGCCACAGATCACCAGCGACGCAACCTCACGCGGCACGCCGCCCTTGGAGCCGTCGACGGCGAAGCCCTTCGAGCCGTCTTCCAGGAACGAGGGGAACGTGCCCTGCTCGAACGTGGGGTTCTCTACAGCGCCGCCGGCCAGCTTCCCTTGCGTCACGCCATTCACGACCGCGCCGGAAGCGAGCACGCCGATCAGCAAGTAAGGGATTACCAACCCGACAAGCACCGGGAAGAGCACCAAGCCGATGCCGGTTGATTCGAGTCGGTCGCGGAAGAACTCGATCTGTGTCCGGTAGCCGTACTTCTTGCCGAAGCCCCAAAGCTTGATGCCCAGCACAAAGAAGCAGAGCGAGTGGATGATGCCGCTGCTGGACGCGAGCATGCCGTAGACGCCGATGCCTTCCTTGAACGCCTCGCCGGTGGAGCCGACCAGCGCGAACGCGGTCATGGTGGTGCCGAAGAGCGACATCAAGAGCAGGAACGGGCCGATAGAGTGGCTCGCCACCATGTAGTCGCTGCTGGTGCCGCGGAACAGCCGGCCGGCGAAGAGGCCCAGCAGCAGCAGCAGGCCGAGGTAGCCGGAGATGATCCAGAGCTGGGTCACGCGGCGCCCCCTTCCGGCGAGGCGGCCTCGCCGGCGTCATCGGCCGCCGGCCAGCAGTGCTTGGTGGCCAAGAACCACGTCACGCTCGCCGCGATGCTGATGCAGGCGTGGTAGAAGAGGCCGATCGGCATGAAGCCGAAGACCAGGTAGTCGTTCTCCCAGAACCAGAAGTCCTGGTGAACGACCATCAGCAGGACGACCAGCGCCCAAACAACCGTTGCCATTCCGCGCTCCGTGGTTCGGTGACGCGGGCTAGTCTACTAGAAACACCGCGGAGTGCGCAGAGTACGTGGAAGGCGTCGAGATCAACCCGCGGCGCTCTCAGCATGCTCTGCGGTGGACCTAATCACGCCACCGCCGGCACGCCTTCGCCGATGGGTTCGTCGCTGTCGTCGGCTTCTTGCTTCTGCCGCTCGAGCCACGGGTCGAGGTCCGCGAACAGCGCCGGCACGCCATCCGAGAACATGCGGCCGATCAAGAGGTCGGTCAGCGCTGGCATGTGCTGCGGGTACTCCTTGGCGAAGCGGCCCACGCGGAACTCGCCGGAGTAGAACGCGTGCACCAGTTTGCGGACCCACTTGGTGCCGGCGGAGAACTCGTCGCTCCAGGCGCCGAGCCGTTTGGCGGAGCAGTCGTTGTGCTTGAGCGCGTCGATGACGCATTCGCTCGCCATGTCGGCGGACTTCAGCGCGAAGTAGACGCCTGAGGAGTAGACCGGGTCGATGAAGCCCCACGCGTCGCCCGCCAGCACCCAGCCGTCGCCGGCGGCACGGTCGGTGGTGTAGGAAAACTCCTTGGCGATGGCGAGGTCGTCCATTGGCTCGGCGCCCGCCAAGCGGTTACGCACCCCTTCGCACTTGCCGAGTTCCTCTTCTAGAACCTCGGCGGGCGTGCCGCGGCCCTTGAGCAGATAGTCGTTGTCGCCCACGCAGCCGATGCTGATGACGTCATTCGACTGCGGGATGTACCAGAACCACGCCTGCTTGTCGGACGTGTGCGAGATGATTGTCTTGACGCCGCCGCCCGACTCGTCCCGCTCGCCGCCGCGGTAGTGGCGCCAGATGGCGGCCTTTCGGAGGTCCGGGTTGATCCGGCGGATGCCGAGCTTGGACGCGATCAGCGAGGTCTGACCCGTTGCGTCAAGGACGACGCGGCTCGCGATGGTCTGATCTTCGCCACTAGCCGTCTTGATCCGCACGCCGGTGGCGCGGTCGCCGTCGAAGAGCACGTCGAGCACGCGGGTCTGGTCGGCGCAGTGGGCGCCGTGCTGGCGGGCGTTGTCGAAGAGCATCTTGTCGAAGTCCGCCCGCTCCACGTGCCAGGTCTCGGCGCAGTCGCGGTCGTCGTGCGAGCGGAAGAAGAACGGCGCCGACTCCCTCCCGGTGTTGGTGACGAACTGCACGCCCACCTTCTTCGAGAACCGGCTCTCTTTCAGCTTGTCGAGCACGCCGAGCTTCTCGAAGACCCAGTAGGTCTCGGGCATGAGCGACTCGCCCACGTGCTCTCGCGGCAATTGCTCTCGCTCGAGCAGCAGCGTCGAGAAGCCGGCTTTGGCGATGAGCGTGGCGGCCGCGCAGCCGGCGGGGCCGGCGCCCAGCACGATGCAGTCGTACCGATCATTGATGGGTTGCATGGTTGCAAGCGACCTTTCGTCCGCACGCGTGCCGAGGCGATCGGCCGGGCGGGATCTTCAGACGTTGATGATTTCCAGCAGTTGAACCGTTGGCCGGTGGTCGACCAGGATCTGGGCGGTGCGGCCGAAGACGGGGGCGTCGTCGGCGGCGAGGTGCTTGGTAAGGGCCGGGCCGGGTTGAATACGCCAGAGCGATAGCAATTCGACTTCCCGCATCAGCCCGTGGCGTATCAGCACCCGACCGAGCGGGATCTCGCGGCTGCGGATTTCCGCCCGCACGTCGGCGGGTAGGCCGCCCTCCCACAGCCGCACGAGGCCGTACTGTATGGCGACCCCGTCCGACTGGCGAGCGAGCACAATCTCGCGGGCGTAGGACTCTTCGCCGGTTCGCTCCTGCAACACGGCCACGTCGACCAAGCTGTTGTGAAACGCCTCGAGCGTGACCGTCATGTGCCCGGTGTGGGCGAGCAGCGTGCGGTAGTCCTCGGGCAGTCCGTCCGGGGTTATCGGCGTGAACTGGCCGAGGTCGTCGGTGGCATACCCGAAGAGCTTGGCAAGGCGCGACACGCCGCCGATGTACAGGTCGGTCGGCGCCGCGGCCGTTGGATTGGGGGCGTCGCTTGCCATGCGACCATCGTACGGCGCCGGCTGGGTGGGAGCGAGTGAGATCGCCGGCGGATCAGGGCGCCGCCGTAGCCTGAGATGCCTTGGCCTGGGCGGATGGATCATTGGGGCCCGCCAGCACGGCGTCGATCAAGTAGAACGCTAGCCTTCGCAAACGAGGCGTCGGCATCTTCTCGGCTAGTGTCTCAGCCTGGGCCTGATTATCGCCGATGGTGGCCATTGCCGCCTCGAACACACCGGCGCCTTCGTAGAGCTTGCGGACACGCTGGACAGCGTCCGCCGGGCAGGCGTCCAGCAGCGAACGCAATTCGCCTCGGCCGGCGTCGTCGAGGCGCTCCATTGCGAGTGCAAGCAGCAGTGTCGGCCGGTTGCCGAGCACGTCGCCGCCGGCTTCGAGCTTGTTGTCGGAGTCGCCCCGCCAGTCCTTCAGGTCGTTAAGGATCTGGAAGGCGACGCCGAGGCGTTTGCAGAACTCGTGGATGAGTTGCTCAACGTCCTCCGCCTCACGCGCCAGCCGAACGCCGCCGTACAACGCGGCTTCGAACGCGGGCGAGGTCTTGCGGGCGTAGACTTCCAGGGCGTCGGCCGGCGTGAAGGTCTCTCCGCTTCCGTCCCGCCACAGCAGCTCAGCGCCTTGGCCTTCGGCCAGACGGGTGTGGCACTCGGCAAGCTTTCGCAGGATGTCCGCCGCGGCCGCTGCGCCCATGGATGCCGCGTCTTCCGCGACGATTTCGTAGCCCAGGCCGATCAGGTAATCGCCCACATTGATGGCGGTCGCCACGCCGTGCTCACGGTGCACGGTGGGCACGCCGTAGCGAAAAGCGTCGTCGTCTTGAATGTCGTCGTGAACCAACGACGCCTTGTGGAACGTCTCGATCGATAGCGCAACCCGTTTCGCGTGGTCCGGCTGGCGGGCGTCGGCGGCCTCCGCGTGGGGCCGTTCCAAGCAGGCGGAGTACGCGGCCAACGTGATGAACGGCCGGGCGTACTTTCCGCCGCGGGCCAAGAAGTCGCAGGCAATTCGCGAGGTGGCGCCAAGCGGGCCTGGCGGCGGGCTCGTGGCCCGCGAAGGGAGCAGCGGGTTGAGCTCTGCCTCGGCGAACATCTGCCGGGAGGCGCGGAGTTCTTCGATGAAACCGAGCGGTTTCGGCTGATGGCTTGGTTGGTACGGCAAGTCGATCAACTCGCGGGCCCAAGACTCATCGATCGAAGAGTCTTGGCAAGCGCACTCAAGCAGCGGTGCGGCCATGCACGGCACGCCGGCGGCTACGAGCGAGTGCGTCGCCTGCTCAAGGATGCCGAGGCACGCGACGCCAACCACCGCGTCGCACTCGCCCGAGACCACCGCTTTCATGATGCCCGAGGCGTTCTCGGCCACCATCACGCGGTACCCAAGCCGCTCGGCCTTTTCACGCCACGCCGGCAGCTGGCAGACGTTGCCGCATTGGCATTGGCCGTCGTCGTTGATTTGGTCGGCTTCGGCACGCTTGCACGGCCCGGCTCGGAACAGGCAGGGCGGAGCGAGCATCAGCCGGCGCTCAGGCGGCGTGGCCGCCACGTGGGGGCGCCAGAACTCGCTTGCCAGCACCACCATCATCCAGCCCAAGTAGGCGTGCGACGCGCCGGCCTCGGTGAGGGCCAGCGCCGCAACCCGCTCGAGGTCCCGGCGGCACGGGGCATGCTCGGAAGACAAGCTCCGTGCGTGCTGATGAGCCAGGCGCCGAAGAGCTTCTCGGGTCGACCGATCCGGGGGAACCTGACCGGCCGTTAGGTCAGGCCGCTCGAGGCTGTGCGACCCATTGGACACCGCCCCGCGGGCGGCTGGCGGGTGCAGGATGACACTCCCGGCGCCGGTATTGGTCGGAGTCGGGGGCAGAGGCGTCACGCGTGGTTGCCGGGGCAAAGTTGCTTCGGGTCGAACTAATCCGCAAAGCACTGGCGATCTGGCTCGCCCAGACTCGTCAGCGTTCCGGCCCCGCGGCGTTTTGCGTTAGCCCGTTGCCAGGCGGAGCAGGCGGCGGCGACGTAGGCTCGTTGCGTGCCGAATCCGCTCGCTGTCGGTCAACAGGCCAGGCTGGTCTCCGCGTTGCCGCCTAAGGCACTGTAAGGCGGACCGTGCCATCGGCGAGTCGGCTCGGGTGAGTTCCGATAGCGAATTCAGTACTTCCGCCGTCGCCGCAATGGCCGCTGGGGAGTCACCGGCGTTTGGGCCCCATCCGTCGCCGCCTTTACGGGTTGCGGTTAACCAACGCGAGCCCCGTTCGATCGCCGATCGGATGCGGGTTGTCGTATTTTGAAGCGCCGGGGCGTGCGGTTCAACCGCAGACAGTGCGGAAAGGGCTCGGGCGGTCGCCACGGCACCGCTGGCGACGCCCGTTAGCCATTCGGGCGACCGCTGGCCGCTGGCCCATCCGCCATCCGCGTTCTGCTCCTCGAGAAGCCAACTCACGGCGCTGCCCAGGGCCGGCGTGGGCGGGGAGCTGCCGATCCCGCTGGCTGCCGACGCGACCAATGCCGAGATCACCGTCGCCGTCGTGAGGCAGTCCGGCTGCCCGCCGGTTTGGCTCGTCGCCGACCACCCTCCGGGTTTTGACCAGGAGAACGGGTTGGCCGCCTTGTGCTGGCAAGCCAGCAGCCACGCCACTGACTGGTCGAGCTCGTCGCTCGTCGGAAGACTCTCGTCGCGAAATTCCGCGCGCTCTTGCCGCAGCGAAAGCAGTTCGATGAGACACTCTGCCGTGCTCAGCACGTCTGGGTCGGCGCCCGCCGACCAACAGCCATCGCCCCGCACGCCGCACATCAAAAACTCCACCCCTCGGCGGACGATGCTGTGCTGAGCCAGGCCGATGCTCGCCAGCGACATCACGACAAGGCTCGTGGCGGTTGTCTCCTCGCGGAAGCCGCCGCTATCGGGCTGGCAACGCTCGATTGACTTGAGCGCGGGCCGCAGCGTGTCTCGTCGTTCCAGCCAGCCGACAGCGGCTTGTGGCGACGATCCGATTCGACTAGCCCGTTGACGCTTTGCGAGGTGGGCGGCCTGGATTATCGGCAGCCACATGCCGAGGGCCCGGAGGCCGCTTCGCTTGAGCCATGCGGTGGGCAGCGAGGCGAGCGGCGCCAACGGCAGCTGCACCTGCCGCCATGGGATGACGCCTGCCGCTGCCGCGCCGATCAAGGCCGGCGAGACGCCGAAGTCGGCGTGTCGTTCTTGCTTACGCAAGTGGGCCACGCCCTGGTGCTTCCGCAGGTAGTGTTCGGCAGACGGCTCCAGGTCGGCGTACTGGGCCGGAACGCCGGTAAGCCGCAACGCCGAGAGCACCGCCAGCGTCGCCGCCGGCTGCGACTCGGCGCCGAGTAGGTGGCCCCAGCCGCCGTCGGCGTTTTGCTCATGCGCCAGCCACCGGGCCGATTGGCACATCAATTCGCACAGGTCGGTCTGATACGCCGTGGTCCAGCGGTCGTCGACCTCGGCTTCGTCTTGCTCGGCGTTGAGTTGGCAGGCGGAGTGTTGCTCGGCGATCGAGAGTGCGGTGAGCGCCGCCGCGGTCGCCGACGGCGAAGGTGGGAGCGGGTCCGCGTACCGCCCGTCATTGCGGCGTAGCGACGCTATTAGCGCGGCTTCCGCGTGATCGCGGGAGTCGGCGGAGTCGCAACCGGCGAAGCGATCGGCGTCGGAGCCGGGTACCGGCAGAGTTGGCGGCTGTGGCGAGAACATCGGGCCGAATGGCGCCAGGCGGGGGGATGCAGTGGCATTGCTGCCAACCCCAGAAGCGTAGTTGGCTGCGATGGCCGTGTCGACCGCCGGGGGAGACCGCCAAGGCGCAACCGCTTGCCGGCAAACGCTTTGGCGTGATCTCAGCCCGGCCGCCAAACCGGGAATCAGGCGTCGATCAGGCCGGCCGCCACGCACAGGCGGACCAATTCGGCGACCGAGCGAACGCCCGCCTGCTGGTAAATCCGGCTCCGTCGGGCCTCGACCGTCCGGACGCAGACATTCAACCGACGAGCGATCTGCTTGTTTGGCGTGCCCTGCAGCACCATGTCGAGCACGCTACGCTCGCCGTCAGAGAGACTTGTCAGTCTCCGGCGAGCGTCGTCGCGGGCTTCGTCCCGCCGGCGGCGTTGATGGTCTTGGTCCAACGCGTCACGAACCGCGGCACGCAGCATCGAGTCCGAGCACGGTTTATCAAGCACGGCGGTGGCGCCGCTCCGCATTGCGGCCACCGTGTTCGACGTTGTGGCGTACGCCGTCACCACCACGGCGGGGAGGTTGACACCATCGTTGCTCATACGCCGCAGAAGATCGCTGCCGCTCATGCCCGGCAGCCTTTCGTCCAGGAGCAGGCACGACGGCCCATTCGGGCTGTAGCCGTTGAGAAACTCTTCGGCGGTGCCAAAGGCACGGATGCGCAGCCCGCTTGGTGAGAGGAGTTCCGACAATGCCTCACGCGCGTCGAGGTCGTCTTCGACCAAGTAGACGGTTTCGGTAACCGCCGTCGCGGCAGCCTCGTTCGCCTCGGCAATCATCTCGGACATGGTGACTCGGTTCCGTTGTGCGGCATCGCCCGGCGGGGGTGAAGAGCTAGGGGCCGGGCGTCGGTTTAGCCGCTCGATTAGGGGGAGGGACATAGCAATCGTGCTTTCAACAATAGTGGCTCGCGCCTTGGTAGCGACGCCACGGCTTTTTCAGCCGAGCTGGCCTGCCGGCGGCGGGGCCACCGGCGTTTCTTGCCTGCCACATGAAGACTACGCACTGAGTCGGCAACCAAGCAGCCCGCGCAATCCGCGAAGCAACGAGGGACTCCCGAAGCCGCTTGTGGTAAACCACAGTCGCCGCCGGCCTCGTTTAGGGACGTACTTCTGTTCGCTAAGGACGCCGTGCTTCGACAACACGGCGGACGAGTTCAGCCACCGAGTCGGCGCCCATTTTCGTATAGATGCTCTGTCGGCGGACTTCGACCGTGCGGACGCTCACGTCTAGCTTGGAAGCGATTGCCTTGTTGGGGTCGCCGTCCATGAGAAGGTCAAGCACGGCACGCTCTGAGGGGCTTAGCCCCTCCAGGCGGCTCTGCATCTCCAGCCGCCGCTGGTCTTCAGCCCACCGCTTGGCGTCCTGGTCGAGCGCCTCGCGGATGGCGTCCCACAGCTCGAGGTCCCGGCACGGCTTTTCCAGCAGCGTGACCGCGCCGTTCTTGATGGCCCGCACCGTGACCGGCGTGTCGGCGTACGCGGTCAGCACCACCGTGGCCATGTGGACACCGCGGCGGTTGAGTTCCTCTTGCAGCTCCAGGCCGCTCATCCGCAGCATGCGGACATCGGTGACCAAGCAGGCGGGGCGGTGGCCCGAGTAGCGTTCGAGGAACTCCTCCGCGGAACCAAACGACTCCGCCGCAACGCCCATCTCGTCGACGAGGAGCGAAACCGCTTCCCGCGAAGCCGGGTCGTCGTCAACAACGTAGACGATGCCTTGCGAGCCGCTTGGGGCGGCCTGTTCCGAAGGCGTGCTCATGACGGGGTGTCTCCGGGGTCGGAGGATGCGGGCTGGGTGGCGGGGTCGCCCGGTGGGTGGTTGGCAGCGGCCGTCAGCGGACGGGTTGGTCGTGTACGGGCCGCCAGCGTGTCGGGGTCGAGGCGGGCGCCGCTGCGGCTCCGCTTCAAGGCGTCGGCGGCTGGCAGCGTCACGTGAAAGGCAACGCCCCCGCCCGGCGATCGCTCCGCGTTGATGTGGCCTTGGTGGGTCCGCACAATCGATCGGCAGAGCGTCAGGCCGATCCCCATGCCCTGCGACTTGGTTGTGAAGAACGCCTCGAACATTTCCTCCAGGTCGTCGAGCTTGCACTCGGGCCCGTTGTCGGCCACCGAGATCACGACCCCGCCGTTGTCCTCGATGGCGAAGGTTGATAGCCGCACGACGGGGTCGCTCATGGCGCCCGACTCAAGCGAGTCGTACGCGTTCTGTATCAGGTTGACTACCACCTGCTGAAGCTGCACGAGGTCGCCTTCAACCTGCGGCAGGCCCTCGGCCAGTTCCAGCTCCACGCGCACGTCGCGCCGCGTCGCTAGGTGCGAGACCAAAGCGGCCGACTCGCGGGCGACATCGCTCACGTTTAGCAGCGTCATCGTTGCGGGCTGCGGGCGGGTGAAGTCGCGTAGTCGGTGGATGATGTCTCCCGCGCGGGCAATCTGCTCACCGGTCTTCTTGGTGAGTTCGCCGGTGCGTTGGGCGGCATCGTCTCGGCCGCTGGTCAGCGCCCGGCCGGCGGCGGCGCAGAAGGTGGCCGCCGCGTGCAACGGCTGGTTCACCTCATGAGCCAGGCCGGTAACGGTTTCGCCCATGGTCGCCACGCGCCCGAGGTGGGCGAGCTGCCCTTCCAGTTCGCGGGTCTTTTGCTGCTCGCGGACCCGCCAGGTAACGTCGCGGTCAACGCCGAGCATCCGCACCGGGTTGCCCGCAGGCGTGCGCTCAACCACTCGCCCGCGTGCGTGCCGCCAAGCCGTCTCGTCGCCGGTGGTCGGCACGCGGAACTCAACGTCGAAAAACTCTTCGGCATCGGTCAGGTGGGCCTGCAGCGAGCGGCGGACCTGCGGCCGGTCGCGCGTGTCGATCGCCTCGATCCAGACGTCCAGGCTGTAATCGCCCACGCCGGCGGGCAGCCCGTAGGTGGCCTGCAAGCGGTCGCTCAAGAAGAGTTGGCCGCTCTCGACGTTGAGGTCGAAGAGGCCGCCTTCAACCGATTCGATGGTTAACCGGAGTCGTTCTTCGCTGAACCGGAGGTCGCGCTCGGCGCCCTCACGCAGCAGGAAGTTCACCAGCACGCCAGCCGTGAGCTTCATCAGAGACAACTCGTCGTCCGACCATTGCTTGGGCTCCGAGAAGACCGCCGCGCCCAGGTAGCCAACCACGCGGTGATCGGCCCGCATCGGCACGTTGACAAACGACTTCACGCCCGACGACCCCAGCCGATCCATCTGACCAGCGGCGCCCGGCGGCAGTTGCTCCAGCGAGGGCACATGCAGCGGCTCGCCGGCTAGCAGCGGGTCGACCACCCAGTTGTGCTCGTTCGGGGCGAGCCGGTCCCAAGTCTCAATCCACCGCGGTGCGCCGGGGGCGGACCAGTGGTGCGCCGCCTCGGCAGCCTGCTCGTCATCGAAGCGGTAGACGTAGCAGCACTCCACGCCGGTGAACTCGCCGATCCGCCGGAGCGCCTCGCCAATACCCTGCTCGATGTCGGTCGCCGGCAGGTTGATGAAGCGGAGGCTGATGTCCAGCACGAGCCGCTCAAACTCCAGCTTCGACCGCAGGGCTTCTTGGGCCCGCCGCAACTCGGTGATGTCGCGGCCAATCGACTGGTACTCAACAGCGCGACCCTGCTCGTCGAACATCGCCCGGTCGATCCACTGCATCCACAGCAGGGTTCCGTCGGGCCGCATGGCCCGGTGCTCGTCGGCGGCGAAGGGGCGCTCCGGCGTCAGCGAGGCGAGCTTGTCGCGCACCTGCTGGACGTCGTCCGGGTGGATGCCGTCAAAGACGTTGGCGCCCAGGATGTCGTCTGCCGGTCGGTCGAGCAGCCGGCACACAGAGTCGTTGACGAAAGTCTGCACGCCGTCGGGTCGCCAGCGGACGATCAGGTCGGTCTGGTCTTCGACAATGGCCCGGTACCGCGACTCGCTCTCGCGCACCGACTGTTCCGCCCGCAGCCGGCCGAGCGTGTTCACCAGCACCTGAGCCAAGACCTGCACCAGGTCGATGTCCTCGTCGCTCCACGCCTTCGCATCGCGGGTGCTCACGAATCCGAGCATGCCGATCAGCTTCTCGCCGCTCATCATGGCGGTGAGAACGGTCGATCGAACGCCGAGGCTCGTGAGGTTCTCACGCAACGCGGCGGCCTGGGGCGGGAGCCGTTCCACATCGGGCACGTGCAGTGTCCGGTCGGACATCAGCCAACGCTTCTCCCAGGCGAACTTCGCCACGGGCACGCGTTGCATCTGCTGTTGAACAGACGGCACGCCCGGGGCGACCCACTCGTGGGTGAGGTCGGCAAACTCCTCCGCCTCGTCAAACGAGTAGATGAAGCAGCGGTCGACGCCGGTGAACTCGCCGATCCGCCGGATAGCGTCACGCATGCCGGCGTCGATCTCTTCGACCGGCAGGTTGATAAAGCCGGTGCTGAGCGAGATCAGCAGGTTCTCAAACGCCAGGCGGCGGCGCAGCTCGGCGGTGGTGTCGGACTCTCCGCTTGGCGTTTCACTCGCCAGCGAGCAGAGGCCCTCTCCGCCAACCACGTGGCCGTCGTCGTCGCGGATGGGTTGAGCGGAGACCGTCATCACGCGACCGGCGCCGCGGACCGACGCGGTGTGGGTTGATGGCGACGCGTTTGGCCCGTAGCCGAAGCAGTCCTGCAGGTCGACGCCCGCGGCGGCGGTCGCCAGTTCGCCCCAGCTCTTGCCCACGGCGTCCGATGGCTCGACGCCGAGCACCGCCGACGCCCCGTCGCTGGCGTACCGCAACACACCTTCGGTATCGCACTCGTAGACCAGAACTCCCGAGACGGCGGCGGCCGCTAGACGCGACAACCGATCGGCCAAATCTCGCCGCCCATTTACGGCGGAGGCGGGGTCGGCTTGGTTACTGGCGCCGGCCATGGGCGAGCGTAACGGGGAGCATAAGGGCGAAGGGCGGATCGACGGTCGCCCGTAGTCTATCGCCTCCCGGCGCGGCGTTCACGCCGGATCGTCGACGGGAGCACCCTGGGCGAGCGACTCCTCGGACTTCGTGTAGATACAGCGGTAGACCGGCTGCTCGGCGAGGCGGGTGCGGCGTTCAAAGTGCGTCTGGTAGTCCAGGTCGTGCTCCGCGTCGCGCTCCTCCAGCGGGGTCGGGCCCAGTAGCGGGGTTACCGCGGCGAGCAGCTCAAGCGTTGCCGTGTAGTAGTCGTGGACGTCGGTCCAGAAGTGCAGCCGCCCGCCCGGCTTGAGCACCCGCGTGGCGTTGCGGGCGAACTCCTCGTTGAGCACGCGGCGTTTGTGGTGCCGCTTCTTCCACCACGGGTCCGGGAAGTAAACGTGCACGTCATCGGCGGCGGCGTCTGGCAGAACCTCGCGGAACAGCCACAGCCCATCGCCCGCCAGCATCCGACCGTTCGTCAGCCCGCGCTTGGCGAGCCTCGCCGCGCAGTGGCGGGCGTACTTCTTGGCGATTTCGATTCCGAAGAAGTTCCGGTCCGGCCGTGCCGCGGCCGCGTTGGCGAGGAACAGCCCCTTCCCGCTGCCGACCTCGATCTCCAGCGGCGCCGGCTGGTCGAACAACGCCTCTTGCGACCATGGTCGCGGAACATCGTCGGGGGTTAGCAGTAAGCCCGTTAGATCGAGCGTTGGGTTCAGCTTGGGCAACGCACGGCGACCCATGGAGACTCTTGTTGGGATAGTGATGAGAGGGATAGCAAACCGTGCGGCGGGCGGGCGTCACTTCTCGACGCCGAGCCGGGCCGTGTCGAAGCGGTCGGGCGACATCGGCAGCGCTTCGTCGACCTCCGCCTGCCAGTTGCTGCCGGCCGGCGCGGCCCCAAGCGAGAGCAGCGGCATCAGCAGCACCCCCGCTACGCAACCGCCAACATGCGCCCAGTAGGCGATTGGCTGGCCGCCCATGCCTTGAAGCATCCAGACTCCCAGCGCCAGGTCGAGGGCGAACTTCACGGCGATCACCAGCAGCGCTGGCAGATTGACGGGAATGGGGATTCCGATGAACAGCAGCGTAAAGATCTTGGCCTTGGGATAAGTAATCGCATAGGCGCCGAGCACCGCCCAAACCGCGCCGCTGGCGCCAATCACCGGCGTGGTGCTCAACGGGTCGACTACCCACTGACACACCGCGGAGAGGGTGCCACCAAGAAGGTAGAAGACCAGGAAGACGAAGTGCCCCAGCCGGTCTTCCACGTTGTTGCCAAAGATCCAGAGCATCCACATGTTGCTGATCACGTGCAGCCAGCTGCCGTGCAGGAACATCATGGTCAGCAGCGTCCGGTAGACCGGCACGCCATCGGTGCTGAGCTGGGTGCGATACACCCGGTTCTCTTGCAACGGCACTTCGATCGGCAGCGGCTCGCCGGAATCAACCTCGGTGAATCGCTGCGGAACGAAGCCGTACTCCACCACCGTGTCGAGCGTGCCCTCTTCCGAAAGGTTGGAGAGCCACCAGAAGGCCCCCACGTTCACCACCATCAGCAGCACCGTCAGCAGCGGCGGCCGGGTGGTGGGCTGGCGGTCGAAGAGCGGCAGCAGCATTCATCGGTCCAGCGGGGCGGGCAGGGCACGGTTGCGGCGCAGGTTCAGTTTACGCAAGACCGTCGGCTTTGACCGCCAGTGGTCGAGCGAATCGCGGGGCGGTCGACGCTTCAGTCGCCCTCGCGGAGCGAATCGACCGGTATGGGAATGCCCCGCATCTGCCCGCTGCAGGCGATCTTGTCGCCCACGAAGCACTGGAATCGGCAGCGGACGATCGTCTTGGGCCGGAGCTGCAGCCGCTCGGCGGCGACCACCAGCCGATCGCCGGGGCGGACCGGCGTGCGGAAACGCACCTCGTCCAGCCCACCGAAGCCAAGAACTTCGGCTTCCATCAGCCGGTTCTTCATGACGTGGTAGCTGCAGACCTGTGCGGCCGCCTCGCACATCAGCACGCCCGGCATCAACGGCACGCCCGGCATGTGGCCGCGGACCCAAAACTCGTCGTCGGAAAGGTCCTTGTAGCCAACGACGATGCCGGCGTCTGGGTCGTCGACCAGGATGCCCGTGAGCTGGGACATCTCGAATCGCTGCGGCAAGATCTCCTGGATCGCCGGCAGGTCGGCGACCACCGCGTCGAAGTCGAGCGACAGCGGGTCGATGATCGGAGTCTTCTCGGGCACGGCGATTGGGGCAGCGAGAAGCAACGCCGCCTGAACAGATTCAAGCGAGGATCTTGGCTCGACGACATCGACCAACCCGTCACCAGGAGCCAGAACAGACCCCGTGGCGAAACCGACCGATACTTAGGTCTTCACCTTTTGACGACGCTCCTTGCGGGGCCGGCTGCAGGCGGGCCGGGCGCCGTGGTTGGCTTTCTTCACTTTGCGACCGGGCTTGGCCATGACTGATTCTCTCTTACGTGATTCGAATTGTGGGCCGCGGAGTTTATCAGATGCGGCCGGGCGTGAAAACCAGCGCCTGCGAGCGAATCTGAGGCCTCGGAGCAGCTATTCGGTCAGGTCCCAGGCGTCGATCCAGGTAACCTGCTCGGGCTGCAGCGAAAACTCGTTCCGCAGCCGCTCGTCCATATCGGGCAGGTGCCCGGCGCCGTAGAAGACGCCCACCTTGGATTTTCCGGCGTCGAGTTCACGCTTGAGAACGACGAAGGCTGCTTTATTACGCTCAGTGATCAGGGTCGACCCCTTTTCGCCCCCGAGTCCGCCCAGCAGTGACTCCAGGTCGGCCATCTGCTCGGCGAAAACCACCTTCAGCCGCCGAGCCCGATCCGGCGCAAACATGGCCATTAGCAGGTCGAGGTCGGTCGATTTTCCCTCGGCCGCCTCCTTGCTTTGCACGGCGATTCCCTGGCCCATCAGCCGAAAGAGCGTGGAGAGCATGCTCTCGCCACGGTCCCTCATGCTCTGCTGGAACTGTTCGGGCGTCATGTCGGCGTGGACGAAATTGGGCTTCGTGTAGTCCACCTTTGCTAGTTGGTGCTCGAGCTTGAGCATGGAGCTCATGCCGTTCTGCAGCGCGGAGATCGGTCCGCGGCTCTTCTGAAACTGCTGTGGATCGACCACGGTGCCGGCCGGCGCCACCAGCTCGTAGAGCAGGGCGTCGTACTGTTCGAACAGCTTGTTGAGCTCGGCGTAGTAGGCGGCGTCGCCCACGTGCACGGCGCCAACCAAGTCGACCGCAACCTGCCGCCCAGCCGCCTTGCCCGTGTACCGCACCACGGCCACCTGCATGGCTAGTGGCTCGTCCTGCGCGTCGCGAGAAACCCGGACCCAATCGCGGCCCAACTCGGGGGCCGCGTCGGCCGAGCTTGCCTGCGGTGCTGCCGGTGAAGCGGTGGCTTCGGTTTCGCGTTGCTCCGAGGGCACGGCCGCGGCGGGCGATTGGCCTTGCGCCTGCACAGGATTGGCAAGGGCCGCCAGCACCGCCAGCAGGCAGACGACGCCTGCGTGGGGAGCCCTGGCAGTCGAGGCAGCATCCTTCCACGCTTTTTCACGTTCAGCGAGCAAAGCGGTCATCGAAGCAGAATCTCCGGACAGGACCCGAGTGTCGGTGACGTTGATGGCCCACATCGGTCAGTGAGCCAAACGGCCGGTGGAAAACGGTAGGAGGTCGAATCATGTCGCCGGGCGGCGAGACGCGGGCTCGGTGTGAGGGTTCTCGTGCTGGAAGTGTATGCCTCGTATTGGTTTAAGGCAAATCTCAGGCACCGGGAGACCGACGGAGGCGGCGTCTCGGGGGCCTGGTTCGGCCGCGCGTGACCGCTGTTTGCACTTAAAACGAATATTCTTGCTTGCTAACCGTTGTACTCTGGCTCTCGATTTCTTAATATTTGACTGTCGACAGCTCAATGCTCGACGCCCAGCTCCCGCAGGTTTCTGCCCCACCTGTGGGGGCTTTTTTTGCGCTCACAGCGAGCACGATCTGCCTCTTGGTCGTTCTAGCCGGCTTTCTGGCCCGTGGTTTCCTGTCTCTTCTCTGAATCGATTCTCTGTATCGATCGAGAGCTGAGGCGGCTCGAAGAGACGAGCCCTGCCTGCGTCCTGCCGCACATTCTGACGGCGCGCTCATGCCCGCTCGCTGCCGGCACGATTGATATTGGCGGCATGAACCGGATTTTCGGCGCCGCTTACCGATCTTACTCAACTGTCACCAGCGGCGCACCCGATACTCCCAGCACAGACACGTCGGGGCGTCGGCACGGTGTGGGCTGAGAGCGCCCACAGTAGGCCGCCGGCGTGGGGGCGCTGCGCCCGCAGCACCCAGTGGACGCCGCCCCCGTGGCGTCCCCCCGGCCTAGCTGGGCGATAACGAATTAACTGGCAAGCTTCGAGGTAACCGATGTCCGCCTCCCCTCGCTTTGGCGTCAAACAGGCCGCTCCTTTGGCGATCGCCGTGCTGGCCGCCTGGTCGTCGGCCACGTGCTTGGCCCAGTACCGCAACGACTTTGACGTGCCGTTCTCCGTCGAGTCGGACTACCAATGGTTCGAGCCGGTCGACGTCGACCTTGACCGGCTGCCTACGCGGAACCGAACCGGCTTCACGTTCACCGCAGAGAAGTTCTACTGGGCGGTGACCAACGAGAACGTGCCGGTTGGTGACCCGGACGTCGACGTCTTCTCTGAGGTGGTGTTCCCCGGCAACTCGGCGTCTGCCGCGTCAATCATTCAGAACAACCCGAACTTTCAACTGTCGGAGAACGACGTCCGACTCCCCGAGTTCGACGACGCTGGCAACCTTGTTCAGCCGGGGCTGATCCCGCTGGCGCCGACGAATGACGCGTCAGACCCCAACATCCCTATCGCGCCAGAGCCGTACAAGATCGAGAACGGTATCAACAGCGGGCCTGGTGTCGGGTTCGGTTGGGGTGACCGTTACGAGCTGGGCTACGTCGGCGAGCAGGGCAACGGGGTCATGCTCGGCATCATCGATGGCAACCCCTTGCGTTCATTCGAGGTCTATGGATTTCCGCTCGACACCGACAATCCCGGCGTTGGCCCCGAGCCCTTCACGGGTTTCACGCCGCGTGGTTTCGGGAGCGTGCATGTCAACTTTGAGCTTGCTTCCGACTTCCTGCTGGTTGGGTTTCGCGACTACGGCGACTTTGAAGCAGGGCCCGCCGTTGAGCCGCCTGGCGTTGTCCCCGGAACAGGCGCCGACGAGTTTGAAGAGGCGGGTAACGGTCCCACGGTTGACGGCCCCGGTAATGTCGTGGACGCCGTTCCAGACAACCAGCCGGACGACATCCTCCCGAATGGTGGGTATCTGTTGTTCATTGACACCAACCCGGCAGACGGTGACGACTTCAACCCGCTTGTCGACGTGATCATCCTTGACTTCGGTGACCTCCACAACTTCAACGTGCGGTTCAATCAGCTGTTCGTTGAGAACCGGACTCGCGTTGATGGCGTCGAGTTGATGTTCACGCACGATTTGAGCAACCGGCACTTCTTCAAGAAGCACCAGAACCAAAGCCTACGCATCCAGTACGGTGTCCGGTATCTGAGGTTGCGGGATGATTTCCGCTTCGAAGGTTTCTCGGACGTCCTTGGATTCAACTCCTCTCGGACGAAGGTGAACAACAACCTGATCGGCCCGCAAATCGGCGCCCGGTGGAACGGCCAGTACGGCAAGTTCAACTTCGCACTCGATGGCCGGGTCTTGCTGGCCTACAACTTGCAGCGTCACGAGCAAGACAACCTGCTCGGTGAAGACCTGGCCCCCGGCGCCCTCAACCGGCCGCTGCTGCTGCAGCCCACGACGACCAACTACGGGCAGCAGGTGGACTCGTTCTCGCCGCACGTTGAGTTCCGGGCCGACATGAGATACAGCCTCACGCGGAACGTCGCCTTTAAGCTCGGCTACACGGCTCAGTTCACCGACAGCATCACCAGGGCGGCGCCGCTGGTTCGTTACCGGTTGCCGGATATGGGATTCCGGGACACCGCGAGTGGACAGAACATCTTCATCAACGGTGTCAACTTCGGTGTTGAGTTCTGGCACTAAGCCGTCTCGGGCATCGCCTGAGTCGCGGAGAGTCGCAACCCAACCAAAGCCCCGGCCGATTTCGGCCGGGGCTTTTTTTGCGCTCCCAAGGCGATTGCATGGCGCTGCCCGCATAATCGGCCTCTGGCGGTTCTTGGCGGGTTCGCTCTCGCCGGGCGTCGATTCTCAGGAACGAAGGATTCGGCTGCAGGTCCGGTAGAAATTGCCCAATCGTTCCATTTTAATACAGTGTCGTTGGCAAGATGCAGAGTTACCCCGCCCCGGCAATCTCGGCGACGCCGTCCGGTTGTATCGCGCAGCCGACCATCGGCGCTCAGGACGTGACCACGCTCCCCCCCGGCATCAAGAGCGACAGCGACGCCAGCAACCTGGTGCGGCTCCTGCGTGCGCGGGCTCGGCGTTCGCCCCGGCAGCGGGCGTTCAGCTTTCTGGTTGACGGCGAGAACGAGCGTCAGCACCTCACTTACGAGCAACTCGATCGCCGCGCCCGGGCGATTGCCGCGCAGTTGCAGCAGCGTGGCTTGGCGGGCGAGCGGGCATTGCTGCTCTATCCGTCGGGGCTGGAGTTCGTCGCGGCGTTCTTCGGCTGCCTGTACGCGGGCGTGACGGCCGTGCCCGCCTACCCACCGCGGCGTAACCGCAACCTGGGGCGGATCGAATCGATCGTCGGCGACGCGACCCCTAAGGTCGCCCTCACCACGCACAGCGTTTTCGACCGAGTCGAACCAACGCTCAAAGAGGTTGCCGAGCTCGAGCAACTCGACTGGCGTTGCACCGATGACATCGGCGACACGGCCGCGTCGGAGTGGGTCGACCCGAAGGTGACCGGCGAGACGCTCGCCTTCTTGCAGTACACGTCGGGCTCCACCGGCACGCCCAAGGGGGTGATGCTCAGCCACGGCAACCTGCTGCACAACACGGCGATGATCCTCGAAGCGTTCGAGGCGCAGCCCGCCGGCGCCGGGCTCACGTGGCTTCCGCTCTATCACGACATGGGGCTGATCGGCGGCGTCATCCAGCCCATCTACTACGGCCGGCCCAACACGCTGCTCACCCCCACGCACTTCTTGCAAAAGCCGGTCCGCTGGCTGCGGGCGCTCTCCGACAGCGGCGCCGAGGTGAGTGGTGGGCCGAACTTTGCGTACGACCTGTGCGTGGAGCGCGTGACCGACGAGGAGAAGAAGTCGCTCGACCTCAGCCAGTGGCAGGTGGCGTTCAACGGCGCCGAGCCGGTTCGCTCGGAGACGATGAAGCGATTCTGCGAAGCGTTCGCCGAGTGCGGCTTCCGACCCGAGACCTTCTATCCGTGCTACGGCTTGGCAGAGGGGACGCTGCTCGTGGCCGGCGGCGAAAAGAGTTCCGTGCCAGTCGTCGGACGGTTCGACGCCGAGGCGCTTAAGCAGGGCCACGGCGCCGACGCCAAGCACGGCGCGACGGCGCAAGAGATCGTCGGCTCCGGCGGCCCGCTGCTGGGGCAGCGTGTGCTGGTGGTCGACCCCGAGACCCGCACGCCGTGCCGTGAGGGCGTGGTGGGCGAGGTCTGGGTTGCCGGCCCGAGCATCGCCAAGGGCTACTGGCGCCGACCGGAGCTCTCGGAAGAGACCTTCGCCGCGCGGGTTGCGGGCAGCGGCGAGGGGCCGTTCCTGCGGACCGGCGACCTGGGCATGCTGGCCAAGAACGACCGTGGTGTCGACGAGTTGTTCATCACCGGCCGGCTTAAAGACCTCATCATCGTCCGCGGCGCCAACCACTACCCGCAGGACATCGAGCAGACCGTCGCCGACGCCCACGAGCAGTTGCCGCCCTCGTCCGGCGCCGCGGTGGTGGTGGGCGAGCAGGGCGATGAGCGGCTGGTGCTGGTCCAAGAGATGGGCCGCGCCCGCGATCTGCCCTTCGAGGAGATCCTGGCCGCGGTCCGCAAGGCGGTGGTTGATCGCCACGAGGTGGCGCCGTTCGCGGTGGTGCTGATCAAGCCGAACAGCATCCCCAAGACCTCCAGCGGCAAGATTCAGCGGCACGCCTGCCGGGCGGCTTACGAGGCGGGCGAGCTCTCGATCGTCGCCGAGTGGTCGGCCGAAGAGGGCACGAAGATCTACCGCAAGCGCGGCGCCCGGCGGCTTGGCGAGTCGCCCAAGCCCGCCAAGGGGGCGCCGCCAGAGCAGGTGATCGACACCGAGGCGATCGCCACGCCGTCGGCCGCCGAGAAAGCCGCGTCGGCTCGTTCGGCGGTGGTCGATCAGGTGCTCTCGATCGTCCGCGGCGTCGCCAAGGAGCGGGCGAAGGGGCTCACGCTTGAGAGCGACATCGCCGGCCTCGGGCTCGACTCGCTGGAGCGGATGGAGATCGTCGCGGCGCTCGAAGACCGCTTCGGCGGCCGCTTCCCAGAGGAAGCCATCCTCGCCATGGAGACCTGCCGCGACGTGGTCGAGGCGGTCGAAGCCAACCTCTTGGGCGGCGGCGAGAAGGACGCCGGCCCGCGGCCCATCACCCGCGGCGACTACGTCTTCGCTGAGAGCAAGGAGTACCGCAAGCTCCGCGAGAACTTCGAGCTCGCCGAGCGGATGGGCATCACCAACCCGTACTTCACGCAGCACGAGGGCGTCACCAACGAGCTGACGACGATCGGAGGCAAGCAGTACATCAACTGGTGCAGCTACAACTACCTGGGCATGTCGGGCGACCCGGCCATTGAGGCCGCCGCCCAGCAGGCGATCGATCGGTTCGGCACCAGCGTCTCCGCCAGCCGGCTGGTCTCGGGCGAGAAGACGCTGCACCGCCAGCTAGAGCAGGCGATCGCCGACTTTGTTGGCACGGAAGACGCCATCACGCTGGTCGGCGGCCACGCCACCAACGAGACGGTGATCGGCCACCTGCTCGGCCCGGGCGACTTGATCCTGCACGATGCGCTCTCGCACAACAGCATCGTCCAGGGCTGCAAGCTCTCGGGCGCCCTCCGCCGGGCGTTCCCGCACAACGACGCGGACGCCTGCGCCCAGTTGTTGGAACGCTACCGCGGGGAGCACCGCCGGGTGCTGATCGTCGTCGAAGGCGTTTACAGCATGGACGGCGACTTCTCGCCCGTGCCGAAGTTCGTCGAGCTGAAGAAGCAGCACAAAGCGTATTTGATGGTGGACGAGGCGCACTCGGCGGGGACGATGGGCGCCACCGGCCGTGGCATGGCGGAAGAGCAGGGCGTTGATCCGCGCGACGTCGACATCTGGATGGGCACGCTCAGCAAGTCGTTCGGCAGTTGCGGCGGGTACATCGCGGCGTCGAAGGAGATCGTGGAGTACCTCAAGTACACGGCGCCCGGCTTTGTCTACAGCGTCGGCCTCTCGCCGCCAAACACCGGCGCCGCGTTGGCGTCGCTTCAGTTGCTGCAAGACGAACCCGAACGCGTCGCCCGGCTGCACGAGAATGCCGCGCTGTTCCTCTCGCTCGCCAAAGAAGCGGGCCTGAACACCGGCGCCAGCGGCGGCACGCCGATTGTGCCGGTGATCACCGGCAACTCGCTCTACGCGCTGGGGCTCTCGCACGCGCTCTTCGACGAAGGCATCAACGTGCAGCCCATCATGTACCCCGCGGTGGAAGAAGCCGCTGCGCGGCTGCGATTCTTTGTTACCGCCACGCACACCGAAGAGCAGATCCGCAAGACGGTGGACTTGGTCGGACGGGCGTGGCATGAGATCCGCCAAGGCGCCGCGCCCACGGTGGAGTTCTCTGCCACCGGCCAGGGCGTGCAGCAAGCCGCGGCACGCGGTTAGCGCGGCGTCTTCGGCGCACCGGTATACTTGGGGCAGAGTCGCTGGTCGGCTCCCTAACGGTCGCGGTTCGGTGTTCGATCGCAGAGCCGCGACCGTCAGGGAGTCGGCCGTCCAACTCAGCCTTCACTCCTCTCGCAGGGCCGCGTCATGTCGCAAGCCATTGTCGACCCCAACGAACTCCGCCGCTTCGCCATGAACCTGAAGAAGTTCAACGGCGAGCTCGAAGAGCGGATGACCGCCCTCTTGGCCCAGCTCCACGCCCTGGGCAGCACATGGCGGGACCAGGAGCACAAGAAGTTCGTGGAGGACTTCGAGGCCCAGATGAAGGCGATTTCTCGCTACATCGAGACCACCAACGAGCACGCCCCGTTCCTGGTCCGCAAGGCGGAACGAATCGAAGAGTACCTGCAGCAACGCTGACGCACGTACGCCCTGTCGCTGGTCCGTGCACCTCATCGCATTTTTCTCGAACTAGCGGCTAGAATCGGCAGATCGGACGCTTGGGTCCGACGAGGACTTCGCCCGATCCCCCACGCAGCCGCTCCGTGGTAGACCGCCCCTTGCTCGCCTTCGGCTTCGCCAACGCCGCCATCCTGGGGTGGCTCGCGGCGGCGGCGGCGCCGATCCTCATCCACCTGTGGATGAAGCGGGTGCACCGCGAAACGCCGTGGGCGGCCGTGCGGTTCCTGCAGGCGGCCATCAAACGCAACGCCCGCCGGCTGCGGCTGCAGGAGTGGATCTTGCTGGCGGTGCGCACGGCCATCATCCTGTGCGTGGTCTTTGCCGCGTCGAAGCCGCTGCTCGATTCGCTCGGCGGGATGGTCGGCGCCGGCACGCGGGTGCACCGGGTGCTGGTGATCGACGCGTCGCTCTCGATGCGGCTCCAGACCGAAGACGGCACGCTGCTCGACGGCGCCAAGCGGCTCGCCCGCGAACTGGTGGACCGCGCCGGCGCCGCCGATCAGTTCTCGCTCTGCGTCATGGCGGGCCCCAAGCCAACGGCGCCCGTTGCTTCGCCCACGGTCGACCGCGCGACCATTCGGCGGGCGATCGATCTTGTCGAGCCGACCGACCAGACGACCGACCTGCCTGCAACGCTCGCGATGCTCGACCGGTTGCTCGCCGCGGCCGAGAAGACCGGCGCCGAGCGGCGCGAGGTGCTCTTCTTCACTGACCTAGCGCGAGCGGCCTGGGCGCCGCTCGCCGGCGACGGCCAGCCGGAAGCGATGGCCGGCTTGGCGAAGCTGACCGACCGGGGCGACGTGGCGATCATCGACGTTGGGCTCGACGCTCCCCTCAACGCCACGGCCACGGCGCTGCGGGTCACGTCGGGCGCCGCCACGACGCGGGCGCCGGTTCGCTTGGTTGGCGAGGTTCGGCAGTTCGGCGGGGCCGACGGGTCGGCGGAGGTGGAACTGCTTGTCGATGGCCTGGCGGTCGCCAGCCGGCAGGTCGCCCTCAGCGGTGGCGCCCCCGCGGCGGTGGAGTTCGAACACCGATTCACGAAGCCCGGCTGGAGCCGCGTGGAGTTGCGGTTGCCGAGTGATCGGCTGGCAGGCGACCAACTGCGGGCCGACAACCTTTGCCGCCTTGCCGTGAACGTGCAGCCGCGGATCGAAGTGCTCTGCGTCGAGGGCGGCCCCGACGCGTGCCGGTACCTGGCGGACGCCATCAACCCGACGGGCGATCGGCAGGCGCCGCTCGTGGCGCGGGTGATCTCGGACGCCCAACTCGCGGCCGCATCGCTCGACGGCGTGGCGGCGGTGGTCCTCTCGAACGTCTCCGACCTGACTGCGCGCGAGGCGGCCCGCCTCGTCGACTTCGCCCGCGGCGGCGGCGGCGTGCTGGTCTTCCTCGGCGAGCGTTGCCGGCCCGATCGCTACAACGCCGTGCTGGGCGGCGGGCCGGCGGCGCTCGGCAGGCTCGGCCTGGTCCGCAAAGTGATTGACTCGCCGCCGCTCGGCCCGCTGCTGCCGGTGGAGGTGGGGCCGCCCGAGTCGATCGAGACGTTCGGCCTCGACCCGCTGGGTTACGAGCACCCGATCGTCGCCCCGTTCCGCGGACGCGAGCGCGCGGGCCTGCTCACCACGCCGGTCGAGCGCCGCTTCCGGCTGCGGCCGCTTGCTGAGCGTCGGGCGAGCGTCGTCCTGGCCACCAGCGACGGGGCGCCGCTGGTTGTCGCCGCGCCTGTTGGCGCCGGTCGTGTTGTGGTGGTGGGGACCGCTGGCTCGCTGGCTTCGATTGACCCCGCAACCGGCCGGCCGTGGACCGCCATGCCGGCGTGGCCGAGCTTTGTGCCGATCGTTCGCGAGACGCTGCGTTGGGTGACCGGCGCCGCCGCCGGCGAGCTGCCGCCGGTGGTTGATGAAGCGATCGCCGGCCGGGCGCTGCGCGGCGGCGGTGTCCGCGTGCTGCGGCCGGATGGTACGAGCGAGTCGGCGGCCGAGGGCGACAATGGTGCGTGGCGGTACAACCGCACTGACCAAGCAGGCTACTACGTGGCGACGGCGCCCGACTCCGCCGAGGAGCTTGGCGTGCAGGCGGTCAACGTTGAACCGGCTGAGAGCGACCCCACCCGGCTGGCGTCGGCCGATCTGCCGGCCGAGATTGCTGTGCGTCGCGTGGCGATCCAATCATCAAACCCGGCGGACGATCTGCCGCAGCCGGTCGGCCTGCACCGCGGCCTGCTGCTGCTGGCGGCGGCGCTGGCGGCGGTGGAGACGTGGCTCGCCTACTGGTTTGGAAGGGGCGCCGCGTGAGCTTGCTGTTCGCTCAAGTAACGCCCGTCGATCAAGCCGCCGCCGAAGCGGTTTGGCGGCTCGAGACCACGTGGCGCTTCGCCCCTTGGATAACGGTCGTGGCCGTGGCGGCCATCGTGCTTCTGATCGGCTACTGCTACAGTCGCGAGCGCTCGCCCGCTGGCCGCGGTTACCGGCTGCTGCTGGGCGGGCTGCGGCTGACGACGTTCGTGCTGCTGGTGGTGATGCTGAGCGAGCTGCTGCTGGCCGGCTCCCGTTCGGGCCGGCCGCGGTTTGTGGTGCTGGTGGACAATTCTCCCAGCATGAGCGTCGCTGACCCGTCGCCCGATGGCGACCAGGTGACGCGGCTCGAAGCGGCCAAGCAGACGCTGACAGACTCGAGCGATGACTTGCTCGGTCGCCTCGCCGACGACTACCAGGTGGAGGTCTACGCAGTCGCGTCCGATCGCCAGCCCCTGGCGCCGGCCGAGGGCGAAGCGTGGGCCGACGCCGCCAGCGCGATCGACGTCGCCGCGGACGATTCCCAAACG
This sequence comes from Planctomycetota bacterium, assembly GCA_039414355.1. Taxonomy (GTDB): domain Bacteria; phylum Planctomycetota; class Planctomycetia; order Pirellulales; family Lacipirellulaceae; genus JBCCQL01. Next base: position 9,118 of record JBCDJN010000018.1, on the reverse strand, counting down.
CGACTCGGCGACGCGATCGAAGCGACAGCCAGCGCCGCCGGCGGCCCCGCCCCGCAAGGCGTGCTGGTAGTGAGCGACGGCCGAGTGACTGCCGGCGCCGCGCTGGAAGCGGCCGCCGAGACCGCCCGCCGCGTGAGCACGCCGCTCTACTTCTTTGGCGTTGGGGCGAAGAACGAACCGCCGGACATCGCGATCGACGATCTGCTGAGCGAAGCCGTCGTCTTTGTTGACGACTTGGTGAGCTTCCGCGCCACGCTCCGCACCACGGCGGCCGTTGGCGGCAGCGTGCGGGTGACGCTCCGCCGTGAGGGAGACTCGAAGCCAATCGCCGAGCAGACGCTCCAGGCCCCCACCGGCGGCGGCGCCCAGCCGGTGCAGCTCTTGCACCGACCAACCCAACCCGGCGCCTTCCGGTACACGCTCACCGCCGAGGGGGACGAGCCCGAGCGCAACAATCGCAACAACGCCCTCGCGCACCGCCTAGTCGTACGCGACCAGCAGGTCCGTGTGCTAATCGCCTCGGAAGGGCCGAGCTACGAGTACCGGTACCTGAAGCACCTGCTCGAACGCGACAGCACCGTGAAGCTCGGCAACTTTCTGCAAGAGGCCGACCTGGAGTACGCCTCCGCCGACCCAACGGCGATTGAGCGTCTGCCGCTGCGGGCGAGTGAGCTGGACGAGTACGACGTGGCGGTGCTGATGGACCTCGACCCGCGGGCGGCGCCGCGTTCGTTCTGGCGGAACTTGAAGGCGTTCGTTGGTGAGAGCGGCGGCGGTTTGGTGCTGGTTGCCGGCCCGCGGAACCTGCCCGGCCGCTACGGCGACCTGGCGGACTTTGCGGCGTTCTACCCGGCGGACCTCGGCTCGGCGGGCGTTGGCGAGACGGTGACCAGCGCCGGCTTCCGGCTGCGGCCCACGCCGCTCGGCCTGCGGCAGGCGCCGCTGCAGCTGGCGGACAGCCCCGCCGCCTCCGCCGCCGTGTGGCGCGGCTTGCCGGAGCTCTACTGGCACGCCGAGCTCGGCAAGCTCAAGCCGGCGGCCCAGACGCTAGCCACGCACCCAACCGCCTCGGCCGCCGGTGGTGGAGCGGCGCCGCTGGTCGTCTCCAGCTACTACGGCGCCGGGCAGGTGCTGGTGCACGGCGTGGACTCCACGTACCGCTGGCGCCGGCAAACGGGCGACGCCTACTTCGCCCGCTACTGGGTGCAAACGCTCCGCTCGCTCGCCCGTGGCCGGCTCGAATCGGCGGGCGCCGGTCTGGAGCTCGCCGCGGACCGCGAGGTCTACAAGCCGGGCGAGGCGGTGCGGCTGCGGCTGCGGATCGGCGCCGGTCAGTCGCCGCCGGCCGAGGGGGGCGATGGCGTCTCGGTGCTCATTCAGCCCGAGGCCGGCCCGCAGCAACGCGTTTCGCTCGCGCCCTCGCCCGACGCCCGCGGCGTTTACGAGGCGACGCTCGATCGCCTGCCGGTTGGCGCCTACCGGGCGATCATCGCCGGCAGCGGCGAGACGGCGGCGCAGTGGGAAGTGGCGGCGCCGCCCGGCGAGATGGCCCAATTGAGCATCGCCGAGGACGAGATGCGGACCGCCGCGGAGCGTTCGGGCGGGTTCTACCTGCCGCTGGATGAGGCGGGCGAGCTGCTCGCCAAGCTGCCGCCACCCCGCCGTCCGCCGGTGGATTCGCTCCCGCCCATCGAGTTGTGGAACCGCTGGTGGATGATCGCCGGCATTTGCGGGTGCCTCACCGCCGAATGGATTCTGCGGAAACGCCGCGGCATGCTGTAGACTTGAGGGCGTCTTCTCGACGCTGCCCGCCACCCAAGCAAGCGACGATGGCCCACCCGCTGCTCGAACAAGTTGCTCGGTTGCGCCGCCGCCGCCAAGGCCGCCGCTGGGCGACCGCGATTGGTTGGCTGGTGGCCGTGACGGTTGGCGCGGCGCTCGCCGCGATGCTGGCAGACTACGCCGTCCGCAGCCAGGACCGCGGCCTCCGTTGGCTCGCCGCGGGCTGTGTGCTGGCCGCCGCGGTGGTGGTGACCCGTCGCCGCGTGGCGCCCGTGGTCGAGCGGCCCGAGACTGATGGCGGGGTCGCCCGGGCGATTGAGAGCCGCTTCCCGCAGCTCGGCAGCCGCGTGGCGAGCGCCGTGGAGTTCCTCCGCCAGCCGAGCGATAACCTCGTCGATGGATCGCCCGCGCTGCGCCGCGCGGTGGTGATCGAAGCGACCAGCGAGGTCGAGCAGATCGAAGTGGATGAAGTTATCGACCCGCTGCCGGCGCGGCGGGCGTCGCTGGCGGCGGTCGCCGCGGTTGCGGCGGTTGTGGTCTTCGGCTTCGCCGATGGCGCAGGGTTGAGCGTGGCCGCCACTCGCTTGGCGGCGCCGTGGCGGACCATCGACTGGCCACGCCAGAACCAACTAACGGTCAATGACGCGCCGCCGCGGATCGCCCGCGGGCAGACGTTCGAGGCCATCGTCGTCGATGAAGCGGGCACGCTGCCGACCGACCTCCGCGTGCAGTACCGGACAAGCGAGCGGGGCCGCGTTGACGAGCAGGCCCTTTCGCCCGACGGTGAGCAGGCGACGCTCCGCCGGCCGAACGTGCAGAAGGCGTTTGAGTTCCGCGTCGTCGGCGGAGACGACGACACGATGGCGTGGACCGGTGTTGACGTGCTCGAGCCCCCCGCCCCGGAGGACTTGGTGGTCACGGCCGAGCCGCCGGCGTACAGCGGCCTGCCGGCGGGAACGACCGAGCTGGACATCCAAGTCCTCGCCGGGACGAAGCTCGCCCTGCGCGGCCAGTCGGACAAGCGCCTCTCGGCCGCCGCGGTTGAGGTGGCCGGTCAGGAAGGCAGCCGGCTCATCGCCGGCGGAGTGGATGGGGCCGACGGCGTCGCCTTCGCCACATCGCCAACCGTTTGGCTGGATCCCAACGGCGACGATCCCCAACCCACCCGCGCCGCCTACCGCGTTCGACTGGAGACGCCCGACGGCCTCGTCGGCGAGACCGACAGCCGTGTGCTCATGGTGCTGCCCGACACACCGCCGGCGGTGAGCTGGGGCAAACCGGCGAGCGACCAGTTCGTTACCGCCCGGGCGCAGATCGCCGTCGAGGCGGCGGCCGCCGACAACCTAGCGGTGCGTTGGGTCGAGCTCGTCGCCACGCAGCCCGCGGCCGATCCGGAGGGCGCCGGCGGCGAGACCGAGAGCGATGTAACACGGGTCCGCCTGCACACCGGCCCCGCCGAGCCGCCGCCGCGGCCACAAGGCCTCGCCGGTGATGGTGAGACGATTGAAGCGGCCGGCGCCGTCGAGCTTGCTTCGTTCGAACTCGAAGTCGGCGACCAGTTGCTCCTGTCGATCGAAGCGTCCGACTACCGGCCCGGCGTTGGGCGAACGGCCTTCTCGCGTCGCGTAACCATCATCTCCGACGCCGAGGCCGAGAACCGCATCGCCGAGGCGGCCACCGGTCTCACCCGCGATATCGAGCGTGCGCTCGCGCTGCAACGCGAAGCCCGGGCGGGCGCCGAGCAGTTGGCGATTGAGCAGAAGAATGGCGTGCTGAAGCCGGGCCAGGCCGTCGACCGGGCGGCGTCGCTTGGGTACCAGCAGGGGGAGGTGGCGTCCGCCGTCGCCGACCCCGCCCGCGGCGCCGCCGAGCAGGCGCGGCAGCTCCTCGAAGCAATCAAGCAAAACCGGCTCAACCAGCCCGAGCTCGCCGAGCAACTTGCGAGCGCCGCCAGCGAGTTGGAACGCGTCGCGAGCGGCGCCATCGCCGAGGCGGGCCGAAGCCTTGCCGAAGCACGCCGCGCCGCCGCCCGGCAGGATGGCGAGTTGGACGGCGAGCAAGCAAAGCAGGCCGCGGGCGACATGGCCGGGGCGCTCGCCGCGGCCGAGGAGGCCCAGGAGCAGGCGGTCGAGAAGCTGGAAGCCATCGCCGATGGGCTGAGCCGATTCGCCGAGCTTGAGCGGCTGGCTCGCGAGGCGTCTCAGCTCGAGCGGCAGCAGCGTGAGTTGGCCGAGGAGTCACGCCGGCAAGCGGTCGAACCCAACGGCCCCGGCGGCGACGCCGCGCGGCAAGCCGAGCGCGAGAAGCTGGCCGCCACGCAGCGCGAGATCGGTCGGCGGTTCGATCGGCTGATGCAGTCGATGCGCGACGAAGTGCAGTCAAGCCAAGACGGCGACAACCCAACCGCCAAGCCCGTCGAAGACGCCCTCGCCGAGGCGACCGAGCGGGCCACCGGCGGCAAGCTCCGCGACGCCAGCCGGCGGCTCGCGCAGGGGCAGCTCGGCCGCGCGGCGGGGCAGCAGCAGGCCGCCGCCGACGACCTGCGTGAGCTCCTCGACACCCTCCGCAATCGGCCGCCCCGCGACGCGAAGCAGTTGGCGGACCAGCTCAACGACACTCAGGAGCGGCTCGCCGAGCTGCAGCGTCAGACCGAGCAGCAGGCCAGCCAGCCGAGCGGCGACGCCGAGCGAGAAGCCGCCGAGCGCGAGCAGCTCGCCGAGCAGGCGGAGCGGCTCGCCCGCCGCATGGAGCGGCTGACGGCGGACGACGCCGCCGAGAGCACGGAGCAGAGTGGCCAGCAACTCAGCCAGTCGGCGTCGCAGTCGGGCAGTAATCAGTCCGGCGCGAAGCAGTCGCTCAGTCGCGCCCAGCAGAAGCTTGACGAGGCTCAGCAGAAACTCGCCGAGCGGCGGCAGCAGCTCCAAGACGAGATCACCCAAACCGCCCTGCAGAAGCTGGCGAACGAGATTGACCTTTATGTCGATCGGCAGCGGCAGGTGCTGGAAGAGACGGTCACTGCCGCCGACCAGCGGCCGGGCCCGCCGCGACGCGAGCGCACCGAAAGGCTCGCCAACGAGCAAAGCGACCTGCGGGGCGCCATCGCCGAGGCGGCGAAGGACCTGGCCGACCGCGACGTCTTCGATCTCGCCCTCAGGCGCGCCGCCGGCGACATGGCGGCCGCCGCCGACGGGCTCGCCGGCGACAACCCGGGCGCCGAGACGCAGCGGCGGGAGCACGCCGCGCTCACCCGGCTAAGGCACGTCTCGCAGGTGCTCCGGCCCGACCCCAACCTGCCCGATCCCGAGCAAGACGAGCAGAAGCCGCAGCAGCCCGGTGGCGGCGGTGGCAAGCAGCCGGAGCCGCCGCCCATCGCCGTGGCGGAGCTGAAGATGCTCCGCCTGATGCAGCTGGACGTCACGGCCCGGACCCGCGACCTAGAGGCCGACACCGCCGCCGGCGACGCTGAGCCCGCGGAACTAGAGACACGTTCGGCACGGCTTGTGGAAGAGCAGTCGCAACTTACCGAGCTGGTGCGCGACCTCGCCAGCCGCGATAATGGTGGACGGTAGAGTGTTACCGATGAATCGATTCCTCGACCCCTTCGAGCAACGCACGATGCCCTTAGTCCCTTGTCGCCTCGCGCTGGTTACTGCCCTAACCGTCGTGCTGGGCACGTTGTTCGCGGAACGCTCATCGGCAGCGGTGGGGCGGACGACCGTGCCTTCGGGCTCTCTGACCGACGGGCTCGATGGGCTGCTCGACTCGCTCCCGCCCGAAGAGCCGACGCCGCAGCCAGAGAAAGCGCCCGCCGCCGGTGAAGACCTCGGCGCCAAGCCCGAGGCGCCGCTCAAGCGGATCGAGGCCGGCATGAGCAAGGCCCAGCGGCTCATCGCCAAGGACGCCGCGTCCGGCGTCGCGAGTCGGGCGCAGGAGCAGGTCATCTCCGACATCGAGGAGCTGATAAAGCAGGCCGAGCAGCAGTGTCAGCAGTGCAACAACCCGTCGAGCGGCAGCTCGGCGGGCAAGCCTAAGCCGAGCGCAGGCCGGCAGGCGAGCCAGCGTTCGCAGCCCAAGCCGGGCGAGGGCAAAGGGCAGAAGCCCGGCGAGCAGCAGCAAGCCGGCGCCAAGCCGGGGCAGGGCGAGAAGCAGCAGCAGGGCCAGGCCGAGGGGCAACGCTCGACCGAGCGGCTCGCGGCCGCCGCCGCGAGCGGCGCCGAAGCCCGCCCGCCCGCGGAGCTCATGAAAGAAGTCTGGGGCCGCCTGCCCGCCCGCGTCCGCGAACGCATGCTGGAATCGGCAAGCGACGAGTTCCTCCCCGAGTACCGCGGCGACATCGAGCAGTACTTCCGCCGCCTCGCCGAGCAGCCCGAATGATCGCCCGTCGCGCAACGAGGGCGTTGGCGGCGCTGCTGGTGTTGTTGTCGCTTGCACACGGCGCTAGCGCGGCGGAGCTCTCGCCCGCTCAGCTCGTCTCGCCCGCCGAGGGCGCCATCGATCGCGGCCTGCGTTACCTCGCCGGGCAGCAACGCGATGATGGGTCAATGGGCGTTGGCTACGGGCGGAACGTGGCGGTGGTGGGCCTCTCCGGCATGGCGTTCCTGGCCAGCGGCAGCACGCCGGGCCGCGGGCCGTACGGGGAGAACATCAACCGCTGCGTCGACTACCTGCTGGACAACACGCAGGCCGGCGGCTTCATCACCGTCGACGGCGCCACCAGCCAGGGGCCGATGTACGGCCACGGCTTCGCCACGCTCATGCTGGCCGAGGCGTACGGCATGTCGCCGCGGGCCGAGCTGCGGGACAAGCTCGCCGCGGCCATCAAGCTGATCGTCACCACGCAGAACGACGAGGGCGGCTGGCGCTACCAGCCACGCCCGGTGGAGGCGGACATCTCCGTCACCATCTGCCAGGTGATGGCGCTCCGCGCGGCCCGCAACGCCGGCCTGCACGTGCCCACCGACACCATCGACCGCACCGTGGCGTACGTGCGGCGATGCCAGAACGCCGACGGCGGCTTCGGCTACATGCCCAACGATTCCAGCAGCCTGTTCCCGCGGTCGGCGGCCGGCGTGGTGGCGCTCTACAGCGCAGGCGTGTACGAGGGGAACGAGGTGGACCGCGGGCTCGCGTACCTCGATCGGCAGCGGCTCCGCGTTCTCCGCGGCCGCGTGGCCCACTACTTCTACGGCCACTACTACGCCGCCCAGGCGATGTACCAGGCGGGCGGCGACCGCTGGCAGCAGTGGTACCCGGCGATCCGCGACGAGCTGATCGCCCGCCAGCGGCCCGGCGGCAACTGGACCTATTCCATCGGCCCGCAGTACGCCACCGCCATGGCGTGCATCGTGCTGCAGACGCCCAACGACATGGTCCCCATCTTCCAGCGGTAGGGTTGTGAGAGACTCGGTGAACGACCGACGCGTATCGATCTCGATGGCCTTCGCCGTGCTCTTCGCCGCATCGGCGTGCGCGGTTGGCGGGCAGCTCGAAACGATCGAGGGCGAACTAACGGCGTGCGAGCTCGTTTCGTTCGACGGCGACTTGATCAAGACGAAGGCGGCGCTGGCGGCGGGGCCAACCAGCCAACCGATCGAAAGTGTTTACCGCTGGGGCTCGCCGGCCGAGCCCGGCCGGCGGCCGATGGTTCATCTCGCCGGCGGCTCGCGTTTGGTCGCGGCGCCGACGTGGACGCTCGACGGGCCGATCGAGCTGGAGGGCGACCGGCTTACGCTCCGGCAGATGCTGCTGGACGACGCTGAGCTGCCGCGGACGGTGGTGCGGCGGATCGACTTCGCCGCCGCCCGCGACCCCGCCGGCTACGCCGAGGTGATCCGGGAGGCCAAGGTGTACCGCGGCGGGCAGGACCGCGCGTGGCTCACCAGCGGCGACACGCTGACCGGCGCCGTCGAGACGATCCGCGGCGGTCGGCTCTCGATGCGCGTTGGCGAGCAATCGGTCGAGCTCCCCGTCGATCGCGTGGCGGTGCTCAAGTTCGCCAGCAGCGAGCGGGCGCCGACGAAGGCGCCGAGCGTGAAGGTTGGCCTGGCTGACGGCGGCCTGCTGATCGCCCACGCGGCAAGCTCTACCGCCGAGGGGAAGATCGACGCCGAACTAACCGCAGGCGCTTCGCTTACCGGCGTGCGGCCTGGCGCCGTGACGCTGGTGCAGCCGGTGAGCGGCCGCGTGACGCCGCTATCCAGCCTCTCGCCGCTCGACTACCGCCACACGCCCTACTTCGACCTGGCATGGCCCTTCGTCAAGGACGCCAACCTCTTCGGCGGGCCGCTCACCTCGGGTGGCGTCCGCTGGCTCGACGGCCTGGCGATGCACTCCGCCAGCCGGCTGGTCTACCGCGTGCCGACCGGCGCGAAGCGGCTGGTGGGCAGCGTGGCGCTGGACGACACTTCGGCGGCGGGCGACGGCGGCCCCGGCGGCAGCGTCGTCTTCCGCGTGCTGGTGGCAAGAACCGGCTTCGAGCCGGCCTGGCAAAGCCCCACAGTCCGCACCGGCGACCCCCCGCTGCCGCTCTCAATCGACGTCACCGGCGCCAAAGCCATCGCCCTGCTCGTGGAGCACGCCGACCGCGGGGATACGCTGGACCACGCGGATTGGCTTGGGTTGCGATTTGTTGAGTAGCTGGCGTGCATGGTCGGCGAGAATGTAGGCCGGATCGAGCGAAGCGAAGCTCCGGCGTCGCGCCTTACGGGCGGGCTTGATTTGCGTCGTCCAGGTCAATCAGCTCTCAGATCGGCAGCCCCTGGGTAGGCTTGTCGAAAAGCCTTTGAGAACTGTTCGTCACCGTTGATGAGGAGCGTCGCGCCGGAGTCCCAGCACACGATCTCAAAATCCGCGTACGGGTGTTGTGGCGTGGGCGACCCGAGCCACAGGCTCCCGTTACCATCCGCGTACGGCCAAGCATCGCAGGCTTCGGCTTCCGCACGCTTCTCGCGCGGAATGGCCGAAAGCACCGACCAGATGAACTGGGGACGGGACTGCACGAATCGCCACAACTCTTCACCCGAAAGCCAGTAGCTGCCGTCGGCGCTTTCTGGCAAGGGCAGGGCGCAGTTCAACTCAACATCAGTCCAGAGCCAGTCGTACCCGCCGATCGCGCCTGGTATCTGTGAGAAGAACGGATAAAGGTCTGTGTACCACGCAATCTCCGGCGAGTTCTCGAAAATCAGATTCGCCATACAGCTCTGCCACCCACGAGTCGTTGCTAACTGCTCGCACTCCGATAACTCTCCAGCGCCCGCTTGAACACCCACCGGCTGCTCACTAGCGAGGCGGCGGTGGCGACCAGGGCGAAGGCGATCAGGCCGGCGCCCTCGGCGGT
>JBCDJN010000017.1:0-62579 GCA_039414355.1 Planctomycetota bacterium | reverse complement strand
TCGCCACGTTGGGCGTCGACTAGGTCAACGAGCCACTTGTCGAAGAACGCCTGCGAGTCGGCGTTGAGGCATGCCGCGTTCACATACACCTGAGCGTCGCCGGTCCAGCCGAGACGCTCGTCCCGTTGCGGGCAGTCCGTCGGGATATCGATGAAGTTGGCGCGCTGCGTCCAGAGGATGTTGCTAACGAGCTGATTGAGCATCGGGCTGGAGCACTTGAACTCTCCGGCGAGGGGCGTGTCGCTGCTCAACGCCAAGCCGGTGATCATGCCGGCGTCCGGCTCGGTATCGAGGCCCGTCACCTCGACGTATTGGAACCCATGGAATGTGTGTCGCGGCGTCCAGGTCTCTTCGTCCCCGCCGCGGCAGGTGTAGTAGTCGGTGGCTCGTGCGTAACGCATGTTGGTGTGGTAGAGCGTGCCGTCATCGTTGAGCCGTTCGCCGAAACGCAACTGCAACCGCTGGCCCTGACGGCCGCGTACCGTGAGTCGCGCTACTCCGGCGAAGTTCTGCCCAAGGTCAAACACGAAGACACCGGGCGCGGGCTCGGTAACCGATTGGGCGGGGAACTCCTCGACGATCACCACCGCTGGACCGGGGTGCGGCTCGATCGGCGGCGTCTTTACTCCACCGACGGAGGCGGGATCCCAGCCCGCTGCGTCGTAGCCGGCCGAATCCCACGCGCCGAGTTCGCGGCGGGCGTCGTACTCTTCGCCCACCAGGATGTCGGCGGCCGTGATGGGGCCAAACCCGGCTCGCCACGCCGCGTCGGAGCCAACCGTTTCGATGCTGCCGTCTTCGTACTCCACACGAAGCTGCAGGCGGACCCGCGGCTTCGAGCCGTAGTGGTCCCGTTCGCCCTTCCAGCCGATGTGGCCGCCGTACCACCCGGGGCTGAGCACAACGCCCAGAGCGTTGGCGCCAGCACGGACTTGGCCGGTCACGTCGTAAGTGCGGCAATAGACGCGCTTCTCGTAGTCCGTCCATCCCGAGCTGAAGAAGTCCGTATTGACCGCCTGTCCGTTGAGGGTGACGTCCGCCCAGCCGAGCGTTGCGACCGAGAGCGTGGCGTGAACGATCGTGCCTGCCGCGTCAAACTCACGGCGGAGGTACGCCGCGGGCGCGGTTGTTAGATGCCGCAGCGTTTGCGGTCCCCAGGGAGAGGTCTCGGCCTCGCCAATGTCTACCGCAGGCGTTTCGAATGAGGCGATCGAAGTCTCGGCCCAACCGGAGCCAAACGCTTTGGAGGACGCCTTCCACTCCGAGTTGCTAACCAGTTCCATGACTTCGCCGCTGGGCGTGCGTAGGATCAGGCGTGCGGCCAGTCCCGTCGGTCCTGCTGAGGCGTTGCCGACCCGAGCACGGAGACGGTTGATCCCGCCGACGAGGTAGGGACGCACATCCACCAGCATCGGCTGGTCTGGGAAGATTGGGTGGGCGACTTCTTTGCCGTTGATCGCGAAGCCGCAGTTGTCGTCGCCGGCAACAAGCAACTCTGCGGATGCGATCTCGACACCGTCCGGTAGCCGCCAGTTGCGAGCAAGGAAATACTCGCCGGCGGGTCCATCCGTCGGCGGCCCGGCGCCCGGCGTTGGTCTCGCAATGCGGCGTGCGGCGCCGAATTCCGCGGGTTCGGGCGTCGTGGCGACCGCGCGGTCGTATCCGATCCAATCGGACTGCCAATCGGCTTCGGTCAGTGGCCCGATTGAGAAGTGGGCGATCTCACTCCAGTCACCGAAGTCACCGTGGCTGTCTTGCAGTCGCACTCGCCAGTACGCTCGGTCGCCAGAGCGAAGGGGTTTGCCGGCGTAGGCGACCGGTCCAAAGCCCGCCAGGGTAGGGCCGGTGTCCCAAAGGTCGCCGTTGAGTTGTTCTGCCGCCTCGGGCGTTGAAGCGACAACCATGTGGTACGCCAGTTGCCGTTGGTCGCGCTCGTCGGACAACGCGATCCACGTCAGCTCGGGCGTGGTCGTCCCAGCACCCAATGGGTCCACGAGGGCCTCACACCTTAGACGCGACGCGGTGACGCGTCCCTCCTCGGCGATTACTTGAATCGGGGAGACTAGGCAGCACACCAGCGCGGCGAGCGTGCAGAATCGGCTTGGCATAAATGTCATCAACGAGTCGGTGGAGTCGTGGCTAACGCGAAGTCGCGGCGATATTCTCCCGGACCGGACCGCTGCGTCGCGCTAAGTCGTCGCAGCGGCTCCGCAGCTCCGAGAGTAGGTCGGCGTGTTGTGGATCGCCCGCTAGGTTTGCGAGCTGGTTCGGGTCCGTGTGGAGGTCGAACAACTGCTCAAGCACAGGCGTTGCGTTGAGGTAACGCGTGTAGCAGTAACGCTCCGTTCGCACGCCCTCGGTGTGCGGCAGCTTATTGTTGTGGACGTACGGGTGCGTGTAGTAGAAGTCGTCACGCCAATCGGCGGTCGGGTCGTCCGCCAAGACCGTAAGGTCTCGGCCGTCCATGTCGGCCGGCACGTCCACGCCGGCCAGGCTGAGGAGAGTGGCGGTGAAGTCGATCGTGGTCACCATCTTGCGAGTGGCGAACCCACCACGTCGACGCGGGTCGTACAGGAAACCGGGGACGCGCAGCGAGGGCTCGTACATGAGCCACTTTCCGGCTAGGCCGTGCTCGCCTTTGAAGTGTCCGTTATCCGAGGTGAACAGGAAGACGGTGTTGTCGTCCAGTCCACGGCGTCGCAGGTGCTCAACGATCTTCCCAACGCCGGCGTCCATCGAACTGATCAAGCGGTAGTAGTCACGCAGGTGCCTATCGAGGGATTCCGGTTCGGTCAGGTACTTCATCCCCGATTTGGAGCCGAGCGAACGACGCACGATATTGGGCTCACGCTTAGCGTTGTCGAGTGTTGCGGATGGCGGGGTCGGCATCACGAGGCCGTCCGTCGCCGACTCGAACTCGGGCGCCCAGTCTTCGAACGGCGAATGCGGCGCCTTGAAGAACACCATCATGCAGAACGGCTTCTCGTCGTCGCGTCCGTCCAAGAATCGATCAACGTGGCGGGGCACTACATCGGCGTCCACATGCAAAGGTTTGACTAGCCCCTCCCGGCCGATCCGATTTCGGTAGCCGACGCGGCCGTCGCTGTCCGCCGGGCAATCGCAGAGGTCGGCCGGGTCTCGTCGGAAGCCATCGGCGTTGACGTAGCGGCAGTCGCTCTCGTGGAAGAAGCACGTCTGCATCGGCTGGCCGGCCCAGTAGTCGAACACTTGGGCGCCCAGGATTGTGCTCGAGGGGGAGTCGCCGATGCCCCACTTGCCGAAGAAAGCAGTCTGGTAACCGGCCGCCTGAAGTCGCCCCGGCGCCGTCCGATCAAGCTGTTCCGGCGACAGCACGCGGAAGAAGTCAACCACGCCGTGCCGAGCCGGATACTGACCCGTTAGCAGGTTCGCTCGACTGATAGCGCAGATCGACGTGTTGACGAAGCAGTTCTCGAAGACAACGCCGGCACGCGCCAACCGATCGAGGTTCGGTGTACTAACCGCGGTGTTTCCGGAGTAGCCAACCGCGTCACAGCGTTGGTCATCGGTGAAGAGCACCACGAGGTTGGGACGCTCATCGGCATGCGCAGCGGCGACGGCGACGAAGCCGCAGCAGAACACAATCAGGGCGATTGGCGACAGTCGGTGTCTTGCGAAGGTTCGGATGGCGTGCATCTCAGCCGGAGGTGTTGAATCGGTAGTTGAAGCGGCGGTTTGGGGCGCTGTCGCCGTGCTCGGAGAGATCGTCGAAAGACTCCAGCGGTTCGGCGCTGTCGTACCAGTGGAAGTCGAAGGAGAGCTCGCCGTCGGGGAAGACTCGACGCGGCACGCTCAGCTCAATCCGTTCGTCGGCGATCGCGGCGTCGACATCCGCGATCGGCTGGGCGACGCGCCGACCGGCCGACTCGGACAGCGAGAACAGCCTCGACGGCTCGCCCGGCGTAGGGCTGTGGCTCACCACGTAGTCGTAGCCGTGCCATCCGGTGGCGCGTTGCTGATCGGAGTCGATCAAGAGCAGCATGCACGCCCCGCTGCCGCGCACGATCGGTCTACGCGTCTTTGCCAGGAACGCCACCTGCGCCTCGTCGTAAGCGACCCGCGCCTCGACAAAGTCGTTCCGCCCGCTCCGGTCTACTAGTCGCGGCAAGCTGCCCCACGCCGGGTGGTCGCGATGAGCGGAGTCTCCCGGGGTGTCGAAGTAGCGTGTTGGGACGCCGCGCCAATCATCGAAGGCGCCGTCGACGGCAATCGGCGTCGGCGGCCCCGGTACGGGCGGCAATCGGCAGCCCTTGTAGCGCCGGACCTGATCGACAAGTTCGTAGTAGTACAAATCGCCGTGCCCGCCCCGCATCGGCTCAAGATCGCGGCTGAACTCGTGGTTGTATTGATCGACGAAGTAGCTCTGACCCTCCTTGAGCTTCTTGCCGAGGAATCGCCGGCCGTGTTGCGGCCCCTTGCCGGCAACGAACCGCTGAGCGACCCACTCGTTCCAGCCGGTGACCAGCACGAACTCCGGGTCGACTTCGTGCGCCCGCTGCCATTGCTCGCGGAAGTAGATTCGCCCGTTGGGCCGCTCCCGAGAAGGCCGTGGCTGCTTGCTCCGCCGGTTACTGCGGCCTAGGTTTCGCGTTGGGTGTCCGGCCGCGGCGACACTGATCTGCTCTTTGCTGCCACTCGGGTCGAGTCCCGGCTTCTGCGGGGAATCGTCGATCCAGGTCCATTTGCCCCGCCCATCGCCAAACCAGCTCGTCTTGGACCACGCCCACGATCGGCGGAAAGTGAAGAAGTCTCTCGTATCCGGCGGCGCCTCGGCCCTATCGGCCAGGATCAACGGCTTGCCTTCCCAGTAGAACCAAAGGTCCTGGTGCTTGCCGAGCTTGTAGAGCCACTCGTAAAGGCGTTCGACGACAACCCCTTGGTTGGTGTTCGCCAGGAACGCGACCTTAGGTGTCGACGCTCCTTCGCGTCGCATCCGCGCCCAGGTTTCGAGCAACACGGTCACCTGCTGACGGTAGATGGCCGTGTTGGTCACGTCGATCAGGATTGTGTCGACACCGGCGTCGACCAGCATCGAGGCGTGGCGGCGGTACACGTAAGGGTCGGTCGCCACGTAGTAGCCAAGCTCCGGCTCGCCCCAATGGTGGAAGGCGCCCACCGGGCCCCACGCTGGTTCGCGGTCGGCGGTGAGCTTGGTGATGTCGTGCGGGCCGCTCTGGCTGTGGGCGCCGTGCCACACGAAATAGAACATGCCAACATACCGGTCATGCTTTGGTATGCCCGCGATGGCTTGATCTACCAGAGCCCGGTCCGGCGTGACGGACCCCGTCCAGGACGAGGCGCTGGTTGCATGGTGGTCGTTCGATGGACGCCGGGTGTCGGCCAGCGTCGCGCCCGCCATGAGCGCGACCAGGGCGAAGGGCTCGACGCGACCGAGTATGCAGCGATGAGCGTTTGCTTGCTTCATTCCGGCCAGGCGATCACCGCCGTTGGTCCTCAGGGTGGGAGTGAAAGGCCCGGCACTCGCGGCTGGGATTACCGCGAGCGTCGAAGGCGTAGGCCGGTAATCGCGGCCAACAATTGGCAAATCGCGGTGGGCTCGGGGATGGCCAGGCTCTGCTGCGCAGCAAACCCGTCACGCCAGATCGTGTAGTCGGCCGCATCCACCCGACCATCGCCGTTGCCGTCAGCCGTAAGCGCCGCGCCGGCGCCACCGAATGACTGTGTCAGAGTCATGTAGTCGGCGATGTCCACAACCCCGTTCAGGTCGAAGTCGCCGTCGGCGGGGCCGATGCCGTTGACCAGCGGCACGAGCACCGTGAGCCAGTAGTGGAAGTCGGTTTCGTCGATCATTTCGTCAGGCGTAACGAAGTTAAAGGCGGCGTTGGCGGCGCCGTCTTGTCCTAGGGCGGATTCGAAGGCGGCGGCATCAAGCAGGGACAGTCTGCCGTCGCCGTTCAGGTCGCCGAGCACCGGCAGTCCGTCGGCGGTTACGTTGTCGCCAAGGCGCAATGAGAAGTTGTCAAACTCCGAGGCGTTCGACGACCAAGTGCTGAATCCAAACTGCCCGCCCGCTGGCAAAGGGGACGTAAGCACGACCGTCTCGCTGTAGTAGGGTTGACCCGCGTCGTCGAGGATGTCGATCTGCAGCGATGCGGTGTCGGCGTCGTACGCCGCGTTCACCTCGTACCAGCCGCCGGAGTAGTTGGGCAAGTCGGAAGTAAAAAGGAGTTGAGACTCCACGCCCCCTGACCGCTGGCGGAGACGCAGGTCCTTTCCAACGCCACCGGGCGTCGAACGCCCGTCGAGCAGTTGCAGCTCGTGATAGTTATCGTTGTCGGTGTAGCCAAAGACCACGCCCCCGCCGACGCCGGTCGACGGGAAGCGGGTCTCGACCGAGACGGCGAAGTCTTCGCCGACGCCCAGGGCGGCGCCGTCTCGGGTCGCTAAGGCACGCGGGCCTGGTGGCGCGTCAACGACCCCGCCAGTTATTTCGAAGTCGGCTGATGAAGCGCCAAGAAGCTGGGTTGTCCAAGCGGGATCAGCGTCGAGTGGTCCAACGCCGTCGAAGCCGTCGGCCAGATCAAGGCGGATGGTGCCGCCGGTTCGCTGCGGCTGGGTTGCGAAGATCCGCGTGGCGGTGTCCTCCGTGCGGACGGCGTCAACCTGCAACGCGACCTTCATGCGGTTGAGCACCGCCGCCTGCTGTGGATCGGCTGCGAGGTTGGTGGTCTCCCACTTATCGTTCTGCAGGTCATAGAGCTCGAACTCCGGCGGGCTGCCGCCGAGCGTGCCGTTGTCGATCTGCTGCAGCCGCTCATAGGCGGCCGGGAACGCGTTTTGCTGATCGATCGTTTCCTGATAAACGCAATTCCCCCAAACCGCGTCCCGGTTATCGGCCGGCACTAAGCGCGCGGCGTCGCGGTTGGTGCGGTAGATGAGGTGATGACGCTGATCGTGAACGCTTCGCTCGGTGTGCCCGCTAGGGTGGGGCACCTCGCCGATGACGTAGCCGCGTTCCACGCCGCCCGTGCCGCTTAGCACGCCGATCAGCGACTCGCCGTGCTGCACCGCGGGCGACTCGATGCCGGCGGCTTCCAGCAGCGTCGGCATCAGGTCAAGCGACGACGCCAGCTCATCGGTCACCGCACCCTGCTGGAACCCCGGCCCGCGGATCGCCATCGGCACTCGCAAGCCGAGGTCGTAGGGGGTCCATTTCCCGTTGTGGTAGGCCGGCCCATGATCGCCTAGGAAGACCACCAGCGTGTCCGACTCGCGACCGCTGTTGGACAGGGCGGTCAACGCCTCGCCAACCAGATCGTCGGATCGCTGGATCGCTTTGAGATAACGCACCCAGTCGTCACGCACGGCAGGCGTATCGGGCAGCGTGGCGGGGATCTCAACCACCGACGGATCGGGGTCGGGTTGCGAGTTGGACTGGAAGCTGTTGAGCGGCCGGTGAGGCGAGCGGATGTTAACCATTGCGAAGAACGGATCATCCTGCGGCCCGTTGCCGGTGAGGAATCTCTCCAGCGTTGTCGACCGACCGGTGGCGACGTCGTTGCCGTTGATCTCGCCGCTTATCCAGACGTCGAACGGGAATCGGTCATGCGTCGCCAAGTGCAGCTTGCTGGTGACCGCTGTTCGGTAGCCGGCGTCGTCGAGCTTCTCGATTAGCGTTGGAAGCGCCGGGTTAATCGAGTTGCGGTTGTAGGGGGAGTTTGGATTGCTATACCACGATTCGCCGCTCGGGTCGGGGCCGAAGAACTCGTTGACATTGGTGAGCGTGCCGTTGGTGTGCGGCAGCGTGCCGGTCATGATGGCGGCCCGCGAAGCGCTGCACGTTGGGTGAGGCACAAACGCGTTGCGGAAGAGCGTTCCGCCCGCGGCGATCGCGTCCATGTTTGGGGTCGATACGCCGGGCGTTCCGAGGGCGCCCATCTGAGCGCCCTGGTCGTCGGTAACGATCATCAGGATGTTGGGCCGATCGGCGGCCGACGCCCAAGCCGGGAGCAGTGCGGCGAGCATGCCGCAAACCGCCGTACGAACAGAGCGTTCTAACGACACCCGCCAGGCGTCGGCTGTCGGGGTCTCACTCATCGGTCGGCAACTCGTCGTTACGGATGCCGAGCCGCTGATACAGACCTAGGCGGTTCTCGCGGTACCGTGACTCCGGGTTGTCTAGGCCGGTCAAGCTTGGGCCGTCGGGACCGTCGACTAAGCCGGCGTTGGAAAAGTCGATGTCCTCATTCAAGAACCGCACGGAACCGTCGCAGAAGGCGAAGTTCGCTCCACCCGGGTGGAGGCTCGCGAAACCCTCGCCGCACTCATCGGTAATGGAGCAATCACCCCCCGGCCCGCTGTTGCAGTCGGCGTCGTAGATATTCAGCGGCTCGCTCACGCGGGCGACGACCATGGCCGGACCCGACTTCGACCGTCCCCCCTGGTTGATGCAGCCCAGCCACCATCCGGAGTTGCAGTTACCCAGTCCGTGCCGCTCGCCCAGGGCGATGGTGTTGCTGGTGCCATCGAGGATCGACCGCATGGAGATAGGCCCCGGCGCGCTCGCGAAGAAGACGCCGTTGTTCGGGCGGTTGGCGCCGCCATCGAACAACCCACTGTTGGCCATGTAGTTCGCGGCTGCCGCGGGCTCGGTGTGACCTGAGCGGCCGAGCGACGTATCCCGCTGCGAAGGGTCGGGCCCGCCGATCAGATCAGGGCCGGAATCGCTGGGGCAGCGGAAGACTGGCAGCGCGGTTTGCAGAACTCTCGCCAGTCCCAGATCGCTTGCGGCGGCCGTTCGGGCCTCGAGCAGGCTCCGTTCGGTAACGGCAAGCGTGGAGTGCAAAGGTTGCTGCTCCACGTCGGGAAGCAACAACGCCCCCCAGCCCCACCCTTCGCCCGCCACGTTTCCAGGAGGCTGGAGGTTGATGTAGCCCGATGGGAACTCTTGCTGGCGATCGTGATAGTTATGGGTGGCGAGGACGAGGTTCTTGAGATTCGTCACGCATTGCGTTCGGCGAGCGGCCTCGCGCGCCGATTGAACTGCCGGCAGCAGCAGGGCGACGAGGATGCCGATGATTGCGATTACCACCAGCAGCTCAACCAGCGTGAACGCGCAGCGAGCGTTTCGTTTCAGGGCGGCGCGGTTGGTCATCGTGCGTTCCTTGATTCCGACTTAGGAATTTCGATAAGAAGGTCTGACGTGTCCGAGTCCACGTCGATGGTTGTCTCGTACGGTGGGAAGAGTGGCTTGCCGTAGGCGGAGACCTCGTTCGGGGGCGAGCCATCGAAGCCATAAACCACTACCGCAATCGGCCCCCCAACGGTCCCCATGCCGGACGGTGTTCGGAAGCGGCCGTTTTCAATCTTCGCCGTGGTGGCCGGGCCCCGGTTTTCACGCTCACGGTCGGGTTCGAAGGTCAGCTTCCCTTTCGGCACCGGCTCACCGGCGTAACGGACCTCGCCCGCCACGGTGTAGCGTGGGATCCCAGACTTTCCGCATCCCGCAACGCATAGAGCGATGATTGCGATCGGCAGCCAGTAAGCGAAACGCAAGAGGTTATCTCCAGACGGGAGTTGCGAAAGGACTCGGCTTAGCGGCGTCGGATGGCAATGGCGCCCGCCACCGAGGCGAGCCCCAAGCTCAGTGAAGCGGGCTCGGGGACGTTGGTCGACGCTGCTGAAGCGACCGCACCGAACTGCGACTTCCAGAACAGGTAGTCTTCGATGTCCACGATGCCCGGCGTGGCCGCCGCGGGGTTCTCATTGGCCAGCGAGGTCTCCAGCCCAAGCAGATCACGCCACACGGTGAAGTCCGCGGCATCCACCGCGCCGTCGCTGTTGTAGTCGCCGGCTAGGCCGGCTTCGATCGGCTCGTAGATCACCACGCCCGGCTTGGGGGCCGACTCACCGGCGATCAGAAACTGTAAGGCGAGGTCTTGCTCACCGGACACGTCGAACAGCGTCCCCAGGTCGAATAGGCTGGTCCCGGATTGTCCAAGAACAAGCTCGCCACCCTCCTTGAGTTCGGCGACTCGATTGTCGCTGACGTTACTCTCCCGCCAGTCACCGCCGCCAAGGTTGCTGTCATCAAGGCTGTTCCACTGTCCGTCGCCTGAATTAAGCGAGCCGGACGCGGATGCAATGTCGTAGCCCTGGATACTGCCGGTGATCGTTTCCGAGCCGTTGAAGAGTACGGCTTGCCCGGTGCCCGGATCGACTTGCAGAACGAGCGTGTTGACTCCGTTCGCCTCGCCGACGTACTCGACGATGCCTTGTTGAATGACCCCTTCGTCGGACTGCGAGTACTCAAACGTGTAGTCTTCGCCGGTGACCCCCCATTGCGAGTCATTGGGCGAGAAGATCGAGCCGAGGCTCAGCCCGGGGCCTCCCGGCGCGACCGTCGACCCGATTGGCTGGATCTCGGTTAGCCGGTTGGCGTTGGAGTTTTGAGCCGCTTCCCAGCCCGCGACTTGGTTCTCCAACGGGTTCCAGGTCCCGAAGCCGATCGAACCTGACGCTGAGGCGACCGAGTAGCCGTCAAAATCGACCTGCCCTGAGCCGGACGGGTCGCGAATGGCCACAACGCCACTCGACCGATTAACGGAAAGGACCAGCTGTTGCTCCAGGCCCAGCCTCGCGACACGCCCGTTGGCGCTCAAGGGGTCGACGACATCGCGAACGACCAGCTGCTGCCCCTGTCCGAGCGTGACGCCTGTTGCTTCGAGCGACGCAAACTGCCCGACCAAGTTCCCGGTGTCGACGAGGTCCCACGAGTCACCCACCTGCGGGCTGTAGCCGTTGAACTCGATCTGCAGGGCGCCGCCGAGGGTCGTTGTGCCGGCAACACCGAACGTGGAGTGCGTCGGTCCGGTGATTTCAGCGACGTAAGCGCCCGCGCCGAGGAACTGCAGGTTCCCCGCGGCGTTCAGATTGACAGACGGGCCGGTGACGCGGAGCGTGCGGCCGAACTGGCTGCTGAGGCCTGAGTCGTTGACGAGCGAGAGCGTCGCCGAATCGGAGAGCGTCAACGCCGAGTCCGGCGGGCCGACTACGAGGACCCGTTCGGCCGTGACCGAGCCGGTCCCGCTGATGTTCAAGAACCCGCTGCCCGCGCCGCCGACATTGATGTTTCCCGCGCCTACGGTGACCCCGGGTGCGACGGTGATCGATCCGCCCGAGGAAACGTTGAGTGTGCCCGAACCGTCTGCGGCGCCGCCAAGAGTCATGCCGCCAGGCGAGAAGGCGCTTGAAGCAAGGTCGGCGACGCCGACAGGGACCGTGGCGTTGCCGATGATGGCGACCTCGTCAAAGTCGCCCTCGGGCACCAGGCCAGAGCTCCAGTTGCCGTCAGTCGTGTAGTTATTGTTGATGGATTGGATCCACAGGACGTCCACCGCTTGGGCTTGCCCGCAAGCGAGTACAGAAACGCCCAGCACCAGGCAGAGCGTGGTCCGGCGGCCTCCACGGAGGGCCAGCAATGACGCAACGAGCAAAGCGACCGAGGCGGCCGCCGTTGGCTCGGGGACGGCAGCCGACCCCGAAGGCGAGAAGAACCGCTTCCATTCTTGGAAGTCGGTGAAGTCAACAACACCGTCGAGATTGAGATCGCCCTCGGAGCGCGACAGGCCGGTTTCAAACAGGTTGTCGCGGAGGATTGTCTTATCGGCGAGGTCGACGTCGCCGTCTTCATCAACATCTCCGAGCAGCGTGCCTTGCAGGATACGGATGGAGTCAACTTCCAGCGACGCCCCGTTGGAGTCGGGCCCGCCGATTGGATCGAGGCGAATAAAGTCAATCGCGTCGCCTACGTAACTCGACACGTCCACGGTGACGGTCAAGAAGTCGTCGCCCGAAGAGACGGCGGAAAACAACTCAGGCGCGGTGTTCCCAACGAAGAGGGTTTGGGCTGTTGAGTCGGTGCCGGAGAGGGTGACGACGATCCCGATCGGGTCAAACTCGGTAACGAGCGGTGTCTCGCGGACGCGGAACTCGACCGCGCTGAACCGAAAGCTGCCGTCGCCGATAACCGCTTGATCTTCATAGAGGAGCTGCGGATCCGTCGTTGCCGCCGTTCCGGTTAGTGAGCCGCTTGCGACCGTTAGGCTGTCGGTGTTTACACCGGTCCACCCCTCCGTATCGCCTGGCGTATCGAAGTTGAATTCGGCGACCACCTGGGCGGTGGCGTTGCCTTGCAGGGCGACGCCCATCGCCACGGCGAGCCCAGCGATCGCCAGCCTCCGCCGGCCAATGACGAGGCCCGCCGACAGGGCGAGTAACGCGAGGGCGCCCGCTGGCTCCGGCACACCGTTGAGCACGTTGCCCGACACGGCGACCCGCTCGCGCCAAAGGGCGAAGTCCGCGTAGTCAACCACGCCGTCGTCGGTGATGTCGCCGGACGTGCCAGCCGTGACGGTGTTGAAGAGGTTGTCAGAAATAAGCTGGAAGTCCAATGAGTCAACGACGCCGTCGCCGTTCGCGTCTCCGGCATCGAGAGCGACAACGCGGATGAAGTCGACTTCGAAAGTCTGGCCGGTCAGCGGCGCGTTGTTGATCACGTCAAGGCGAACTGATCGCAGCACGCCGTCCGTCCCACCGAGCGAGTCGATGATCGACTTCGCGTTGACGCTGAACAGCTCAAACTCGTCCGGCGCGGCAGGCGTGAAGTTGAAGTTGATGACCGGCAGTCCCGGGGTGTTGGTCGCGTTGGGGCCAACGTACGAGATGTAGCTCAAACCGCCGGCGATCGGACCGCCTTCGCTGGACTTCGCGCGGACCTGAAAGACCGCGTCGTCGACAAGGTTGAGGTCAACGTTGAGCGTGCCCTCCGCGGTGCGCAGCTGCGGGTCGTTGTTGGCTCCGCCGACGCCGGCGAGCACGCCGCCGGCGACCGTGGCGGAGCTAAGGCGGTTCTGGAAGTCGACCCAGCCTTCGAAGTCGCCATCGGAGTCGAAGCTCGCCTCGTACAGGATTTGGCCGTTCGCAACGCCGGTGGATAACGCGATGGCCGGGACGACGAGCCTAAGCAACGCTGTAGAGAGTTTCATTTCGGGGTGTCCAGCCTGTGATGACGAGTATTTCGAGAAGAGTCGGTTCGCAGTGTCGATCGATGCCGTTAAATCGCGTCGCGGCCATCGACGGCTTGCTGGTCGGCGAGCCGCGCGATGGAGAAGTTCCAGTGGAAGGTGTCGTAGCGGCTCGATTGGTTAGGGCCGACCACAACGTAGATCGTGTCGCCGGCAGTGAGTTCGCCCAGCTCGGCGTCGAACGCGACGGTCCTAAGCCCCTTAGCAAACTTCTTCACCAACGGAGCGCGGTCGTTGACGTGGACCATGACATCCAGGCCGAACTCGTTGGTGGCCCACTCCGGGTCTTCGTCAATCGGGTCGAGTCGGTTGACCCAGCTCTCCACAAGCCGATAGCGACCGGGTCGCGAGACGGTGAAGGCCGCTACGGGGCCGTGGCCGAACTCGTGCACCTTGGAAGCCGTCGCGTCGCGGCCCGGGTGGCCGCCGTACTCGCGTAGGTGGAGTGAGAAGGCCGGGTCGGGTCCCGGGAAGACGCCCGTTCCCCCCGGTGCGTAGTGGAACGACCCATTGGAGAGCAGCGGGACGTAGTTCCGCGGGTCGCCTTGGGGGCCGTTGCGGTTCCACAAGTACTGCCAGCCGCGGACCGGCGTTGGTTGATTCGCTTCGGCGGTGACGTAGTCGCGGCGGTAGTTGGCAATCACCTCATGGTTGTCGGAAGGCGGCGTCGCCGGCAGGGCGCGCACCAGGTTGAGGTCTTCCGGTGAAAACTGCGCCTCGGTGATCCTGCCCAAGTCGGACACGGCGGCCTGGCCGGCCATCAGTCGCTCCTGCGATTGCTCTCCGTTGGCTTGCGCGACGAGGACTTCGCCTTCGAATACCGCGACTTCTGCTCGGCCGGTCCTCGCGGCGACCACGCCGAACTCGGTACCGAGGTCGATCACACGGGTGCTGCCGGCCCGAACCGAGAAGCCGAGTGCGTCTTGAGGAACGCGTGCCGTGAGCCGTCCACTGTCGAGAACCAACTCCATGTCGGAGAGCAAGCGGAGCGTTGCTGGACCTTCAACGATCACCTGCGGCCCGCTGCGGAAGGCTAGCTCAAGGGCTCCCGACGCGATCACCAGCCGTGCGCCCGGGGCAAGCGCGCGCTCACCGGTCGCCGGAGGCTGGCCGTTGAGGGTCCAGTCTGCGTCGGCGGCGTCGTAGGCTGTCGCTACGGCCTCAACCGCCGCTACGGCCGGTCGGATCAGCTGCGGATTAACCTGGGCCGAGACGCCGGGCTTCGGAGTCTGCGGAGCAAGGATTAGGAGGCCAGCCACCGAGGCGGCGAGCGACGCAACAAGCCCTAACCCAATCCAGTGGCTTTGACGTCGAGCCGACGCCAAGACGTGCTTGTGGGGAGGAACCGTCTGGCGGCGGCGGAGCAGATCGAGCGCGTCTCGGGCCGATTCCTCGGCGTGCAAGGCGAGGTGTAAATCGCTGTGGAGGAGCACGTACCGGACGAACCTTGCGCGCGCTTCGGGTTGCTCGGTCAGCATCCGATCCAGCTGATCGATCTGGTCATCCGTGATCGCGTCGGCGACGAGCGACTCGGCGAGGTCTTCGATGATTGCCGGAGGCTGATCCATCGCGTTCGGTTTCTAGGCTTGAGACGTGTTGTCTTGGTGGAGTCAGCCGGCCGCGCCGCCTAGACGGCGGCTGACACACTGAAATAGCGACTGGCGGATGCGGCGGAGTGAGTTGTGCACGCTCTGAGGCGTCCGACTCAGCCGCTCCGCGATTTCGCGAACGGGCAGGGAATCGAGGTAGCATTGGCGTAGCAGCTTGCGATCGCGCTCGGGCAGACCCTTAAGGCACTCGGCCAATGCGTCCCGGCGCCCCTCGTGCTCGTCCACGGGCACTTGCTCGAACGCCTCCACCAGCAGGCGGTCAACGTCGTCCCCTAAGAGGACCAGACGCTTGCGCCGCCGCAGATGGTTCATCGCTTCAAGCCTCGCCACGCCGCAAGCCCACGTGAGGAACCGGACGCGTGGGTCGTACGAGTCGAACTTCCGCCACATCACCACGGTGGTTTGCTGGAACACGTCATCTGCGTCGGTCACGTTGCGGACCAGCATGTGGATGTACCCGTACAGGCGCGACTGAGCGTCTTCCAGCAGGCCTGCAAAGCGGGACTGCCGATCAGGCTCTCTCGGCGATCCTTGCCCGCTGCTCACTATTTCTAGGTGGGTTGGTTCCTGGGCTCTGCGAATCGGGACAACTTCATCAGGCGTCGCTAGCTTAAACATGCCGGCGGCGGCGTGCCGTCGCCACGCACGTGGCGGCGGCAGAGAGCGGCAGCATCAAGGATGGTTCGGGGATCGCGACCACGCGGACCCAGTCGATCTCGAAGGTGTCGCCGGTGACGGGGGTGTTGATCACGTCGAGCCTAATTGACCGCAGCACGTTATCGGTGCCGGCAAGCCCGGCGATGATCGACTTCACGTCAACCTTAAAGACTTCGAATGTGTCAGCGGCGGCCGGCGTAAAGTTGAAGTTCACGGTCGGCAACCCTGGGGTATTGTTGGCGGCCGGTCCGACGAACGACACGTAGCTGACTCCGCCGATCATCTGCTCGCCGGTGTTGTTCTTGGCTCGGATCTGCAGCTCAACCGCCGGGAAGGCCGACAGGTCGACCTCGACCGCCCCGCCCGTGGTGCGGAGCTGAGGATCGCCACTCGTCCCGCCTGAACCCGACCAAACACCCCCGCTAACGGTCGACGAGCCGAGGCGGTTTTGGAAGTCCACCCAACCTTCGAAGTCACCGTCGGTATCAAACTCCGCTTGGTACACGAGTCCCGCCGAGACGGGGCTTGCCACGCATAGCGCGGTTAGCAGGGAGAACAAGGGCGAGACACGGGTAGGCTGAGTCATTGGCGTGCATCTGAGGAGGTCGGCGAAGAGGAGTAACTACGCGGAGGGCCCCGCGCAGCGAGGTGCCCTATCGACGCACTCGCATTCGTTCACGTCAGCGGGTTGGCCAGAGTAATCTGAATTAATTGGCAAAATGCCAAGATTTCCGACTCGGGCCGGAAACTCCGGGCCCGCTCGGCCGAGGATGTCGTGTTGGCGACGCGTGCGCTGATCACTTGGTCGAGACGCCGGCGATCGGTCACGTCGTTCCGGTCGTCGTCCGATCTTCGCTGCGAACCGGCGGCCGCGACCTAATCGCTGTTTCCGGTCGATTCTGATTAGCAGTGTAGGACAACGCCCGCCGGCGAGTTACGCTGACCTCGTCGCGTAGTTCACTCTGGACTGCGCCCTCTTAAACCCTCATCGACGAGTTCGGCTGATGTGGCGCTACACGATCGATCCGCTTCTGCGTTCGGACAGGAAGGCGACGGCATCCATCGTCGTGGCGGTGACGATCTTCGCTATGGCGGCGACTTGCTGCGCGGCCGAGCGGATGAACGTGGTCTTCATCCTCGCGGATGACTTGGGGTGGAGCGACACCACGTTGTACGGGACCACTGAGTTCTACCAGACGCCCAACGTTCAGCGGTTGGCGGAGCGTGGCATGACGTTCACGCGCGCCTACTCGTCGAGCCCGCTCTGCTCGCCAACGCGCGCGAGCATCCTCACGGGTCTCGCACCGGCGCGTCATGGGATCACCTCCCCCAACTGCCACCTCGGCCGTGTGAACCTCCAAGCCACGCCGGGAGCGAGCGCTGCCAGCGATGAGTGCGCAACGGCGGTTGATTCGGTCAATCGGCTCGCGACCACGCATGAGACCCTGGTGAAGGCCTTCAAGCGTGCCGGGTACCGGGCCGGGCACTTCGGCAAGTGGCACCTGGGCCTCGAGCCCTACTCGCCGATTGAACACGGTTTTGACATGGACGTGCCGCACTGGTACGGACCGGGGCCCGCGGGGAGTTACGTGGCCCCGTGGAAGTACCCAGACTTCGACCCGCAGACGCCCGATGAACACATCGAAGACCGCATGGCCGAAGAGGCCGTCGCCTTCATGGGGTCGACTGAAGGCCCATTCTTCATGAACTACTGGATGTTCAGCGTCCACGCGCCTTTCGACGGCAAGGCCGATTTGATTGCGAAGCATCGCGAACGAGTTGATCCAAAATCGCCGCAGCGATGTCCAACGTACGCAGCGATGATCGAGAGCATGGACGATGCCGTTGGAACCCTGCTCGACGCGGTTGATCGGCTTGGCATCGCCGACCGAACGCTCATCGTCTTCGCGTCCGACAACGGCGGAAACATGTACAACCAGGTCGAGGGCGTGCCTCCGACCTCAAACGCCCCGCTGCGCGGCGGCAAGGCGACCTTGTACGAGGGCGGTGTTCGCGGTCCTTGTATCGTTGTCTGGCCCGGTGTGGCCGAGCCCGGCGCCACGAGCGATACGCCGATTACCAGTTGTGACTTCTTCCCGACTCTGCAAGAGGTGCTTGGGTTGCCTGTCAAGCAGGATCAGCAGTTCGATGGGGAGAGCTTCGCGGCGACGCTGCGGGGTGAAGAGACGAACGACGAGCGATCGACGCCGCGTGCGTTCTTCACCTACTTCCCCCACAGCCCGAAGGTGCCCGACTGGTTGCCGCCCTCAATCGCGGTGCACCAAGGCGATTGGAAGCT
Source organism: Planctomycetota bacterium (assembly GCA_039414355.1). Classification (GTDB taxonomy): domain Bacteria; phylum Planctomycetota; class Planctomycetia; order Pirellulales; family Lacipirellulaceae; genus JBCCQL01. The sequence continues at coordinate 44,928 of JBCDJN010000017.1, read as the reverse complement.
GATCCGCATCTTCTTCGGCGGCGCCGACGGCGGGCACCGTTGGAAGCTCTTCAACTTGGCCAATGACCTGGGTGAGCAAGACGACCTGTCCGCGGAGCGGCCAGAGCTTGTGGCGCAGCTCGATCGGTTGATCGAGCAGCACCTGGAAGAGACCGGCGCTGTCCGCCCGCTGCCTAACCCCGCGTTCAACCGTGGCGCCTACGACCTTAGCCAAGAAGGTGTCTCGCGGATGAACCGGCCAAGACGTCGTGTTGCGAGCAAGCCCGTGGCGGGTTGGAAACCGATGAGCGATTGCCGGCTTAAGATGGTCGGCAGAGAACTCGTAATCACCAGCCTCGGCGACGACCCGTACTTGACGCTTGCACTCAAACGGCCGATCGCGCCGGGCGGGCAGTCGATAATGGTTGAGCTGGAGAGCGGCAGCACCGAAGCGCCGCAGCTGTTCTGGCGAGTAGGCAAGGCAAAGCCTGCCTTCACCGCCGCGCGATGCGTCGACCTCAAGCGTGTTGGCGACCGATTCGAGGCGTCTATCTCCGCTGATGGGCCTGTCACCGCCATCCGGATCGATCCGGGCCGCCAGCCGGGCGAGTCTCGACTCCGCCGTGTTTGGCTGGAGTCGGACCGTGGTGAGCAGACGACGCTCTGGCCCACCGGTAAATCCGATGAATGATTGGACGCCGCTTTCAGTTCAAGCGACCCCACCTCGATACGGCCGATCGCGATCGGCGCTGATTGTCGCGGCGATCTTGCTTGTCGGCGAGGGAGTCGGTGCGGCGACGCAGCCGAACTTCGTCATCTTTTTGGCGGACGATCTCGGTTACAGCGACCTGGGCTGTTACGGCGGAGAGATTCACACGCCGCGTCTCGACGCCTTGGCCGCCGGTGGAGAACGCTACTCGGCTTTCCGCGCCTCGCCGATGTGCACAACGTCCCGGGTCGCGTTGATGTCTGGCATGCCCTATCACGCCGCCGGCGAGGGTAGCTACCGGCGCGCCATTCCGCTGCCCGCGCTGCTGAAGCGATCCGGTTACCGCACGATGATGGTCGGGAAGTGGCACGCAGGGGAGCCCAATCCGATGTCGGCCGAGTTGTTTGACCGATCGTTCGGGTTCTTGGGCGGCATGACCGACAGCTTCACCGGGGGCGAAGACTGGTTCCTCGACCGCGAATCGTTTGGCAGCTTCTCGCCGGGGTTCTACTCGACCCGAGCCTTTGCGCGGCGAGCGGCAACGATGATCGAAGAAGCGGTTTCGCTTGACGCTCCCTTCTTCATGTACGTTGCGTTCAACGCTCCGCATCACCCGTGCCAGGCGCCAAGGGCGACGGTGGAGAGGTATCTCGGAAAGTACCGTGGCGGGTATGAAGCGATCGCGCAGCAGCGACACGAGCGGCAGATCGCCATGGGGCTCGTAGATCCTCAATGGCCCCGTGCGGAGCCTGGCCCCGAGGTCCGGCGCTGGCAAGAGCTGCCGGCACAGCGCCGCGTTATAGAAGACGCCCGTATGGCCGCCTATGCCGCGGCGGTTGAGGAGGTGGACCACGCAACGGGGACGGTGCTGGACGCGCTCAAGGCGGCGGGCGTGGACGATAACACCTTCGTAGCGTTCCTCTCCGACAACGGCGGAGACTACAGCAACGGCGCCCCGGAGAGTGACGCCGCCCAGCTGCCGTGGAGAGCGGGCGCGAACCCCTCTTCGAGCAACGGCTGGGCCATGGTGAAGAACACGCCGATGCGACTGTACAAGCACGCCTGCCACGAAGGGGGCTTGGCGGTTCCGCTCGTCGTTCGCTGGCCGCAGCAAGACGAGCGCTTCGCCGGGCGCATCAATCACGCGTCGACTCACATAACCGACCTCTACCCGACGGTGCTGGAACTCGCCAGCGTCGACTATCCGGCCGCGGACGCGGCAGGTAGTCCTGCGAGGCTGACAGGCGTGCCGCTGCCAAAAGGTGAGCGTTCTAGCGCCGGTGTGTCTCGGCCTCCGATCTTCGAGTGGTACCGGTTCTCTGCCGCTTGGATCGACGGCGACTGGAAGGCCACGCGGCTGTACGGCGGTCCGTGGCAACTGTTCAACCTGCGGAGCGACCGCGGCGAAGCCGACAACCTGAGCGAGATCGAGGGCGGCCGCTTGAATCGAATGGTCCAGGATTGGCGGCGCGTCGCCAAGTCACTAGGCGACGTCCCCACACCACCGCCGCGTGACCAGCAGCCGGGCTGGGGATTGCACCGGCTAGAGATGATCTGCCCGCACTTGATCGGTCATCAGCCGCCGAACTCTCAAGTGACGGAGTCAAGCGACGTGGCGATCCGAATCGAGTTCGACGCTCCGATCGACTTCTCAAACACCAAAGGGAAGTCGATTCGTCTCTACCAAACGTCTGACGAGAGCAAGCCGATTTGGTCCGCCGACCCCAGCCGGCGCCACGCCGCGCAAGGGTCGCGAGTGATTCGGTTCAACGACGTCCCGCCGCTTCAGCCGGACACCTCCTACTTCGTGCGATGGGACGGCGGCTGGGTGAAGGTTGGAGGAGACGCTGTCGGTCCACTCAACAACGGCGCCTATTGGTGGCGATTCCGAACCCCAAGAGCTGGCTCTACGAGGGGAGGCGAACGAGTCAAACCTCGGTCTGGTGCTCTTGAACCGAACTCGGGCGGCTAGTAGCTGCTCACTCAACCGACGAATCGAGCCCTTCAAACTCAGCGAATGCGAGTTCTTCCGCAGCCCGCTGCTCGGCGTCGCCTTCATCCCCGTCGCGGTTTAGGTCTGCCCTTAGCTCGCCCTGCCGCCCTTCGGTCCTTGTGAAGGCGCGAGCGAGCGAATCAAGCTCGTAGAGTGCAAGCTCATCGTCGCCTAGACCGCTGGGGTCGGTGGCGCCGGCGACGTCTACGCTGACAGCGGCATCGCCCGCTGGCGGATCGTTGCCGCCAGTGGTCGCAACCCACATTGCCGCCCGTTGATCGACCTCGAGTGGCGAAGGCTCTTTCTGCGTCCGCACTGGTGAATCTACTCGTGCGAGACCCTCACCGCTCACAGCGGCCGCCGCCGCGTTGGGCAGGATCCGCACAAACTCATCGCTGACAAAACGCTTCAGCCAGAGGTTGTCGCCGGCGCGGTAGTAGGCGTCCCCGGCCGCCGCCTCAAGGTCCGCCCAGCTGTCGACCTCAACGCCGCTGTCGGGTGTCATGGTCTGCCCGATGCCGATGTAGCGTAGCAAGGCCGAGCCCTCGGCCGGCGGGCCGGATCGCACCTCGAGGCGGATGCGGAACCCCTCCGCCGAGTTGCCTAAGCCGTTGGGGAATCGCACGGAGTAGAACCCGTCGTCCAGCTTGACCGAGATGCGGTTGCGGGTTCCGTTGTCGGAGGTCGTTGCCACCTGGCGAGCGGGCGACGTGTACTCCATCTCCACCATCGGCTTCGACGCGTCGAACGGGTTGAGCGTGTTGATGAAGAGTTCCGCGTACAGGTTGTCCGTCACCCACGCATTCCAGCCGGCGGGCTGAAAGTCGCTCCCGTCGCGGTCGTGCATGAAGCCAACGTTCGTCACAACCGTGTGACCCGGGCCGCCGCCCACGTGGCCGGTCAGCGTTCCGTCAACGTCGTACAGCACCGTGGAGAACGCGGCCGTATTGCCGCCGAAGCTCCCGCTGCCGTCGGCGTTGGCGATGCTCACGCTGTTCGCGGAGCCGTCGTTCTCGAAGCTGATACCACTGATCATGTGGTGCGTGCGTTTCTCTGTGCCACCGTTGGAGCGGAACATGTGCGCGTTGGGCGAGGTGTAGCCGGCGAAGTGGCTGTCGGCGAGCGTGCTGGGGCCGTCGTACAGCGTGTGGCCGGTCACCGGCAGCGATCGGTCTCGGTTGCCGCGGCTGTAGCCCACGAAGAGCGAGTTGCGTACCTCCTGGTTAAACGTGTTGAAGCTGCTTGTGGCGTTGTCTGCAAAGCGAATCTCGTTGAACACCCCGTCCGGCGCCCGGTGGTAGATCGCCGCGCCGTCGTGCTTGTAGCCGGTGAAGTAGTTCACAACCGGGTCGATCGGCGGGTCGTAAGAGGCGCTCGCGCCGGGGTCAATGTCGGGCCCACGATCAAAGGTCAGGCCCACCGGGGAGGAGTGCGACGAGTTGTGGTCGAACTGCCAGAGGTTCGTGCGGCGGGCGTTGATCCCGTTGAAGTACGGGTCCTGGCTCGAAAGGCCGATCGGCGAATCCGGCAGGATGAACCAGAAGCCGGTCCCTTCCGAACCGGCCGCTACGTTGCCGACCCACCGGTTGTCCGGGTTGGTGATCCAGTAAGCGGCGGATTGCAGGAACCGGTTGTCGATCTGCTGCGCGGTGTCGTGCGTGTCGACAATGAATGGATCGGTTGACGTCTCGTCACCGCCCACGGCGTGGATGCCCAGCACGATGTTGTAGAGGAACTGATTCCCGGTCTCGACGCCGTCTTCCATGAAGAAGCCGTGTCCGTGGATGTCGTGCAGCAGGTTGCCCTCAAGGATGAGACCCTCCGTGCCGTGAACGGTCACACCGCGGTTGTTTGAGTTCGTGATGCTTGAGCCGCGCAGCACATCGCCTGTGACGTCCTTGGTCACGTGCCAGTGAATCGGGTAGCGGCCGAGCCGACCGGTCTGGCCCATGCGGTCAAAGCGGACGCTGTCGATGGTGATCTGCCCCGCGGACGGCATGATCATGGTGTGACCGCCGAAGCCTTGGCTGAGGCCGGCGTCAAAGCGTGCGCGGTCGCCGAAGGAGTTGTCCGTATCTTGCTCCGCCACTCCCTGGATGGTGATGCTGCGGTTGCGGACAGCCACCTCGGCCCGCATGTCGATGTCCCAGCTCCGCGTGTCGTTGCTATAGGTCTCGATCTCGCCGTAGTGCCGGTGGTTGAGCGGCGCGTCGAGTGTGATCAACACATTCTCTCCGGCGTCTGCGATTGCGGTGATGGTGCGGACTTCCTCCTCGCGATAGTCGAACGAAGAGCTGGCGATCACGATCTCATCGCCCACCGCCCAGTCCACCGTTCCGTCAACAGCCGGTTCCAGCAGGCCGTTTGCGTCGCGGTCGATGACGTCGGCTACCAAGATCTGGCTGGCGCCCGCGTTCACGGTGGCGGCCAGCTTGGTGAAGGTGAGCTTCTCTTTGCCAAGGAACTGAAGCCGCCCACCGCCCGCCGCCATCAGGAAGGCGTCGTTGTTAGTGACCGGCATCGGGACGCCTTCGATCGTGAAGACCTGCGTCGGGTCGTCGCCGGTCAGCGTCACCACAAACTCGTTGTCGTCGTAGCGATCAGCGGCGGTCCCAATCTGGAAGACCCCGCCGGAGTTCACGTGGATCCAGTTCGCAGTGAGCGTTTGCGTGGCGCTACCCGACTCGGTGGCAACCAGATTGCCCTGCACCACGAGCTCCTTTGCCGCGTGGCTTGTTCCGTCCAATGAAACCGTGACTCCCGAAGCGACGATCGCCCGTTGCGTCATGTCCGGAACGCCGTTGTCCCAGACCGTCGGGTCGTTCCAACTCCCGCTGCTCACCGCGGTGGTAGCGAGGAGCAGGCGTGACTCCAGTCGCTCACAGCGGAGCCGCTTCTTTGACTGCTCAGAAATCATCCGTGGGCTCGCTGGTCGTTGAAGGAGCGAAGAGCGGGTCGGCGGAGCCGCTAACCCAAGTGCTCTCGGTCGCGTGACGTGCTGCTCTGGCTGAAGAGACTGTCCCGGTAAGGGCAGCGTAGTAACCCAAGATAAGCCCGAAAACCGGAACGAGCGACGACTTTGGCGCTTTATGGGTGAATAATGGAAACGATCAAACGAGTGTAGTTACGCAGCCGTCCGGAACGGCTTCCATCACTCCTCTCGACCGCGCGGAACCCTGGCCGGTTGCGCCCGTTCGCGGCACTCCGCCTTCTTTGATTGACTCACCGTGAGCGACCCCTCGAAGCCGTGGCGACTCGGCGATCAGCGCTTGCTGCCTCCGTGGCGACCTCGCCCGCGGGTGGTCTTGGCTGCCGTGATGCTGCTCACTGCCGCGACGCCGTTGTACGCGGTGGATGTGATTTGGAATCAAAGTGTCGATAACAACTACGCGAACCCCGACAACTGGAGCACTGGTTTCCGCCCGGTCTTCTTCCTCGATGAAGTTGGCGTGATCGGCAGTTCAACCACGCCGGCGGCGGTAGCCAACCTAAGCAGCACGGTTCTCGACGACCCGGCGGGCGTCATTCTCGGCCAGGCCACGGGCACGAGCGGCACGCTGAACATTCAGGATGGCGGCGTCCTGGCCGTCGTTCCGGGGACCAGCGCACCCGGCGCGGTCGTGGTGGGCGGGGCGGGCGCCGGCGAACTCAACGTTGCCGCCGGCGGCACGCTCACCGCCGAAGCCCTGGTGCTGAACGCTGGTTCTCAGCTAACCGCTAGTGGAGCCTCGACGATAGCCTTAAGTGCGGATGCGTCACTCGACGGCGAAACGCGTCTTGCCGGACCGGGCGTTGACTTCTCGATCGGAGCCGACCTGAATCTCGGCGGCGGGTCGAGCTTGATCTCCGAGATCACCGGTACCGAGCACTCGACGATTGACGTTACCGGAACGGCGACGCTTGGCGGCACGCTGGCCATCGAGTTCAGCGAGTACGACCCCGTTGCCGGCGCAGCATGGGACCTCATCGACGCGTCGGCTGTAACGGGCGGCTTCGCGTCGGTCACTTCCTCGGGGACAGACTTCAACTTGGGGGAGCAGCTGGTCGTTCAGACCGTTGAGGACTCGAACAGCGCAAATGGCGTCGTCGTCCGCTTGTCGATCGAGCTGGATACGCTGCTGGTGTTGCAGGTCGACCCGCAGACTGGTCGGGCTCGCTTGTTCAACGAGTCGGATGAGTTTCAGGTCGACATCACCGGTTACGACGTCTCCTCCGCGTCAGGCTCATTGAACGAGGAAGACGGCGGCTGGAGTAGCCTGGATGATCAAGACGCCGCGGGCGGGGATTGGCGGGAGAGCAACGTCAGCAGCAACCGGATTGCCGAACTCAAGCAAGGTGGCGAGACGGCTTTCGCCGTCAGCGGCGCTACCTCTTTCGACCTGGGCGATCTTTTCGATGTTGGCGGGACGCAAGACTTGGTGTTTCAGTACCTTGTGGCGGGCGAGTCGCAGCCGATCCCTGGCTTGGTGATTTATGAGACGATCGCCTCGGGGATTCCGGGCGACTACAACAACGATGGCGCCGTCGACGCCGCCGACTTCACCGTTTGGCGGGACAGTCTGAACGCCCCACCCGGGGCGCTGCCAAACGACAACACCGGCGGCCCGATCGGCGTGCCTCAGTACGAAGTCTGGCGAGCGAGTTTCGGGACGACGCCCCCGCCGCCCGGATCGGCGATACCCGAGCCCGCAGCCGTGCTGCTTCTACTCGCCGGGTTGATCTCTGTCGGGCGCACTTGGAAGTCGCCGAGGACGACCTCGTAGCCGACTCCGCGGGCGTTCTTCCATCGCACGTCGACAGGTCTGGAGCGCTTACCGCCGCCTAGGCGATTGGCCGCGTCGGGCGCCCCAGACGGCTAACCCTCGGCCGTGCCTGGGCTAAGCTGCCGAGCACGGCGCGACATCATGAGTCGTACCCTCTCGATCGGGTCGAGCGGGGAAGGGGAGCCAAGGTTGGAGCCTCGCCATGGTCAGAATTGACCTCGAGCGATTCCGATTGCCCAGGCACTGACTCGGGATGGTCCGCGGCGAAGTTGAAAGAGCTTTTTAGTTGTTCTTCAGGTCTTGATTGCGTCGTTCCCGTCTTGGTTCCTCGATGAGAAGCACAGATGCGAGCTGTTTGCGGCATGGGTTTCGCCCTGCTGTCGCTTGCTGGTCTTCAATGGTTCTACTAAAAATTAAGTGTCCAACGCGGAAGCAGCGGTGCCGTGATCAGAGACGAGCGGGCCCATCCTGGAAGCCAAGTTGAATGGAGAGACGTCTGAAGATCGGCTTGAAGGACATTGCAGAGCAGACCGGCGTCTCGTCTGCAGCCGTCTCATTGGTGCTGAACAATCGGCCGGGTGTCTCGAGTGAGACCCGACGGAAAGTGCACGATGTCGCCAAGAGGCTTGGGTATCAATCGCGGCAAGCTCGCCGCGCGGGCGGTGGCGCCGGGCTAGCAAACCCGTTGCGATCCGTTGGGTTCTACGCGTTCGGCGTTAACGCGGCGCTCGGGCACAGCTACTACGGCGACATCCTGTCAGGAGCGTCGGCCAGCGCCCGAGACCTTGGCGCCCGGCTCTCGTTCGAGGCGTTCGATTCGGGGGGGCCGAATGCGGACGAGTTGCCGATCCACGCCGTCGACGGCTTGTTGCTGACGGGCCGCCCGCCGCGTGAGTGTGTGATGCGACTTCAGCGCGAGGATGTGCCGTACGTTCTCGTGTGTTGCTCACTCGCGCATCTGCCAGGCGACACGATTGGCCCCGAGAACGTCGAGAGCTCGTACCGCGCGATCAGCTATCTCGCGGGTTTGGGGCACAAGCGGATCGCCTACCTCGGCGGCGAGCCAGTCAACATCGACGCTCGCGAGCGGTACCTGGGGTACCGCTGGGCCATCGAAGACTTAGGGCTGGATACGGACCCTGGCCTCACGCTTTCGTCGTACTTTGACGTCGAGCATGGCGAGTGCGGCTTGCGTCAACTACTCGATCAGGCGGTAGAGTTTACGGCTGTCTACGCTGCGAGCGACTACTTGGCGATGGGCGTCTATAATTCGGCTCGGGATTTGGCGATCAAGATCCCGCGCGACCTTAGCGTGTGTGGTTTTGATAACAACAGCCTTTCGGAAACTCTTCACCCTGCGCTCACCACAATGAGCCTCGATCGCGACCGAGTGGGCCGGCTTGCCATTCGCCGCCTGGCCGAGGTCGTGGCCGACCCATCCCAGCAATCAATCCACACGCGGCTCCCGGCTGAGTTGGTCGAGCGTCAGTCCTGTACGCGGCCGGACTGAGCCGCAGCCGCTATGTCGGCTCAGATCTTGTCACGTCTCTGGTCTCCCTGAAATGAAGCATCCACGCTCCCCTTGGCCTTGCATCGCTCTAGCGCTCGGCCTGCTGGCCAGCAATGATGCACGCGCCGTTGATGTCTGGATTACGTCAGGCGACCGTTCTCGGCTGCTTGAGCAGCAGCCCGATCTTGTGTTCCGCCCCGGGGACGGAAGCGGCGGCTCGCGCATCTTGGTGTTGCCAGAGAACCGGTTTCAGACGATCGAGGGATTCGGCGCCGCGCTTACGAATTCGTCAGCTTGGCTGCTCCAAAACAAGCTGGACGGTGGGCAAAGGGATCGCTTGGTGAGCGAGCTTTTCTCGCAGGAGGATGGCATCGGGCTGAACTACCTGCGGTTGCCGATGGGGGCGTCTGACTTCACCGCCGACGGGTTCTACACCTACAACGATCTGCCGCTCGGTGAGACAGACCCCCAACAGACTAGCTTCTCGATTGACCCTGATCGGCAGACGATCATCCCAAGCCTGCAAGCAATCAAAGCGGTCAACGAAGACCTGCGATTGATGGCGTCGCCTTGGAGCGCGCCGGGGTGGATGAAGACGTCCGGCTCGGTGATTGGCGGGATTCTGTATCCAACGCTTCACGGTTCGTACGCGACGTACCTGAAGAAGTTCATCCAGGCCTACGACGCCGAGGGATTGCCGATTGACGCCATCACTCTGCAGAACGAGCCGCTGAATTCGCCCTCGAACTACCCTGGCATGCTCATGTCTTCTGAGCAGCAAATCGAGCTGATCAAGAACCACGTTCGCCCGCAGTTCGCGGCGGCCGGAATCAGCACCAAGATTCTGGCCTACGACCACAACTGGGACAACACACAGTACCCAATCGATGTGTTGAACGATCCGGAAGCCGCACAGTACGTGGCGGGCGTCGCCTTTCATGGGTACGCAGGGGATGTTTCGGCGCAGTCGGTAGTCCGCGCGGCACACCCCGATAAGTCGATTCACTTCACCGAGATTTCTGGCGGCGACTTCGCGCCGAACTTCGAAGACAACCTGGTGTGGCTCAGCCGAAACCTGCTGATCGGCGTGCCCCGCAACTGGGGCTCTTCGATTCTGTTGTGGAACCTCGCGCTAGACGAAAACTACGGACCGCACCTTGGCGGGTGCGAGGACTGCCGCGGGGTGGTCACGGTTGACTCCGGTGGCGGCGGCGCCACGCCGAATGAAGAGTTCTACGCGCTCGGTCACCTCAGTCGACACGTTCAAGCCGGCGCGGAGCGTGTCGCGTCGACCACCATCTCAAACAGTTTGGAGACCGTGGCGTTCCGCAATCCAGATGGCAGCCGCGTGCTGCTGGCATTGAACCCGAGTGGCTCAAGTCAGCCGCTCCGCGCCGTGGATAGCGGTCAGCACTTCGCCTACGACATCCCTGCGCGAAGTGTCGCGACTTTCGTGTGGGACGAAGACGGCGGAGCCGACTTCGACAACGGTGGGTTTGAGCAGGGCGGCTACGATGCGAGCGGCGGGTCTCTAGACGGTTGGCTTGCGTGGGGCGTCACGGGTCAAAACGTCACGGTCACCCCAGAGGCCGCGTTCGAAGGGGAGCACGCGTTGAGCCTTTCTGAGCCCGCATCTTTCGGGGGATTCTCCGGAGTATCGCAAGGAATGAGCATCGCGGCCGGAGATCGCGTGGTGCTGGACGCCGAAGTAATGCTCCCCGGTGTCGGCTCGATTGCTGGCACCGGGAGCTCGGTGTTGATGAAAGTTGAGTACTACAGTTCGCACGGCGGCGAGTTCCAATCGAACGAGTTCCTCGGCCAGACCGAGATTACGATTGCGGACGGTGCGACGGCGGTGGACCAGTGGCAGCCGCACTTGATTGATGACGTGGCGCCCGCGGGCGCTGTGGAGGCTCGATTCGTGCTGGTCTACGCACGGGCCGGCTCCGCGACGGGCCAAGTGCTGATTGACGACATCGGTTTCGCAGTGGTTAATTCCCTCGCCGGCGATTTCAACGGCGATGGCGTTGTCGATGCGGGCGACTACGCCGTTTGGCGAGACAACTTCGGCGCTGGTGACGAATCGGCACTGAACTTCAGCGGCGACGGTGGCGGGGTTGGGCTGAGTGACTATGAGCTTTGGCGATCAAACTACGGCGCGATCGGAACGGCAGCGCCCGCCGAGCCCAACGGCGCGGCGCCCGAGCCGTGCGCTGCGGCCTTACTGCTTCACGCGGCAGTGGCCGCCCTTCTGTTTCGTCGATGACGAATCATTTTGATCAGGGGCAGGCTTGGCCTGAAGCGTGCCGCGGGCGCTGCGACTCCGGCGCGTACAAGCGGATCGAAGAGATCGCCGCTTCGATGACGCTTCGGCTAGAATAGCCACGCCGCCCCCCTCCGCCATGAGAGGCTCTTGATGCTTTACCGTCCTGTTGTGTTGGTCCGCGTTGCCGCAAGTGTTCTCGCGACTCTAGTCGTGGTCGCCGTGAGTGTGAGCGACACGTTGGCCGAAAGGCCGAGTGTCTTGTTTCTCGCCGTCGATGACCTGCGTCCCGAGATCGGCTGCTACGGCTCGGCGAAGATGCTCACGCCCAGTATCGATAGGCTTGCCGGCCGAGGCGTGCGGTTCGACCGGGCGTACTGCAACATCGCTGTTTGCGGCGCCTCTCGGGCGTCTCTGATGAGCGGTCTGCGGCCGACTCCCACGCGGTTTACGAGGCATGACACGCAGGTATCGGTCGATGCCGCCGGTGTGCCGACGCTGCCGGCTACGTTCAAAGCAGCGGGGTACCACACCGTGACCAACGGCAAGGTCTACCACCAGAAACGCGACGACGCCGACGCGTGGAGCGAGCCCGACTGGCGCGAGGGCGGGCCCGGTAGTTGGTGGGCGTTGGAAGAAAACCGAGCGATGGTCTCGCCAACCACGCGCGGCCCGGCGTACGAGTCTGCGGACAAGCCGGTCTCTTCTTATCCCGACTTCCGTACCGCTACCAAGACGATCGAGGATCTTCGTCGATTGTCGGCCGGCGAGAAGCCATTCTTCATCGCGAGCGGCTTCTACAAACCGCACCTGCCGTTTGTCACGCCGCAAGAGTTCTGGAGCCTCTACCCGAGCGACGCCATTCAGTTGCCGGACAACATGTTCTTCCCTCGCAACCTTGACCGGGCTTTCCGGTACAACTGGGGCGAGTTGCGGAAGTACGACGCGGTTCCCTCCAAAGGACCGCTCTCAACCGACGCGGCCCGCAACATGCTCCGCGGCTACTACGCCTGCGTGAGCTTCACCGACGCCCAGATTGGCCGCGTGATTGACGCGCTGGATCAACTCGACCTCGCCGAGAGCACGATCGTTGTGCTGTGGGGTGACCACGGTTGGCAGCTTGGCGAGCACGGGTTCTGGTGCAAGCACACGAACTTTGAGGTTGCGACACGCGTGCCACTGGTGATCGTCGCGCCGGGTGTCGACGGCGCACGGGCGACGACGCGTCTGGTTGAGACGGTCGACTTGTACCCGACGCTCTGCGAATTGGCCGGCCTGCCGGAGCCGGAGCACCTGCAAGGCCGGAGCCTGTTGCCGCTGCTGGAAGACACCGAGGCGCGACACAAAGACGCGGTCTACACCCGATACGGCGGCGGCGACGCAGTCCGCACTGAGCGTTTCCGGTACGTCGAGCAGCGCGACCGCCGCGGCGTCGGGAAGCTACAGGCGACGGCGCTCTTTGACCTCCAGTTAGACCCGGGCGAGAACGACAACGTCGTGCAGCAGCCGGAATACGCTGAGGCCGTCTTGCGGCTGCGCGACCAACTGGCGAGAGCCAGGCAGAGCGCCACCGCGGGGGGCGCCGATTGGCCGTAGGCTGCGGGCTCGCGTACACCACTTACTCGGGCGTCGTGTCCGGCAAGCCGCCGGCCCGTCGCCGCGGCCTAGTCACCGGAGGCGTTGTCACGGAGCACCAGCGATTGTGACCTTCATGACGCTTGCGTGCGCGTCCCAAGGCTCCGTTCCGAGCGTTAACACAAGGCCCTCCGGCGTGCTCTCGGCGGCGACTCTTCGCGACGCCTCGCCTTCGCCGAGGCCACTCGCGGCGAGCACCTTGTTCGTCAGGCCGGGCACCAGCAAACGCGAGTCGGCGGGCCAGTCGAAGACGTGCACGTAGATGTCGGTGTTGCCGTCGTCACGACCTCGCATGGTGGTCCGGCCCCACTTGCCGCCCGCCACGGGCCCGGCGCTCGTGCCGTAGATGGACTCGCCGTGCTTCGCTAGCCACTTGCCCATCGCTCGGAGCCGCTCCTGGCTCGCGGTTGGGATTTCGCCGGCGGCCGTTGGGCCAACGTTTAGCAGGTAGTTGCCGCCTTTGCTCGAAGTGTCGACCAGGTTCCGGATGAGGGTCCTCGTGCTCTTCCAGTTCTTGTCGTGCTTCTTGTAGCCCCAGGTGTTGTTCATCGTCATGCACGACTCCCAGTAGACCTTCTCGCCGAAGCCGGTCTCGGGGATCTCCTGCTCCGGCGTGCCAAAGTCGCCGCGAAACTGACCGCTGCGATTCATCCCCTGCATCCCTTTGCGGCCTTTATCAACACGATTGTTGACCAGCAGCTTTGGGTTCTGCTCCATGCAGTGCTCGTGCAAGGCGATGCCGTGCTCATGCGTCCAACTCGCTTCCCATTCGCCGTCGAACCAGATGATGTCGATGGGGCCGTAGTTGTTGAGGATCTCTTCGACCTGAGCGTGCAAGTACACGCGGTACCGATCGAAGTCAGCGCCTTCCGTCGGTCGGTCGTCCCACTTGCGGCGGGGCAGGTAGTCCGGGTGGCGCCAGTCCATGACCGAGTGGTACCAACCGATTCTCACGCCGTGGCGCCGCGCGGCGTCGGCCAATTCGCGCATGATGTCGCGGTTGTTGCCTTCGCCGAAGGGCGTGGCCGCGATGTCGTAGTCGCTCACGTCGCTGCGGAATAGGGCGAACCCGTCGTGGTGCTTTGTGGTGATGACGAAGTACCGGCAGCCGGCGTCCTTCATGAGCCGGACCCAGGCGTCGGCATCGAACTTTGTGGGGTTAAACCGTTGGGCTAGCGGCTGGTAGTCGCGGGGCTTGATCGGGGCCCGATGCATGATCCACTCGCCGATGCCGGGGACCCGTTTGCCGTTCCACTCGCCGGCGGGGATCGCATAAAGCCCCCAGTGGATGAACATCCCAAAGCGGGCGTCGGTCCACCATGCGATGCGTTCGTCCCGCGTGCTCAGCCACGGGTCGTCTGCCTTCGCGAGCGCCTCGCCGTGCGGGTGCGCCACGCTCAGCGAGAAGAGGACGAGAAGGCAGAGGGACGCGACAACGAGCCGCCGGACTGGTCCGAGACTGATCATTTTGGATGGTCGCCTTGCTGAGCCAACGCGGGATGAGAGGGGCGTATCCCGCCGCCGATGCAGCGGGTCGCCCAGGCTGAGTCCGCAGTGTCTCGCATCGCCCGGTCGCAATCAACGTTTGCTAGCCGCGAATCGCATCGCTAGCGGATCGAATCGAGGAGCGACTGCAACTCCCGGCAGATGTCCTCGTGCTGGCTTGCGAGGTTGTTCGTCTCGCCGGGGTCAGCATCCAGGTCGAAGAGCTGTGGCGCCGGGGCGTTGCCGAGCTCGGTGCCGGTGTTCTTGTTGATCGCCGGGCCCTTTGTCGGCGGGAGGAACTTCCACTTGCCGCGACGGATGGCGAGTTGATCGCGGCGGCCCGAGTGCTGGACCACCCAGTCGCGCCCGGCAGACGCTTTGCCAAGCAGGGCGGGCAGCATATCGAGGCTGTCCGGTGCGGTGTCCGGCTTAAGCGACACGCCGACCAGCGAAGCGAGCGACCGGCACAGGTCGACTTGGCTGACAATCGCCTCCGAAACTGACGGCGCGACGCGGGCGGGCCACGAGACGAGCATCGGCACGCGGGTGCCGGCTTCGAAACGGCTGTACTTGCCGCCGCGGTACGGGCCGGAGGGGCGGTGCGAGCCGAGCTTCTCAGCGGCGCCGTCTACGTAGCCATCGTCCAACACGGGGCCGTTGTCGCTGCTGAAGATGATCAGCGTGTCGTCGAGCTGTTCCGCGGCTTTCAACTCGTCCATCAGTTGACCGACACACCAGTCGAGTTCCACCACGGCATCGGCGCGGGCGCCGTGTGGGGTGGCGCCCACGAAGCGTTCCGCCGGCGCCCGCGGCACGTGGGTCTGGTGGGCGGAGTAGAACAGGAAGGTCCGCGTCTCGGTGTGGGCTTTAAGGAATTGCCGAGCCTCGGACGCGAATCGGTCTGCCATGGTCTCGTCCGTCCACAGCGCCGCCTTCCCGCCGGACATGAAGCCAATGCGGCTGATGCCGTTGACGATGGACTGGTTGTGGCCGTGCGACCACATCATCTTCAGCATCTGCGGGTGCGACTCGCCGGTCGGCTGGCCGTCCGGGTTGGTGCGGTTGACGTCGAGCGGGTCGTTCGGCTCAAGGCCCACGACGTGGTGGTCTCGGACGTAGACACAGGGGACGCGGTCGTTGGTTGTCGGTAGGAAGAACGCTTCGTCGAACCCCGCTTCGAGCGGCCCGGGCGCGAGCTTGCCCGACCACTTAGGCTTGGGCGGCCGACCCAGGCCGAGGTGCCACTTGCCCACCAGGGCGGTGGTGTAGCCCGCTTCGCGGAGCATGGTGGCGAGCGTCGGCGTGCCGGGCTTGATCAGCGCCGGACCATTCGGCGGTGCAATGCCACGTCCCGGTTCACGCCACGCGTACTCTCCGGTGAGCATGCTGTACCGGCTCGGCGTGCAGGTTGCTGAGCTCGCGTAGGCGGAGGTAAACCGCACGCCGTTGGCCGCCAGGCGGTCGATGTTCGGCGTCGGAATCGTCGCCGCGCCGTAGCAGCCGAGGTCACCGAAACCGACGTCGTCGGCGTAGATCAGCACGATGTTCTTCGGCGTCGAGGCGGAGCAAACAGCGGAGGTCAGCAGCAGGAAAACAGCAGCAAGGAGCGGCCTGGGCATGGATCAATCGGAGTCCGTCGGGTTGGTCGTGGCATCAGGAGCGTCCCAGACGACACTGCTTGTCGCCGGGCGAACGGAGACACTCCCCAGCCCGTCAGCATACACCGAGCCGAAGGCGGAGTGTTCGATGCCGCGGCGCCGCAGGCCGCGACGCGAGATGGGTATGCGGAGACCGCCTGCGCTTACGCCTTCTTGATCTTCTTCGGCTTGCAGACCTTCGACTTCTTCACGGCGACGGCCCCGCACGACTTGCACTTGAAGGCGCCATGCTCAGGGTCCATGCGGGGTTTTTTTCGGATGCACATCGGCGTCTTCGCACCACGCTATTTTTGCAGGATCAGCTTGCCGTTCTTGGTCTTCAGCAAGCGATAGAGTTCGTTAGCGTGCCGGATGAACACCTTGGTGTCGCCGGCGAACAGGTCGGAGGACTCCAGCACGCGAGCCCCGCCAGTCTCTGGGCGGTTGGGGTTGGACGAGCTCGGTTGTGCCGGCTGATCGGCCACTTGTCTCACCTTGGGGCGGAGCCCGACTCCTGGTGCGGAGCCACCAACGATCGCTGGCAGGCGATCGGCGCCACCGCGGGATTTCTTAGGCGAGTTGCGGGAGTAGCCCTTGCCCGCCCCAGAACTCACCCCAATTTACCGCTAATGAGAATCAGTCGCAAGAGTGGGTCGCGGCCTTTTCGGGCCTCGGCGAACGAACCGCTCGGTCGACAACAAGCAGACCTCTCCCCAAGCAGCCCGCCACGAGGCGTCCCGATCTACGGGCAGCCGCCTTGCAGCTAGCCACTCAGGCAGGTCGGCGGACGCGGCGCGTCGGCAGGCCAGGGTGCGGCGACACGCTGCAGTTTCTCTGGGGCTGCGTTCCATCCGCCAACGGGCCTCGCCGTATTGCGTGTCGACGAGCCCTTGCGCTGGCGAACCTCGATTCCTGTGAAGGAAACTGAATAATGGTGAACTAGAGAGAATATGCCGGCGTGCTGCCGCTGGCCGCTGCCTTGATGAACGTGCCTGCCGATGCGGCGAACTTCCTGCAGCCTGGCGGGACGGTGACGACACAGATCGACGGCAGCGAGCCCACCGAAGTCGCTTGGCCGGTAGCCGACTGGGTCCGCGAGGCGTCCGGCAGCGGGTATGCCGAGCGGGACACGTTCACCATGCCGTTTGGCCCGCCCGGCGCCGGCGAGAACTCGGCCGACGTTGGGAGCTTTGGCGTCGAGAGCGGATAGGTTCAGCAGACGGTCCCCGGAGCTTTCCTAACCAGCGGTGGAAACATCTACGCGCCGGCGGTCGCCACCGCGTTCCGTGTGACGGCGCCCGGCAACGTTTCGGCGGCGGGGTCTAACGCGTACTTCGTGGCGGAGGTTGCAACGCTCGGCGAAGTGCCCTACGTGGCATCGTTGACGCGCTCTTACGGCGCTCAGGTCGAGCCGACGCCGCCCGATGGTGTTTTCCTCACCGAGGAATTTGTCGACTTCGGGCAGACGAGAACGACGGTCGCCTACTGGACGCTCAGCGACCTGAGTGCTGGCGCCGACTACACACTTGAGTTTGCGGCCGCGGGATCATCGATGAGCCTCGACGCGATCGTGATCGACACGTTCGCCGTCGCAGCGTCGGTTCCCGGTGACCTCGATGGCAGCGGGGTTGTCGACCTCGGCGGCTTTGCGGCGTGGAAGGCAGACTTCGGCGCCGCCGGGCCCGTTGGCGATCGCAACGGCGATGGCTTGGTCGACAGGGCCGACTCCACGCTCTGGCGAGACGCGTACCAGTCGGCGGCGGCGCCGGTTGTCGGTCTTGTTCCGGAACCCTCCGCTGCAACGGCGTTGTTGGTTCTCGGCGCCGCGTTGGGGTTCGTTGGCGGGGTGGATTGGTGGAACCGACCGCGAAGGCAGGTCCAGGAGGAATCGCTTTGACCAGCAAGCGAACAACAAGCGGCTTCACGCTCGTTGAACTACTCGTCGTGATTGCCGTGATCGGCATTCTGATCGCGCTGTTGCTGCCGGCGGTGCAGTCGGCACGCGAGGCGGGCCGACGCGGGAGTGGCACTAACAAGCTCCGCCGGCTCCCGCCGTCGGGGGCGTGCACGTACGTGGTCTCTTGTGGCAGCGAGTTCGCTTCGACAAGTCATTTCCTCCTGGGCCGCGGCGCCAGTCGGCAGCGGAAGCTCGACGAACTCCGCGCCCGTCACAACGGCGCCTTCGTCCATGCGAAGACCGAACTCACCACGTCCATCGCAAAGATCAGCGGACTAGACGGCGCCTCGCACACGTTTCTGTTCGGCGAGGTCGATTACGGCCTCACCAACCTCGCGCCTGGTGACCCGCCCAACTCATCCTGGACCGGCGGCTCGCACCAGTGGGCGCACGGCTACTTCTTCGGCAACTACGGCAGCATCAGCGGCGTGTTCAACGCCACGGAGCTGGCCGAGTCCGAGCTCTTTCGGTTGCACGAGCTGCTCACGTTTCGCAACGACCACCCCGGCGGCGTGGTGATGGTCATGGCGGACGCCTCGGCGAGCTTCGTGTCGGAGGAAACCTCAGACGCGGTCCTCGATGCCCACGCCACCCGCAACGGCGGCGAGCTGCCCACGACGCAGCCCCGTTGACTGCCGCGGGCGACGTCGCCGACTCGTTCGGCGCGGCGGACGCATCGGAACTTGCTGAGATCGAGCTGAGTTCTACGATGGTCGGCCGATTCGTTTGGCAAGCCGCTGTTGGTAGCCTCTGAGGTCTTGGCTGTGGGACGGCGGCAACTGCCTAGGCCGCGAGGTAGCGCCTCGGCAGCTTGTCTCACCTGAACTCGGGCAGCCGCGGTTGCGGGGATCGTGCGACAAGCGCTCGGCACTGGCCTGAAGAGAGCCGTGAACGAGCCCAACAGCCCCGGTCTGCGGTGGCGTTCCTGGCCAGCTTGCTGGCAGGCGTCGGGGGGAACGGCAATAATTTGCTGCTCAATTGACCAATGGTTTGCGCAGCGTCCAAGGGGCGTATTGCGCGGCGGCAGCCAGCACCCTGGCTGGGCGGCAAGACTATCTCGGCTCGCGAGCGACGGGTCTCGGGCAAAGAGGACGCGACTTGACGACCATTCCTCCCAATACGCCATCCGCCGCCCGCCCGCCGGCCATTACGGTCCGTGCGAAGATCCGCCCGCGTGTCACGTGCCCCCACTGCTGGGCGGTGTTTGACTCTTCCGATGCGAAATGGGTGGCCGTTCACGCCGACCTGCAGAGCGATCCAAAGCTGGGCGAAGACAAGGGGCAGCGGTTTCTACCTTCGCGCTTCACCGTGGAGGGGAACGCCATCGACGCCGGCGGGGTGGTTTGCCAAGACACGGCATGCCCCGTCTGCCACCTCCGCGTGCCGCGGCCGCTGTTCGAGCTGCCGCCCATGTTTGCATCGATCGCCGGCACGCCATCGTGCGGTAAGACTTACTTCCTGGCGTCGATGACGTGGCGGCTTCGGTCCGTCCTGCCCGGCCAGTTCGGCTTGGCCTTCTCCGACGCAGACCCCGTCTCCAACGAGAAGCTCAACGAGTACGAGAACCAGCAGTTCTTCAACCCGGACCCGGATGCAATTGTCAAGCTCGCCAAGACCGAAGAACAGGGTGAGCTGTACGAGATGGTGGACCTTGGCAACGGCACGGTGCGGCTGCCGAAGCCGTTCCTGTTTGCCATGCGGCCAACGAGCGGCGGCGACGGTTCGTCCCGACTGTTGTGCCTGTACGACAATGCGGGTGAGTCGTTCCAGCCGGGCAAGGACGATGCCTCGGCGCCGGTGACCCGGCACCTCGCCCACGCCAAGTTCCTGATGTTCTGTTTCGACCCAACACAAGACCCGCGTTTGCGCGAAGACTGCAAAGCACACTCGCTCGATCCGCAGGTTGTCGTAGGATTGGAGACGCGGCGGCAGGAGTCGGTGCTGCACGAGTTGATCGATCGAGTCCGTCGCCACGGCGCGCTCCACCAGGAAGAGAAAGTGCGGCAGCCGCTGATGGTGATCGTCACCAAGTTCGACGTCTGGGGCGGGCTCATCGAGCGGACAACCCTGCCCGACCCGTGGACAACCACTGTCGATGGCGGGGGGCGTGCGGTCGATTCGGCGGCGATCGAAGAGGTGTCGCGTACCGTGCGTGCGTTGCTCTGGAAGTACACGCCGGAGATGGTTTCCGCGGCCGAGGCCGCTTCGGATCGGGTGCTCTTCGTGCCGGTTAGCGCTACCGGAGCGCCGCCGATTTACGACGAGGCGTCCGGCGCCGTCGTTGGCTTGCGCGCGGGCGACGTGAAGCCGATCTGGGCCGAGACGCCCCTGCTTTATGCGTTGGCCAACTGGTCACGCGGGCTTCTTCGCTCGGCTGGCGGCGCGAACGCTGAAGCGGGGGCCACCGCCCCGTGACGCAAGAGCTCATCTACACGTCGGCCGAGCAAGGGCTGGCTGCCGGCGCCCGAGGGTTCTGCACTGTGGCGTCGACCCCGGGCATGGCCCGTAACCTGGCGGACTATCTGGAAACCCTCAGCGGCTACAAGCACCTGTTTCCGCCGGGCGACGCCTCGCAGCACCTCAATCCGGTCAACTTCAGTTGTCTCTCCTGCGTCGTTGGGGGGCAGCGGCTGCACGTCCTGTCACGCGTTTGCGACGCGGGGCTCGACTACACCCACCGCAGCAACAAATTGGCGCACCACGTCGCCGTGACCACGGCGGAACGCGTGCCCGCCGGCCCGGCGGCGTTGATGCGATCGGTTGGCTTCTTCGCAGAAACGTGGCAGGGCGACCCGCGTCCCATCGCGCCGCGACAGTTTGAAGGTCCGAATGCACCGGCGCCGCTCGCGAAGACAAGCGGGGCTGGTTGGGTGGCCGCCGCGGGCGACGCCGCTTGGGCGCTCGCGGTGGCTGGCGCCTCGGTACGAGACCAGCCGCAGATCGTTTGGGTGATCTATCCGCTCGGCGCCGACGTCTTGGGCCTGTTCGCCGAGGCGATCGCCGAGTTACCGGAGCGGCTGCGTTGGCGTTGCACGTTCAGCACCTACTACAGCCGGGTGCCGCCGGGGGCGCGGATCGACTGGCGGGCGGTGCCCGAGGGTTCAGCCCTTGCGGCAACGGCCCGCCGGCAGCCACTGGCGTTGGTGATCGACTTGGTCAACGGGCCGCCGAAGCCGCCAGCGGAACTCGTGGAGTTGGCCCAGCAAGTCGTCGCCGGCAAGCCCATGGCGCCCCCGCCAACACCGACGGCGATCGCGGCGGCGATCGATGTCGCCGACCTTCCGCCATTGGCTTCCGGCGACGGCGACTTGGAACTCATGCCACCGGCGCTGCCAAACTCACCTAACGGGAGTTCGGCGCCCAGTCGGGTCTCCGACTTGACCGGTCCCCTCTCGCGTCGGTCGAGCGAGAATCCTCGGGCGTACATGGCTTGGGTCGTGCCCGCCATCGCCGCGGCCGCCATTCTCACCGGCGTATGGCTGGGCAGTTTGATTCTTGATTCGAAGGACCGGGTTGCCGGGCCGTCGAACACTGCTTCGGTAGAGAGCACCGCAGCTCCGACGAACGAAGGCGGCGTCATCGAGGCCGAGCCAGAAACGCCGCCAGAAGGCGAGCCGGATTCCAGTTCGGAGGAACCGACCCGCTCGCCGAGCCCGCCGCCGACCGCTGAGACAATGGCGGACGAGGCGTTGGCGGACGAGGCGTTGGAACCGAGCGTGGCGACCGCGGTGAGCGACCCGCCGACGGAATCGTCGCCGCCGAACCCAGAGTCGCTATCAGCTAAGCCGAAGCCACTGCCCGCCGGCTACTTCGCCAGCGTGGCGGACGCCATCGCGTTGCCGAAGTTCCAAGCGACGCAAGAAGGCCTCGCCACAACGCCCATAGCAATCGGTGTGGTGCCGACACCGCCGGCGGCCTTGAACGTTGAGTTGATCGGCTGCGATCGCGGGTCGGTTCCGTTCTCGGTTCGGCCGCACGCCGAGGTCGCCGACCTGTGGCAAATCGAAGCCCGCGAGCCGTCGCAAGACCAGCCCAGGCCGATCGCCAGCGTCCGGCTCGACGGCGACCGGATTGAGGCCCGCTGGGTTAAGGGTCGGCGGAGGTTTACGCCGACGGCGCGGGCCGAACTGCGCGCGGGGCTGCTCCGATTAGTCGCCAACCCGGGTGGCGTGACGAAGACGCTCGCCCTGCGCAAGCCGTTCCAGATTGCCGAGCCGCTGGCGCTCAGCGAGTCGCTTGGGGCTATCCAGTACACGCCCACCGCACCGGCCGGGGCGCCCCCGCTTTGGTTGCCCGTGGACAGCAAGTTGAGGCTGGCGATCCGCGTGACATCGGTCGCCGAGCCGGTTCCCACCGCCGCGGAGCGTTGGGTCCTTACGCCCGGCGATACCAAGTCGGCGCCACTCACGGCGGACGGCAGCTTGGCGATGGAATGCAGCTGGTCCGAGCGGACCAGTGAGAGCACCTTGCCGACGCTGTCCATGCGTTTGCTGCTGCAGTCCGAAGAGGACACCACGCCACGCACGCCGCTGTTGGCGAAGAAGATGCTCGCGATCAAGGACGCCCGCCTCAAGCTGCAGAAGGTCGCCATCAAGGCGGCCGTGACTCGGCATCTGGAGCTAGCACCTTCGGAAAGCGCCGGCGCTCGGTTGCTGGTGCTGTGGAACCAATGGCGAACGACACTCGACGGGCCCAGATCGAACAGCGCCGACCAAACGAACGCGGCGGACCTCGACGACTTCTATGATTGGCTTCACGCTCAGCTCCGCATTAATCAGGGGCTGACGCCCGCGGTGGAACGCGCCGCCGGCAGGCTCGCCCTTCACCGGCGGGCGTATCCGAAGGATCGTCTGATTCAGTGGCGAGGCGCGTGGAAACTCCTTCCCGACTTGCGTTTACATCTCCGGGTGACCCGCTGGCCGCCGACGGCTCTCGGAGCCACGCCGCTGCCCTCGGCAGACGTGCTGGTTGTGGGCCCTTCGCCGCCCGTTGCGCCCTCTGGCCCTCGCCCGTGACTCCGCCCCGCCGATGCAGAACTTTCAGCAACACGTCGACGACATCCGGGATGTCATCCAGAACCCCAAGTTGGCGGACCCGGCTCTGGTGCGCGAGACGGCGGCGCGCTACGCCGAGGCATGCGTTGAGGTGAACCAACGGCTGCGGTCCGTGGCGCAACTTCTGCGTAAGAACCTCCGCTCGGAAGCGATCCAGCTCGTCGAAGAGGAGCCCAACCTGCTCGATGTATTCGGGGTGGTCAACTTCCCGGAGCTGGGGGCGTGGAATTCGGCCTTGGTATTGTGGGACCTCGATCCGCCGCCGGCTTTGCTCTCCGAGATCGCCATTGAGATCGAAGAGGCGTACGCCATCCATGTTCCACAAGAAGGCCTGCTGCGACAGCACCGGCTGCTCGCCCTGGCCCGAGCGCCGCTGCCGGCGCGGATCGCCGTGCTGAGGAGGCTCATCGCCAAAGAAGAAAAGGCGGACGCTTGGGAGGCGGACCTTAGGCTCTTGGAGGAGGCACGGCTCAAGGAGATCGGGCAGGAGGTCAACGCCGCGGTTCGCGACAACGATCTTCGTTCGCTTGGCGCTTGCCGCGACGAGTTGATGGCGTCCGACTGGACCGTCCCGCCGCCGGTCGCTCTACGCAAGCGGGCCGAGCGGCTCTGCCAGGAGGCGCTCAAGCGGGAGGCTCTCGGCGCGCTTGAGCGTCTCGAGCCTACGCTGCACGAAGCGCATATGGCGATGGACGAGGATCGGGGGATTGGGCTGGCCCACGAGTGGTCGAAAGCCGCGGCCCTGGCCGGCCTGCCGGACGATCACGGCTTAGCTGCCCGCGCCGCCCCAGCTTTGGCTTGGGCTCATGGCTGCGACGATCGCCGGCAGCGTGAGGAACTGCGGCAGATGGCGGTGCTCGCGCTTGAGCACGCCCTGGACGAAGGGGCGCGGGCCGAGGAGCTGACCCGCTTGTTCAACGAGGCCACGGCCTTTGACACGCCGCCGCCCGAGGAAACCACGCACCGCTATCGCGAGCGACTGGAGGCCGACCACCAGACCGCCGCCCGCCGGAATCGGTTGGTGGTGGCGGCGGTGGTTGGCATGGTGGCGCTCGTCGCCGGGGCGTCGGTCTTCTTGATCCGCGAGCGGCTGCAGCAGCGGGCGATCCGCGTCGCCGCCGACACCCTCGCCAGCCTCAACCAAGCCGGCCAGTTCGACGCCGCGGCCGAGCGCTACCAGACGCTGCTCGCGGAGAACCCCACGGTTGCCGCCGACGCCACCGTGCAAGAGCAGCACGCCGCGACACTCGCCGCCAACGCTAGGCTTCGGCGTGAGTCGGAAGACTTTGAAGTTCACGCCGCGGTGCTCGCTGACTGGTCGCCGCCGGCGCCGTTCCCGCAAGAGAGTTACGAGGCGGCGCTGTCGCTCGCCACGACCGCCGCGGAGGAGTCGGCCGTCCGGCAACACAAAGACCGACGCGACTCGTGGCAGGCTGGCCTAGTAACCGATGAGACCCGCGCGCTCGCCGCGGCGGTGGATGAGCAGAAGTCGCGGCTCAATTCGCTCGAAGCGGAGCTCAATAGGCCCACGCCCGACTTCGACCGATTGCCGGCCCGGGTCCGCGAGGTCTCCGAGGCGCTCCGAGACGCGATCAATCGCTACCCGAACGCCAGCGGGCTCGCGCGCCAGGCGGCTCAGGTTGCCGAGAGCCGAGCGACGGACATCAACACGAAGCTGCTGCGGAAGCAGAAGCTAGTTGCCGCGGTGCGTGATGTGACCGGCGCGGTTGGGGATTGGGAGGGTTTTGGGCAGCGACTGGCGGAGTACTTCAAGCTCCGGCCGCAGGGGGCCGCGCTGCTAGCGTTGCGTGATCAGGAGTTGCTGTGGTGGGAAGGGCTGCAGGAGTGGGATGCCTTCCTTGCCGCGAGGTTCAACGGCACAACGCCAACCCCCGCGGCGGCGGAAACGATCGTTGCCGAAGGCGAGGCGCTCGCCAAGAAGCACCCGGACAGCCCGCTCGCCGAGGAGTATCAGCGCCGCAAAGCGTACATTGAGTCGATCGCCAACCGCGGCTCGGGCCCGATTCAATCCGAGCTGCAGAAGCTCTCACGCCAACTACGCCAAGACCCGTACCTCGCCAACTTGTTCTTGGTCGAGACGCAGTCCGGCGCCCGCTACTACTGTGAGAAGGACCCGGCGGTTGATGGCAAGATGGTCAAGTTCTCCTACTACTTGTCAAACCAAGGCGGCAAGAAAGGGCGCAGCATCGCCGTGAGCGAGGTGAAGTATCACGGCCTGGCGCCGGTTGCTCGGTTCGTCCGTGACGCGCGAACGCTCTTGGAGTCCATCGAGGAAGACTCGCAGGTTTGGGACAGCCGCTTCGCCGCACTCGTCTGGAAGCTCGGCGAAGCGAACGAGGTCGAACCGATCGTTCGGGCGCGAATCCTCCAAGACGTTGTTCGCTTGGCAGTAGAGGGGAGCAGTGTCTTCCGGACGACCAACGCGGCGTTCATTGACGACCTCGCGCAGGCGTCGGTGAGTGGGCAGGATTGGCTTAAGCCGGATGACGCTTTGGTCACGGCAGACCGCCGCAGCGCCCAGCAAGAACTGCGTGCCGCTAGGTGGCCGCCGCGTGACCAACTGAAGCGGGGGCTCGACCAAGCCCGCGAGCTGCTGAGCCCGCCGGCGAAGCGTTACCGCTGGGTGGGCTGGATGCAGCGTCGGGATGACGAGTCGTGGCGGTTCCACGGCGAAACAAGCGGCCTGCCGGCGGCGGACCTGATCGTCCTGGCCGAGCCGCAAGCCGGGCAGCCTGTGCAGGTACAGACCATCGGGAGAATCGAACAAGGCCAGCCTTCACTCTCGGCTTCGGGGGTGCGTTTCGCGGACGGCCGAGCGGTTTTCGCGGAGATTCCGCGTCCGGAGAAAAGGCGTTGAATAGACGCTAAACTCTCCGGCGAATGGAGTCGGAAAGTCAAACTGCCCACAACTGTCCGGCCACCTCGAACACTTAGTTTCTTCGACCACAATGCTCGGCGCCATGGAACAGCGGCTTTACGTGAGGCTGCGGGGCAGGGTCCAGGGACCGTTTCAACGGGACCGGCTCCGTGAACTGGTCCGGCGCGGGCAACTCAGCAGTATCCACCAGGTGTCGGTCGACAGCATCGAGTGGCAGCCGGCGTCGGACTTCCCGGAGTTGTTCCCCGAAGACCCCGTGCAGACCCCGCAGGCGGCGGCGTCGACGGCCGCCGCGACCGTTGCGCAGGCTGACCCGAATGCGACGCCAGCCGCCGCCGCCGATGAGGCGTGGCACTACGCGATCGGCAATCAGCAGCACGGGCCGGTGAGTCTCGGTGAGTTGCGCGGCCTCGCGCGCTCGGCGGTGATCGGCCCACAGGACCTCGTCTGGACTGAGTCGATGGGCGAATGGGCCGCCGCCGGCGCCACGCCTCGTGTGGCAGACGCGTTTGGGGCCGCGGCCCGAGCAACCGGCAACGGTCGGCAAAGCGTGCACGCCGACTCGCTCTCCGACCCGGCGGGAAACG
This sequence comes from Planctomycetota bacterium, assembly GCA_039414355.1. Lineage (GTDB taxonomy): Bacteria > Planctomycetota > Planctomycetia > Pirellulales > Lacipirellulaceae > JBCCQL01. The sequence continues at coordinate 18,457 of JBCDJN010000017.1, read as the reverse complement.
ACGTGGCGAGGACCCTTGCCGACAGCCGCGGCTGGATTGCGTGCATCGCCGTTGGGCTGTTCCTGGTTGGCGTGGTCTTGCTCGTCAGCGGAGGCGGCGCCGTGATGGTGGGCGTGAAATACTCCCAGCCGCTGGTCATGGCGGGCGGCTTTAATGTGTCGGTGCTCGCCTTGGTGTTCCTGTGCGCCGGCCAACTGGTGCTAAACGCCAACAGCCGGATTGGCCGGTACCTCCGCCAGCCCGACACGCCTCGGCTCGACGCGTTCCTCCGCAGCCTCCGAACGCTGTGGGTTTTTGCCGCGGTGGTCATGATCGTGGTGTTTGTGAACTCGCTGGCCATCGCCGTATGGGCGGCGTCGGCGGGGATCGCCTTCCTGCCGCCGCCCGGCGGGCCGTGATTCCGCCGAACGCACGCTCCGTTGAGCCCGAGGACTATGCAGCCACCAAGCCAAGACACCGCCGCGTCAACGCTGAGCTGGCGGAAGCGCGACATCGAGCAGCGCCTCGCGTTCCGCGGCGGCCGCTTCACGGCGGTCAACACCACACTCACCGGCCTGCTTGGGCTGCTTCTCACCGCGGCGTTCTACGGCGTGGTTGCGGCGACAGAAGGAACGGCGTTCTCCACGATGTTCTCCGGCGGCGGCGACCCGGCCAAGTTTGCCGTGCCGCTGGCGATTGTCTTCTTCACGAGTTGGGCGATCGCCATCCTGCTGGTCAAGTGGCGCAAGCTCGCCCTGCAGAAGCGGGCGCTGCGGGTCCGCATCCTGCCGCCCGCCAGCGACTTTGTGCTCTCCCCGGCGACGGTCGACGAGGTGCTCGCCGGCCTCTACCGCGCCGTGGACGACCCCCGCCACTTCGTGGTGCTCAACCGCGTGCAGGTGGCGCTCTCCAACCTGAAGAACCTGGGCCGCGTGCCGGACGTGGACGACATTCTTCGCTCCCAAGCCGAGCACGACGAGTCGGCGATGGAAACCAGCTACTCGCTCCTTCGCGGCTTTGTCTGGGCGATCCCGGTGCTCGGCTTCATCGGCACCGTGCTCGGCCTCTCCGCCGCGATCGGCGGCTTTGGCGAGGTGCTCTCGCAGGACGGCGCGGAGATGAGCGAGATCGCCGGCAGCCTGCGCACGGTTACCTCGGGGCTTTCCACCGCGTTCGAGACCACGCTGCAGGGCCTGCTGGCGGCGCTTGCGGTGCAGTTGGTGATCGCCTTTCTGCGGAAGAGCGAAGAAGAGTTCCTGGACGACGCCCGGGAGTACTGCCACCGCAACATCGTCAGCCGCCTGCGGATGACGCCCTTCGATCAGGTGGGGGCGTAGCGTGAGACGCCGGTCTTCGCCGAGCGACGCGTTCTCCTTGTTCGCGTTCCAAGACATCATCACCTCCGTGACCGGCATCATCTTGCTGGTCACGCTCTTGCTGGCGCTTGAACTTGTGCAGCGCGAGCAACTGACCGACACGCCCGGCCGGCCGAGTGTGGGCGTTGACGAGCAGGCGATGGGGCTTCAGCGGCGGGTCGCGGAGCTCAAGACGCAGCGCGATCAGCTCAACGGCGCGGTAGCCGTGCTGGCGGCCACGCCGGGCGGCGTGCGCGTGAAGATGGACGAGCTGCAGCGCGAGATCCAGAAGCTGCGCGGCATGCTCGCCGAGTTGGGTGTGCCGGCGCCGACGAGCTCAACGGACGAGCCGGTCGACGAGATCCGCGCAGACTGCGAGCGGCTGGGGCAGCAGATCGATTCGCTCAAAGGCAAAAGCCTTGTTGTCTACAACCAAGCTCCGAGCGCCTCGAAGCAGGGCTGGGTGATCGACCTGTCGTCCCGGGCCGTGACGGTTGCCGAGATGGGCGCGGCCGGGCCGCCCACGCTCGAGGTCTCCGCGGTGGACGCCGCCGCCAAGGTGGCCGCCTTCGCCGAAACCAAAGACGCGGCGCGCGATTACTTCGTGGTGCTCGTCCGACCGAATACCGTATCGCGTTTCCGCGCCATCAAGACCCGGCTCGCGGGGCTCGGCTTTGACCTGGGCTTCGACATCCTCGGCGAGGACGAAGTGCTCGTCGCCCCAAGCCGGTAAGTACCTTCAACAAGCAGAACGAGGCGCCCGCGCCTCCATCATCGTGCGACGACGCAAACCCTCCGACACCGAAAGCCTCGACTTGTTGCTGGACGCCATCTCCAACACGTTTGGCGGCGTGCTCTTTATCGCGGTGCTGGTGGTGATCCTGCTGCAGTTCACGGGTGAGGCGCGCACGCCGAGCCCAACCGATCCGCGATCCGCCCAGCAGCTTCAAGAAGAATCGCAGCGTCTGCAGCAGGAGATCGCCAAGGCAACCGACGAGGCACGCCGCTTGGGCGACCCGGAGGAGGTGTCGTTGATCCCAGAGCTGAGTCGTTTGCAGCAAGAACGCGCGGCGCTCGCGGGCGCCTTGGACGACGCGGCTAAGGCGGGCGAGAAGGCGCGGGATCGCGACACCGAACGCGTTGTCTGGGAGACGCAGCGGGCGCGGCTCGAGACGCGCCTGCGGCGACTTCTCGCCACCGCCCAGAGCAAGGCGGCTCTGCCGCGGCAGCGCGAGACCAGCAAGCAGGGCTTCCCGCTGCTGCTGACCGGCGGCCGGTTGGTGGCGGTCTACGAGGCGGACCGCGACGACGTGATTGGGCCGCCCCGACTGAATGACTTTGTCGACGTTGACCCCAAGGCAACGCCGGGCGGCTGGGTCGCCATCCCGCAGGCCGGCGGGGTCGTGCGGACGATGAGACCCAAGCCCGGCGCAGGCGAGCCGCTGCGTTCGGCCGAGCAGGCAAAGACCGCCCTGCAACGCGTTGTCCGCGGCACGACGCCCCGCACCGCGTACCTGGCGATCGCGGCGTGGGAGGACTCGTTCGCCCAGTTCTCGCTGCTCCGCAAGGCGATTGTCGATCTCGGCTACGAGTACCGCTTGATCCCGCTCGAGGCGTCCGAGAGTATGGGGTCGGCGCCCAAGACCGGCGCACCGGTCGTCCAGTAGCGGCTTCGCCACGCGGCGGAACGGGAAGACTGTGCAACGGTCCACGCGATCCATCGGGTAGCCTGGCGAGACGCCGGCGCCACTCGGCCGCCCGAACTCAGAGAATCGCCGTGAGCCGCATTCCGCATCGCCCACCGCCCGCAGCGCCGCCCAGCCTGCCGCAAAACGCCGGGCCGCCGCCGCTGCCGAGTATCGAGGAGGACGATGACGCAAAGAAGCCGTATGTCGCCGCGGCGATTGCGGGGCTGGTGGTGTTCGTCTTGCTGCTGCTGTGGATGCTGATGGCGGCGCCCGAGCCGGCCGGGAATCTCGCGACCGGAAACGTTGGAAGCGGCGCCGGTGGCCAGGGCGATGACCAGGGCGACGACGGCAACGAGAGCGGGCAGGGGAACGGGAAATCGCCGGCGCAAGATGCCAACGGCGACGCCGCTGAGCAGCCCAGCGGAGTCGACGCGCGACCGACGACAACTGCGGGCGGGCCGACGACGCCTAGCGAGGGGCCGAGCAAGGCAGCCGCACCTGAGCGGCCGGCGAGTCCGAACGAGAACGTCTTCTTCGTGCCCACGCCAGCCGCCGAGCCTGCTAAGCCGGCGCCACCTACGACGCCCGCCGTTGCCGCTAACGGTGGCGGCGACTCGGCGGAGTTCTTTGGTTCGGCAGCCGAGGGGCAGAGGATCGCCTACGCCGTCGACCTCAGCTCAAGCATGGCCGGCCGCCGATTCGAACGCGCCCGCGACGAACTGCTCCGCTCGGTTCAGGGGCTTGATGAGAGCAAGTCGGTGTACGTCGTCTTCTTCAACAGCGCGGCCCACCCGCAGCCGCAGGACAAGCTGATCCAGGCGACGAATGAAGCGAAGCGGGAGATCGAAGACTGGGTCACGCAGGCGGCGCCGAGTGGCGGCACCATGCCCGAAGCCGCGCTCCGCATGGCGATCGGCCACAAGCCCGACGTGTTGTTCGTCCTCTCCGACGGCGAGTTCCACGCGTCGGTGGTGTACTCGGTGACGCAGTACAACCGGCGGTTCGGCGTTCAGATCCAGACGATCGGCTTCCAGTTCAACGCCGCAACCCTCCGTGAGCTGGCGGAGCTGAACGGCGGGACGTTCCGCTTGGTCAACTGAGCCTTGCGCGCCGCAGAGAGCAAGCAGCGGCCACCAACGCCGCCAGGCACGCGGTGGCGGGCTCGGGGATCGCCGGGATCGCCACGCTGACAGCGGCAAGCTCGTCACGGATGGCGTCGAAGCCCGGCACAAGATCGCCGCTGGGGATGCCAAAGCTGCGGAGAACCAGCGAAGAGGTGTCGATCGAGATCGCCAAGTCGTCTGATTGATCGACGGACGTGAACACCGAGATGATCGCCAGCCGGTTGTTGGGCGCCGTAACGTTGGTGTCCGCGAACTCGAAATCGGTTAGCGTTATTCGCTCTTCGGTCGAAGAGACGGTGTTCACGGCCGAACCAAAGTCGACGGCCGAGGCGAAGACATAGCCCTGCGGCGACGCCACGGCGTCCGTGAAGCCGAAGTCCACGCCCGCTTCGCCGCCCGCGCTTACGAGGTTCACGCTGACGCTGTAGTTCGCCAGGTCGCTCACGTCCGGCAGGGCGACGACGAAGTCGAACGACTCGCCCGGTGTGTAGGCGGCCGGAACTTCTAGAAACTCGCCGCGTGTTGTGGCCGTGGTCGCGAGTAATACGAGCAGAGCCCCAAGCGTGCTTCTCATGATGTCTGTCACCGGTTGTTAGTCATGGCTTGCCGGGCCGTAGGGGCCGCCAAGGGTTGGCGGGCCGCTGACGCCGGCGATGGTTATAGTCAATCCAGAAGCCCGCCGCCAATTTCTGTGAACACGGCGGCGACGGCTTCTTCTTCGTCGGTCTCGTCTTCTGACTCGTCCGCCAGCCTGGCGTACTCGGCTGTTTCACCGTCTTCAGCGGGCAGCTCTTCAAGGTAGAGCCACATCAACCTGTCCGAGTCGGGGGCGTTCGTCGCCGTCTGTCCGGATTCGGGGCTGGTTAAGTCAGCCGGTTGGAAGCTCGACTCGCTCGGCGGCGCCACATCGGCGAACACGCTCCCGCTTGCCAACGTGCTCGGTGCGTCGTCGTTCATCTCGGCGGAGGCCGCGAGCGTTGCAGCCAGCCCAACCATGGTGGCTTGGGCCGAGGCGGCTGGCAGCACTTGTCCGAAGTTCTCCTTCCAAAGCTGGTAGTCCTTCACGTCAACGACCAGGTCATAGTTCGCGTCGGCAGCCAGGTTGGCGCCGGTCTGACCAAGGGCGTCTCGCCAGACGGTGAAGTCGGCGATGTCGATCGTGCCGTCGCCATTGAAGTCGCCCGGCGTTGGCGCGGAGACGGCCACTCCCAGAGACTCCGCCACCGCCGCCAAGAAGCGGTCGTTGCCGGTGATCTGGCCGTCAAGGTCGAGGTCGGCGTTGGGGTTCCACGCTTGGAGTCCGGGCTCCGAGCCGAGGGCGGCGTCCACCGCGTCGCGGTCGTCGGTGTCGACGTTGGTGTCGCCGTCCACATCGCCGAAGAGCCGGTGGAACTCGATCACCAAACCGCCGCCCGCCTGGCCGTTGCCGTTGCCATCCACGGCGAAGCCGAACTCGTCGAGGACCTGATCGCCGTCAAGCACGAAGACGTAGTAGCCGTTGTCGAGCGAAGCGTCCGCGCCGGCGAAGGCGTCCAGCGACCAGACGATCCGCGAGGCCCCGCCGCCGAACTCTTCGTACCGGAACTGATCCGCTGTAAGCGGAATCGCTACGTCGTCGTCGGCGTCGGCGGTCACGCCGAGGTTGACCAACGTGACGGCGTTGAGGAACGACGGGTCGACCGACGCTCCGGAACCGGCCGCGGGCGGCGGGAGGATGGCGTCGCTTAGCTCGCGGTCGAACTCAATGGTGAGCGTGTTGACCGTTGACCGCTGCGTGAGCCGCTCGCCGTCGACGAGTTGCACCGCGGTGTCCACGATCGACGTGGCGGTGCTGACCGCCTGGGTCGACGCGTCGGGCGTGGGCGGGGCCGCCTCGTAGTTGCCGGCGGCGTCGCGGGCGCGGGTGTGGAACGCGTACGCCACGCCCGGTTCGCCGAGGAAGGTGAACGTGGGCGTCGACACTGGCAGCGTGGCTTCAAGCTGGAAGGGATCGCCGCCGGCCGACACGTAGAGATCAAACGTGGAGATGCCTGAGCCGCCGAGGGCGCCCGCGCTACGCGGGTCGGCGCCCGCGAACTGGAGGACGAAGTTGGGCGTTGTCTGGACCGGCGCCAGGTCGAGCACTTCGCTCTGCGGCGCCGTGGTGTCCAGCAGCCAAGAGCGGGTTTCGGTCTCGATGCCCGCGATGCCGGCCGGATTGTCGACGCCGGTCAGATCGATCGACAACTGGTAGTTGCCCTCGGGCGAGAAGTCCGCCGTCAGGCCCGCGAGGCGGAAGCCACGGTTGTCCGTGCCGACGATGGGGCCAATGGTGACGCTGCCTGCATTGAGCAGCACGGGCAGTCCGTCTCGCGTGAGGCCGAAGTCATCCACGCCGAGGCTGGCGGGGTCGATCGGATCGACGAAGGTCACGTCAAAGCCGTCGGTTGGAACGCGTCCGGTGGCGTCGGGCAAACCGGTGATCGTCTCAACGAGCGGTGGCGCGACGTCAACGACGATGTCTTCAGTCTCGACGTCGGTCGTGTTGCCGGCCGGGTCGATGGTGCGAATTCGTAGGTCGTGATTGCCCGCGTACTCGAACACGATCGGCAGCGAGAACTCGGTGCCAGGCACGAACTCGCGGGCCAGCTCCGTATCGGTCGTTATATTGCGGATGGCGACTGTCAGGCCGGCCTCTTCGACGGTGCCGGAGAGCGTGGCTGTGAGCGAGTTGACCTCGTCGATGTCGACGACGCCGCTGAAGGTGCTGATCGTCAGGTTCTCGGCGGCGGGTGGCTTATCGAGGTCCAGCGTCCACGTGGTGGACTCCAGCCCAACGCCAAGGTTGCCCGCCTCGTCGGCCACGCCCGAGGCGTCGAACGTGAACGTAAAGTCGTCGATCTGTGGCGCCGCGACGAACGCCTGCGGGAAGGTGATCCCCTTGATGCGGTAGACGTTGTTGCCGCGGTCTTCGAACTCCACCCGTTCGTCGCCCGCCAGGAGATTGACGCCGGGTTCGCCGGCTCGCTCCAGCGAGATGTCGGTCACGTCGAGCGTTTCGAGGTCGATCGGCTCGGAGAACTCGACATCGATCTGCTGCACCGCGATGTTGCGCGGGTTGGTTACGGGGCCGAACAGATTCACCAATTGCGGCGGCGTGGCGTCGACCTGCCAGGTGCGTTCGGTCGTCCCGAGACCCGGGGTGCCGATCGTGTCGACCAAGACCGAGGCGTCGATCGAAACGGCGTAGTCGCCGTCCGGCGAGGTGACGCCGGTCAGGCCGCTGAGCCGATAGGTGGCGGCGCCGCTGGGCGAGACGCCCACCAGCGGCACGGCGGTCGCCGGCGGTGTGCCCGCCAGCAGGTCGGCGCCGTCGCGCGTCAGCGAGATGGCGGACACGGTTAGCCCACCGCCGAGGACCTCGGAGAAGACGAAGTCGATCGACTCAACGGCGTCGGGCGTCGTCGTGCCGAAGCGCCCTGCTGGCGTGGTAACCACGTCCAGCACCACCGGCGCCGCGGCGCCGCGGACCCAGGTGAACTCCGCATCGCCCACGCCGGCGTTGTTCACGACGTCGAGCACAGCGGTCTGGTCGATCACCAGCTTGTAAACGGCGTCGTCGCCCGTGAATGGCGCGAGCCCAGCAATCGTTCGCTGCGACCCCGTGCCGGTGACGGTGACCCCGGGCGTGGCGATCGGCAGGCCGTTCTTCAGCAGCTGCACCGCGGACGGGGCGAAGTCCCTCACCGCCTCGTCGAAGGTGACCGTGATCGCATCAATCGCCGCGGTGGTTGGGTTGGGATCGACGCCGGAGAACGCCGTGACGGTCGGGCCGGTGACGTCGCCCTTAGAGAAGAACAGCGTGTACTCGCCGGCGCTGTCGAGGTCGATGAGATGGACTTTGTCTTCCAGCTGTGGCTGCTTTCCTTGGCCGAGAAACGTCCGGTCGGTCTGCCAGAAGTTGCTGGCCGGCAAGAACGAACCGTCTTGCCGCTGAACGGCAATCAGCTCGAAGGCGCCCGCAGCCGGGTCGTTGATCCGCAGGTAGCCCCAACCGGTTGATGGAAGGGCCGCCGTGATGGTGGTCTGCAGGTCTTCGAGGGTCACCGTCTCCGCCGGCGGGTTCTCGTCGTCGACGGGTGTCACCGGTACGGAGCTCGCGTCGGACGAGAAGTAAAGCGTATCGGGCAGGTCCTTGGTGTCCTCAACGTCGTTCACGAGAAAATCGTTCCTGCCGTCGGCGTCGCCGCCATCGACGGGGCGGATCATCTCGCGGATGTTCACTTCCTTGATGAGGCTCAGCCGGTTGTCGCCCAGCCCCGAGAGGTGCTCGAAGGTCGCCTCGTACTCTTCGAACAGGCCCTGCAGCGTCGACTCCAGGAGCCACTCGCCCAGCACCACGTCGCCGGGTTCGACATCGCCAAAGGTGACGGTCAACGATCGCTGTGCAAGTTCTTGGCCGTTGACGCTTGAGGCGATGATCTCAAAGTCGATCAGCAGGCCCTTCTCGTTCTCAACGATCTTGGGCTGGTTAGATTCGATGGTCAGGTCGCGGGCGTCGCCGAACCCGTCGTTCTGCACCAGCACAGCGAGCGTGAACGGCTCGGAAGGCTCGATCTCGTTCGTGAGCGGATCGTCGCCAATCACGTCGCGCTGCAAGAAGTAATCCAGCACCAGCTCCGGCTGCGGGAAGACGGTGATCTCGGTGGGGGTGAAGGAGGTGGTGAAGGTCAGGCCGTCTTGCACGTAGGTGAGGGTGCCGCCTACGAAGTAATCGGTCGGCTCACCGGTGGGTGTGGCTTCGGTCGCGGGGATGATGGTCCACTGCGAACTCAACTGGGAGTCGGCGGCCAGCACGCCCGTGCCATCGAGCGGCGTGCCGGTGCTTACCACCGGGTCGAAGACGCCGAACAGCTCGGCATCGGCCGTCGTGAGGTCGGCGTTGAAGACCTGGACGTCGACCTCAACGTTGGTCAGCGGTGAGTCCGATTCGTTGAACAGTTCCATCGTCGCCCGGAAGCCGTCGCGGGTCTGGATGGCGGTCTGGTCGATCTGCAGCCGAACCTGCGCCACCACGGGGCCGGGCGGCGGCTCGGGGGCGATGATCACTTCTTGCACGAAGAGCTGCGGCAGAGTTCCTCCGCCGGGGCCGCCTCGGCCGTTGGGCAGCGAGAGCGGGAACTCGGGCAGCGGGCAGTCGCCCTCAACGCCAATCACCGGGATGGGCGCCGCCTTGCGGACCCGGTTCTCGCCCGCCGTGTAGCGGTACTCGACGTGGGCGCTCAGTGAGCACGGCGCGGGGCCTTCGCCGTTGACCCGCGTGACGCGGACCGGCACCAGCAGTTCGGTCTTCGCCGGCAGGGTGCCGATAAAATGGTCCGGCTCCAGCAGAAACGGATCGGTGGAAAACTCATAGAACGGATGCGGATCGAAGTTGAGGTTTACCTCCTCGACCGCAATGAAGCCTGGGTTCGTGATCTTGACGAAGTAAGTCTGCTCTTGGCCAACGACGGTCAGGTCGGTCAGGTCGAGCACGCCGTCAACCACGAGCACCGGCGCCGGGACGACGGTCTCAAAGACCGCCTCGATGGTGACGCGTGTGCGGTCTTCGACCTCGACGGGCTCCACCCGCCACGTGTACTCGACGACCCGCCGTGACGTGAAGAGCTGCTCTTCGCTGACCTCGCCGGCGGCGACGCGGACCCGGCGGCGCACCGTGTCGTGCTCCGGCGAGAACGCCTCGAGTGTGTAGACGCCCTCCGGGATTCCGGAAAAGTCGACCCGGCCGGTGGGGTCGACCACCGCCATCGGCCCGGGCGTCATTTCTCCACCGCCCCCCATCGCGGCGGCGGGAGCCGCGTCGGCGCTGCTCACGAGCTGCTCGCCGGTGAAGGCGTCTCGCAGCACGACGGTCGCTTCAGTCACCAGCGGCATCTCTTCGGTGAAGAAGAAGGCCTCGTCGACGATGGAGACCTGCAGGTCGCCGACCTCGGTCGAAACCGTCTGGAACCGCAGCGGCGCCGACGTGCTGACCTCGGCCCCCACGACGCCGATGCTCGCGTTGACCGCCAGCGGGTTGAAGGGCTCGCTCACCGGCGGCGTGAACAGCACGGTGATGGCGGTCTGCTCGCCCGCCTCGAGCGAGGGCAGCGTCGGGCTGCCGGCGAGCGTGACCCAGTCGGGCAGGCCGGCGGGCAGGACGATCTCCAGCTCGCCCGTGCCCTCGGTGCCGGAGTTGGTGATCGTGTAGTCGATCGACGCCTGGTCTCCTTCCAAGACGCTAACGATGCCGCTGCCGGCCCGCATGCTGAGCCGGGCCCGCAGCGGTGTGACCGAGAAGCTCACGGGGATGAGAACATCCGGCGCCTGATCGGTGGAGACGCGGAGCTGGAACGACCCGCGGACGAACGCGTCGGTGGTGGCGGAGACGGAGAGCTCAACGCCCACCGATCCGGCGCCGGCGATCGAGGTCGCCCCGCTAGCGGGCTCGGCCGTGACGGAGAGGTTCTCCGCCGCGCCGATCACTTCAACCGCGAGGCCAGTTAGGAGTTCATCCGACAGGTTCTCGATGGTGATGGTCCGATTGACCGCGGGGCCCGCCTCGGTGAGCGAGATCGACGTGGCGGTCGGCGCCGCACGGAGGCCGATCAGCTCGAACTCAGCGCGGCCCGCGTCGGCGGCGATCTCGGCGGCCGAGAGCGTCACGCCCGGGTGGGTGGCCACCACGTCGTAGTCGCCCCCTTCGCCGGGCAGGGCGGTGAAAGTGGTGGAGAACGCGCCCGTAGCATCGGTGATGGCCGGGATCACCCGCACAACGCCGCCAAACTGCACGTGCACGCTTACCTGCTCGAGCGCCGCGGGCGAACCGTCGCCCACGTTCGTGGCCACGCCGCTGAGTACCACCGGCGTGTTGGCGGGCGCCTGGACCAGGTTTGCTGACACGGTTGCCGTGTACGCGGCGTTGACGGTGATGGGGCCCGACACGGCAAGGTTGTTGGTCTCAAGCCCCTCGCCAACCACGGCGGTGGCGTCCGTCTCAACGATCACGTAGTACGTGCCCGGTGTGGTTGGCAGCGTCACCGGCGCGGTGCGGGCGAAGGAGAGCCCTTCGGCCAGCGGGCCGGTGAACGTGTACTGACCCACCAGTACGTCCCCGCCCGGCGTCGGATCGCTGGAGATGAAGACCCGCTGCACCCAGGTGCCTACGGCGCTGGCGAAGCCGGCGTTCTCGATCTCCCAGCTCACGTCAACCGCCTCACCGGTCAGCCCGCCCGCGGGCGCGGTGAGACTGGTGAAGACCAGGTCTGGCCGGTCGAGGTCGGTGACTACCACGCTCGCCACGCCGCTGTTGAAGCCCACCGAGGAGGCAGTGATGGTGACGGGCTGATCGCCATCGGAGATGTCGTCTTCCAGACCGGCGATGGCGAACGGCGCCGACGAGGCTTGCCCCGCCGGGATCGTCACGGTCAGGGGAGCGAGCAGCTCACCGTCGTCGCTGACGGTGATGGAGACTTCGAGCGGCGCCGATGTGTCCGTGTTGCGCGTGACGACGGCGGTGGTGCCGCCGCCCTCGGGCGCCACGTCGCTGGCCGTGGTCAAGGTGAGCGTCGGTCCGTCGTTATCCAGTACGGCGGTCGCCGCGGAGCTGGCGCCCTCCGCCACGGCGCCACCGTTTACGGTTCGCGTTTGGGCGGTGACGGTCACCGGCCGCTCGCCGTTGACGAGCCCGTCGTCGGCCGCCTCGATTAGGAAAGTCGCCGCGAACTCACCAGCCGGGATCGTCACCGTCGCCGGCACGGTTAGCAGTCCGGCGTCGCTCGATGTGAGTTCGACAACCAGTGGCTCGTCCGGCGCCACGTCGCGGGTGACGGTTCCAAGGATCGTCGGCCCCGACGCGCCTTCGACCACTGATGGCGGGAGCGTGAGTTGCAACAGCGGGATGTCGTTCTGCGGGACCTCAAGGCTGGCGGAGTCGCCCACGAAACCACCAGCAGCAACGCTTACGGTGTAGTTCGCGGCCACCTCGGGCAGGGCGTCATTTGCCGGGGTGACGTCGAAGGTCGCGACCGTTTCGCCCTCTTCCAACAGCACCGCAGTGGGCGCCGTGAGCTGGTTGGTGTCGGTAACGCTGATCATGAGCAGCGTGTCGGCAACCGCCGGCGCGTCGCTGGTGACGGTGGCCGTCACCGTCTGGTCCTCGTCGGCGGTTGCCGGGAGGGTGAGCGTGAGGGTCGGCTGATCAACGTTCACGGCGGTAACCAACGCAACGCCGTCCGCGAAGCCCGTTGCCGAAGCGGTGAGCGTCACCTCGGCGTCGGCGTCGAAGACGCCGTCCGCAACGGCGCCAATGGTGAACCGCTCGGTGAACTGGCCGGTGGGGATGGTTACCGTCAGCGGCGCCTGCACCTGGTCCGCTACGGAGGGCGTGAGCGTGAGCGTGACCGTGAGCGGCGACGACGTGTCGCCATTGCGGGTGACGGTGGCCTCGAGGGCCGGCCCGCCTTCGGTCGCAGTGAGCGTAGCCGGCGTCAGCAGGAGCTCGGCGGGCGAGGGGTAGGCGATCGCACTCACGAAACGATTGGCGTCGTTCGGCTCGCCCGGCGCGCCGGTTTCTCCTACCTCGGAGACCTCGCGGAAGGCGTCCACTTCAACCCAGAAATAAACGTCGCCTACCAGCCCGGTCGCCGGCCAGACGATGCTCTCGGACCGCGACAGCGGCGTGCCGCCTGCAGCGAGTTCATCGGTGAACGAGAACTCCGCGAGCAGCAGTTCGTCGACGCCGGGCGTCGGCGAGTTGGAGGCGAAGACGCGTTCGGTCCATGGACCAATCGCGGTATCCGTGCCGGTGTTCTCGATCGCCCAGGTGAGGGTGAACGCCTCGCCGGGGCCGAGCGTGTCCGCGGTCGCCACGCCCGTGGCGACGAGGTCGGGCTTCTGGTTGTCGACCGATACAACGACTTCGGTGCTCGCCGAAAGGGGGCCTGCGCCGTCGTCGGTGACGCGGATGGTGATGGGCACGTCGCCGTCCGGCTCGGCGCCGGTGAGCGTCGCCGCGAACCGACCGGTCACCGGATCGATTGACGCCCAGGTCGGCGCCCCGGGGTCGAGGCTGTAGGTGAGCGCCTGCGCCGGCACGTCGGCGTCGCTTGCGGAGACGTCGAACTCCAGCGGCGTTCCGACGGTCACCGTCTGCGGCGCGATGGGCTCGATCGCTGGCGCCGTGTTGGTCTCGGCCACGGTGACCGTGAAGGTCGCCTCGTCGCGGAGCCGGGGCGAGCCGCTGTCTCGCACGAGCACGGTGATCGGATAGGCGGCGGGGCCTTGTGCCTCGCTCGGCGTCCACGTGAACACGCCCGTTGACGGATGGATCGACGCCCCCGCGGGCGAACCCGGCGCGAGCTCGAACGTGAGGGTCTGCTCTAGCGACTCGGCGTCCGTGGCGGTCACCGTGAACTGCAGCAGCGACTGCTCGTCGACCGTTACGTCCGCGATCGGCGTCAGCTCGGGCGCCGTGTTGAGCAGCGTGGGGGTGTTGAAGCGGAGCTGGTCGATCGCCGCCGCCTCGGCGCCCTGACCGAGCGTCGCTGTCACGCGAGCGATCTGGTCGGCTTGGATCACCACTTGCTCCTGCGAAGCGTTCGCGCCCTGAACCGTCTGCGAGAAGACCACCGCTCCTGCGGGGTCGAACGCGGTGACGGTGGAGCCCACACCATCCGCATCGAGCAGGAAGAAGCTGACGAAGTTGGTGGTGGCGGCGTCGTCGGTCCCCGGCACTACGAACGAGAGCTCCACCTGGCCCAGCTCCGTGGGCGAGGCGGCCGGGTCCGCAAAGAAGTTGGCGCCCGAGACCGGCACAAACTCCTCGGGCGTGGCGTCGGTCACCTGCAGGCTGCCGCTGAGCGTGTTGAAGAGCACGCCGCGGGCCTGGTACTGGTCGGTGACCACCGTGCCGGGCGGCAGCTCTTCGAACGTGACCGTCTCGCCCGCTTCCAGGTAGAGGTTCTGCTGGGAAACCACCTCGTTTGCGGGCGTGGTGAGCGCCGTCTCCCAACGGAACTCTAGCCCCGAGGCGCCCGCCGTACCCGCTGCGTAGAGCAGCGTCACCGGGTAGAGCCCCGCCGACTCCGCCTGGAAGTCAAACAAACTGAACGAAGACCCGCCGCCGGCGGAGCCGAGCAACTGATCGTCGACGGTCAAGTGAAAGCCGTCGTCGCTGGAGACGCCTAGGCGGACATCGATCTCGGGCGTCAGCGGGTCGAGGTCCAGGTCTTCCGTGATTGCGACGAAGAAGGTGTTGCGGAGCGTGAAGTTGGCCGCCGGTGAGGAGGCCACGGCGGGCGGCGGCGTGGCGTCGCCGCCGAAGAACTCCGTCAGCGTCTGCCCCACCGGCACGTTGGCGCCCGGATTGGGGAAGTCGATCGCCGGCGCCACCAGCGTGCCGTCGGGCGAGAGGCCGTCAATCCGCGCTGGCGTCGGCGCCCCGCCGCCGCTCACGCCGGTAAAGACCTCAACGAAGACGCCCTCGCCCGGCGTCCCCGGCACCGCCGGTGGCAGGGCGAGCGTGAACAGCTCGGTCACCGCCGCGGCGAGCGGGTTATCTGAGAGGTCCAAGATCCCCGGCCCGATTGAGACGCTGTAGTCGCCGTCAAAGACTAACGGCGTTGCTAGCTGGATGGCGAACTCTCGGCCGGTCGAATCGGTCGGCGTCACGCTCACCACGGCCGGCAGCGTCACGCCCGTCGGGCCGGTGAGCAGAACGTCCGCCGGGGTGAACGACGCGGCTTGCACTTCCTCGTCGAATAAGATCGTGATGGTTTCCACCGGCGCCTTGATCAGCCCGGTCCGCGTCACCGACGTGACGACGGGCGCCGTGATGTCCGCGATCAGCGTGAAGGCGTCGGCCACGGCGGCGGTGTTGCCGGCGAGGTCGCTCACCGGCTGGCCGAACGAAACGGTGTGCCCGCCCGCTTCGACGCGGGGCGCGAACGAGAACGTGTAGGTGTCGCCGTCGCCCTGCACCGAGTCGACACCGGTTGATGTGGTGGGCCCGCTAACCGTTTGCGGCAGCACCGACGCGGCGTCGACCGGCTCGGAGAAGGTGAGCGTCCGCTCGTACAGCGGCGCCTGCTCGCTGGCCTGTCCCGGTTCGAGTGTGGGGGCGATCGTGTCGATCTCAACGTCGATCACCGACTGTACCGTGTTGCCAACGTCCGGCGTGAACTCGGCGCGGATCGACCGCCCCCCCTCGCCCAGCACCGGCGCCGTCCACGCCTGCAGGCCGGCGTCGGCGAACACCAGCGTCGTTGCGGGGACCGCCGCGTCATCGATAAACACCCGCACCACGCCGGCGTTGCTGGTTTGAACGTCGAAGGTCGGCGTTGTGTCGTTGGTCAGATCGTCCGCGCCGGAGACGCCGGTGTCGCTCGCCGTCTGCAGGTCCACGCCAACGGTGGGCGTGCCGAAGTCGATCGTGAACGCCCCCACCCCAACGTTAGCCAGAGGGTCGCCCGCCGCGTCGAGCAGTGTATCGAACACGGTTACCTGGTAGGCGCCGGGCTCGAGTGAGCCGGTGGTGCGGAGCGCCCAGTGGTTCACATCGGGCTGGCTGAGGTTGTAGAAGCCCACGCGGCCGGCGCCGAGCGGAGACGCCGAGTCGGTGACCTGCGTGCTCCACACATTCGCGCCCGTGTCGCCCGCGACTACCGAGACATCGATCTGCCCGCCCGCCTGCTGACCGACGCGGAACTCGTACGGAGTCTGCGCGTCCCAACCCATACCGGGCTGGGTGGCCAGGACGTCGATCCGCGGGTCGCTGCTGGAGAGCGACCAGAGGTCGGGCCGCGTGGCCAGGCTCGCCCCGGCCCCGGTCACCTTGGCGAGCGTCAGCCCCTGCGACGCCCCGCCGCCGGCGCCGCGCTTCCACGCCAGCAGGTAGTACGAGTCCGGGTAGCCGGTCGCCTCGTCGACGGTCAATCCAAAGACGACGCCGAGGTAGTCGTCGTCGAAGTTGCTCGCCACTTCGAGCTGCGCAGCGAATTCCTGGCCGAAGAAGGGCTCGTCGCTCACAAAGAACGTGGCGGCGCCGTTGGCGGCCTGGGTTACGCCGCCGCTCGTTTGACTTGGTTGCCAGTCGCCGTGGATGCCGCTTGGGAACGCGTAGTCGGCTTCGCCCCACGTGCTCAGATCCGTGGCCACGGCGAGTGTCACCTCGCTTGTGCCGCTGAGGTGCTGCGGCACGACGGGAACTGTTTGGTCGTCTCCACCGCCAATCACGCCATCGGCGCCCAGGAACAACAGCTGATAGTTCGCCTGCTCGCGGGCAGACTCTGCCGTGAGCGGTCCGGTGAACGTGAGGTCGATATCCCGAACGTTCTGGCCAACCGTGCCGCCGATCACACCCGCCGGCGCGACGGTCGAAAGGTCGGTCGCCAGCAACCGGCGGTCTTCGAGCAGTTCGATGAGCGGACGCTTCAGCGGGCGGCGTGGCTGCGAGCGCTTCTTGGCTTGCTTTCGCCGGCGGGCTTTTCGAGCGTTCATAGAGAGGTCCGGAGTTTGAGCGGCGCCGAGCTGGCTAATCGGTCGAGAGGTGGTTGCGAGACGCTGCGGTCAACGCAACCGGCCGCGCTGCGGGAGGCTCAGCAAGGCAGCCACGACGAACAAGCCAACCCCAACGGGTTCGGGCACGGCGGCCCGGGTCGATGCGGCCTCGGCGGCGGCGAAGGCGTCCCGCCAGACGGTGAAGTCGGCCGTGTCGACCACGCCGTCCTGGTTGCCGTCCGCGGCGAGGTCTTCGGTTGAGCCGAAGGCGTCCTTCCACGCTTGGTAGTCGTCCACGTCAACGGCGCCGTCGAAGTTGTAGTCGCCCACGGCCGGCGCCGTGCGGGCCAAGTAGCCACCCAAGAAGAAGACGGCGGAGGCCTCGGTGTCGTCGACCAGGTCGCCGAATACCGCCTGCAGGTCGACCAGCGCGCCATCTAGCCGCGCGTAGACGTTCACGTCGTTGAGAACCAGAAGCGAACCGGTGTTGATCACCAGCCCGTCGTCGCCGCCGACGCCGCCGAGGTACAACGCCTCGAACTCGCCGGGCGTTCCGGAGCGGTTGCCGTTGTCGAACAGGTCGATCACGTGCACGGAGGTGGGCGTGCCTTCCTGACCGATCTCGAGCTGCCCCAGCCCAAAGTTGCCCACGCCCGTGCCGGCCAAGCCGGTGTCCACGCCGCCCGCCTCCACGTACTGGATGCCTTGGCCGTTGAGGTGCACCCGGGCGCCATCGGCGGCGAAGTTAGCCTCGGTGGTTGTCTGGTAGAACAGGTCGCCCTCCACGCGGAGCGTGGCGCCGTCCACCGCGGTGAACTGGCCGGAGTCGTTCTGCAGCACGCTGCCGCCGACGATCACTTCCGCCGCCGCGTGGGTGAGCCGCAGCGACACGTTGGGCGCCGCCGCCACGTAGTTGCCCAGCAGCAGCTGGCTGTTCTCGCCAACGGTGAAGTCCACGCGGCCGCTGCCGCCCGTTGAGTTCAGGCTGAGCACTGACGAGAGGTTGATCGTTCCGCCCGCCTGGGCGCGGATGAAGATCTCGCCCGAGTTGCCGGGATCGATATCCAACGCGGTCACGCCGGAGAGATCGATGGTTCCGTTGTCGGCGACGATCGTCTTGTCCCAGCTACCGTTCGTATCGACAAAGATCCTCTGCAGCGACGAGAGGTCGAGCGTTGCGCCCCCGCGGGCAGCGAAGACCTCCTCGTGGGCGCTTCGGCTGTTCCTGTACTCTGCAGCGGCGACGCGGTCGAAAGTGAAGGCGCCGTTTAGGAAGATCCGTGAGTTATCAATGGAGGTAAGCGGCGCCGAGTTGAAGGTTGTGGTGGCGTTGAGAGTTAGGGTCGTCGACGTAAGGGTGACCAGGGAAGGCGCGTTGACGGTGGCGTTGTCGTCCAGGCTGATCACGGGCGAGTGGCCGGCGCCGGACAGCGACGTGAGGTTTGGCAGGTCGAGGGTAGCCCCGGTGGAGAGGTAGAACTCGGCGTTGACGGCGGAGTTAGCGGGGAGGTTGTAGTTGTCGGCGTCTTGGAAGAAGAAGCGAACGACGTCTTCGCTATTGGCTGCCTGGGCTCCGATGGACTGGAGTGAGGCGAGGTTGATCTGCCCGCCGGCCTGGTAGTAGAGGTCGAGGTAGCCGTCGTTGGCGCCGCCGGGCCCGGTTCCGAGGCTGGTGACGTTCTGCAGGTTCACCCCAAAATAATCCCCCGATTTGGGCCAGATTCTTTTTCAAAAGACTCAATAACATCCACAACACTTTGGATACAAAACTCTTGTCCAAAGACAGCATTGATCC
>JBCDJN010000016.1:0-64284 GCA_039414355.1 Planctomycetota bacterium | reverse complement strand
CCCCCCCCCCCCCCCCCCCCCCCCCCCCCCCCCCCCCCCCCCCCCCCCCCCCCCCCCCCCCCCCCCCCCCCCCCGCCCCCCCACGCCTGCTGGCGACCGGCTCCTGTCTGCTTCCGGAATCGACCGAGGCGATGAGCTGGCGCGTGGGCGACTACGGCTTCGAGATGACGCTCTCGGCCGCCGTGCCGGAGCGGATCGCTCAGTCGCTCCGCGGCTGGCTGACGGGCTGGCTGGAGCGCTACGGCGTCTCGCTCGATGGCGTCGCCAACTGGGCCATCCACCCGGGCGGGCCGCGCATTGTGGGCGCCGTCGCCGAGGCCCTCGGCCTGCCCGCCAGCGCCACGGACGCCTCGCGGGCCGTGCTGGCGGAGTACGGCAACATGTCGTCGCCTACGGTGCTGTTCGTGCTCCGCCGCCTGCAGCAGTCCGGCGCGACCGGGCCTACGGTGCTGCTGGCGTTCGGCCCTGGGCTCACGGCCGAGGCCGCGTTAGTTCATCTTTAGCGGCGTGACGCGGGCGGCTTGGGTCGGCCTTGCAAGGGAGGAAAGGCCTCGGTAGAGGCCCTTTCGACGCCACCCCGACCGCAACCGCGTACCGCAAAATGCCCAAGCACGGCAGCTTCACACCGGCGCAGCAACGCCGCCTACGCAAGGCTCCCAACCCGCGACCGTCTTTGCGGATGGAGTCCCTCGAGCCGCGTGTGGTCATGGACGGCTCCGGCTTCGTCAACACCGATCCGACGGAAGACCCCGGTTCCATCGTCGGCGTCGCTGAGGTCGAGGCGGTGAACGACTTTCTGAGTGTTCGCACCGGAACGCAGATCGTCCGTATCTCGCCGCTCGCCAACGATCCGCACCCCGACGGTGCGGGGGAACTGACGATCACGTCCGTGAGCAATACCCGCGTTGGCGCCACGGTAACCGTTAGCGAGGACGGCCGCCATTTGCTCTACGACGCGCCCGCGGGCGGCCTGAACACGTGGGACAGCTTCTATTACATCGTCGAGACCGAAGACGGCCGGCAGGGCAAGGCGGACGTCCGCCTCAGTGTGTTCAACGCGTCGGCCCGAAGCTTGCCGATTGCGTTCCAAGTGCTTGAGGACTCTGGCGAGGCGGAGCTGCCCCTTATTGAGCGGCTTGGCCTGCTCGAAGAGGGCTTCCGCATCACCTCGGTCACGGCGCCATGGCGGAGCGGTGAAGTTTCGATCGGCGAAGGCGGGCAGTCTCTGCTTTACCGACCCGCCCCCGGCGTGTCGGGCGTTGACGGTTTCGAAGTGACCGTCCGCAGCGACTCGGGGGAGACGCGGTTCGTCCGCGTCAGCGTGTCGGTCGACAAGCCCTGGCAGATCCGCGCCGACGACCCGATCGAAGTAGCGGACGGTGGCGAGCCGCTGCTGCTCGATCCGCTGGCGAACGACCTGCAACTCGGCGCCACCACGCTGACGCCGCGCATCGACCAAGTGACGGCGCCCGACTACGCGGGCGAAGTCTCAATTGTGGACGACGGACAGCGGATCCGTTTCGAGCCGGCTGACGGATTCATCGGAGACATCAACGTTGGCTACAGCGTTCGCTACGGCGAGGCGGATCACCAAGTGGCCAGAGGCTCGGTGGGTGTCTCCGTGCTGCCGGGCGTGACGGCGGTTGAGAACTGGTTCGCGGCCACGCCGGACGCCGAAGCCGGGCAGGAGCTCGACGTGCTGGCCAACGACCTCGTCGGCTGGCGTCTCTACAGCGACTTCCTCGAAGACGGCACACAACGCTTTTTTGATCGCGTCCCGCCGGGCGCCGCCGACTTGCGGATCGTGGCGGTGGGTGAAGGGAGCGACGGGGGCGAGATCGCCATTGACGAGGCCGGCAAGCGGGTGCTCTACCGACCGGCCGCGGGCTTCCGCGGCGAGGAGACCTTCACCTACACCGCAGAACTCCCCGGCGGCGCCCGCCAGTCCGCCACCGTGACCGTCTACGTGGCCGACGAAGACCCGGGCGCGTCGGGCGTGGCGACGTTCGCCACGGAGGGCGAGCTCAGGCAATACCTCATCGATCGGGCCATCGAGCGGCATGGCTCGAGGTTCGGCAGGACGTACACCAGCTTCTACCACCACACGGTTGCCTCTGTCGACACGGCGACACTACGCGTCGGCGCCTCCGGCAGCAACTCCGGCACGCCTGGCTACTCCGAAACCAACACTCAGGTGGACGGAGTCGATGAGGCGGACATCGTCGAAACCGACGGGCAGTACGTCTACACGCTCCGCGGCAAAGAGCTGGTCATCGTTGACCTGGACGACCCAGAGAACCCGGTGGTGGTGTCCGTCACGTCGTTTGAGCAGGGCTTCGACAAGATGTACCTGCAAGGCGAGCGGTTGACGCTGCTGCGGTCGGGCAACCGGTGGCACGGCGGCGCCGAGGTGGTTGTGCTTGATCTTGGCGACCGAACCGAACCTGTGCCGGTTGAGCGGACCGAGATCGACGGGGCGATTGTCGACTCGCGGGCGATCGGCGACCGCGTGCACTTGGTGGTGCAGAGCCGCATCGAACTACCGCCCTTGGAGCATGTAGCGATCGCCGACGCCGGCGCCGGCGGCCAAGAAGCCGTAACCATTCATGACCCAAGGCGACTCCGCTTCGAAACCCTGGACGAGTACCTGGGCCGCGTCCGTGAGGAGCTCATCGAGACCGCGCTCCCCACGTTCCGCGCTTACGACTCCGCCGACACGCTGGTTGATTCCGGCCTGCTGACTCAGCCCACCGACGTCCACAAGCCGATCCTGGGCGAAGACTTGGCGATCACATTTGTCACGCTCGACGCAGGCGACGAGGCCGCCGGCCCCGTTGCCGAGGCGACGACGCTGATCGCCGATGACGCCACCGACGTTTACGTCTCGGCCGAGTCGGCTTACCTCTTCTCGTACGATCGGTGGACCGACGCCACGACCATCCACAAGCTATCGCTTCAAAAAGACGGCTCGGCGCCGTTGGTGGCGTCGACCACGGTCCGCGGCCAGTTGCTCAACCAGTTCGCCGCCGATGAGCACGATGGCCTGCTCCGCATCGCCGTGACGCAGCTTGAGTCTCCTACGTCTTCTCGGTGGACGGGCCGCATCTTCAACAACGTGCTGGTGCTTGAGCAGCAGGGCACGGAGCTTGTGGTGGTTGGCGAGGTGACGAACCTGGCGCCGACGGAGACGATTCACGCCGTCCGTTTCCAGGGCGACCGCGCGTTTGTGGTCACGTTCCGGCTAATTGATCCGCTGTTCGCCATCGACCTGAGTGACCCCACCAATCCAACGGTGGAGGGCGAACTGAAGATCCCCGGGTTCTCGAACTACCTGCACCCGGTTGGCGACGGCTACTTGATTGGCATTGGCCGCGACGCCGACGAAATTACCGGCAGCGTCGGACCGATCCAGGTCACGCTGTTCGACGTCCGCGACCTGAGCAATCCGGTCGTGGCCGATCAGGTAACCTTCGACGGCTCCCGCTGGGCGTCCACCGTGGCGCGGTTCGACCACCTGGCCGTTTCGTTCTTCGAGAGCGACGCCGGCGGCACACTCGCCATCCCCGTGACCTGGAGCGAGCCGGCACGCGTGACCGACTTCTTCTCGAGCGGCACGGCTCGGCGGTCGGCGATCTTCACGTTCGACGTCTCGACAGAGGGCGACGCCTCGATCACCGAGAGCGGCCGGGTGGTTCACGACGAGGTGATTGACGTCTACCGGAAGCCGGGGCGGCTCGACGGGTCGGCAAACGATGCGCTGATCACGAGCCGCTGGCGACCGCCTAGCGAACCGCTGGAACCTGCCCGGCGGTCGCTGCGGATCGGCGAGTCGCTGGTCACCATCTCCGATCAGTTGATCAAGGTCCACGAACTCGAGGACGTTGCGGTTCAGCTTGGCGAGGTCTTCATCGGCCAGGTGGCGGCCGACGACAGGTTCGTCATTCAGGAAGACAGCGGGGCCAATACGCTTGCCGTGCTGGAGAACGATCAGCCGGGCGAGGATGGCGTGCCGGGCTCGGTGGTCGCCGTCAGCCAGCCCGCGTCCGGCGGAGTTGCCGAGGTCGCTGCGGACGGGCGATCGATCCTCTTCACGCCTGCAGACGACTTCCACGGCAGCCTTTCGTTTACCTACACCGTCGAAGACCCCATCCGCGGGCCGGTGGAGGCGGGCGTTTCGGTGACGGTGAACAACGTGCTCGATGCGCCTATCGCCGTCGACGACCAGTTCGCGGTTCGGGCCAACAACTCGGCAATCATCCTCGACGTGCTCGGCAACGATGAGGATCCCGATCGGCAGCAGCATGGCTGGTGGGGTCTCAACTGGGGCAGGATTACCATCGCTCAGCCGGTGTTGACGACATCTTTCGAGGTGACCGATCTCCGCTTGACGGGCGACGCCATCTCCGTCTGGCCCGGGAGGGTATGGCCGATTGTGGGCAGCGCCCTGGAGGTGACCGCCGTCGGTCCCGCCGACCGCGGCGGCACGGTGGAGTTGAGCCCTTCGGGCCGAATCACGTACCAGCCCCTGCCCGGCTTCGAAGGGATCGACACCTTCACTTACACCGTGATGAACGCGAGCGGTTTGATGGACACCGCCACGGTGACCGTGGTGGTTGGTGAGCCGCCGCCCAGCCCCCCCTCGCTGGTGCCCACGCCGCCGCCGCTGCTACCGCCGCCCGCGCAGCTACCAGAGACGGTCAGCGGCCCGCCGCGGCCGGCTTGGGTCTCCGGCGACCGAGCCGAGAACCTGCTTCTGGCTTCTCAGACCGCACCGGCCGTCGACCAAGCCCTCCTGGCGGGGCCGCCGTCGCCGCTGGCGTGGGCGGAAGTCCAGACAGAGGAAGTGGTTGGGCCGCTGCGGCGTTGGGAGTTGGAAGCGGCCTTCGAAGCCCTCGGTGGGAGCGACTAACCCCTCGGCGATCCTTCGGGCTTTGGCTTAACGCCCGAGTGACAACTACAATCAGTTCCGGCCTAGGCGTCCTGACCGGGTCTGATTGATGGATTCTTCTTCCACCGCCGTCACGCTGCTCGACCGAGCCCAAGCGGGCTCGACGTCGTCGCTCGGCCGGTTGATGAGCCTCTACGCCAACTACCTGAAGCTGGTGGTGGCGTCGCAGCTCGATGGGCGGCTGCGGACCCGCGTCAGCGCGTCGGACGTGGTGCAAGAGACCTTCTACGAAGCCCACCGAGACTTTGCCGCCTTCCGCGGCCAATCGCCCGAGGAGTTCCTCGGCTGGATGCGGCGGATCCTGGTGAACAACCTGCTCCGGGCGGTTGAGCAGCACGTTACCGCCGCCAAGCGGGACGTGCGACGCGAAGTCTCGCTCGACCGTATGCGGCGGAACGTTGAGGAGTCGACCTCGCGATTCACGGCGATCGCCGCCATCAATCAAGAGACGCCCAGTGTCTCGCTCGAACGCCGCGAGAACGAAGCGGCTCTCGCCGAGGCGCTCGGCAAGCTGCCCGCCGACTACCGTGAGGTGATCCGCCTGCGGCACGTCGAGGGCTTGCCGTTCGCCGACATCGCGACGCAGATGGGGCGACGCTCCGGCGCCGTTCGCATGCTGTGGTTGCGGGCGTTGCGGCAGCTCAAGATCGCCCTCAGCGAAGGGGCCGAGCCGTGACCGCCCCGGACGAGATCGACGGCAACGTTGATGAGGAGCGGCTGGCCGAACTCCTAGACCGCTACGTCTGTGCGCTGGAAAAGGGCGAATCGCCGCCTGTGGAGCAGTGGCTTGCCGACTGCCCGGAGCTGGCGAGCGTTCTGCCGGACTACCTGGAGGGCGTGCAGGCCATCCACGGGGCGCTTGCTGGGCCGCTCACCGCGACGCCGCCCGATGCCGAGAGAGACGACTCCGCCGACCCCGCGGCGCCGCGGATGCTGGGCGACTACCGGCTGCTCCGCGAGATCGGCCGCGGCGGGATGGGCGTGGTCTACGCGGCGCATCAGGTCTCGCTCAACCGCCGTGTGGCGGTGAAGGTGCTGCCGTTCGCGGCGGTGCTGGACCAGCGGCAGATCGCCCGGTTCCGCACCGAGGCGCAGGCCGCCGCGTCGCTGCACCACCCCAACATCGTTCCGGTCTACGCGGTGGGCGAGGAGCGGGGCGTGCACTACTACGCCATGCAGCACGTCGACGGGCAGTCGCTTGGCGAAGTGCTGTCCGAGCTGCGAAGCAACCAATCCGACAAGCCGTCGGCGGACGACACCGGCGGGCGCGCCGGGCCTGACGCCACGACCATCGCCCTGCGGCGTGGCGGCGAGGTCTCGACCGCCCACCTCTCGGCGGCGCCGTCCATCCGCACGCCGGCCTACTTCCGGGCGGTCGCCCAGCTCGGCCTGCAGGCCGCCGAAGCGTTGGAGCACGCCCACCAATACGGCGTGGTGCACCGCGACATCAAGCCAACCAACCTGCTCGTCGATCGCGACGCCAAGCTGTGGGTCACCGACTTCGGGCTGGCCCGCATTCAAACCGACGCGGGCGTCACGAAGTCGGGCGACGTCATCGGCACGCTCCGCTACATGAGCCCGGAGCAAGCGACCGGCCGCGGCGACCTGGTTGACGGGCGGACCGATGTCTACGGCCTGGGGGCGACGCTCTACGAGGCGCTCACCCTCACGCCCGCCCACGCCGGCGACGACGCGAACGCCATCACCCGACGGATCGAAGCCACAGACCCGACGCCGCCGCGACGGATCAACCCGGCGACGCCGGTCGATCTGGAGACGATTGTCTGCCGGGCGATGGAGAAGTCGCGCGACGACCGGTACGCCACCGCGGCGGAACTGGCCGACGACCTGCGGCGGTTCCTCGATGGCAAGCCGACGTTCGCCCGTCGGCCGAACGCGATTGACCGCGCCGGACGCTGGATCGCCCGCCGCCGCGGCGCGGCGCTCGGTGTGGCGGCGGCGTTGGCGGCGATCGCAGTTGTCTCCATTGGCAGCGCGTTCTGGGTTGCCGCGGCGCTTAAGCAGTCGCAAGCGAGCGCAACGCTCGCCCAGACTCACTACCGCCAGGCGCGGGCGGCGGTGGATCACTTCGGCGGTGACCTCGCCGACCGCCTTGCCGAGCTGCCCGGCGCCGAGACCCTTCGCCGCGAACTGCTGGCCGACACCCTCGCCTACTACAAACAGTTCCTGGCCACCGCCGAGCGCGACGCCGACCTGCGGAGCGACATCGCAGCAACGCACTTCAAGTCGGGCGCCATCGCGCTGCGGCTGGGCGACGTGGCGAACGCCCGCGCGAGCTACCAGAAGGCTGTCGATGCGTGGCGGATGGAAGACGCGTCGCCGCAGACGCTGCTCGCGCTGGGGCTGCGTTCGTTGGCGCGGGTCGAGTCGACACTGGGCCGTCACGACGAAGCGATCAAGCACGGCGAGGAGGCCGTTTCGCTCTCGCGGCAAGACCTCCTCCAGCAACCGGGTGACGCGGAACTCGCCAGTGGCCTCGCGGATTCGCTCGCCAGTTATGCCGCCGTGCTGAAGGCGGCGGGCGATCCGGTTGGCGGGATCGCTCAACTCCGCCTCGCTGTGCAGCAGTACCGGCAGACGCTCGATGCGGACTCGAAACGCGTGGCAGACCAACGCTCGCTCGCCGTAGCGCTGAGCAACCTGAGCAACTCGTTGCGTCGCGAATCGCCCGACGAGGCGCGCGAATGCAGCCGGCAGTCGATCGCCATGCTGGAGCAACTAATTGCCGGCGGCGGCGGCCCCGCCCTGCGGGCCGACTTGGCGATGGCGTGGAACAACCTGGCCGCCCTCGACGGCGCCGACGGAAACTGGGAGCAAGCCGCCGAGGGGTATCGCCGGGCCGCCGAGCAGTCCGGGCGACTGGTCAAGCAGAATCCAATCCTGCCGCGTACGCGGCGCGAGCTAGCGATCGCACGCAGCAACCTCGCTCTTGCATTGGCGCGGCTCGGCGAGCACGAGGCGAGCGACCAAGAGTTTGCCGCGGCGGCGGCCATTCTCCAACGGCTCGCGGAAGACTTCCCCGACCAGCCAGCCTACCCAGCTAGCCTGGCGGCGCTCGAGAACAACCGCGGCATCGCGCTCGAGGCGGCCGGTCGGCATGCCGATGCACTGGCGGCATTCGAGCACGCCGTCGCCGGCTACCGGCAATCCGGGCCGGCAGGGTCCGTGGCCAACAAGACTTACGACAACTACGTGGCAGCACTAAGGCGGGCGGGCAGGTATGATGAGGCCGCCGCCGTCGAGGCAGCCCGCCAGCAGCCAACCGATCAGCAGCCGACCGAGCGGCCAACGCAACCCGACTGACCACCCGCGATGCCACCCCTCCGAACAGCTACCGGACGCCGCCGGACCGCACGCGACCGCGCGCTGCGCATCGAGGCATGCGAAACGCGGCTCGCGCTCGACGGCGCCGGGTTCGAGGCGGTGACGTTGTTCTCGGGCCTGGCCGCTGACGAAACGGGCCTGCAATCCGTCACGCTCGCTGACGCGGCCGAGGACGTTCGTCTGATTGATGGCAAGTGGACCTTTCACAGCGCCGCCAACGGCATCGCCGTCCTGAGTCCCTCGGCGTACTTCGGCGCCGACAACGCGACGGCTGACTACGCTCTCTCCCTCGCGACAGACTCTGACGCCACCGGGATAGTGATCCGCTCGGCCGATGGCGACAGCGTGCGGTGGGCTGTGTCCACAAACGGAGTGGGGTTCGTGGAGTCGGTTCGACACGACCGATTCGACCTCGACGGGCTCATCCTGAGGATCAAATCGTTTCCCATCGCGGAGCCGATTCCGCGGTCGCCGATCGCCGACTCAGGTCTCGCCGAACAGGCGACGGACGAGCAGTTGTTCGCGCAGGTCATCCCGCTCGACGTGGTCTTGGAGGATGCGGCGATCGGACGTCCGACGGCGGAAGTCGTGTCGAACTTGGCGCCGGCGCCCTTTGTGCCGCCGGCGATCGCCGATGCGTCCGCCCCTGCCGCGGTGGCTCGGGTGACGCCGGTGGCGGCGGCCGAGGATGCGAAGCTGGCGGCGCCGGTTGCGCGCGATTGGGCCGTTGAAGCGGCCCTTGCCGACCTCCTGCCAATCGAGCTGCCGCTGGACGCACACAGTTCTACCGATCGATCAGCCGTGCGAACGGCATTCGCCGCCTACTCCGCTGACGCTGGCGGCGCCCCAGCGAATAACCGCGGCGGCGAGCGGACTCTTGAGACGGTCTCCGAGGCAGACTTGGCTGGCGCCCGCCGAGATCGCGGGTTTGTCCGCTCCGACGAAGCCGCGCCGGTCGAGACGCCGGCCAACGAAGCCAGCCCGCCCCGCGACGCCAGGGTGACGGCGGCGGTTGGAGCTGACTACCGCGCTCACGCGGTGATCACCGAGAGCGCGAGCCGTCGTCACGGCTTGGTGGTTGCCTCGCTCGCTCTCCTGGCGGCCGATCGGGTGCGTGTGCGTTCGACCTTGGCCGAGTCGACGAGTTCAGGCGAGGCCGTCGGGCCGTCGACGCCCTCTTCAGGCAGTCACTTATCGGGTGGGTGGCGTGCGATCCGCCGGGTGGTGCGGCCCACGCTGCGACGCATGTGGTAGCCGCCCATGGCTAGTCCGATTCGGCTCGGATGGCCGCTTGTTCTGCAGCTCTAGCCGCGCCGCGGAGGGATTGTGCCCGGTAATTCGGCGCCGTCGCCTCGTTATCTGGCGGCGGTGTGCCGCGTTCGCCCCGCGATTGGTCACCCCGGGCCCACCCTGTCTGTTGGCCGACCACCCTTGGGGGAGGCGTGGTCAGATTGGGACCACAGCTTCTTTGGCGCCGAGGTTGCTTTGCCAGTGCGCAGCGGCCGCAGCGGCGGCGGCACATCCTCGTTCGCGACCCAGCAGGAATTCCATGCGTCTCTCCATCGCACTCGTCGCCGCCAGCCGCATCTGCGTTGGTTTGGCATTCGCCCTCTCCGCTTTCGCGGCCGGTAGCGCCGTTGCCCAGGACAAGGTGCTTCTGGACCTCGAGAAAGACGAACTGAAGTTCGGCTTCATCAAGCTGACCGACTGCGCCCCGATCGTCATCGCCAAAGAGAAGGGCTACTTCGAAGCCGAGGGCCTGCAGGTTGAAGTGATCGCCCAGCCCAACTGGAAGACGCTGCTGGACAACGTCATCTCTGGCGAGCTGGACGGCGCCCACATGCTCTCCGGCCAGCCGCTGGCCGCCACGATTGGTGTGACGACCAAGGCCAACGTCATCACGCCCTTCACGATGGACCTGAACGGGAACGGCATCACCGTCTCCAACGATGTCTGGGCGAAGATGCAGGAGTTCGACCCCGACCTGGACACCGACACGCCAAAGCACCCCATCAGCGCCAGCGCCCTGCGTGGCGTGGTGGACGAGTACCTGGACGACGACAAGAAGCTGCAGATGGGCATGGTGTTCCCCGTCTCCACGCACAACTACGAGATCCGGTACTGGCTCGCGGCTGCGGGCATCAACCCGGGCTTCTACACCTCCAGCGACCCCAACGGAAAGACGGACGCCGAGGTTGAGCTCTCCGTCACGCCGCCGCCGATGATGCCGGCCACGCTCGAAGCGGGCAACAACCAAGGTTACTGCGTCGGCGAGCCGTGGAACCAGCAGGCCGTGGCCAAGGGCATCGGCGTGCCGGTGACGACTAATTACGACATCTGGAAGAACAACCCGGAGAAGGTCTTCGGCATGACCGCCGACTGGGCGGAGGAGAACCCCAACACCACCGTGGCGGTGGTCAAGGCGTTGATCCTCGCCGGCCAGTGGCTCGACGAGACCGACGCCAGCGGCAAGCTGGTCAACCGCGAAGAAGCGGCCCGCATCCTGTCGCGCAGCGACTACGTGGGCGCCCCTTACGACGTGATCAAGAACTCCATGACCGGCTACTTCTACTTCCAGAAGACCGACAAGCGGGAGATGCCGGACTTCAACGTCTTCTACAAGTACCAGTGCACCTACCCGTGGTACTCCGACGGCGTGTGGTTCCTCACGCAGATGCGGCGTTGGGGCCAGGTCTCCGAGGAGAAGCCCGCCTCGTGGTACGCCGAGGTGGCCAAGAAGGTCTACCAGCCCGAGATCTACCTGAAGGCCGCCAAGCTGCTGGTTGAAGAGGGATTGATCAACGAGGACGACATCCCCTGGGATACCGACGGCTACAAGACGCCGACCAGCGACTTCATCGACGGCAAGACCTACGACGGCAAGCAGCCGATCGAGTACTTGCGTCAGTTCGAGATCGGTAACAAGGACTGACAGAGCGTGAGCGGGGTCAGGGGGCAGGACGCCCCCTCCCTGCTCTATCGCCGTTCAACACGGCTGTCGGTCGACAACCCCTCTCTCGCGATCCTCACGCTGCCGCCATGAAGTACCGAATCGTCAAGGCCATCGATGTCTGCGGGCTCAACTTCCTGACGCCCGTCGTTCGGCTGCTGTACGGCGAGGAGCCGGCCAAGCAGCTCAAGGACATCGGCCGCTTCATCTTGGTGCCGGTGGCGGCGTTCTGCGTCTTCCTGCTGGTGTGGGGTTACCTCGCGCCGCGGCACACAACCAAGTACGGCGCCGTGCCGACGCCGGGGCAGACTTGGACCGCGTGGAACTCCATCCTCACCTTCCACGAGCGTGAGACCGCTAAGGAAGCGGCGGTCGTCGCCACCGACGGTGAGCGGGAGGCGCTGCTGGAATTCGCCGCAACCCGACTCGAAGAGCTCAAGCCGCTCGCCGCTGAGGCGAAGCAGGGCGTGCTCGACGCCCGCGAGGTTGAAAAGACCCGCAAGGACAAACTCATCGCCCCGCTGCAGGAAGAGTACGACAAGCTCAAGTCGGCCTACACCGATGGTCGCAAAGAGAAGCAGGCCGAGCTCGCCGAGATGTCCGAGGCGATTGAGTCCGAGGCCGACCGCGAAGCGTTGACCGAGGGCTATCTGGCGCTCGACGCGTGGATGATCGAGGCGAAGGACGCCTACAACGCGGTCAAGAAAGATATCGACGCTATCCGGAGTAAGCCGGACTCGGAGGTCGCGGCGGCGCTGGCGCTCGACACCAAGTACGCGGAGGAGGTTCAGTTCCTCGGCAAGCTCCAGCAGTACGCCGGCGAGAACAGTCGGCAGGAAACGGTTCTTCGCGGCGAGGAAAAACTGGCCGAGTACGAAGAGCAGTTCGCGGCGGCGACCGGCTCCCAAGCGTTGAGCCTCGCCAAGAAGCAGGTCTCGCAGATCCGTCGGCTTGAGAAAGACCGCGAGAAGACCTACGCCAAGCCGTGGACGCTGCCGATGCAGCTAGTGCGTTCGGTCTTCTGCGTGTTCGTCGGCTTCTTCATCGGCGTGGCGATCGCCGTGCCGCTTGGCGTGCTGTGCGGGCTGAGCAAGACGTTCATGGCGGCCATGACGCCGTTCATCGCCCTGTTCAAGCCGGTCTCGCCGATCGTTTGGCTGCTGATCCTCTGGATCATCGTCGGCGGATTCTTCCCCGACCCCAACAACAGCCCGTTTCTCGACGGCGTGAACTCGCTGATCAACTCGTTTGTTTGGCTAGTATCGTTCGGCGTGGTTAAAGACCTCGACATCAACCCGGCGTTCATCGCGTCCGCACTCACCGTCTCGATGTGCTCGCTGTGGGCGACGATGACCAACACCGCGCTCGGCGTGGCGAGTGTAGACCCGGACCACTACAACGTCGCCCGCGTGCTGCGGCTGGGGTTCTGGGACCGGCTGTTCAAGATCGTTCTGCCGTCCGCCCTGCCGCTGGTGTTTGCCGGCATGCGGATCTCGCTGGGCGTTGGCTGGATGGTGCTCATCGCGGCGGAGCTGCTCGCCTCGTCGGAGGGCATCGGCAAGTTCGTCAACGACATGTTCCAAAACGGCGACTCGCGGTCGTTCGCGTTCATCATGGCGATGGTCTTCGTAGTCGGCCTGATCGGCCTGATCCTCGACCGCATCATGATCGTGCTGCAACGACTGGTGAGCTTCGACGGCGCCCCCGCAGCCGTCTAGCCGCTCCCCGTCGCCAAAGGCCAACAGCCCCGCTACCCATGCCCCACCTCGAACTCGACAACGTGAACTTCGGCTTCGGCCCGCCCTCAGCCCGCTACGAGGTCTTTGAGGGCGCGTGCCTATCGGTCGAGAAGAACGAGTTCGTCGCCGTGATCGGCTTCTCGGGCTCGGGCAAGAGCACGCTCATCTCGCTGCTGGCGGGGCTTGAGCAGCCCGACTCCGGTGAGGTGCGGCTCGGCGGCAAGCCGGTCGGCCCGCCCGGGCCGGACAAGGGGATCATGTTCCAAAACTACTCGCTGCTGCCGTGGCTGAGTGTCTACGGCAACATCGAGCTGGTCGTGAAGCAGGTCTTCACCGGCATGCGGCGTGGCGAGCGCAAGGAGTACGTGCAGCACTACATCGACATGGTCAACCTCACCGGCAGCGAGTGGAAGCTGCCGGGCGAGCTCTCAGGCGGCATGCGGCAGCGGCTGAGTCTGGCGCGGACGCTCTCGATGAAGCCCGACGTGCTGCTGCTGGACGAGCCGCTCTCCGCGCTCGACGCGCTAACGCGTGCCCAGCTCCAAGACGAGATCATCCGCATCTGGGAAGAGGATCGTCGCACCGTGGTGATGATCACCAACGACGTCGATGAGGCGGTGATCATGGCGGACCGCATCGTGCCGCTGACGATGGGCCCCTCCGCCCACCTGGGCAAAGAGTTCCCGGTGCACCTCGACCGGCCCCGCGACCGGGCGACGCTGAACTTCAACCCGGAATTCAAGCACCTTCGCAACGAAGTGACGCGGTACATGATCGGCCTGGACGAAGAAGCCCAGAGCCTCCGCGTCGAAGACGAACGCCCGCTGCCCGCCCTTGAGCCCCGCGACCCGACCGCCCGCGTCAGCGTGGCCTAAGCGCCACGCCGACCGATCGGTCCGCCCCCGTTACCGCCCAAGCCCGCCGACGAGCCCGCCGCGTATGTCCGAAGAGCCCTCCAAAGCCGACCGCCGGTTCGTCGAGATCTTCAAGCTCGTCAAGGCGTACCCCAACCCGTACGGCGAGGCGGTGAAGGTTGTTGATGGGTTCGACCTCGTGATGCGTCGCGGCGACGTGGTGAGCGTGATCGGCCACTCCGGCTGCGGCAAGAGCACCGTGCTCACGATGGTGGCGGGCCTGAACGAGATCACCGGCGGCAGCATCGCCGTGGGCGGGCGGGAGATCGACGGCCCCGGCCCCGACCGCGCTGTCGTCTTCCAAGCACCGTGCCTGCTGCCGTGGATGACGGCGCTGCAGAACGTGATGCTTGGCGTCAACCGCGTCTACCCCCACGGCACGAAGGCCCAGCGTCGCCAGATCTGCGAGCACTACCTCGCTGAGGTCGGCCTGGGCGACTCGATGAACAAGTACCCGCGGGAGATGTCCGGCGGCATGCAGCAGCGGGTTGGCATCGCCCGGGCCATCGCCCTGAAGCCGCGGATGCTGCTGCTCGATGAGCCGTTCGGCCGGCTCGACTCGCTCACGCGGATGGGGCTGCAGGACGTGATCCTCAAGATCCTCGACCGCGAGAAGATCACCACCATGATCATCACGCACGACGTGGACGAGGCGATCTACATGGCCGACCGCGTCTGCATGATGACCAACGGACCGGGCGCCCACGTCGGCCAGATCCTCGACCTGCCCTTCGCCCGGCCACGCAACCGGGCGGCGGTGCTTGAGCACCCGCTCTACTACGACCTCCGCGGCGCGCTGGTCTCGTTCCTGGAGCAGCAAGACCACCGCCGCGCGAAGCCGGGGGCATCGGATGACGCGACTTCTTGGGACGACACGATGCACATGGTTGAGGCGATGACCGCGACGGAGCTGGAGGAGGAAGCGCCCGCTCTCGCCGGAGCCGGGGTCTGATGTCTGCAACCATGAGCGAAAGCGCCCCCGCCGCCGAAGTGGAATGCCCGCCGCCGATTGTGCGCGGCGTCGAAGTCTGGCGGCCCGCCGACGGCGGGCTGCTGCGGCTCGGCGACGAATCCCCCAGCGACCCCGGCACCGCAGTCAACCAAGCCGTTTCGACACGCCTCCCGGCGATCGAGTCGGGCGGCGACGGGCCGCCGATGGTCGCAATACCGGCTTTCGAGAAAGACGAGCTCCGCGGCGTTGTGTCGCTGCTGCTTGATGAGGTTGAGGACGGCCAGGGCGCCGTCGAGCTGTGGCGACCCAACGAGCGGGGAGAACTCGCACGCGGCGACGCTTGGTACTCCGGCCTGGAGCGCTTCGGCTTGGTGAGTGGGTACGTCAAGTTCCCCCGCCGCGCCGGGCTGCCCGGGAAGGTGTGGGCCGACCGCTTCCCCCGTGTGATGGGCGACCTCGCCAAGTCTTCGGACTTTGTGCGCGTGGCCGGCGCCAAGGCCGAGGGGCTCTCGATGGCCCTCGGTGTGCCGTTCATGAAGACCGCCCTGGAGATCGACGCGGTTCTGCTGCTGCTCTCCGCTTCAAGCTCGCCGCTCGCGCGGGTGATGGAGGTTTGGGCGCCCGACCCCGAGACCGGCGACCTGAAGGTGGTCTCCGCGGACTACGGCCCGTACGTCGACCTGGCGCCGATGAGCCGGCGGCGCCGCGTGAAGCCGGGCGAGTGCCTCGCCGGCCGGGTCTTCGCCGATCGGGCGCCGTGGATGACCACCGACCTGCTCGGCGTGGAGTTCCCTTGCGGCGCCCGACTGGGCGAGTACGGCTTTGGTTGGGGTGTTGGGCTGCCCGTTATTGTTGCGGGCGAGCTGTTCGCGGTTGTCACGTTGTTGGCCTGAGGACGATCCTTCTCCGCGACGGACCCATGACGGCGATCTCCAACAACCAACAGCAAACCGGACCGGAAAGCCGAGCGGCCCAGCATGCCGAGCAGCAGCCGGGTGATCTGCTGCGGTCACTGCTGGAGGAGTCTCGCCAGCTGACCGCCGTCGAGCGGTTCGCGAAAGCTCACGACGAGGGCGAGCCGGAGCTGGCTTCGCACTACCGCGACCTGATCCCGCTCAGCGCCCCCGGCGAGGGCGAGCAGTACGCCTTTGAGGTCGACCTCGATGCGTGCAGCGGCTGCAAGGCGTGCGTGAGCGCGTGCCACCACATGAACGGGCTCGACCCGGGCGAGACGTGGCGGGCGGTGGGGCAGCTCTATGGCGCCAATGGCCTGCCGATCATCCAGCACGTCACCACGGCGTGCCACCACTGCGTCGACCCTGGCTGCCTGAACGGCTGCCCCACCAATGCCTACGAGAAGGACCGGGAGACGGGCATCGTCCGGCACTTGGACGACCAATGCTTCGGCTGCCAGTACTGCACCATGGCGTGCCCGTACGAGGTGCCGCAGTACAGCCCGTCGAAGGGCATCGTCCGCAAGTGTGACATGTGCCACAGCCGGCTGTCCGAGGGCGAGGCGCCGGCGTGCGTGCAGGCGTGCCCGAACGAGGCGATCAAGATCTCGGTGGTCAGCGTCGCCGACGCCAAGGCGAAGGCCGCCGCGGGTGAATTCCTGCCCTCGTCACCTCCGCCCGAACTCACGAAGCCAACCACCATCTACCGCGGCGAGCGGCCGCTGCCCGCGTCGCTCCGCGCGGCCGACGCCGACCACATCGCTCCGCAACACGCCCACTTGCCGCTGGTATTCATGCTGGTGCTGACGCAGGCGTCGGTGGGCGCGGTGGCGACGGGCGCCGTCGCCCGCTGGGCCGGCTACGAAGCGAGCGCCGCCGGGGCGATGATCGCCGGCACGCTCGCCGGGCTGTTTGGCCTGGCCCTGGCGCCGCTGCACCTCGGCCGGCCGCACTTGGCGTTCCGCTCGGTGTTGGGCTGGCGCCACTCTTGGCTCAGTCGCGAGGCGATCGTCTTCGGTCTCTACGCGCCTCTAGCCATTGGCGCGGCTGCGCTTGCCGCGATGCCGTGGCTGCGGCCGATTGCCGACCCTTATCTGCCCGCCGCGGTGGGAGGCCTGCTCGATTCGGCAATCGCTTTCCGCGCTCCGATCGCCACCGAATTGCTGGCCGTGCTCTCGGGCGCCGCGGCGGTGTTCTGCTCGGCGAAGATCTACCAATTCACCGGCCGTGCCTTCTGGCTCGGATGGCGGACGGGGGCGAAGTTCGCCGGCACGGCGGTTGTGCTCGGCCTCTCGCTCATGCTCGCCGCCGCGGCGGCCGCCGAGTACGCGGCAGGAATCACTTCGCCGCTCTCGCTGCTCATCGGCGCCGTGACGGTCGCCACGATCGTGAAGCTCGTGTACGAGGCGACGACTTTGAACGCACGCACGAACCACTCGCTCGCACTCTCCAGCCGACTGATGACTGGTCAGTTGCAAGGCCCTACCGTCGCTCGATTCGTCGCCGGCGGCTTGGGCGGTGTGCTGCTGCCGGTGGCGGTGGCGGCGTGCGGGGTTGGCTCGCTGGCGGCGGCGGTGTTGGCGGTGGCGTCATTCGGGCTGCTGCTGGTCGGCGAACTGCTGGAGCGTTACCTCTACTTCGCGGCCGTGGTCCCGCTCCGCATGCCGGGGGGGGTGAAGTCGTGAGCACCGCCACCCCGCCGAACACCCCGCCAAGAGAATCCCAGCCGAAACGCGGCGTTGTGGGCGCCGTTCGCGACCTGATCCACCAAACCAGCGGCCCGCTGACCCGCGAACTAATCCGCACGCCGGGCAAGTTTGGGCTGGGACAGGTTCCCGCGAAGCTTGAGCCCGACTCCGCCACCGACATGGTGTGCGGCTACTGCTCCACCGGCTGCAGCCTGCGGATCCACCTCCGCGACGGCGAAGCGGTGAACCTCTCGCCGGCGACCAAGTACCCGGTGAACCTCGGCATGGCGTGCCCGAAGGGCTGGGAAGCCCTCTCCGTACTCGACGCGCCGGATCGAGCGACAACGCCGCTCGCGCGCGGGGCCAGCGGCGGGCTGGAGCCCGTCTCCTGGGACGCCGCGCTCCGCGAGTTCTGCGATCGCTTCAAAGAGATCGGCGACGAGCACGGGCCGGAGTCGGTGGCGTTCCTGAGCACCGGCCAGTTGATGACCGAAGAGATGGCGCTGCTGGGCGCCGTGGGCAAGTTCGGCATGGGCGTCGTCCACGCCGACGGCAACACCCGCCAGTGCATGGCGACCGCGGTCACGGCATACAAGCAGTCATTCGGCTTCGACGCCCCGCCCTACACCTACCAGGACTTCGAAGAGTCCGACGTGATGGTGCTGGTCGGCTCCAACCTGTGCGTCGCCCACCCGATCATGTGGGAACGCGTGCTGCGGAACCCTCACTCGCCAGAGATCATCGTCGTCGATCCCCGCCGCACCGAAACAGCAATGGCGGCGACCACACACCTATCGATCGCGCCCAAGTCCGACCTCACGCTGTTCTACGCACTGGCCCACATCCTCTGCCGCGAGGGTTGGGTGAAGCGTGACTTCATCGATGCGCACTCCAACGGCTTCGACGACTTTGCTGCGTTCGTCGCCGACTATACGCCTGAGCGAGCGGCGGAGGCGTCGGGCATTCCGGTCGAGACCATCGAGCGCGTCGCCGCGGCAATCGCCCATGGCAAGCGGGTTTCGTTCTGGTGGACGATGGGCGTCAATCAAAATTACGAGGGCGTCCGCATCGCCCAGAGTTTGATCAACCTGGCCTTGATGACCGGCAACCTCGGCCGGCCGGGCACCGGCGCCAACAGCATCACCGGCCAGTGCAACGCGATGGGCTCGCGGCTGTTCAGCAACACGACGAGCCTCTTCGCCGGGCGAGACTTTGAGAGCGACCACGACCGCGCACAGGTCTCGTCGCTGCTCGGCGTACCCATCGACGCCATCCCCACGCAGAGGAGCTGGCCTTACCACCAGATCATCGAGGGCATCCGCTCCGGAAAGATCCGCGGGCTGTGGGTGATCTGCACGAACACGTCGCACTCGTGGATTCACCAGGGCGACGCGCGTGAGCTGCTGGACAAGCTCGACTTCCTCGTGGTGCAGGACATGTACCACACCACCGAGACTGCGCAGCAGGCCGACCTGGTCCTGCCCGCCGCCGGATGGGGCGAGAAGGAGGGCACGTTCATCAACAGCGAGCGGCGGCTGGGCGTGGCGAAGCGCGTCCGCAAGCCGCCGGGCGAGGCGCTGCCGGACTTCTCGATCTTCCGCCTCGTCGGCGAGTACTGGGGCGTTGGCGACTGGATCAATCGCTGGTCGAGCCCCGAGGCGGCGCTCGGTCTGATCAAGCAGCTCTCGGACGGCACGCCGTGCGACATCACCGGCATCGGTGACTACGCCCCGATCGATCACGCCGGCGGCGTGCAGTGGCCGTGCGTCGAGCCGGCCGAGCAGGTCGAGCAGCAGCGGCGGCTGTTCGAAGACGGCCGCTTCTACCACGAAGACGGCCGCGCGAAGTTCCTCTGGGACCCGCCCGGCGCCATGCCCGAGCCGCCGTGCGACGACTACCCCTACCTGTTGCTGACCGGCCGCGGCGCCGCGTCGCAGTGGCACACGCAGACGCGGACCGGCAAGAGCCCGGTGCTCCGCAAGCTCTACCCGGCCGGCGTCTACGTCGAGCTGCACCCGGACGACGCATCAAAGCTCGGCGTTGGCGCCTACGACCTGGTGCGAGTCGCCTCGCGGCGCGGCGAGCTTGAAGCGACCGCATTCCTGACGCCGACGGTTCAGCGCGGTCAGGTGTTCATCCCCATGCACTACGAATCGGTCAACCGGCTGACGCTGGCCCACTTCGACCCGCACTCGCATCAACCCAGCTACAAGGACTGCGCGGTGAGTCTCACGCCGGTGGGAAGGAAGGCGAAACGATGAGCGACTCTGGCGGCTTCAACGACGATCAAAAGGCCTACTTGCAAGGCTTTGCCCTTGGGTCCGACGTCTCTCGGAAGGTCCGCGGGCTGCCCGTGATTTCGGGTAGCGGTGGCGCGAACGGTGAGACGGTTACCGTCGGCGCTATGACAGCGCCGCCCGCGGCCGGCCAGTTGCCGATCGACGTGATGACGCCGCACGCCGCCGCGCAGGACGAACAAGTAACCGCCGGCGGCAAGCTGGTTGCCGAGGAGAAAGCCAAACGCGAGAAGCCGCCCGCCGACATGTGGGACGAGATGCGGCAGCGCGCCGCGGCGGGCGAGTTCCCCAAGGGGACCGACGTCTTCCTCACCAAGTTCCACGGCCTGTTCTACGTCGCCCCGGCGCAGGACAGCTACATGTGCCGGCTCCGCATCCCGGGCGGGGCGATCCGCTCCTGGCAGATGCGCGGCCTGGCCGACATGGCCGACCGCTTTGCCGGCGGCTTCACCGACGTGACGACGCGGGCAAACCTGCAGTTCCGCGAGATCGGACCGGGCGACTCGGTGAACGTGCTCACCGGGCTGCGCGACCTGGGCATCATCAACTACGGCGCCGGCGCCGACAACATCCGCAACGTCACGGCGAGCCCCCTGAGCGGCCTCGACCCCAACGAGCTGGTCGAGACGCTGCCGCTCGCCCGCGAGATGCACTACCACCTGCTCAACCACCGCGAGCTGTACGGCCTGCCCCGCAAGTTCAACATCGCCTTCGACGGCGGCGGCAAGGTGAGCGCGCTAGAAGACACCAACGACGTTGGCTTCACCGCCGTAGAGGCGGCCGGCGACGGCATCGAGCCGGGCGTCTACTTCCAGCTCACCCTCGGCGGCATCACCGGCCACAAGGACTTCGCCAGGCCGACTGGCGTGTTGCTGCGGCCCGAAGAGTGTGTTGACGTGGCGGCCGCCGTCGTCCGCGTCTTCATCCGAAGCGGTGACCGGACCAACCGCAACAAAGCGCGGCTCAAGTACGTTCTGGACGACTGGGGCTTCGACAAGTTCGTCGCGGAGGTTGAAAAGGACCTCGGTCGCGAACTTCTCCGCACACCCGCCGACGCCAATGAGTCGCGTCCCGCCGACGACCGCACGGCGCACGTAGGTGTACACCCGCAGAAGCAGCCGGGGCTGAACTACGTGGGCGTCGTCTTGCCGGTGGGGCGGATGACCTCGGAGCAGATGCGCGGCCTCGCCGCACTCTCGGAACGGCACGGCGATGGTGACCTCCGGCTAACCGTTTGGCAGAACGTGCTGATCGCAAATGTGCCGGACGAAGCAGTCGACGCCGTGACTGAGGGCATCGAGGCGGTCGGGCTCGACTGGCGAGCGAACGCCGTCCGCGCCGGGCTGGTCGCCTGCACCGGCTCGGCCGGCTGCAAGTACGCCGCGGCGCCCACCAAGGCCAACGCCCTGGCCATCGCCGACTACGTGGAGGAGCGGCTCGAGCTCGACACGCCGGTCAACATCCACCTGACCGGCTGCCACCACTCGTGCGCCCAGCACTACATCGGGGACATCGGCCTGATCGCCGCCAACGTGGAAGACCCCGACGACCCGGACGGCGACACCGTCGAGGGCTACCACCTCTTTGTCGGCGGCGGCTACGGCGACCGTCGCGGCATCGCGACCGAGTTGTTCCCGAACCTCCCCTTCCGCGACGTGCCGCCGCGTGTGGCGGCGTTGTTGCAGGTTTACCTCGATTCGCGCGATTCCGCGAACGAGCCATTCGTCAACTTCACCCGCCGCGTCGGCGCCGAGGCGTTGCGTGAGCTCTGCCTCGCGACGCCCGCCGGCGTCTGACCCGACCACCCCAGCAAAGACCCGAGCACGCGTCCGATGAGTGTTTCGTTGATTCCTGAGAGCGCCCCCTTCACCGAGGAGCAACGGGCGTGGCTGAACGGCTTCCTCGCCGGCTGGACCGGCGTTGCCGAAGCGGCTGCAAACGGGAGCGCCAACGGCGCTGCCGTGCAGCAGCTCGTCGCCGGCGAGCTGACCGACGCGGGCTCGAATGGCGAGGCCGCGGAGGAGGAAGAAGAGTTCCCGTGGCACGACTCGGCGCTTCAGATCGATGAACGCCTCGACCTCGCCGAGGGCAAACCACTCAAGCGAAGGCTGATGGCGGCGATGGCCCAGCTCGACTGCGGCGCCTGCGGCTACCTGTGCCAGACGTACTCCGAGGCGATCGCCGCCGGCGACGAAAAGAACCTCACGCTCTGCTCGCCCGGCGGCAAAGAAACCGCCAAGACGCTCAAGCGGCTGCTCAAGGAGGAAGGCGGCGCCGCGAAAGCGGAGACCAATGGCAAACCGGCTACGAACGGCTCGGCGGCGGCGGCCGGGCACAGCCGCGCCAATCCTTTCACCGCGACGCTCAGCTCGGCGGAGAATCTCAATCTCGCCGGCTCCAAGAAACAC
This sequence comes from Planctomycetota bacterium, assembly GCA_039414355.1. Taxonomy (GTDB): domain Bacteria; phylum Planctomycetota; class Planctomycetia; order Pirellulales; family Lacipirellulaceae; genus JBCCQL01. Next base: position 42,090 of record JBCDJN010000016.1, on the reverse strand, counting down.
ACCACGCACGCGGTAATCGACCTAGGCAAGGACGACCTGACCAAACTGGCGCTCGACTACGAAGTGGGCGATTCGCTCGGCGTCTACCCGACCAACTGCCCCGAGCTGGTGGACGATGTGCTCAACGCGCTCGGCGTCGGCGGCGATGACGCGTTGCGGCAAGAACTCGCCGAGAAGCACTGCCTGCGAACCGTCGACGACGAGTTGCTGGAGCACCTCGCCGGCGCTTCGACAGACGATGCGGAGAAGCAAGCAATCCTCGGCTTGATCGATTCCGACGAGCTTGACGGCCTCGACGTGTTGGACGTGCTCAAGCGGACCCCCGCGGCCGTCGCTGCGAGCGACGCGAAGGCCGTTATCGAGTTCTTCCCAGAGATCGCGCCGCGGCTCTACTCGATCGCCAGCTCCCGGCAAAAGTTCCCGAGTGAAGTCCACCTGACCATCGCCCGCGCCACGGCCACCGCCGGCGAGCGGACCTACAAGGGGGTCGCGTCGACCATGTTTGCGGATCGACTCAAAGACGGCGAGGCGGTGCGGGTCTACGTGCACCGCTCGCACGGCTTCACCACGCCGGCCGACCCGTCGGCGCCGATGGTGATGGTCGGCCCGGGAACCGGCATCGCGCCCTTCCGGGCGTTCTTGCAGGATCGGGCCGCCAAGAAGGCGCCCGGAGACAACTGGCTGTTCTTCGGCGACCAACACGAGGCGACCGACTTTCTGTACCGCGACGAGTTTAACGCGTTGCGTGAGCAAGGCGTCCTCACCCGGCTGAGCACTGCGTTCAGCCGCGACCAAGAAGAGAAGGTCTACGTGCAAGACCGCATGCGTGAGGAGGGCGCCGAGCTGATGAGCTGGCTCGACCGCGGCGCCTACTTCTTCGTGTGCGGCGACGCCAAACGGATGGCCGCCGACGTGGACCGCGCTCTGCACGACGTGGTCGTCCAGCATGGCGGCAAGTCGATGGCCGACGCGATGGCCTACGTCCGGTCACTCAAGGAGAGCGGCCGTTACGCCCGTGACGTCTATTAGCGACCCCCTCCGCACGATTCCCACCCGCACCTGTGCCCCCGCCCGCTGACGTGTCCCCGCCCGCCTCGCACGACGCTGCGTCCCCGACCCGCCGACGACCGCTCGTCATCGTCGGCGCCGGGATGGCGTGCCACGCGTTGGTGCGACGGCTGGACGAGCTCGGCACCCTCGACCACTACGACGTCACCATCGTCGGCGAGGAGCCGCGGCCCTGCTACGACCGCGTGCACCTTACCGACTACTTCTCCGGCGCCAGCGCCGAAGACCTGCTGCTCTCGCCACGCGGTTGGTATGAAGCGCGCGGCGTGCGGATGGTGACCGACGCCCGGGTTGTTTCGCTCAATCGCGGCGACCGGACCGTCGAGCTCGAAGGCGGCGACGCCCTGCCCTACGAGCTGCTGGTGCTCGCTACCGGATCGCGGCCCTTCGTCCCGCCGATTGAGGGCGCCGATCTGCCGGGCGTGTTCGTCTATCGGACGATCGAAGACCTAGAAGCGATCCAAGACTACGCCAAGGGCTGCTCGTCGGCGGCGGTGCTCGGCGGCGGCTTGCTGGGGCTTGAAGCGGGCAAAGCGGTGTACGACATGGGCCTCAACGCCCACGTCATCGAGATGGCGCCCGGCCTGATGCCGCGGCAGCTCAACGCGGCGGCCGCCGAGCTGCTGCAGACCGAGGTGGAAAGCCTGGGCGTTGAGGTTCACACGCTGCGACGCACTGAGCGGATCGAAGTCGACGGCGACCGCCGGGTGCTGAAGTTCGCCGGGCATGATCCGCTGACCACGGACATGGTGATCATCTCCGCTGGCATCCGGCCGCGCGACGAGTTGGCCAGGCAGGCGGGGCTGGCGTGCGGCCCGCGTGGTGGGATCGCCGTTGACGGGCGCCTTCGCACGGAAGACCCGGTGGTGTTTGCCATCGGCGAGTGCGTGAGCTTCGATGAGCAGCTCTTCGGCCTGGTCGGTCCCTGCTACGAGATGGCCGAGACGCTCGCCGGCAACCTGGCGGCGTTCGCCACGGGTGAGCCGGCCGACGCGGAGTTCCGCGGCGAGGCGACCGCGTCGCGGCTTAAGCTCCTGGGGGTCGACGTCTCGACGCTCGGCGTGCCGATCGGCGAAGCGACCGGCGCCGCGGTGCTGGTTCACCAGGGCGAGGGCTACAGCCGGTCGCTGCTGGTTGAAGACGGGCGGCTCATCGGCGCCATCGGCGTGGGCGATTGGCCCGAGCGCGAGCGGCTGAGCGGCGTCATCGCCACGCGCGGCCGCGTGAGCACGCGGCAGACCCGCCGCTTTGTGGAGAGCGGCTCGCTGTGGGGTGTCGGCGAGGGGGCCAGCGTGCTGGAGTGGCCCGCGTCTTCGACCATCTGCAGTTGCCTGAACATCAGCCGCGGCCAGCTCACCGACGCCATGCAAGCGGGCGCTGACACCGCCGAGAAGCTGGCGGAATCGACCGGCGCCTCGACCGTGTGCGGCTCGTGCCGCAACCTGCTGTGCGACCTCGCCGGGCAGTCGGAGGTGGCGACTGGGCCGCGGGGACGCGTGGGGTTGCTGATTGCTTCGTGCCTGGTGCTCCTGGCCATTCCGGTCTTGCTCGGCGTGGGCCCGCTGCCGGTTGCCGAGACGGTGCAGTCGCAGTGGCGGGCGATCGACAAGCTCTGGCAGAACGATTTCGCCAAGCAGGTCACCGGCTTCTCGTTGCTGGGCGTCGCAACGGTTTCGCTCCTGCTGTCGCTCCGCAAGCGGCTGGCGTGGTTTTCGCTGGGCGACTTCAGCCTGTGGCGAGGCGTGCACGGCATGCTGGGCGCCGTGACCGTGGCGGGCTTTTGCATTCACACGGGACTGAGCCTCGGGGCGAACTTGACATTCGCGCTCGCGGCTACGTTCCTGCTGCTCAACGTGCTGGGCGCCATGACCGGCTTTGCCGCGTCGCTCGAGAGCCGGCTCACCGGCGATTGGGGACGCCGTCTCCGCGCTTGGCGGCCGCGGCTGACGCAGGCGCACTTGTGGTTGTTCTGGCCGATCCCGGCGCTCGTGGCGTTTCACATCGTGCAGGTTTACTACTACTGAGCTGCTGACCCGCGACGGCGTATGTCTGCCAAGTGGCAATGGATCCTCTGGACGGTGATGACCGTGGGCCTAACGGCCTACCTGGGCATCAGCCTGATCGCGCAGCCCAGCCGCGTGGCGGGCACGTTCTTGCCGGGGGAGACGACGCACGGGCATTATCAGATCGAACTGCAGTGCAACGAGTGCCACACCGCCGGTGCCGGCGTCCGGCAAGACGCCTGCACGCGTTGCCACGGAAAGGACCTGAAGCGGGACAACGACACGCACCCGCGGTCGAAGTTCACCGATCCGGGCAAGGCGCATTTGGTGAAGCGGCTCGACGGGCGTTCGTGCATCAGTTGCCACCGCGAGCACGTTCCGGAGCGGACGCTGGCGATGGGGCTCTCGCTGCCGGGCGACTACTGTTGGCACTGCCATCAAGAGGTTGGCGAGGAACGCCCCAGCCACAAGGGCATGGCGTACGACTCGTGCGCGACCGCCGGCTGCCACAACTACCACGACAACCGGGCGTTGTTCGAGGGTTTTCTGGTGAAGCACTACGGCGAGCCCGAAATGCTGGATGAGCAGCGCGTGCCGGAGCGGACGCTGGCCGCCGAGTGGAAGGAAGAGAACCCCGAAGCGAAGCCACTCACGGTCGCCGAACAAGACGCGCCGGCCGAGGCGGCCGAAGATGCAGAACTCATTCGCCAATGGGCGGAGACCGCTCACGCCGCCGCCGGCGTCAACTGCACGGCGTGCCACTCCGGTGACGACGCCGCGTGGTTCGACAAGCCGGACCACAACGCGTGCCGCGGCTGCCACGGCGATCAGGTGGATCAGTTCACCAAGGGCCGGCACGGCATGCGGCTGGCGGTGGGGCTCTCGCCGATGACGCCCGGCCAGGCGCGGCTGCCGATGCACGCCGGCGTGGCGCACCGGGAACTCTCGTGCGTGGCGTGCCACGACTCGCACCGGTTCGACACGGCGTACGCCGCCGCCGACGCCTGCAAGAAGTGCCACAACGACGACCACACCCGGGCGTACGACGCCTCGCCCCACGCCGAGCTGTGGCGGGCGGAAGTCGCGGGCGACGCGGCGCCGGGCACCGGTGTGTCGTGCGCCACGTGCCACATGCCGCGCGAGCGCGACGGAGACCGCGTCTTCGTTCAGCACAACCAAAACAACAACCTGCGGCCCAACGAGAAGATGGTCACTTCGGCCTGCTCGTCGTGCCACGGTTTGCAGTTCTCGCTCGACTCGCTGGCGGACGCCGACCTGGTGCGTCGCAACTTCGACGGCCCGCCTTCGGGCCACGTCGACAGCATCGACATGGCGAAGGCGTGGGTCGATGAGCGGGCGCGGCTCCGCGAGGAGCGGAAGAAGAAGCAGCAAGCAAGACAGACCGCGGCTAGCGAGTCGGGCGCCAAGCCCGGCGCTTGAGTGGCGGACGATCGATCAGGCGATTGGCGGAACGAGAAGGGACGCGGCACGGTGCGGCGCCCCGAGTGGTTACCTTAGAGGGAGATGACACGATGAAGCGTTCGATACTGATCGCCGGCTGCCTGGCCCTTGCCGCGGGCGGCGGCGCCATGCTCACCGGCTGCGGCGGCTCCGCCAGCGCCACCCCGGGCGCCATCACGCCCGACAAGTTCGCCGACGGCGTCCACGCCGTGATGATGGCCGACCGGACCGTCTACGCCAAACACGTGGTGACGCGGCTCAAGGCGCAGGGCGCGCAGGTCAAGCCGGACGAGTACTGGGAAGAGTGGACCGAAGACTCGGGCGATCCGCACATGATGCCGCTGCCCGCGCAGATGTTTCGCATGGGCGCCTCGCTGGTGAACGACAATCCGGACTCGGGCTTCCAGTACGGCTTGAAGTCGCTCTGGCCACTCAACCCGCAGCACAAGCCGACCGACGAGGAAGAGGTCAAGGCGCTAAAGTACCTCGCCGACAACCCGGGTGAGAACTACTCCACCGAGTCGGTTGACGCCGACGGCAACAAGGTCTTCGTCAAGTACTACCCGGACCGGGCCGTGGCCAAGGCGTGTTGGGAGTGCCACAACGACCACGAGCGGCGTGGCGAAGACTACCCAACCTTTGAGAAAGACGACGTGATGGGGGCCGTGGCCGTCTATGTGCCCCTGGACTAAGCGTTGGGTTCTTGGCCTCGTTGGCATCGCCTTGGTGGCGGGGTGCAGCAGCGCCCCGCCGCCCGAGGGCGAACCCGAGTTGCCGCCCACGCCGGAGGAGTTCGCCGCCGGCGAGGCGTTGTACGACAACGGCTGCGCGAGCTGTCACGACAGCAGCAAGGAGGGCGCGCCGCGCTTGGGCTTCCTCCGCGCCTGGCGTCGCCGCATGGAAGCCGGCGAAGACACGCTCGTGCAGCACGCCATCGAAGGCGTCGGGCTCATGCCGCCGCGTGGCGACATCCCGGAGCTGACCGACGATGAGATCCGGTCGATTGTCCGCTACATGGTCTATCGAGCCGAGCTGAATATCCCGGCCAAACACTAGACGCTCTCAACGCTCCAACCCAACCACGACGAAAGGAACTCGCGATGGATGCCGAGAAGATCAACCTTGTTCAAACCACGTGGGCCAAAGTCGCCCCGAGCGCCGACCAAGTGGCGGTGCTCTTCTACGATCGCTTGTTCGAGATTGCCCCGGAGGTCCGCCCGCTGTTCAAGGGCGACATGGCCGAGCAGGGGCAGAAACTGATGCAGATGCTCTCCATCGCGGTCAATGGGCTGCCGCAGCTCGAAGCCATTGTACCGGCCGTCCAAGAGATGGGCGTGCGGCACAAGGACTACGGCGTCACGCCGGAGCAGTACGACTCGGTCGGCGCTGCGCTGCTGTGGACTCTGGAGCAGGGCCTTGGCGAAGACTTCACACCCGAGGTGAAGGACGCCTGGACCGAGACCTACGTGACGCTCGCCACGGTGATGAAGGACGCCGCGGCGGCCTGACGGGGCAAAAAAACCCCGGGCCGCAACGGGCGGCCCGGGGCGAGAGTCTGAAGTAACCTCGTGCGGCAGGGGTTCCCCGCCCCTGCACGCGGCAGCAACCTAGAAGTTCAACTCCCACTGGGTGTAGAAGAAGTTGGCGTCACTCTTCGGGTCGACGATCTTGTCGCCGGCCCAGACGTTCGAGTAGCCGAACAGGATGTTCGACCGCGGAACGATCTGGTAGCGGGCGATCAAGTCAAGCTCGTGGCCCCAGTCGTCGCTGGTGGTGTTCTGGATGGGCACCGTGTTGGTGGCCACACCCGGGATGATGTCGGAGCCAAGGTCGGCGCCGATGTAGTAGTACCAGCACAGCAGCGTCCACTTGGAGCTGGGCTTCATCGTCAACAAGCAGTTGGGCGAGTTGACGTTGGAGCGGGCGACGAAGTCGGCAAAGCCCAGGTACTTGTGAGCCAGCGGGAAGAGCTGGTTGTACCGGTTGAACGCCCCCTCGCCGTTGTCGCCGGACGCCCAGTCCCAGTAGACCCAGAAGGTGGGCGACCAAGGGGCGTCGATCTTGCGGCCGCAGCCCAGGGTGCACATCGCCGCCCGGTGGTCCAGGCCGAGCCCGCTCTGGCGGCCGGTCTGGTAGGCGCCCTCCATGTCCCAAAGCCACTGGCCCTTGCCGCCAAACAGCCGGCCGCCAAAGGTGTGGACCGAGAAGTCACGCGACCCCGGCAGGGCCGATCCCAGCGGGCGGTCGTCGTCGAAGCCGATGTAGAACAGGTCGTAGCTGGCGGTCTTGGCGCCGGTGTAGGTCGCGTAGACGCCGTAGAACCGACGGTCCCAGTCGCCTTCGTCTAGCTCGTTGGGGTCAACGGGGACGAAGTTGGTGTAGAAGCCGTCGACCTTCCAGTCGTCGCCCTTGTAGAGCATGCTCACACCCTCGAACGTCCGCCGGGTGTTGGCCCAGTCGAGCGGCGAGATGTGCCGCTGGGCGCCGTAGAGCAACTCTTGCCGGCCGACGCGAAGCGTGGTGGTGTCGGTCACCTTGACGTCGGCGAACAGGTTCAGGAAGTCGCCGAAGTTCTCATCGATCGGGCGCGGGACGAAGTCGGCGTCGTTCGCGTTATCGGCGAAGATGCCCTCGACGAAGATGCGGGCCCAGTCGTTCACCTGCCAGTTGGTGTAGAGCCGCAGGCGGGTCAGCAGGAAGTCTTCGTCGGTGTCTTGGAAACCGAGCTGGCCGGGGTGGCCCATGCCCTGTTCGCTGTGCTGACGCAGCCGGAGCTGACCGCCGATATCGACTTTGCCGCACCCAATCGGGAGCTGCTTGAAGCTGTCGCCCAGGCAGCATCCGTCGTAGCAGGGGTCGTTCAGGTAGCTGAAGTCGTTGGCGAAGTAGAGGCCCTTGTGGCTGGTCTGGCAGGGGCTGGGCTTGCCAGCCTTCTTCTTGCCGCCACAGCCGCCGCATCCGATGCCGCAGCAATCGCCGCAGCCAACGTCGTCGGCACAGTCACACCCGGCTTCGCAGCTCGGCTCGCAGCAGCCCGTCAGGCTCACGTCGCCCGCCGACTGGTCAACGGCCTCATGAAGGCGACCGAGTTCGGGGAGCTTCGCCGAGAGCGGCGCCTGGGTTTGTGTGTAGTCGAATGCCGACTCAAGGTCGGCTTGGCCGTACGCGGCCTGGCCAAGGGTGGCGCCGGCCGTCAGGCAGGCGGCCACGGCGGCCCATCGCAGTCGAAGGCTCATCGGACTCTCGCTATCGGGGGGAATGGGTATCCGTTCCGGGTTTCGGTGCCGTTCCGTCGGCGATTGCCCCGTGCAGCCCGCCAAGCGTCTGGGGAAAGCAAACCCTGTCGTCTGGTTTCGGCCTCCTGGAGCCCCGAGTTTCAGCCCGCGAAGGCGAGCCGGCATGCCTTAACAGGCACCTAAGCGCTTGTCATTTAATGACTTGAGTCGTGGGCATTCCGTTACCATGTGGTCAAGCTGGCATCGGCCTTAGGGATACCCGAAGGGGCGCCCAACTGTTGCGCACCCGCGGCGCGTCGCCAGAGCAACCCCGGGCACCCCCGTGCTGGTGGTTGTTCCCTAACCGATTGGCCCTACAACGGTTAGCGTCAGGACAAACCAATCAGGCGAAACGGTGCACGATTTGCACAACAGGAAGCATGCTCGCGGCCCCGCCTACCCCCATGAACGCTGCCGCATCCAACGCCGAGTTACCGGCTTCCGTGCTCGTTATTGACGACGACCCGCTGGTGTCGGTTGTTGTTGAGCGGGCCCTGGAGGGTGTCGACTTTCGATTGAGGACCGCCTACGACGCCAGCCAGGGCATTGAGGAAGTACGGGCGGAGCGGCCCGACCTGATCGTTCTGGACAACGTCCTGCCCGACGGCCTTGGTGTGGACTTCGTAGGCCGCATCCACGAAGCGGCGCCCGAAGCCCCAATCCTGTTCGTAACCGCACGCGGGTCGGGCAGCACCGCCATTGAGGCGATGAAGCTGTGCGCCTTCGACTACCTGCCCAAGCCGCTGGAGCCGGCCAAGCTCCGCCGCCAGATTCAGCGGGCGCTGGCCCATCGGCGGATGCTGTCGGGCGACTACGCGGGCGTGGTTTCACGGCCGGCCATCGACTCCGCCACGCCGCCGCGTTCGCCCGAGGGAGCGCTTGTGGGCGAGTGCCCCGCCATGCAGTCGGTGTTCAAGGCGATCGGCAAGGTCGCCCTGCTGGATGTCGCGGTGATGCTCCGCGGCGAGCACGGCACCGGCAAAGAATCCATCGCTCGGGAAATCCACCGGCACAGCTCCGCCGCCGACGGGCCGGTGGTTCGCCTGCACTGCTCCGGCATGGAAGAGGCGCGGCTGGACGAGGAACTGTTCGGCCGGGCGACGCCCGCCGGCCAACCAACCGTTGGCAAGATCGCCGAGGCGACCGGCGGCACGCTGCTGCTGCAGGAGGTGGGCCGCCTGCCGCTGCTCATCCAAGCCAAGCTGCTGCACGCCGTGCGGGACGGTCATTACGAGCCGGTCGGCGCCAAGCAGGCTCAGCGGGTTGAGTGCCGCATTATCGCCATCTCAAGCGACGACCTTGAGTCGCTGGTCCGCTCGGGGGCGTTCCGCTCAGACCTGTACTACGCGCTGTCGTCGTTCATGATCACGCTGCCGCCGCTCCGCCAGCGGATGAGCGACCTGCCGCTGCTGGTGGAGCACAGCCTGCGGAAGCTGCAGAACATCGCCGCGGGCTTTGGGGTTGAGCGGCCCATGGTTTCCGAAGAGGCGATGCGGGCCCTCTGCACGCACCTGTGGCCCGGCAACATCGACGAGCTTGAGAGCGTGATGAAGCGCGCCATGGTAGAACAAAAGGGGCACCTGCTGCTGGCCGCCGACCTGCAGAAGACCATCAACGTGGACCCGGTGGTGAAGCCGACCGAGGCGAGCCGCGACGCGAAGAACTCAACCGACTGGGCCGAGTTCGCCCGCATGCGCATCGAGTCGGGCGTGGACACCCTGCACTCAGACGCCACCGAGGAAATGGAAAGAAAGCTCTTCGCCCGCGTGCTCCAGCACACCGGCGGGAACCAGTCGCACGCCGCGCGGCTGCTCGGCATTACCCGGGCGAGCCTGCGGAAGAAGCTCCGCCTTTACGGCATGACCGCTCAGCAGGACGAGAGCTAAACCGCGTCCGGATTCGAGGCGGCCAGCCATGAGCGCAACCGAGTCGCCGAAGCGCGAGGGCCGGGGCGGCTCGCCGGGCCGCCGGCTCACGTGGCTTTACGTGGCGGCGTTGAGCACGGTGGCGCTGCTGTCGCTGGGCGCCCAAGCCCTGATCCAGTGGCAGCTCTCTAATGGCGAGAGCGACTCGCGTGTGATCAACTTCGCCGGCCGCCAGCGGATGCTCAGCCAGCGGCTCACCAAGTGCGCGCTCGTCATTCAGACCGACGGCGCCGACGCCGGCGCCGCTCGCGACGAGCTTGCCGAAACGCTTGAGCTGTGGGCCCGCACCCACCGCGGGCTCCGCCAGGGCGACGCCGACCTTGGCCTGCCCGGACGCAACAGCCTGCCGATCGAGCGGTTGTTTGAGGAGATCGACTCCGCATTCGAGGTCATGCAAGCCGCCGCAGAGCAGCTCTTGGCCTCGCCGCCAGACGAATCATCATCGGCGGACGCCGTCGCGGCGATTCGATCGAGCGAAGCCACCTTCCTGCGCGGCATGGACGCCGTCGTGTCGCGATACGTAGTGGAAGCCGAACAGAAAGTGACTCGGTTGCGGCGGATCGAGTCGGCGATTCTCGCGCTCACGCTCGGCGTGCTCGTCGCGGAGGGCTTGTTGATCTTCCGCCCCGCCGTCGAGCGGATCGAGGCGACCGCCCACCGTCAGCGGCTCATGCGGCGGCGGCTGCGGCGAGCCAAGGCGGGGGCGGAGACCGCCAGCGAGGCGAAGTCCCGTTTCCTGGCGAACGTGAGCCACGAGCTGCGAACCCCTATGACCGCCGTGATCGGCATGGCGGAGCTCGCCCGGGAGGAGCGCGACGACGAGACCCGGGCGATGTACCTGGCCACCATGCTCGAGGCGGGCGGGTCGCTGCAGGCTTTGCTCGACGACCTGATCGACCTGGCCCGCGTCGACACCGGTGAGCTGCGCCTTGATCCGGCTCCGTTCCGCCCCATCGACGTTGTGCAGCGCGTCAGGCGGATGATGACGCCGCTTGCCGGCGGCAAGGGCTTGACGCTGACAACTTGGGGTGAGCCCTCGGCGCCCGGGTGGCTGCTGGGCGACGCGCGGCGGATTGAGCAGGTGCTGATCAACCTGGTGGCCAACGCCATCAAGTGCACGCCCAGCGGTGACGTGTCGCTCGGCTTCACCATCGCTAGGCAAGAACGTGACGCGTCGGTCGTGGCGTTCTCGGTGCGTGACACCGGCGTGGGCATCGGCGTGCCCGATCAGGAGCGGGTCTTCGAGCCGTTCTTCCGGACGCGCGAAGGCGAGGCGGAGAGCACCAGCGGCGCCGGCTTGGGGCTGGCCATCTGCCGCAGCATCGCCGACGCGATGGACGCCAAGCTCCAACTGCTCAGCAGCGAGGGCATCGGCTCCACGCTGACGTTCACTGTCCGCCTGCCGCACACCGCCGAGCCCGAACGCATCGAACCGCAGGATGCACGCCCGGCGACGGAGACCATGCGCCGCGTGTTGATTGTCGAGGATACGGAGGTGAACCAGGTGCTGCTGCGCGAGTACCTCGAGCGTGCCGGCTGGTGTCCCGCCGTGGCGCCGGCGGGCGAGCGGGCGCTGCAGTTGATCGGTGAACAGCTTGCGTCCGGCGCCGACGACGTGCGCGGCGGCTTCGACGCGGTGGTCGTCGATCAACGCCTGCCCGGCATCACCGGGACCGAAACGGCGACGCGGATCCGTGCGATTCTCGCGGGCGCGGCCAGCATGCCGCGGCTGGTGTGCGTCACCGCCGATCCGACGATTGCCTCGGGCGACGACGGCGCCATCTTTGATGCGGTGGTCGCTAAACCGATCGATCGTGCGAAACTCCTCGCCGCCGTCGAAGGCGAGCCGTCGCCATCCCAAACACCCGCTGAAGACACCGTTATGAAGACGACCGTCCGCGGTGAGTCGACCTTCGCCGACAAGCTCGCCGCGGCCTACTTGGCCGTGTGCGACGGGCAACTAGACGAGCTCAACCAAGCGATCAAAGTCGGCGATCTGCGGACCGGCGAGCTGCTTGCTCACCGCTTCCGCGGGCAGGTCGGGTACTTTGGCGAGCAGCCGTTGGTGGCGGAGCTCGGTCGGCTTGAGCAGGCCTGCATCGATGGCCGCGGCGATGAAGCCGCCGAGCTGATGACGCTTGTCGACCCCAAGCTAACCGCGCTCGGGCGGCGACTGGCCGCCGAGACTCGGCCGCCGGCCGCCGTTAGTTCGCCGCGGCAACCTTCTCGTTCGGGGTGATGCCCCGGATCGGCTCCACGGGCAGATCGTCGGTCGGCGGCGCCTCGGGCGCCCGCAGCCGCAGGGCCATCACCTCCGCCTGCCGGCTGTAGTCGATCGACTCACCGAGGATCCGTGCCGCCTCTTGGTCCGCGTGGAAGCCGCGTGAGTTTTCGCTGCTGATGTAGTCGATCCGCCACATCGCCTTGGTCTGCAGGCGGAGCGCTTCGGAGAGGTCCTCATCCGTCACGCCGGACGCCTTGGCTTCCTTGATCGCGTCGAGCATGTCGGTCATGGCGCCGGCGGCCCGTTCGAGCAGCGCTAGGTTCTTCGACTGGATGTTCTCGATGCGTTCCCGCAGCTGGTCCTCACTCTGCTTGTGGCAGTTCTGGCACGCGGCGTTGAGGTTCTCCAGCGGCGAGCGGACGTGGTGGTTGCTCACCTTCGCGGCGCCGACCCGCTCGTACGGCATGTGGCAGTCCGCGCAGCTCACGCCGCTGCGGGCGTGGATGCCCTGGCTCCACAGCTCGAACTCCGGGTGTTGCACCTTGTAGGTCAGGGCGCCGGTTTCGCCGTGCTTGTAGTCGTAGAACGGTTCGCCGTCTTCAAAGGTCATCTCTTCCCAAACCGACTCCAGGTCTTCCATCCGCAGGCCGTTCTTCCACGGGAAGGTGAGCGTCGCCTTGTTCGCGCAGTAGTACTCAACGTGGCATTGGGCGCAGACGTACGAACGCATCTCCTGCCGGCTGGCGTGCTTGTTGGGGTCGTAGGAGTCTTCGCGCCCGCCGCGTCGCCACTTGTCGATGCTGGGCAGGTGGGGCGCCGGGGCGTCTCCTTCCGCGAGTTCCGCGATGCCGTTGATGAAGCCGGGCCGCGTGACGCGGATGGCCATGGTCTTGGGGTCGTGGCAGTCGATGCAGGTGACCGGGTGCGCGGCGCCGACGGTGGGATGGTCTTCGGGAACCGGCTTGCCGGCGAACTCGCCCTCGAACCCGCCCGCTGGGGCCTGGGGGAAGGTTGTTTCGTTGCTGTCGGGCGTGCCGTCCGGCGTCTGCTTGAGGAGGGCGAGCACCTCCTGGTACGGCTTGGTGCTGAGTTCTTCGAAGCCCTTCTGCACCGCCTCAAGATTGAACTCGGCGGCGAGCGCCTCGTCGCTGGCGTCCTTGCCCAACGCTTCGAGGCCGACTTTGCGGTAGAGAACCGTGGTCGAGGCGTGGCAGTGCAGGCAGGCGCCCGACTGCGGCTTCTTGGTCACGCGCTCGGTCACGCCCTGGTCGTACAGCATGTAGGCGTGGCCGCGGGCTTCGCGGTAGTCGATGCTGAACGCGTAGCCGGCGTAGAGCCGCTTGAGCCACGGCTGCTTGTCCAGCTTGGACTGCGGCATGGCGTTGGCGCCGCCGTAGAACTTGTCGCCCGCCGACGACTTCCAGCCATCGAAGTGATGCGGCCAGTTCCGGCCCCAGGGCTCGGGGTCGGTGGAGATCTCGGTCACCTCCACCACGCGGACGAACGGCGTTCGCGCTTCCTGCTTGCGGGCGAACATGGTGACCAGCACCCACGCCACCAGGGCCGTCGCCACGGCGGCGGCGACGCAGGCGAGAATAAGCGTTTGGGCGGAGCCAAGCCGGCGTGGCGATTGGCGATTCGTCATGGTCAGTATCCCTTGTGTCGCCGCGGCGCCACCGACTGGGCGTGCCCGACGGTGTTGTGGCAATGGACGCAAGACAGCATGTCGCCGCCGGCCTGAGCCGGCAGCATGTCGTTGACCAGTTCCTTGTGGCAGTGCAGGCAAGACTCCTGCACCACTGCCGCGTTGCGCGGCTTGATCTGGATGGGGTCCTTGTAGTCCCCCGTGGTGAACGCGAGCGAATGGAAGAACCCGTTGTCCGCCTTGGTCAGGTACTTCCGCAGGAGGCTGTCGTGCGGCACGTGGCAGTCGTTGCAGACGGCCACGGCGTGGTGGCTGGACTTCTGCCACGAGTCGTACGAAGCCTGCATCGCGTGGCAGTTGGCGCAGGACTGGGGGTTGTCACCCAGGTAGGCGTGGCCTTCGCCGTAGCCGAACGTGAAGACACCGAGCCCCCCCGCCACGCCGAAGAAGATGGCGACGGTGATCGCGAGCGCGCGTGGCGGCTTGGACTTGGCTTGACGCATCTACCCACCGTTGGCGGCAGCGGAGGCAGGAAATGCAGCGACGCAAAGACGGAGATGAGATCGCTTCGCCGGCCTACGCCGGCGAAGCGAGTTGTACGCCCGCCCATGAGCGGTTGTCAATCTTGTCGCTTCGGTTTTCTGCGCTCACGTAGCCCACGGCAGGACCCGCGGGCGCGACGGCGCAAGGACAGCGATGACGCGCCTTGCTACTCGCCGAACTCTTCGACGTAGTCCGCCATCGCCGCCTCGATCACCTTCATCGCCGCCTCGCGTCCATACGCCTTGTCGATGCGGACACTCGCGGCGTCTTCGGGAGTGAGCGACTTGTAGGTGCTGAAGTAGTGCCGGAGCCGGTCAACAAGCACCTTGGGCAGGTCCGCCACGTCCTGCACCTCGCCCCACATGGCGTCGCTGTCCAGCACGCCGATGATCTTGTCGTCTGCTTCGTCGTTGTCCAGCATCGGCAGGCCGCCGACGACGCGGGCTTTGACGATCGTCTCCGGGTTGTTAATCGGCCGCTCGCTGATGACGCAGATATCCAGCGGGTCTTGGTCGCCCGCCACGGCGCCGGGCATGAGGCTCTGCACCCGCTTGCCGCAGAACGTGCGGGGGATGAAGCCGTACAGCGTCGGCGAGAACGCGCTGGTGCGGTTCGGCCGGTCGACGCGCAGGTAACCCGTCTTCTTGTCCAGCTCGTACTTCACCCGATCGAACGGCGTCAGTTCGATGTACGCCTGCACCACCCGTGGCGGATCGGGGCCCACATCGAGCCCGTGCCACGGGTGCGGTCGCCAGCGGAAGAAAGGTTGCGGAAAGGACATGCAGGAGGCCGTTGGCTAGTGGCGGTTGGCGGGCGGAAGCGGGGGGTCGGCGGTGATGGCTCCGCAGCGGCGGGGCGGATGGGTTTCCACGGCGGGCATCACGGGCCTGCCGATCGTTTGGGGCGAACGGCAAAGGTCTGCAGCACGCCGGCGTCGCGGTCCAGTGAGAACCCGTGGCCGGGAACCTCCGCAAGCAGCTCCAGCTCCAAGCCCAGGGCATCAAACGGTGGTGCGTCCAAGTAGACTCCCGACCCACGGAACAGGCGGATGTCTCCGCCGTGGGGCTTATCCAGGTTCTTCGCCTTGGCGTAGCGGTCCGTCGGGAAGTGCTCCGTGAGGATAACGTGGTTGTAGCGAGCCAGCTTCTCGCCGATGGCCATGATCTGATCGTTCGAAAGGTGTTGCAAGACCTGCCGGAGGAAGGCGATGTCGCCTGAGGGGAGGTCGTCGTCCTCGATCAGATTCTTATGGACGAATCTGGTTTGCTCGTCGGCGTGCTCGGCGTTCAGGTGATTGACCAACGCCGGGACGATGTCGACTCCCGTGTACGATCCGAAGAGCTCGCGCAGGCGCCCGCCGACCGAGTAGTCGCCGCAGCCAAGGTCCACGGCCGAGGCCCCGCGAAGCCCCTCGCGCTCAACGTAAGCCGTCACCGCGTCGCAGTAGGCATCAAGGATCGTCTGGTCGCCGCTCCCCTCGCCGGAGAAGTACGCGCCGGATTCCCCCCACTTCTTGTTGGCGTAGATCCGCTCGAAGACTTCTTGGGTGGTCCGCCGACAGTTCAGCAAGCCTTCGGCCCGCCTCAGCAAGGCGACGATCGCCCGCTTCACGGGGACCGGCGTCAGCCGTTTCGCCGATTCCACCACGCTCATCGTTCGCCTCGCACCGGCTACGCCTGTGTCGACGCCAAAGACGCCCGATTTCCGCGACCTCCGAGGATGTCTCAGCCCACTTGGTCTTCTTCGTTCACGTACGTTTCGAGGAAGCGGGCGAGCTTTGCGAAGTCGCTGTCGGGCTCGATGTACCGGACCACCGTGACCAGCGTCGCCGGGTCGACGAGCTTCTCGAACGGTACATAGGTGAGCTGCAGTTGGCCTTCAACGGAGACCATCACGCCGTTGTGGCCATGCTCCACCAGGGCGCGGTAGGCGCCCACGCCGAGCTGGCTGCCGAGCATCGCATCGAACGCGTGCGGCGGGCTGCAGCGGGCCTCGTAGCCTAGCTGCACCGGCTTCACCGCCCGCTTCTTGCCGGTCTGCTTGGTGTACTCCTCGGAGATGAGATTGCTGAAGAGCTCGTGCAGGCTCACCGCCGAGATGTTCAGGTGGCCGTGGTCGTCACGTTCAACGCCTTCCACGTGCTCGTAAGGCAGCAGCTCCGCCAAGCCCTCGGCGATGACAATCACGCCGTACTCTTTGCCCTCCCGCTCGCGGGTGGTCATGGTGAGCACGATCCGCTTGATGACCTCCTCAAGGTTCATCACCTCGCGGGTCTTCTTCTCGCCGTGCGAGTCGGTGAACTCCTCCGTGCCGCGGTACTTGCCCGCGATGTCTTCCACGGAGATCACCAGGCTCGCTTCGCCGGCAATCGCCACGCCGAACGCCAGCCAGCCGGCACTGCGGCCCATCGACTCGGCGAGGAAGTACGAGCGGTTCGCCTCGGCGTCGGCCAGCAGGTTGCGGACTTCGCGGGCGAGGAAATCGACCGCCGTGAAGTAGCCAAACGTGAAGTCGATGCCGCAGTAGTCGTTGTCAATCGTCTTGGGCAGGTGCACCACGGGGACTTTGTGCGAGCCCTCCGGCAGCCGGTCCTGGTACATCTTCAGCTTGTTGGCGGTCTTCAGCGTGTCGTCGCCGCCGATGGAGACCAGCGCGTCCACGCCGATGCTCTTGAGCCCTTCGTAAACCGCCTTGAGGGGGGCCGAGCGTTCGGGATCGTCCAGGTGATCGGGCGAGGAGACACCCTTGCCGGGGTTGGCGCGGGCGGTGCCGATCATGATGCCGGCCCGGTTCCGCGTGCGACTGAGCATCTTGTGGTCGATCATCACGTAGTCCGACCCCTCGACCAGCGGCCGGTCGGGCCCGAACTCAATCAGCCCGGAGTAGCCGTGCTTGACGCCGACCACTTCAATTCCGTTCCGCAGGAACGACACCGCAGCGGCGGAGATCACCGCGTTGGCGGCCGGCGCCGGGCCGCCGGCGAACAGGATCGCGACGCGCTTGATGCTCTGATTGGTGGGGGTCGTCGGCGGGGAGAGCGTGCTGGCGGACATGGCTCGCGAGAGATCGGTGCGGGGGGGTGGGAGGTCGGCCGAGTCGGCCGTACGCGTTGCGGCGAGTTTAGCCGACCCGCGGCGAGCCGTTAATGGTGGGAGGAGGCGGGCCGGGCAGCCCCGAGAAGCGTGCGGGCGAACCGAGTCGAGCGTCGGAGCGTCCCATTCATGGCGGATGCCCGAAGCCGCGCGGGCGGCTCGATAACTTCCTTGGACGCGTGTTAGGTTGTTGCTCCGCGTTAATCGCAACCTGGATCTCGTACCGGAAACCTGCCGCGTTCGCCTGAATCCAGCGGCAGCCAAGCCATGAACCACGCCCGCCCCACCATTCAACAGATGACCGGCTACGTGCCCGGCGAGCAGTCGCGGGGCGCGAAGGTGGTGAAGCTCAACACCAACGAGAACCCCTACCCGCCCAGCCCGAAGGTTGCCGAGGCGATCCGCGCCGCGGCGGGCGGGTCGCTGGAGCGCTACCCGGACGCGGCGGCCACCGCCTTCCGCATCGCCGCGGCCGACGCGCTGGGCGTGGACCCCGATTGGGTCCTGTGCGGCAACGGCAGCGACGACATCCTGACCATCGCCACCCGCACGTTCGTGGGCGAGGGCGAAGTGATCCGCTACCCGTCGCCCAGCTACGTGCTCTACCAGACGCTGGCGGACATCCAGGGCGCGGCGGCGGACGTGGTGCCGTTTGAGCGCGACTGGTCGCTCGGCTTCCGCTTCACGCAGCCGGCGGACCGGCTGAAGCTTGCCTTCCTGGCCAACCCCAACAGCCCGAGCGGCACCGTGCTGGCGCCGGGCGAGGTGGCCGCTGTGGCGGACGCCCTGCCCTGCCCGCTGCTGGTGGACGAAGCGTACGGCGACTTCGCCGAGACCAACTGCCTGGGCTTGGTGACCTCCAACGGTCGCATCCTGGTCAGCCGGTCGCTGTCCAAGAGCTACGCGCTCGCCGGCATTCGGTTCGGCTTTGTCGTCGCGCAGCCGGCGCTCGTCGAGCAGATGGCGAAGGTCAAGGACAGCTACAACTGCGACGCCATCTCCATCGCCGCCGCCACGGCCGCCATCAGCGACCGGGCTTGGCTGGAAGAGAACGTTGCGAAGGTCAACGCCACCCGCGGCCGCCTGGCCGATGCGCTGCGCGAGTTGGGCTTTGACCTGACCGACTCGCAGGCCAACTTCGTCTGGGCCGTCCACCCCACGGCCGACCACCAGGCCATCTACCAGCAGCTCAAGGAGCAGGGCGTGCTGGTCCGCTACATGCGTTACGCCGAGTGGGGCGACGGGCTCCGCGTGTCGGTGGGCACCGACGGGCAGGTGGACGCGTTCCTGTCGCTGGTCAGAGACCTGGTTTAAGGTCGCACCTACCGGCGGTACTCGAACCCGGCGAACCAGCCGTGCAGCAGCAAATCGCTGCCGGTGGGGTCGAGCCCCAGGAACGCCTCGTTGCCCAACTCCACGCCGTCCAGATAGAGCACCTGGTAGCCCACGCGGGCGGTGCTGCAGGCGTTGATCTGGTAGAGCGCGTTGAGCGCCACTTCGCCCACAAACGCCACGCGGGCGCGGTCATTCTTGTAGCCGTTCTCGGTTGATGCGGTCACCGAGAAGGACTCGTCCGCGACCGTGCTTGGATCGTCCGCGCGTGAGAACGTATCGACCTGCCGGTAACTGGTCGATCGCTGAATCAAGTTGCAGTAGGCGCCGGCGTTGGCCAGGCCGCTCAGGTAGAAACGCTCGCCGAGGCTGAACAGATCGCTCCGCAGGCCGCCCTGGAAGCCGATCAGGTTGTTGTCTACCGAGACGTTGCGGAAGATATCGGTCAGCTCCAGGTCGGCGGTTGCTACGCCGGAGAGCGCCGGCGTGGGCGAGTACTCGTCGGAGATGTCGTCGATGTCTTCATCCAACCGCACGTAGCGGATGCCGCCGAAGAGCTTCAGCCGATCGCTGCCGGTCGACTGGCCGTTCACCTCCAGCGAGTGGAGCTGCGAGTGGTAAGAAAGCGAACGCTGCGTGCGTGTGTCTGGCAGTGCGCCGATGGCGCCGGCGGGGGGCACGTCTGGGTTGAAGGCGCCGGCGTCCCAGCCGAAGACGCCGACGTAACCCACCACCATCTCGTAGCCCTGGCACTGCGGGAAGTGGCTGGCCACGGTCACCCGGGCGCCGGCGCCGTGGTCGAAGTCGCCGGTAACGGTCGCCGTGTCGAGCGGGATCGCGCTGCCGCCCGCGGTGGCGGCGCCGGCCAACGCGTCGATGTTGGCGCCGTCGCGGAACAGCGCCAGGCCATCGAACGTGGTTCGCCAGCGCGGGCCCACCTTCCACGTGTCGCACCGCCCCGGGCCGGTGCGGAACGGCGAGCCGCCGCACCCCCAATGCCACTCGCAGGCGTCGGGCGAGTCGCCCGTGGCCGCGGCGAGCTGGGCGCCGAAGTCGCCCTGTGGGTAGGCGTTGGACCCGCCGCCGGCGGTGGGAGACTGACCCCACGCCACGCTGGGCGACGCCAGCAGCCAAACGGTTAAGGACGCCAGCACGATCGCCAACGCCTGCTTCGCCCAGTTCGACGCGTACCGCTCGCTCATGGCGTGGTTCCTTCGCAAACGTCTCGCCCACCAAACACGCGCGTCGCCGATGCCGCAATCCGACCAACGCGACGTCGGGCTGCGGCTGGCAAAGCGCTGCGGCAAGGGTCCCTTTACCGCGCAGTCATCAACAGCAGAATCGGCGCAGGCCGACCATCCGCTGCCGGTTTGATCGGTTGCATCGGCGGCCTGGCGGCAGGGCGAGCGGCGCCTCCGCAATCGCTTGCGTAGCCCGCAAGGTTCGCCCATGCTGCCACCTGCCGGACCAACTGCCATCGCCACACCAACCCCGCGGCACGTATGAGTTCCATCGCGAAGCGTCGTGACTTCCTCAAAGCGACAACCGGCGCTGTTGCGGCTGCCGCCCTGCCTATCCCGGCGGCGGTTGCGGCAGGTCAGCGAACGCCCGCCTTGAGCAGGCTGCGGACGGCTCACGTGGGCGTTGGCGGGATGGGCGCCTCGGACTTGGCGTCGTTGGCGTCGCACGCCTCGGTGGAAGTGGCGGCGCTGTGCGATGTTGATCGCCGGAACCTCGATTCGGCCAAGGCAGAGTACCCGGACGCCCGCGGCTTCGTGGACTTCCGCGAGATGCTCAGCGAACTCGGCGACTCGGTCGACGCCGTCGTTGTCTCCACGCCCGACCACACGCACGCCGCGGCGGCGATGCTCGCCCTTCAGCTCGGCAAACGGGTCTACTGCCAGAAGCCGCTGACGCACGACGTTCAAGAGTCGCGACGGCTCCGCGAGGTCGCCGAGCAGTCACAACTCACCACGCAGATGGGCATCCAGGTCCACTCGGCGGCGCCCTATCGGCAGGCGGTGCAGATGGTGCAGTCGGGCGTCGTTGGCCCGGTGAGCCGGGTGCTGGCTTGGTCCAACAAGAACTGGGGCTTCGACGGCACGCTGCCACCGGCCGGTCAATCGCCCCCCAAGCACCTGGAGTGGGACCTGTGGCTCGGCACGGCGCCGGAGCGGCCGTACCTGGCGGGCCGCTACCACCCGGGGCAGTGGCGAAAGATCCTCGACTTCGGCGTAGGAACGCTGGGCGACATGGGCGTTCACATCTTTGACACGCCGTACGCGGCCCTTGAGCTCACGGCGCCCAACTGGGTGAAGACCGAATGCCGACCGCCAACGCGGCACGGCCTGCCGGAGAGCAACAAGGTGACTTACCAGTTCCCGGGCACCCGGCACACGTCGGACACGCTGGAGTGGACGTGGTACGACGGCGCCCTCGCGCCGCCGCCGGTTGAAGACACCGGCTTGCCGACCGGCGCCAGGCTCCCGGGCCAGGGGGCGCTCTTTGTTGGCGAAGAGGGCATGCTGCTGCTGCCGCACGTTGGTGGGGCGAAGCTCTTCCCGGAAGAGAACTTCAAAGACTACCGCCCGCCGAAGGTCGCCGGCGGCAACCACTATCACGAATGGGTCGACGCGTGCCTGACGGGCGGACAAACGTCGGCGAGTTTCTCGTACGGCGGGCTCCTCACCGAGGCCCTGTTGCTGGGCGTGATCGCCGGCCGATTCCCGGGCAAGCAACTGCAGTGGGACGCCGCCGCCCTGCGCTTCAAGAACCTCGCCGACGCCAACGCGCTGCTCCGCCGCGACTATCGCCAGGGCTTTCAGGTCGATGGGCTTTGAGGTCGAAGCCTTCGTACGGTGTCTCCGTCCCCCAATCACCGCGTTCCCAAAACCTCTCGACGCCATGCTTCGTTCAGCCTCTTGCGTTGTCGCAACACTGCTCTTCACGCACGCGGCGGCGAACGCGGAGCCCCCGATCAAATGGGCGCCGCTGTTTGTCGGCGTCGATCACACGGAGTGGAAGGTTGAGCAGCCCGTGCTGATGCACGCCGACGCGTTGCGGATCGACCGGTCGGCGCCCGGCGTCCGCGTCTTCACCACGCCCGCCAACGGCGACGAGCCGCTGGAGACCAACGGCTGCACGACCACGGCGTTCCTCGCCCGGCGGAAGCTGCAGGTGGCGATGAACACCCACTTCTTCGGGCCGTGCTGCAAGAAGATTGACGGCGAGCCGAAGGACCTCATCGGCCTAGCGATCCACAACGGCACGGTGGTCTCGCCGCCGGGCAAGTGGCACGCCGTTCTGTTCATGAAGAGCGGCGCCGTCGAAGTGCGGCCCGAGTCGCCCACGCTGCTCGACGAGATCGACCCGTCGCTCGTCGCCCACGGGCTGTGCGGCGAGCTGCTCATGACCGGCGGCGAGCTGCTGCCCGCCGCCAGCGAGGGCAAGCGGCACCCGCGGTCGGCGATTGGTTTCTCCGCCGATCGCCGGACCTGCTACCTGATGGCGATCGACGGACGCCGCCCCGGCCACAGCCTCGGCGCCACGCTCCGCGACGTCGCCGAGCAACTCGCCCACCTCGGCGCCGCGGAGGCCTTCAACGTCGACGGCGGCGGCAGCACCACCCTCGTCGCCGCCGGCGCCAACGGCACGCCGAACGTGCTCAACGTCACCTCGGCCGAAGAGCGCGTGGTCGCCAGCCACTTAGGGTTCTTCGCGAAGCCGCTCGAAGACTCAGCCGGTCAATAGCAACGGTGACGCATCGCGGATGGTGCAATCGTGCGAGCGCAAGCGAGCCGAGGCCCCTCTCCCCGGCAGGGGGAGAGGTTGGCAGAGGGGGTTGAACCCGCGAAAGCGGCTGGCCTTTGGACCCGCCAGACATCAGCCAACGAATCGGCGGTCCGGGTACCCGATTCACCCCCCGCCCCTCCCCCCGCCGGGGAGGGGAGTTGCGTTGGCCAGCGTCGTGGAGGGGCTATTCAG
This sequence comes from Planctomycetota bacterium, assembly GCA_039414355.1. GTDB lineage: Bacteria > Planctomycetota > Planctomycetia > Pirellulales > Lacipirellulaceae > JBCCQL01. Next base: position 19,538 of record JBCDJN010000016.1, on the reverse strand, counting down.
ACTCCGACTCCGACTCCCACTCAGCGACCGACTCCGGCTTCGCCGTCACCTCAACGGCGCCGGCTCCGAAACCACACAGATCGCCCGACGCCTCGACCTTCGGCATCAGCATCATCACCGCGATGAAAAGCGCGAGCGCCGACGCGGTGAGCAGGATGCCTTGAAGTTCGGGCCAGATCACGGCCGCCAGCGTGACCGACATGATCGCCGCGGCCGGCAGCACTACGCCCAACAGGCCTCGCCAGAAGCCCATCAGCGTGAGCGTTCGGGCGGCGATGACCACGATGGAAACGGCGCCGCAGATGACCAGCGCCGGCATCAGCGAAACGTACTCCTGCGCGAAGTACATCAGCGGGTAGGCGCCGGCGAAGGCGCCGACCGTTAGCAGCAGCATCCACCGGTCAAACGCGTCGTCGCCGCCCGCCCGCACCACCAGGCCGACGATCAGCCCGAACACCACCACGCTCAGCGGGCCGAGCCACGTGAGCTCGCCCAGGCGATCGATCGGCGCGATGCCGAGGATGTCGATCCGCACGGGCCGGCCGACGAGCAACCGCTTGTAGTCCCAGCGGTAGATGCTGCTGCCGCCGGCGCGTTGCAGCTCGGTTGGTTGCAGCGAGAGTTCCAGCAGGCGAACGTCAGAGCCCTCGGCGGTGACCGACACCTTGTACGCGTCCAGCAGGCTGCCGGGCGCCTCGGAGAGTTCGTACAGGCCCTTGCCGACCGCGGCGTACTCAACGTCCATCGCCGTCGGCTCGGTCGGCAGCGGGCCACGCCAAACGAGCTTGCCGCCGCGGACGGCGACCGACTCGCTGGCGACGCCGCCCACGTTCACGCTGAGGTCGGCGAGCGAGATCATCTTGGGCGGCAGCGGCAGCGCGATCTCGCACTCGCCCGGCCCCTCGGCGTCGGCGCCCTGTGGTCCCGCCGGGCCGCGCGCGATGATCTTGCCGGTGAACCGCGCTTCGTAGATCGACTCCGGCGCCGCCGCGCCGATGCTGAGCCGCGGCTTCAGATTGACGTCGGCGACGAACGACGTGACCTGCGCGGCGGGGAGCGCCGGCGGCTGGCTCCGCATCCGGCCGTCGGCGTCCTGCGGGTCTTGCGACTTCGGCTCTTCGTACTCGTCCTCCATCTCGTACGAGAGCGACGACTTGCGCGCCGCTTCGCGAGCCGACTGCACCGCGGGCAAGAGAAGCGAGATCAGGGTGCCGACGATGGCGATGACGACGAGCAGCTCGACCAGCGTGAACGCAACCGGCGCATGGCGACGCATGACGAACCTCCGCAGGCAAGGAGTGCGACCGGGCGCCGCACGGCTCTCGCACGGCGAAACAGAGTGTTGACGAGGCGTTCGACGAGCCGTGGCCCGCAAGAGTTCCCGAACGCTGATCGATGCCTGCGGTTGGCGGTCCACGCGTTCTGGCGAGAGACCATCTGCTGCAGAGTCACCAATCCACGCCGGGCGGTCCGTCGAGTCTGCAACAAGAATCGTCGCGGCCGCCCGTCGGTATTTCCGAATGAGACGCGAACGAGTCCCGACAAAACCGCAAGTGTTCAAAACCGCCGGCGCGGGTGTTCAAAACGGCGCGCGAAAGAACGTTGTCGAAATTAGGCCAACCGCGCTGTTACCAATACGATTGGCGCGCTGCAGCTCGGCGTCTCGGCGGCGCGTAAGTCGTTGTGCGAGGCGCTCGTTTGCCGTTTGACGCTGCAATATCGCGTCAAAAAAAAGAAAAGCAGCGTGTGCGGGAGCGCCGCCGGGCCGAAATTGGCTTTTCTTTTTCGAGGGCGATCAGTCGCCCACTTGGCGACGCAGCAGCCAGTCGCCCAGCGGCGGGCAGAGCGCTTGGGCCGCCATCAGCAGCCGGGCTTTCTTGGGCAGCACCAACTCGCTTTGCCGGCGCTGGCACGCCTTGAGGATCCGCCGGCAGAGGTCGGCGGGGTCGATCGCCCGCACCTTCGCGCCGCCGCCCGGCCGGCGGGCGGGGTTGGGCAGGCCTTCAGCCTGGTCGGCGTAGCGATCGCCGGCGTCGTCCCGCGCGATCGGCCCCGGGCAGACCAGCAGCGGGTGCAGCCCGGCCGGCCCGCGCTCCAATCGAAGTTGCTGCGCGATGGCCCCGAGCGGGTGCTTAGTGGCCGGGTAGGCGCCCAGGTGCGGCGCCGCGATTCGCGTGGCGAGCGAACCAATGAGCACCAAGTGGCCGGCCTTGCCGTCGTGCTCCTCGGCAGACGCCTCGAGGTGCGGGCCCGCCGCCTGCGCGAGATCAACGGCGGCCATGGTGTTGATCGCCATGAGTTCTTCGAACCGCTCGCGCGGCGTATCGACCAGCGGCCCCCGCATCGATCGCCCCGCGCACGCAGCCGCGAGTTCGAGCCCGCCGATCGACTCCACCGCCTGCTGCACGGCCCACGCGGTTTGCCCCGGTTGGGCGACGTCGGCAGAGATCGTCAGCACCCGCCCGCCGAGCCCGCGGAGCATGTCGGCCGCGTCCTCCAGCGGCCCGCGAGAGCGAGCCACCAACGCCACCTCCGCTCCTTCGGCAACGAGCGTCTTCGCGAGCTCCAGCCCCAGGCCCGACGACCCGCCGGTGATCAACGCTCGGGCGGCTCGCCAGTAAGACATGTCGCGGGGGCGCCGAGGCGAGAAGGAGGGGCGAGCCGAAAGCACGGTGCGTCGGGCCGCGAGTGTACCGCGAGCGGCGCGATGGCCGGAAGAGCACGCGGCGAGCGGACTCCCATTCCCACGTTGCTGAAGTGCCGGCACAATGACGCCGACCTCGTTCGCCCGCCCGCGCCCCCAACCCGCCGCGACGCATGCCCCCCAAGCTCGACATCCGCTCCCGCGCCCGGACCAAGATCGTGGCGACCCTGGGGCCGAGCTCCTCGGCGCCGGAGACCATCCGGGACTTGGTGCTGGCGGGCGCCGATGTCTTCCGACTGAACATGGCCCACGCGGAGCCGGATGAGCAGCAGAAGAACGTCGACAACATCCGCGCCGTCTCCAAGGAGCTCAACCGACCGGTCGCGATCCTCGTTGACCTGGCGGGGCCGAAGATCCGCCTCGGTGAGATCGAAGGTGACCGGGTCTTCTGCGAGACCGGCGCCGACTTCTGGTTCGTCCCCGATGGCGAGTCCAAGGCGATCAACGAGTTCACCTCCACCTACACGCCGCTCATCCGCGAGCTCTCCAACGGCGATCGGGTGATGCTGGCCGACGGCACGGTGAGCATGCAGGTGGTGGAGCACAAGGGCGACCGGCTGCGGATGGAGGTTGTTCAACGCGGCGTCGTCCGCAGCCGCCAGGGGATCAACCTGCCCGGGGTCAAGCTCAGCGCCCCCGCGATCAGTGTCTCCGATCACCAGCACGCGCTGTGGGCCGCCGAGGCGGGCGTGGACTTCGTGAGCCTGAGCTTTGTGCGGGCGCCGGACGAGGTGCGGGCGCTGCGAGATATCCTGCGGAGCAGCAACTCGGACGCGCTGGTCGTTTCGAAAATCGAGAAGCGTGAGGCGCTCGACCGCCTAAACGAGGTGGTCGCCGCGTCGGACGCGGTGATGGTGGCCCGCGGCGATCTGGGCGTGGAGATCGACGTGGCCCAGATGCCGGTCGAGCAGAAGCGGATCGTCCACACCTGCCTGCGTTACCAGAAGCCGACGATCATCGCGACGCAGATGCTCGACAGCATGCACGACTCGCTGCGGCCCAAGCGGGCCGAGGTGACCGACGTGGCGAACGCCGTGCTGGACGGCGCCGACGCCTGCATGCTCTCCGGCGAGACGGCCATCGGCCAGTACCCGGTAGAGACCGTGGAGATGATGAACCGCATCTGCCACGCCACCGAGGAGAGCAGCCTCGGATCGTCGCCGCGGTTCTCCACCGAAGACGCGGTGCGGACCCTGCACGACATCACCCACGCGGTGGTGCGGGGCGCAGGGGAGATGGCGCACACGCTCGCCGCGAAGCTGGTGATTGTGGCGAGCCACTCGGGCCGCACGGCGCTGGCGCTGTCGCAGCAACGGAGCTCGGCGCCGACGATCGGCGTGAGCACCAGCGAGCAAACGCTGCGTGCCATGTGCCTGTACTGGGGCGTCACCCCGCTCCGCGAGGCGCCGGCTGAGAGCATGCAGGACCTGATCCGCCACGCCGACCGCTGGAGCGTGGACGTCGGCCTCGCTGAGAAGGGCGACCGGATCGTCATCGTCGGCGGCAGCCACCTCACTGCCGGCACCGCCCGCAATGCCGACCTCGTCACCGGCGTGCATGACATTGTGGTGGTGCACGAGGTGGAAGGAATCTAGCCCGCGTCGACTTCAAGTTCCGCCTAGTTCGGTCGCCAAGTCCGGGATCCGTGTGAACGCAATCCGCATCGGGGCCGATTCCCGCGTGTCGTGCATTGAGGCGAAGTACAGCTTGTTGGGCCCCAGGGCGTGGTTCACCGCGTCCATGGTTTGTGCTGCGCGGCAGGCCGCTTGATCCTCAGCGAAGAGCGGTTTCGTCACGCACTCGGCGGGCTCCAGGCGTGACAGCGTGACGGCCACCTGCAGCGGCGCCGGGCCCGTTGGGCAGCTCGGCCAGGCTTCGGCGAGCGCCTTGAGCAGCGTGGGCGTATCGCCGGTTCGGCCGATAGAGGTTCGCGACTTCCAGCTCGGCGCCTGCCCAACGAAGCGGACAGCGAGTTCCAGTCGCCGCGCGGCGTAGCCTTCCTTCCGCAGCCTGGCCGCGGCCTTGTGGAGCAATCGAACCGCGACCGCGTGCGATCCTTCCCGTGTGCGGAGCTTGGGCGGCAAGACGTGCGAGTGCCCGACGGTCTGCCGTGTGGTGGGCGTCTCCTGCACCTCGTCGCCGCGGAGCCAATGCCACCAGTGCTCGCCGATGACGCTGCCCCAAACCTCACGCATGGCGGGCTTGGAGAGCGAGCAGAGCTGCCGGGTGGACGTCACGCCGCGGTGGGCGAGCCGCTGCCGCATCCGCTTGCCGATGCCGGTGAGGTCGTCGAGCGCCAGACGGTGCAGCCGGTAGGGCAAATGCTGCCGCGTGAGGATCGACAGCCCATCCGGCTTCTGTAGGTTACTGGCGATCTTGGCGAGCCAGCGGTTGGGGGCGATCCCCACCGAGCAGCGAAGGTACTCGCCGGCGTGCTCGGCAACGACCCGCTTTACCTCCGCCGCGACGCGCTCTGCTCGCCGCGGCGTGCGATCCGCCGGCGCCAGGCGGCAGGCGACTTCGTCGATGGAGCAAATCCGCTCAATCGGCAGCACGCGCTCCACCGCTTCGAGTATCTTGTGGTGGGCCGCGACGTAGTGCTCGTGCTTGCCTTCCACAAGCTGCAGGCCCGGGCAGCGGCGGACGGCTTCGCCGACGTTGTCGCCGGTGCGGACGTCAAACGGCCGGGCCTCGTAGCTCACGGCGATGCAACAGGTTCGCTCCGTCAGCGTCGGCACCACCGCCACCGGCTTGCCCCGCAGGTGGGGCTGGCGCTGCTGCTCCACGGACGCAAAAAACGCGTTCATGTCCAAGAAGAGCCAATCGACGCTTGCCGAGTGTTGGTGCATGCGTGTACAGTAATCGGCATCGGGTGGCCGTCAAGCCAACTTGATTCGAAAAAGGCACGCATGCCGGCCGGGAGCAAGCAGCATTCGAGTTCCTAACCCGCAAGGGACCGCACCGATGATGCCTTCCAACTTTCTTCGCCCGATCGGATTCGCCGTGCTTTTGGCTTGCTCGCTGAGCAGCCAAGTGGTCGCCCGGGGCGACGAGCGGCCGAACATCCTGTTCATCTTCACGGACGACCACGCGGCCCACGCGATGAGCTGCTACGGGTCGGTGATCAATCAAACGCCCGGCCTTGATCGCATCGCCGCGGAGGGGATGCGGTTTGATAACTGCCTCTGCACCAACGCCCTGTGCGGCCCGAGCCGGGCGACGGTGCTGACCGGGAAGTACAGCCACTTGAACGGGTTCCGGATGAACGGCGACAAGTTCGATGGCACGCAGCAGACCTTCCCCAAGCTCCTGCAGAAGGCGGGTTACTCCACGGCGGTGATCGGCAAGTGGCATTTGGGTGAGCACATGCCGCCGCTGGGCTTTGATTACAGCCACGTGCTGATCGGCCAGGGGCCTTATTACAACCCGACGATGCTGCTCGACGAGAACGGAGACGGCCAGCAGACTCGGGTCAAGCACACCGGCTACACGACGGAGCTAATCACCGATTTCTCGCTGAAGTGGTTGAGCGAAGGACGCGACACGAGCAAGCCGTTCCTGCTGATGTGCCAGCACAAGGCGCCGCACCGCAACTGGCAGCCAGGGCCCGAGCAGCTTTCGATGTACGACGAGGCGACGATTCCCGAGCCGGCCGATCTGTTTGACGACTACGCCACCCGCGGCACAGCGGCGAAGACCCAAGACATGACGGTTGAGCGGACGCTGACCGACAAAGACCTGAAGCTCACGGAGCCCAGGGGCTTCACCCCGGAGCAGCTTTCGGCATGGCAGGCGGCGTACGGCGAGAGAAACCGGCGGTTCCGCGAGATGAAGCTGACGGGTGACGAGTTGGTGCGTTGGAAGTACCAGCGGTACATCAAGGACTACCTACGCTGCGTCGCCGCCGTGGACGACGGGGTGGGCAAGCTGCTCGACTACCTAGAGACCGCTGGGTTGGCGGAGGACACGCTGGTGGTCTACTCGTCCGACCAGGGGTTCTTCCTGGGCGACCATGGCTGGTTCGACAAGCGGTTCATGTACGAGGAGTCGTACCGCATGCCGCTGGTGGCCCGGTGGCCCGGAAGGGTTGAGGCCGGTTCGGTCAGCGACGCGTTGGTCTCGAACGTCGATTTCGCGGCGACGTTCCTCGAAGCCGCGGGTGTCGAGGCCGAGGAAGAGCTCCAGGGGGCTAGCTTAGTCCCGATTCTCAACGGTCAGACGCCGGCGTCGTGGCGGAGTTCGCACTACTACCAGTACTACGAGTTCCGTGAGAACAGGCCGACCGCCCACAGCGTCCGCCGGCACCGCGGCGTTCGGACGGCTCGGCACAAGCTGATTCACTTCTACAATCTGGGCGAATGGGAGCTATACGACCTGGATCAGGACCCCGATGAACTTCGGAACGTCTACGGCGACCCGGCCTACTCCGCCGTCCAGGCCGAACTCCACGCGGAGCTTGAGCGTCTTGCCGAAGAGCTGAGAGTGCCGGATGATTCCGGTTCGGTTGGCCGCGAGCCGGCGTACCGGCGTCGGGCCGGGTAATCCGCGGACGCCCTACGCACGTGCCGAGCTTTGCCCGGCATTGGCGCGGACGAAAGCGGAAACTAAGCTCGTGGATTCGTTTTGGAGTGCGGATCGCGCCAGCGTAGCTCAATTGGCAGAGCACAGCATTCGTAATGCTGGGGTTGTGGGTTCAAGTCCCACCGCTGGCTCTCGCGTGGGGGTCCCGAGCAACGGTTTTCCGGGCCGGGACCGCCGCCTAAGACACGTTCACAGGGCAACACGGCTGGGGGTTTTTGCATGTCGACGGGATTGACCACTACGACGGAAACACCGGTCAAGCAGATCGTGCTTTCGACGGCCGCCTTCGGGCCGGTCGAGATCCGCGAGATCACCGACGCGATCTCGGCCAACTACGCGAAGTACCGCGAGTTGCGGGAAGCGGTGGCCGAGCTCGAGGACCAACCGAGCCGGACCCCGGCGACCTCCGCCCGTTTGGGGGTTTGCCTCTACTTGTTGGGGCGGTACTCCGACGCGGTCGAGATGCTCTCGGGCAGCGACGGTGGGGCTCTCACGCACTTCTACCTCGGTCTGGCGTACCTTTCACTCGATCAGTACGACGAGGCCCTGAAGGCATACGAGTCGTCGGCCCGTGCCGGGTACGACGGCGACCGGGTGGCCCTGGCCGTCGCCGAAGCCCACCGGTACTCGGGTGACCCGGCCAAGGCCTTGGCCAAGCTGGATGATCTATCGGGCGCCATCGAGCAAACCGCGGAGTACCTCTACCAGCGGGCGGCCACCGTGCAAGCCCTTGGCGGATCGCCGAAGGAGGTGGTGGCGTTGCTCGAGCGGGCCGTGGACGCCGACGGCGGTCACGCTGGCGCCCTCTTTGGACTCGCCCTGGAGAACGACCGCCACGGCAACGATCACGAGGCCCGCGAGCTCTACGAGCGGGCCAGCAACCAGTTCCCAACCCACGTCGGCACGCTGCTCAACCTGGGCGTGCTGTACGAGGACATGGAGCAGTACGAGCGGGCCCGCGGCTGCTACCAGCGGATCCTCGACGCGTTCCCGGCCCACCCCCGCGCCCGGCTCTTTTTCCGAGACGCCGACGCCAGCCGGGACATGTACTACGACGAGGAAGCCCGCCGCCAGCAGGACCGCCTGAGCCAGGTGCTCAGCATCCCGGTCACCGACTTCGAGCTCTCCGTCCGCAGCCGGAACTGCCTGCAGAAGATGGGCATCATGACCCTCGGCGACCTGACCGAGACCACCGAGCAGGAGCTCCTGGCGAGCAAGAACTTCGGCGAAACGTCGCTGATCGAGATCCGGGAGATGCTCAGCAGCAAGGGCCTGGACCTTGGCCAGTTCGCCAATCAGCGGCGCGAAGAGGAGCCGCCGTACGATCCGGACAGCCTTTCGGCAGACGAGCGGGCGCTATTGGACCGGCCGATCTCCGATCTCAACCTCTCGGTCCGCGCCCGGAAGTGCATGGTCCGGCTGGGCCTGACGACCGTTGGCGAGCTGCTTCGTCGCACGGGCGACGATCTGCTGGAGTGCAAGAACTTTGGCGTGACCAGCTTGAACGAGGTCCGCGAGAAGCTCACCGCTCACGGCTTGAAGCTCCGCGGAGACTGAGTTCTCCGCCCGGCGGTGAAGTCGAAGGTTTGGCATGGGCGACGGGACACCGGGTTCGGCGGAGGGGTCGGTGCCGGGCAACGCCTCGGGCCATGCGGTCTTTCTCGAGCGTCTCGGCGCCGATGGTCTCGCCCGTCGGTCGCGGCTGCACACCCCGCGGGGCGTTGTTGAACTGCCGGCGTTCATGCCGGTTGGCACGGTCGCCGCGGTGAAGGGCGTGGAGATTGACCGCGTCCGCGAGACCGGCGCCCAGATGGTGCTGGCGAACACCTACCACCTTGCGTTGCGGCCCGGCGAAGAGACGGTGGCGGCCCTCGGCGGCCTGCACGCGATGATGGGCTGGACCGGCCCCATCCTCACCGACAGCGGCGGCTTTCAGGTCTTCAGCCTCGCGGATCGGGTCGAGATCGACGAGCGGGGCGCCCGGTTCCAATCTCAAGTGAACGGCGACCGCATCGAGCTCACGCCCGAGCGGGCGGTCGACATCCAGCGGCGGCTTGGGTCGGACGTCGCCATGGTCTTGGACCACGTCCCGCCGCTGCCCAGTCCGCGAGACGTGGTGGCCGACGCCATGCAGCGGAGCCTGCGGTGGGCGGAGCGGTGCCAGCAGCACGCCGCTCGCCTTGGGTCGGACGTCGTTCAGTCGCTGTTCGCCATCGTCCAGGGCGGTCTCGACAGCGATCTCCGCCGCGAGTCCGCCGAGTGGCTGGTGGAGCGGGACTTCGCCGGCTACGCCGTGGGCGGTTTGAGCGTTGGCGAGCCGCCGGAAGCGATGTACGCCGCCATCGAGGCGACCACGCCCCACCTGCCGGAGGATCGGCCGCGGTACCTCATGGGCGTGGGGACGCCGACCGATCTGCTGGAGGGCGTTGCCCGGGGCATCGATATGTTCGACTGTGTGATGCCCACCCGGAACGGCCGGAACGCCTTGGCGTTCACCGACGAGGGGCCGATGCGGCTCCGGAACCAGCGGTTTGTGCTTGACGATCGACCGCTCGAAGCCGACTGCCCCTGCCCCGCGTGCCGAAGGAGCCGCGGGTACCTCGCTCACCTCTTCCGCGCCAAGGAGATGCTGGGGCCCATCCTGTTGTCCATTCACAACCTGACTTATTACCAGCGGCTGATGGCCGGCATCCGGGCGGCGATTGAGTCGGGCGGCTTCCAGGAGTTCCGCCGCTGCAAGTTGGCGGGCTGGCAAGCTGGGTCGACCGCCGGGGCGCCGTAGCGGCGCCGACCGGCGATTCCCCCTTTCCACGCCGGGCCAACCTGCCGTATCTTTCAGGGTTTGCGGGTGTCGCAGCCGGGTGGACCCTGTGCGCGGCGCCGCGATACGCCCAAGTTCGCCAAGCCCGAGCCGTGACCCCAACGCCGCTGTCCGCTGCCGTAGCCTTCGACTCTCTGTCGGCGTACGCCGCTGCAACCGGCGGTTTTCTGGCCTCGGCCACGGCCGAATCGGCGTTGCCCCTCGCGGCTTTGATCGCCCAGGGCGAGTCGCCGAGCCCGTTTGGCGGGCTGTTCTTCCCGATGATGGTCATCATGTTGCTGGCCTACTTCATCATGATCCGGCCGCAGCAGCAGAAGCAGCGTCGGTACGACGAGATGATCGCCTCGCTGAAGCAGAACGACCGCATCGTGACGACCGGGGGGCTGCACGGCGTGGTAAGCAGCGTGCAGCGGGACGCCGAGACCGTGACGGTGCGGCTTGACGACGCGACCGGCGCCAAGGTGAAGGTCTCCATGTGGGCGATCTCCCATATGGCGGCGGAGGATAAACCGGCCGCCGACAAGGCCGACGCGGCGAAGACGGACGCAAAAGCCACAGGCGGCAAGAACCAAACCGCGGCGAAAGCCGGCAAGAAATGACCGGCGGGCGCCGGGCCCGCACCATTCAACGCAACGAACCGCCGGCTGGGCGACGGAACTCCCTCCTCTGCTCTCGGCGAAGAACGATAACGTGAGCCAAACGATGACCCGCAGATCGCAGCCTTCCCTTCTCTGGCTTCTGCTAGCCGCTTGCCTGGTCGCCGTTGGGCCCGGCGCCGTCGCCAACGCCCAAGAGGCGCCGTCGGAAACCCCACCGGCCGCCGCTGAGGCCGCGGAGGCGACCGACGCCCCGCCAGCCGCCGATGAGCCCGCGGACCCGGCGCCGGCCGAGACCGACGCGGCTCAGTCCGATTCTGCTGAAGCGGAACCCGCCGAAACGGATACGCCCGCCGCCGACGAGACCCCAGCCGACGAGACCCCAGCCGACGAGACCCCAGCCGACGAGACCCCAGCCGACGAGGGCCCAGCCGACGAGGGCCCAGCCGAAGAGAGCACACCCGAAGAAGCCGCTGCCGACGAGTCGGCCGACGACGCCGAAGCGATGGCTGAGGAAGCGTCAAGCGAAGAGGCGAGCGAAGAGTCGTCTACGGCGGAGCTTGAGATCCCGGCCATCGATCCCGGCGCCGGCGACGCGGGCGCGGCGGATGCCAATGCCGCTGGCGAAGGCGAGGGGGAGGCGACCGGCAGCGGTTTCCTGATCGCGGGCGCCATTCTCGGCTCGCTGGTGCTGGCGATCGTCGTCGGCAACTGGCTCGGCAACCGCCTGGGCATGCCCGATCACGCTTGGAAGATCGCCACCATCCTCACCACGCTTGTGGCGGCCGGCATTTCGCTGGGGCTTGGCGAGCGCAAACTCGGTGTCGATCTCGCGGGCGGCACGACACTGATCTACGAGCTCAAGGACCCCGAACGCCTCTTGGAGGGCGAAGACGCCGACGACCCGGAAGCCGCCCGTGGCGAGAACAAGGTGACGCCCGAGGAGATGTGCGCCGCTATCCGCAAGCGGGTCGACCCGGCCGGACAGAAGGAAGTGAGCATCCGCCCGTACGGCAAGAACATTGAGGTGATCGTCCCCAAGGCGTCGGGCGCCGACCTTGAGTTCATCAAGTCGCAGATCACCAACCTGGGACAGCTCGAGTTCCACATCACCGCCGACCGCGGCTGGCGCCAGGACGCCGACCTCATTGAGCGTGCCCTCGAGGCGCCGGTCTCTCAGAAGTCGGTCCTCATCGGCGGCGGCGAGGTCGCCCGATGGGTTCCGTTTGTCGAGAAGGAGTTCGCCGGCGACCCGCGGATGGTCTTCCGCCAAACCCAGGGCCGACCGGAAGTGCTCGTGCTGATCGAGCCCGACAGCCAGAAGGTGAACGGCGGCGACCTGCTCGCGCAGCAGACCCGGAAAGACTTCGACAACAGCGGCCGGCCGGTCGTCGACTTCGCCTTCAAGACCAAGGGCGCGAAGCGGTTCCGCAGGCTGACCGAAGAGAACCTGCCCTCGCCAAGCAACCCCAACCTGAAGCGGCGGCTGGGCATCATGCTCAGCAACGAGCTGATCTCGGCGCCCAACATCAACGAAGTGATCTCCGGCGCCGGCCAGATCAGCGGCTCGACGATGACCGAGGAAGAAGTCGACGGCATCGTCAGCGTCCTCCGCGCCGGCAGCCTGCCGGCGGAGCTGAACAAGACCCCGCTTAGCGTCGACGTGGTCAGCCCCACGCTCGGCAAGCTGACGGTGCAGCAGGCGGCGCGGGCGATTACGGCGTCGCTGATCGCGGTGCTGGTCTTCATGGCGCTCTACTACCGTTACGCCGGCATCGTGGCGTGCCTGGCGCTGGTGGCCAACCTGCTGCTAGTGGTTGGTCTGATGGTGATGATGGACGCCGCCTTCACGCTGCCCGGCATGGCCGGCCTGGTGCTGACGGTCGGCATGAGCGTTGACGCCAACGTGCTGATCTTCGAGCGGATCCGCGAAGAACTCGACCGTGGGGCCGCGTTGCGGATGGCCATCCGCAATGGCTTCGGCCGGGCGACCACGACCATCGTGGACGCCAACGTCACCACGCTCATCGCCGCGGTGGTGCTCTGGAACGTGGGCACCGACGCCATCAAGGGCTTCGCCGTGACGCTCTTCTTGGGCGTGCTGATGTCCATGTACACGGCCATCTTCTGCTCGCGTGTGGTGTTTGACATCGCGGAGCGCCGCCGCTGGATCAAGCAGCTCAAGTTCGGCAAGATCGTCGGCAAGACCAGCATCGACTTCATCGGCAAGCGGGGCCTCGCGGCGGGCCTGTCGGCGGCGGTCATCGTGCTGGGGCTGATCGGTGTCTTCAACCGCGGCAGCGACATCCTGAACATCGACTTCACCGGCGGCACCAGCGTAACGCTGGCGCTCAAGCCGTCGGACCCTCTGCCCTTTAAAGAGGTTCAGGACCGCCTGTTCGAGACCGAGCTAAAGGACAAGGACCTGCTCGTGGTGCAGCAGGGCGAGAGCCAGACGCGGTACAAGATCAACTCCAACCTCGCTGCCGGGCAGAAGGCCGATGACGAGTCGGCCATTGAAGAGGGCGACATCGTCGGCGCCACGCAGGACATCATCGCCGGCGCCTTCGACGGCATGCTGCTCACGAACAAGGTGGACTTTGCCGATCCGGAGGACTTCGCCGAAGGCGAGAGCACCGGTTCCACCGTGGCCCTCACCTTCAACGACGGCGAGGGCTACGACGAGGGAGACGGCCTGGCCCACGACGCTCTGCTGGCGCGGATCGAGGGCATCCTGTCGGACCTGGAGATCAACACCAGCCCGACACTCGAGAGCCCGCTTTACCAGCAGGGCAGCGGCCAGCCGCTCAAGGAGTGGACGCTCCGGCTGGGCAACGTCTCCACCGACAACGCCGCCGCCGTGGCCGGGAAGCTCAAGGAGCAGCTTGAGGCGGAGCCCATCTTTCCGCTCGCCAGCCGCATCGGCGGCAAGGTGGCCGGCAACCTGCAGGCGGTGGCCATCAACGCCATCGTGTTCAGCCTGTTGGGCATCGTGGCGTACATCTGGTTCCGGTTCCAAAACGTCTCGTTCGGCCTGGCGGCGGTTGTCGCCCTGGTGCACGACGTGCTGGTGACGCTCGGCGCCATCGCCCTCTCGGCGTACCTCTACTCCGGCGCCCAGGGCTTCGCCGAGCTGCTGCAGATCGAGGCGTTCCAGATCGGCCTGCCCACGCTCGCCGCGTTCCTCACCATCATTGGTTATTCGCTGAACGATACGATCGTCGTCTTCGACCGCATCCGCGAAGTCCGCGGCAAGAGCCCGCGCCTGACCGGCGAGATGATCAACACCAGCATCAACCAGACGCTCAGCCGAACGCTGCTCACCTCGCTCACCACGTTGATCGTGGTTGGCATTCTGTACTTCTTCGGCGGGCCTGGCATCCACGGCTTCGCCTTCGCGCTCGTCGTCGGCGTCATCGTCGGTACGTACAGCTCCATCTTCATCGCCTCGCCGGTGCTGCTGGCTCTGGTTGGACGCGACGAGGCCGCCGAGGCGAAAGCCGTTGACGTCTCCAAGAAGACGCCCGGCGCCGCGGCGGTGTAGCGAGCGAGCCGATCCGAACTCTTCTCCACGGCCTGCGTACCGCAGTTTGAACGCGATTGCGCGAGCACGACTCCGCGCGCCCGCAAGCTTTCGCCAACTGGCAGCCTTTCGGTGACTGCGGCGAAGCAATCGACGCCTCGCGAAAAACACCGCCGGCGTGCCGAGCGGCTGGCGGCGGCGCCGCGGCGCCGCCGATGCTAGCGAAACGGAAACGCCGCGGGCCGGACGACGCCGGCGGCGAGCTCTTCGTTCACGGACGGACCAACCACCCCGCGCCCGCCGGGCCGCCAGCGTGAACGCTGCGCAGCCAAGGCGCCGCTACCTTGGTGTGAGGATCGCCGTGACTCTGCTTGGAAAAGCGCTCTTCTCGTTGTTGCTGGTTGGTGGAGGTTTTGGGCTGGCTTCGGTCTTCGGCCCACCCGACCTGGCCGACAAGCTTGCCGACCAACTAACGCCCGGCAAACCCGTCGACCCGTGGGGCGAGCTGCGCCCGGCGCCGGCGGACCAGCCCTGGGCGACGTTCGCCGCGAACGAAGCGGACCGGATCGGCGCCCCGTTGGCAAGTTCTCAGCCGGGCGCCTGGCCCGACCCAAATGCCTCGCGGCCGATTGATTCCGCCTACCGCGACACGGCGGTGCGTCCTGCGGCGGCTATGGGCCCCGCCAACGACGCCGCTTGGCCGCCGCCGGCGCGGGCGCCGTTTGCGCAGCAGCGGTCTGCGGACCCACGCGCTGTGGCGCCGGCGTGGGGCGTGACGCCCTCCGCCGAAACGCAGCCGGCCAAGCCCGCCGGTTGGCCGGCGCCGCGGCCTGGGGCGCCAGCGCGTGAGACGTCTGCCGCGGTCGATTCCCCCGCGTGGCGAGCTGCGGCGTACCGTCGCCCCGCGCCGCCGGCCGACGCTTGGGAGCAGGCGTACCGAGCCGAAAGCCCGGCGGCGACGCTCCAGCCGCCCCAATTCGCGTCGGGCGCCGAGGGGGACCTCGGCCGCGACCACGACACGCCGTGGCAGACGCAGCCCGCGTTTGGGCAGACGTCGCCGAGCCAACCATCGCTCAACGGCGCGCCGTTCGCCGCTCAATCCGACGCCTCGCAACCCGAACCGACTCAGCCGCCGCCGGCCGCCTGGCAGGAGTGGCCCAGCCCCTCGCCCGCTGAAGGTCAGTTCGGGCTGCGGCGGGCCGAGCCGTTCCCGCCGCAGGCGGGTTCACAACCCGCAGCCATCGAAGCAGCAAGATCGGCGGCGCCACGGGTGCACATTGTGGCAGACGGCGACACGCTGGCCAGCTTGGCGCGGCGATACCTGGGCGACTCCAGCCGAGCCGAGGAGCTGTTCGCGCGGAACCGCGGCGTGCTGGATCACCCCGATCTGTTGCCCATCGGCGCCGAGATCGTGATTGAGGCGGACCGCACCACGCGACAGCCGACGGCCGCAGACTCGGCGGGCCTGATGCAAGCGGACCCAGCTCCCGCCGGTTGGCAGACGCCGCGGGCTCGGCTCATGGCGCCCGTCGCGTCCGGCTACGCGGGCGGCCCGGCGCCGTGACGCGTGGCTAAAGCTTGCGTCGTTTCACGTAGTCAAAGTCAGGTTCGGCGGCGTGCTGGGTGAGGAACCGGATGATTAGGTCCTCGCCCGCGCTGCCCGCCTTCTGTAGCCAGTTTTGCCCCTGCAACTCGGTGTCGGGGCCGAAGGCCGTAAGCGTTGGCAGGGTCTCGGGTGGCTTCGTCTTCTCGGGAACCATCAGCGCGCCGCGGTGGCCGCGTTCGAGCTGCCGGAAGATGCGGGTGGCGTCGGCCGCCACTTTGCGGTCGCCGCCGCCGTAGAGCATCAGGTAGGAGATGCTGCGTTGCAGGGCCGGCACCTTCAGTGGTTTCTGCAGCGACAGCCCGCTGGACTTCCACCGCGGCGACACCAGGGCAAGCGCCTTAACGTCCTGTCCCTGTTTGGTCGCCGCGAGCGGGGGCATCGTCCAGTCGCGGGCGGTGTAGTTCATCGCCACGCTGCACCCGAAGCCCGTCGCGACGATCGACAGGCGGTTGAGGTTGAGGCGACCTTCGTCGTTCTCGGTGACCAACAGTTTCCGCACCGCCTCCAAGTCTCCCAGGACCATCGCGTCGTAGTCGGCCTTGCGGAGATTCGAGGCGTCGAGTTGACGCGTGCGGCCGCGAAAGGCCTGCTCGGTGCTGTCGCCGTGACCGCGGAAGTCGACCGTTACTACAGCGAACGACGGATGCGAGCTCCCTCGCCCCGGGCTTTGCAGCCGCTCGGCGAAGCCGCGGTAGACGGCTCGTGACGCCTTCAGATCGTGCAGCATGATTACGGGAGTCGCGTCGCGGCCGGCGGAGCTCCGGTAGTAGGTGACGCCCAGCTTCACGCCGTCTTTCGTCTCGAGCACCTTCTCCTGGATGGCCTCGTCATCGCTCCCGGAGCGTTGCGCCGGCGCCGTGGCGGGGGCGGAGAGCAGCACGGCCAGCGCCGCGGTGGCGGAGAAGAAAAAGCAGCGTCGCGCGGGCATAGCGGAGGTCTCGGTTGAGGCCTGATGGGGATCGTTGGTCGGTGGAGCAGCAGGGTTTGGCGAGCCCGGTCCCGGTCGGAACCTCGCCGGCGGCGGCCCGACGGGGCAGAACTCGGGATAAGCAGAACTCGGGATAAACTGAAGCCACCGTTACGATTATATCTCCGAGCGACCGGGAATCCCAAACCGCGGACCTTGGGCGGCAAGTTGCACTTTTTCGCGGCCCCGCCAACACTGGAAGGGGTTGAATCGGCGGCGGTCGCCCCAAGCTGCGAGGCTTTTCTCTCCATCGGACAACAGATTTGCCGGAAACTTCCCCCCTAAAGACGTTGCTCCGGGACCTGACGGGCGCCGACGAGCTGCCGGTCGACCAGGAGACCTGCGCTTGGGGGGCGAGCTTCTTGCTGCACGTCGCGGGGTTGGTGCTGCTGTTTTGCCTCTGGCAGACGATCCCGGGCAACGATCGCTATGTGCTGACCGCCGCGCCGCCCGACCTTGCCGAAGAGGTGCCGCCCGAGGACTTCCGCTTCTCCGAGGACATGCAAGAGGAGATCGGCGCCCTCTCCGACTCCGGCGCCAGCGAGGCGATGGCTGCGGCCCCGGTCGAGGCCGACATCTCCGAGATCATCCAGCCGCTGGAGCCCGTCACGCTGACCGGCGACCTGCAGGCGATCCGCTTCGACGAGCCGATTGTTCAGGGACCGGTCTTCGACGAGGCGGTTCTTCAGAAGGGCGTTGGCAGCGTCGGCGCCACCGGCGCCGAGGGCGCTGTCGACCGGATAACGAATGAAGTTCTGCTCTCGCTCGATCAGCGGCCGACGCTGGTCGTCTGGCTGTTCGACCAGTCGGGCAGCCTCGAGCCGCAGCGTGAGCAGATCGCCCGCCGAATGAACCGGGTGTACGACGAGCTGGGCGTCTTCGAGGCGGCGGAGAACCCGGCCTTCGCCCGCCACCGGGACAAGCCGCTGCTGTCGGTCGTCGCGCAGTTTGGCTTCGAGCCGAAGCTGCTGACCGAGGAGCCGACCGACGATGTCGAGGCGATCAAGCGGGCCGTGCGCAGCGTCAAAGACACCGACCGCGGCGACAAGGCGCGCGAGGGGAAGGAGAACGTCTTCCGCGCCGTTGGCTCGCTGGTTGAGAAGTTCAAGTCGTACCGCCTCCGCTCGCCGCGGCGGAACCTGATGGTGGTGGTCTTCACCGACGAGGCGGGGGACGACATCCACAGCCTGAAGCCCGCCGTCCAGCTCTGCCGCAAGATGCAGACGCCGGTCTACGTGGTGGGCGTGCCGGCGCCGTTTGGGCGGAAGACCTCGGTCGTGAAGTACGTGGACCCCAACCCGGAGTTCGACCAAACGCCGCAGGACGCCCCGGTGGACACGGGGCCCGAAAGCCTCATGCCCGAGCGGGTGAAGCTTGGCTTCCTGGGCGGCGGGCCGCAGGACGAAACGCTCGACTCGGGCTTTGGCCCGTACGGCCTGACGCGGCTCTGCTACGAGACCGGCGGCACCTACTTCGCCGTGCACCCTGACCGCCGGACCGGCCGGCTACGCCGCAGCCAGACTTCGGCGATGGCGACGTACGTGTCGCGGTTCTTCGACCCGCGGGTGATGCGGCGTTACCGGCCCGACTACCTGCCGGTGAGCGAGTATCAAAAGCTGCTACAGAGCAACCGAGCTCGGGCGGCGCTGGTGCAGGCTGCGGCATTCTCGCAGACCACGCCGTTGGACCGCGTCCGCACCACGTTTGAGAAGCGTGACGAGGCCTCCTTCGCCGAGGCTCTGACCATGGCCCAACGCGGCGCGGCCAAGCTGGAGCCCAAGATCAATCGCCTCGTCGCCACGCTGCTGGCCGGCGAGTCGGACCGCTCGAAGCTTGAGGTCCCCCGATGGCAAGCGGGGTATGACCTGGCGATTGGCCGGTCGCTCGCCGTGAAGGTCCGAGCCGAGGGCTACAACACCATGCTCGCCAAGGCGAAGCAGGGGATGAAGTTCAAGAACGAACGGAACGACACCTGGGTGATCCGCCCGTCGGACGAACTGAGCACCGGCAGCGTGCTCAAGAAAGAGGCCGAGAAGGCCGCCGCGTATCTCACACGCGTGGTCGAGGAGCACGAGGGGACGCCGTGGGCTTACCTGGCGGCCCGCGAACTGGAAACGCCGCTCGGTTGGCAGTGGACCGAGCAGTACAACGGCGTCGCGGCGCGTATCGCCCGGCAGATGAACAACAACCGCCCGCGGCCCGAACGCATGCCCCAAAACCTGCCGCCGCGGAAAGAGAAACGCCCGCCGCCGCGGCTCTAGCGGGTTGATTCTACGTGGGCTACTTGTTCGCCAGAGCGTCGATGGCGAAGTCGGCGTTGGGGTCGTGCCGGTAGAAGTGCCGGGCGATGTTTCCGGCCAGCACGTCCACAAACTCTCGCTGGAACTGCCGCACCGGCTTGTCCTGAGCCGGGATGCCGCTGTGCACCGGGAACCGCAGTTCGCCGAGCGGCTGGTCCCACAGCATCCGCCCACCGTTCTCCATGTCGTAAACGGCCAGCGTGACGTCGGCGTTGCCCTGGTAGAGGGTCATGCCGTTGTACAGGTCGAACGAGTCGAGCTCGATGCGGAGCACCATGTCGGCGTTGACCGCTTCGGCGAGGGCCTCGTAGTCGTCGGAGTCGTTCTCGTCGAGCCACTGGTGGACCGCGCGCGGGTCGGCCCCGGCCAGATCCACGACGTTTAGCCCCCGCCGGGACGTGTCGCGCGTGGCGAGCGGGGGTGTGGGGCCGGCGTGGGTG
>JBCDJN010000015.1:0-64704 GCA_039414355.1 Planctomycetota bacterium | reverse complement strand
GCGAGCACGGCCACCGGCGGCACGAGCAAGAGCCCGAGCAGCACCCGCCCGAGCGGCAGCTTTGGCCGGCCGGAATCCGGCGCGGCGGCTTCCGCTTGGGGGGAGGAGTACGGGTTGGGGGTGCTAGCGGGCAAGGCAACGCCTAGCTGCGTTCGAGATCGTTATCTGTCAGGTCGCGCTGGGCAGAGTGCCTGATTCGTACGACGGAAACGGTATTGCCGTCGATCGTCAGCAAGATGCGATGACGGTTGCGTTTCGATTTGCCGTAGAGCAACTCGCGGACGTCGGAGGTGAGTCGGCCATTTTCATGCACCAAACTGCACCCGGAAGCGGTGTCGCGAAGACTCGCTACCGCGGCAAGCAAACCGGCGTACCAGCGGGCTGCGAACTCTTCTGAATAGTTCTCGGCGTACCAATCCACCGCATCGATTGCGTCCTGAATCGCGGCATCGGCGAGTTGAACGGTGAACTTAGCCATCGTTCAGAAACGGCCGCGCGGCGCGGATCGCGGCGTCGGCTTCGTCGAGGAGCTTCGTTCGACCCGCGGCGACATCCTTCAAGCCCGCCTCGATGGCCGACACCTCGGCGTCCTCGGCTTGCAGCGAACGGAACGCGGCGGCGAGGACTTCCTGCTCGGTCGCGTACTCGCCGGACGCAATCTTCTCTCGCACGAAGCGGTCGAGCTGGTCGCTGAGTTCGATAGTCATCGCATTGCCTCGATTCGATCAGACGAGTTGGCGCTTACCGCATCGCTGTTTTCGCCGCGTCGGTTTCGTTCGCTACGGACTTGGGCGTTTCGTGGTCGCAGCGGGCGAGGATGAACAGGGCCATCGCGGTGCCGTACTGCTGGTGGTAGTTGTAGAAGGGGTAGTCCCACCAGCTGCCGTCGCGTTCTTGAAGCGGCAGGATGATCTTGGCCATGTGGTCCTGGAAGTAGGGCCGCTGGGCTTCGGGCAGCTGCTCGATGCACATCGCCGCGTAGAAGTGGCCGTAGTAGTAGAAGTAGCCGGCCACGGCAAAGTGGCTCTCGTGCGGCACGGGCCGCTTGCGGCCGACGTCCAGCCAGCCGTTGCGGGCGTACAGCCGGTTGAGCCACGCCTTGAGCACCGCGTCGGTGACCCGCTTGTCGCCGTACAGCCGCAGGGCCAGGTTGCACGCCTGACTGCGGCCCAGGCTGCCGCCCGGCCGGTTGATGCCCCGCCGCGGCGACATGCGGAGGTACTCTCCGTAGGCGAAGGTGAAGTCCGGGTTGCGTTGCCGCTCGACGGAGTCGAGGCTCCGCTTGATGAGCCGCTTGGGGTAGGTGTCGACGCCGATCTGTTTGGCTTCGTACAGCGCCACCAAGCCGGTGGCGGTGGTGAAGCTGTTGGGGCTGCCGCCGGGCACCTTGGTGTGCAGGTCGAAGTCGTAGTAGCCCCAGCCGCCGTTGACGAAGGTGTACCGCTCCAGCTTGTCCACCTGCGTCTGGATGGCGTCCTTGAGCCGTGTGCGGAGCACGGCATCGCCCTCCGCGCGGTGGTAGAGGCGAACCAAGCCGCTGATGCCGTAGGCGTGGCCCCAGGTGTTGTAGATGGCGGTCGGGTCGGCCCGGCGGACGATGGCGTGGTTCTTGAGGATCCACTCCGTGCCGAGGTCGATCGCCGCGGCGACCTTCTCGGCCCGCTCGCCGGTGAGGCTCGCTTCCACGTCGCACAGGCCGGCGAGCGCAAGGCCCGTCACCGCCAGGCGGAACCCGTGGTGCGAACCGGGCACCGAGGCGTAGATGTTGAGCCCCTTGGTTCGCTCGGCGCTGCCCCACCTCCCGTCGGGACGCTGATCCGCGAGCAAGAAGTCCACTCCGCGATTGATCGACTCTTGAAGCTCCGCCGGCGTGGGCGGGGTGATCTCCTTCGGCTTCGGGCCCTCGGTTGCCAGCTTGGAGATTTCGGTCTTGAGCCGCTCGGCGTTCTCGGCCGCCTTCTGGTCATCGTCTTCCGCCAGGGTCGCCGTTGCCAGCGACGTGGAGAGGGCGAAGGCGATGGCGAGGCGTGTGGGCAGGGTTGGAATCCTCACGCAAACACTCCGTTGGGGGCGGAAGGTTGGGGCCGCGAGCGGTTCGTCGCCGAGGGAAGCGAAGGGCGATCAGTTGTCGTCGTCTTCATCTTCATCATCATCGTCGTCGTCGGTCTCTTCCTCTTCGTCTTCGAGCGAGAGCACGTCGCCCTCGTCAACGCCCTTGAGGATCTCAACGAGGTCTCCCTTGGTCTTGCCGAGCTTGACGTACTCCTTCTCAACCTCGACTTCGCCGTCTTCCTCTTCGATCTCCCAGACGTACTTCTTGGTCTCGTCGTCCTCGTCCGTCTTGATCGCCTTCTTGTCGACGAGCAGGGTGCTCTTCTTGTCGTAGGTGACGATCTTGATCTTGCCGGTCATGCCGGGCACGAGCCAGTCGGGGCGGTCCTCGTCGGTCACGTCGATCTCCAGGGCGAACTTGCCGGAAGAGACCGGGATGAGCGAGACGGACGCCACCTTGCCCTCAAGGGGTTCGGCGCCTTCGCCGGCGGGCATGATCTTGGCCGCCTGGCCCACTTTGATGGTGGGCCGCTCCTTCTCGCCGACGGTGGCCTGCAGGTACATCTCTTCCGGGTCGACGATGGTCATCATCGTCGTGCCGCTCGGCACCGACTTGGTGGGCAGCAGCTTGCCGAGCATCGACGTCATGTCGGCCCACTTGCCGTTCACGCAGCGGCCGTAGTACACGAGGCCCTCGGCGGGAGACTTCACCTCCATCAGCCCGCGGTCTTGCACCAGCTTGGCGTGGCGTTCCACCGACTTGTCGCGGCTGATCTTCTTCTGCTCAAGCTCGTAACGGGCGCGGTTGAGGTCGATCTGGCTGGCGAGCTTCGCCCGCTGTAGCGTCATGTCGACCCGGTCAACCGCCTCCTTGTTGTCGACGTCCTGCCGGGGCAGGTAGATGTTGAGCATCTCGTCGTGGCGGATCTTGGCGTTCTTGTAGTAGTACTCCGCCATCTCTACCTGCTGACGCTGACGCGTGAGGATGATCTCTTCGGTCTCCTCGGTCAGGTCGTCCGCCTCGTACATCTTCTCGAGCTGCTCAAGCTCGTCCTTGGCGTAGTTGAGCGACCGCTTGGACATCTTCAGACTCATGTTGATCTGCTCGATGAACCGTTCGCGGTCCTGCTCTTTGTAACGCTTGTAGTCGCTGTTGACGCGCTCGTGCAGCTGCTTGGCGTCGGTGAGCGCCATCTCGAGCGACTTCTCAACGCGGGGCAGCTCTTCCTCCGCCTTGCGGATGGAGAGGTCGGTCAGCCGCTGCGAGAGCTCGAGGCTCTCGATCTCTTCGTCGAGCTTCTTCTCTTCAAACTTTACGAGCACCTCACCCTGCCGGACCTTGGCGCCGTGCGGGACGATCTCTTCGATCTTGAAGCTGCTCCACGCCTCTGGCTGGAGGGTGACGGGCGTCATGGTGCGGGCGACGAACGAGCCGTCGACGGTCACCTCCACCTTGAGTGGCTTGGACTCCACCTTGGTGGTCTTGCGCTTCTTGGCGGGCTTCTTCTTTTCTTTCTTTTCGTCGTCCTCGTCATCGCCTTTATCGTCGTCCTCGTCATCGCCTTTATCGTCGTCCTCGTCCTTGGCGTCGTCTTTGCCGTCCGACTTGGCGTCGCTCTTCTTCTCCTCGTCCTTCTCTTCCTCTTCGTCTTCCTTTTCATCGTCGTCCGAGGGGCTCTCGGCGGCTTCGGTCTTCTTGTCGTCGTCGTCGGCCAGCACCGGCGTGGCGGCGACGCCGGTCAGCAGCAGAGCGGCAAGCAGAACGCCGGCGATGAGCCTTAGCGTCTCGAACGGGACGGGAAGCGAGCAACGCATGGTGGTCTCCTCAGAAGTCCAGAAGCACCCCGTGCACGAAGGCAAGGCGGCTTCCTTGATGTTGGCGACTCAACTCTACCGCGTATTTTTGGCGCCGTGGGTGACGAATGCAACAACTGAGGGGATTACGCAGCGTGGGCGGTTAGCCGCCTGGGCGCCGAACGCCCCGGGAGTTTGCAGCGGGCGTGCGGGCGGTATCATCTTGCACACCCGCCCCCAAAACCGAGCCTGTTGACCATGAAGATCTACACCCGCACCGGCGACCAAGGCGAAACTTCGCTCTTTGGCGGCCAGCGTGTCGCCAAAGACCACGACCGGATCGAAGCGTACGGCACCATTGATGAGCTGAATGCTGTGCTGGGAGTCGCCCAGGCCGAGCTGGCTGCCGAGGGCGACCCGGGCGAACTGGCGCCGCTGCTCGACCGGCTGCAGCACCAGCTTTTTGACCTGGGGGCCGAGCTGGCCGCCCCCAGCCCCGAAAAGCAGGGCACCGATCTGCTGGGCGATCCCCAAGTAGAGGAGCTGGAGAGCGAGATCGATCGACTCGAAGAAAAGCTGCCGCCGCTCACGCAATTCATCCTCCCGGGCGGAACGCTCGCGGCCTCGCACCTGCACGTAGCCCGCTGCGTTTGCCGGCGTGCGGAGCGGTTGATCGTCGCCCTCGGCCACCACGAAGCGGTCCGCGATACGCCGATTCGCTACGTCAATCGCCTCGCCGACCTGCTTTTTGTGGTCGCTCGGGTGGCGAACCAGGCCGCCGGCCGGCCCGATGTGCCCTGGCAGAAGACGACCGCGGCAAGCTGACGCCCACCGCGGAAGTCCGAAAGCCGCCTCGTTCTCCACCTGCGGTTTTTGCTAAACTGGCGGCTTGGCGATGCGGCCGCTGGCTTCCCGGCGCCGAGAGGAGCCTAATGCGTGACGGCCCCCGGTGGGGCGCAACCAAGTCAACCGGCCTCGGCGGGAGCGAACAGCATGAAGAAGATTGAAGCCATCGTCCGGCACTACAAGCTAGAGGACGTGAAGAACGCCCTCAGCGAGCAGGGCATCGCCGGCATGACCATCACCGAGGTCCGCGGCTTCGGCCGTCAGAAGGGCCACACCGAGATGTACCGCGGCACGGAGTACGCCGTGGACTTTGTGCCGAAGGTGAAGATTGAGATCGCCGTGGACGACGAGCGCGAGCAGGCGGTGATCGACACCATCCTGCGTGCCGCCCAGACCGGCCAGATTGGCGACGGCAAGGTCTTTGTCACCGAGCTGCGGAACACGGTCCGCATCCGCACGGGCGAAACCGGCGACGAGGCGTTGTAGCCCGCGCCGTCTGGCGCCCGGGCTCGGCGCCCAGGGATCGGCCGCTGTCGCCGACCCTGTCGCCCCACTCTTGCACCGAGGACGGTTTGGCTGCGGCGTCTTCCAGCACGCGACTTGGTCGGCATGTGCTCGAGGCCCGCGAGCGGCTGGCCGAGAGCCGCGAAGCGATTCGATCGCAGCATGAGGTTGGGCTGCCCCCGCTGCAGGTCTGTGCGCGGCTTACTTCTGCCGTCGACGCGGCGATCCTGTCGCTCTTCGAAGCGGCCCTGGCCGACCTGCCCGGTGACCAGGCCGACCAACTCCGCGGCACGGTCTCGCTGATTCCCCACGGCGGCTACGGCCGGCGGCAGATGGCGCCGTGCTCCGACGTGGACCTGATGCTGCTCTACGAGCCTAGCGCCCGCGCGGGCGCGGAAGAACTCGCTCGCCGGCTCACGCAAGACATCTTCGATGCCGGGTTGCAACTCGGCCATAGCCTGCGAACCGCCGGCGAGGCGGTCGCCCTGGCCAGGAGCGACGCGGTCATCGCCACGTCGCTGGTTGAGTCCCGCTACCTGGCCGGCGACACGGCGCTCTTTGACGGCTTTGCCGAACAGTTTCGCCGGGCAGTCCAGCGGCGACCCAAGGCGTTCTGCGACGAGTTCATCGAAGCCCGCCGGCAGGAGCGGCAGAAGTACGGCGAGACCGTCTACCTGCTCGAGCCCAACGTCAAACGCTCCCGCGGCGGCCTGCGGGATGTGCACCTGCTCCGCTGGCTGTGGTACGCGCACACCGGCCTGAGTGACTTGGACCTGCTGCGGACCAAGGGCGTGCTCTCCAAGTTCGACCATCACCGGCTGACGACCTCGCGGGACTTCCTGCTGAAGGTCCGCACCGAGATGCACTACCACGCCGGCGCCGCGCGCGATGCGCTCACGCGTGGCGAGCAGGTCCGCATCGCCGAGAAGTTTGGCTACCCCGGCGCCGATGGCCTGCTGCCGGTCGAGCAGTTCATGCAAGACTACTTCCGTCACGCGGGTCAGGTGTGGTTTTTGACCGCCCGCGTGGTGGAGCTTTCTAGCCCCCGCCCCGCGGTGGCGACCGCCTTGGGGTCGGTCTTCGGCCGCAGCATCCAGCGCGACTACCGCCTGGACGACCGCGAGATCTCCGCCACCACCGTCGGCAGGGCGAAGCTCGCCAGCCGCGTAGACGAAGCGCTCCGCCTGGTGGACCTCGCCCGGCTCACCGGCCGGCGGATCAATCAAGACACGTGGTACCTGGTCTACCGGTCGGCGCCGCGTTACTCGGCAGAGATCACCGACGCGTCGCGGGAGCGGTTCCTCGAACTCATGGACAACCCGCTTCAACTCGGCAAGCTGCTCCGCCGGCTGCACGAGCTGGGCGTGCTGGAAAAGGTCATCCCGGAGTTCGCCCGCGCCCGCTGCCTGCTGCAGTTCAACCAGTACCATCAGTTCACGGTGGACGAGCACTGCATCCGCGCCGTGGACCAGGCGACACGCTTCGCCGAGAGTGAAGACGCGGTGGGCGTTGCGTACCGCTCGCTGCGGAGCAAGCGTCAGCTGCACCTCGCGCTGCTGCTGCACGACCTGGGCAAGGGGCACGAAGAAGACCATAGCGTGCTGGGCACGAAGATCGTTGACCACAACGCTCGCCGGCTCGGCCTGCCGGACGACGAGAACGAGCAGCTCCAGTGGCTCGTGCTGAAGCACCTGACCATGTCGCACCGCGCCTTCCGACGCGACCTGCGAGACCCGCAGATGCTGGCCGAATTCGCAAGCGAGGTTGGCAGCAAAGAGAACCTCCGCCTGCTGTTCCTGCTGACGTGTGCGGACCTGGCCGCGGTGGGCCCCGGCGTGCTCAACGCGTGGAAGGTGGAGATGCTCACCGAGCTCTACCGCAACACGCTGGAGGTGCTCTCGCCCCAGAAGCGGCTGGAAGTGGGCGACCGCCGCAGCGCGATGCGGACCGCGATTTGGAAGCTGCTCTCCGCTGAGGACCGCGAGAACCGCAAGCTGCGTCGCTACTTCGCGGCGCTGCCCGAGAGCATGACGACCTCGCGGCCGCCGGCGGCGGTCGCCGGGGTGCTGCGTCGGCTGCGCGACTTGCCGGAAAGCGGCGTCGACGCCTGGGGCGAGCCCCACACGGGCGGCACCAGCGAGTTGATCGCCGCCGTCCGCGACGGCGTGGGGCGGGGTGTCTTCTCGCGGATGGCCGGCGCCCTCAGCTCCGCGCGGCTGCAGATCCTGGCGGCCGAGACCGCCGTGATGCACGACGGCACGCTGGTCCTGCGCTACATCGTGGAGGGCCCCTCCGAGCCGCTCGCCGGCGAACCGGGCGCCCGCACGCTCGAGGGGCGGATCGAAGAACTCTGCCAGCGGATGGTCGCCTCGGTCGACAGCGAGACGCCGCCCGCGTTCCCGCGCGTCTGGGGCGCCGAGCAGGTCGCCCGCCAGGCGGCGCTCACCAACCTGCCGAGCGAGGTGCGGATCGACACGTCGCTCTCGGACGAGTGGGTGATCGTCGAAGTCTTCACCGTCGACCGCCGCGGCCTGCTCTACGAGCTGGCCAGCGCCGTGCACGAGATGGGCCTGGTGATCCGCTTCGCCAAGATCGCCACCTCCGCGGACCAGGTGATCGACGTCTTCTATGTCAGCGAACGCGACGAATCGAAGCCCGCGGGCGAAGAGCGCCTCGCCGAGGTCAAGGCGAAGCTTATGGGGGTGATTGACCCGTCGCTGGCGGAAGAATCTCTCTGAGGTCGTAGGAGAACGCCCCAAGCAACTGCCCACGCTTTGCTTGATGGCACTTCAAGCAGTCGCCCGCGGCGCGGATGGCGCCCACCATCCGCAGGCCGCCTTCGGCTGGGATCTCGTACTCAAGGTCGCTTTGCGCCTGCAGCTTCTCTAGCGATGCCGCTTCAAAGTCATCAAGTGGCCTCGTCTCGGCGTTCGCGATCTGATCCATGATCGGCGCCCCGGGCAGCAAGTAGACCACGGGTTCGGGGTCACGGAGCACGCCAATGAGTTCGAGGCGGGTGACTTGCCAGTAACGGCTCGAAGGGTTCGGGTGGTAGAGGCGTGTTGGCGACCGCAACGCGTGGCTGGCGAAACCGGCAACGTGCGATGCGTCTTCAACCCACCCCAACCTATCCGTGTCAAAGTACCGCTCGTAGACGTCTCGATGGTTGTGCCGCATGCTCTCGTCGAGCGTTGATCTCATGTCGAGTGCCAGCGTCGGTAAGCTGCTCGTTGCTTCATTGGGGACGAGGGCGTACTCGTAGAAGCCACTCGACATCCGACTCACACCAAAGCCCGCAGCACTTACGAAGCGACCCGTCGACCACTGGTGCAATGCTCGGAGCGATCTTACACGAGTGTTGTAGTAGGGCCGATACCTTTCAACCTTCTTCAAAGCAGCATCGACTTCCGGGGCGAGGGCGATTTCATCGACCGGCGGTGCGGGGGGCGGCAGCCTATGGGCAACTGAGACAATCGGGTACTCGTCGCGGAGCCGTGCGATCTCGATTGATCGCTGCCACGCGAGCCCTCCCAGAACCAAGTACGTTGCCGCCATAACACCGCAGCAGGCGAGCGCTCTCCTCGCAGTATTTTCGCGGACGTTGTGCGTGAGAATGAGCACAAATGCCGTCAGACCCGCGTGCCACATGGCGACGGGCGAGATGAAGACGAACACCGTCGTTACGAACGGGCTGACGATCGACGCGAGGACCGGCAGGCCGCACGAGAGCGTTGGGCCAATGGTCCGCTCCTTCCACACGCCGCGTAGCACAGCGGCAAGCGTGACGAGCGAGATCACGACCGACGCGACGTAAAAGCCGCCCATCCAGCGCATCGGCGCTACGAGCACAGCCACCACGGCCATCGCAGCGAGAATGCCGCGGAGCGAAAAGCGCGGCAGTCGCTGAGATAACTGGGATGCATCGTTGCTGGAAAGCATCAGGACCTCGGGAAGCACGGGAATGGCGCCACGCCATGTTACGCATCGAATGACGCCGAGCCAGCTATTCCTCTTGGTAGATCGAGCCCTCAGCCCCCATCATGCGGCCGGCGCAAGTGAGAGTAGCTGAGGTTGCTGGACTCGCGGAGGCACTTGCTGCTAGTCTGAGCCTTCGCCATGCATGCTCGAATCGGCACATTGACGACGGTCGCCGCCCTCCTGCTCTTGTCGTTGGCGCCGGTGGCGTTTGGGCAATTGCCGACGGCCCGTGGTCAAGCGTTGAGCCTAAGCCGGTCGCAGTGGCGGCTGTTCCTGCCCGAAGGGCTTGAAGCACGGCCCGATGGCGGCGTTGACCTCTTGGTGCACTTCCACGGCGATCCGCAGACGGTGTGGAACAACGCCGCGTATGCGGAATTGAACGCAGCGATTGTGACCGTCAACTACAGCGGACTCTCGAGCGCTTACCGTGTGCCCTTCGAGGATCGGTCGCTGTTTCAGCAGCTGCTGAACGACGCGCGTGCAACCCTGGCGGCGCGGCCCGGCTTCGGCGCCGAGACTGACTGGGATGGCTTGGCGGTGTCTTCGTTTAGCGCCGGCTACGGCGCCGTGCGCGAGATCCTGGCCGCGCGGTCGTACCTCGGGAGGATCGATTCGTTGCTCGCCGCCGACTCGCTCTACGCGACAACCGCGTCCGACGGAACCGCGCTCGATTCGCAGATGGCCCGCTACAAGTCGTTCGCCGATTTGGCCGCCGCCGGAACCAAGCGATTCATCTTCACGCACTCGGAGGTGTTGACCTTTACCTACGAGAGCACGCGCGAAACGGGCGATGAGCTGCTGCAGCACCTGAACCTCTTGGCCGAGCCAACGGGCGAGACGGGCCTTGGCCCACTTGAGTACAACCGCAGGGCCAAGCGGGGTGGCTTCGAACTCTGGGGCGCCGATGGCGCCGGCGCCGAGGACCACCTGAACCACCTTCGCTACTTGGGCGAATGGCTTGGCGACCTGGGGATTGGAGCGGCGACGTTGCCGGGCGACTTCAACGCCGACGGCGTCGTCGACGCGGCGGACTACACCGTTTGGCGGGATGGGTTGGGCGAGCAGTACATCCGAGCGGACTACGACCTCTGGGCGGAGAACTTTGGCGAGTCAATTTCCGGCGCAGCCGTGGTCCCCGAGCCCGCCAGCTCAGCCCTGGCGATCGCCCTGGCAGCGCTGTTTGCTGTCAGGCGTCTGCGGTGAGCCTGTCGCGTCGCCCCCGGTAGCGCGTGTGGTTCCGCCGGCGAACTGTCCAAACTTGACATCCGCCCTGTTCAAAACGGCGCGCTCAACAAGCGTGCTTGGATTTGGCGATCCGCGTGATAGGTTGACAATTGCCGCCCATCAACCTGGGGCGGCGTTCGCCGTTTAGAGCCGGATGATTGGCGTGCGAATGGCCGTTGACGCGGCGATTGGCGGCTCGATCGGCTCGAAAAAAACTCGCAGCACGCTCGGCGAGGCGGCGGCCCAGCTTTTCTTGGGCCATCTTTTTTTCTCGCTGAGCGCTACTTTGCCTCCGGCTCGGCCTTTTCCTTCGGCGCCTTCTCCTTCATCGCCTTGGGCTCGCGGGGCATCTTGGGTTTGGGCGGGGTCTTATCGCGTTCGGGCGGGTCCGGCTCGAACTCCTTCCACGTCATCGCCCGGCGCAGGGGCTCGATGCGGAGGGCGACGTCGCCGTCTTTGAACACGCGGACCGTGCCGGTCGACTCGCTCACGGCGATCGCCACCGCGCCGGTGACCGCGCTGATCTGCGCGGCCGCCCAGTGGCGGGCGCCGAGGCCCTTGCTCAGCGCGATGCCCTCCTGCGGCGGCGAGGCGACGTGCTGGCACGAGGCGACCACCGTCCCCTTGGCCGAGACGATGAACGCCCCGTCCATCAGGGCGATCTCCTTGACGCCCTCGCGGACCTTCGCATCGGTCAGGCTCCGCTCCGCGGCCGGGTAGCCACGCATGGCGTCGAAGCCCATCGGCTTGCAGTGGTCCATCACCTTGCGGTGGTCGCCCACCACGAGCATGGTGCCAATCATCTTCCCCTCGCGGCCTTCGCGGCCAATGGCCACGGCCAGGTCCACGGCGAGGCGGAGCGTATCGAGTGGCACCTTCGCGCCGAGCTGCCGGAGGTCGCGCACCGTGAGCCGGCCGAGGTGCTCGTCGAGGCGGATCAGGCTGAGCGAATCGATGGCGCCCGCCTCGAAGCCCGAGTAGGCAGCCACGACCGGGGCGCCGGGCGCCAGGTGCTCCTCCGCCACCGCGTCGAGCAGGGCCTCGGTCAGTCGCTCGTAGACGGGCTGGTCCGGCATACCGAGGACGATGGTGTCGAAGTCGCCCTCCTCGGTGCCGGCCAGCACCTCATCGGTGTCGGCGGCCAAGAGCAGGTTGTGCTTGCCCACGGACTGGCTCAGCTTGTCCCAGTCGCAGGGCCGCTCCATCAAAAAGAGGATGGTCTCGGCCCCGTGCAGGTCGGCAAGCCGGGCGGCCATGTCGCAGAAGGCTTGGAGCTGGTCGCTAAACTTGCGGGGCTGTGCCATCTAGGGACGCGGGCCATCTAGGGACGCAGGCCGTCGAGGGACTCGGGCCGTCGAGGGACGCGGGCCGTCGAGGGACTCGGGGCCGCCAACGGGCAGGGCGAAGGGGCGAAATCAAAGCGACAGGGTCAATCTACTGGACGCCCGTTGCCGCTTCAATGACGACCGATCGGCCCAGTGGGTCGACGGCCGGCGATTCGCCCTACCGCGACCGCCTGCCGGGCTTGGCCCGGCCGATGCCGAAGAGTCCCCGCAAGCCGCCGGGCGCCGCGGCCTCTTCCCGCAGGCGTTCCGCTTCGTCCGAAGACGGGTAGGTGCCGTAGACCTTGCCCGCAATGGACTGGTACGCCAGCTTGGGGGCCGGGCGTTGGGGCTTGCCGGCGACCTGGGTCGGCTTGTCGTGCGGCTGGAAGACCCGCTCGTCGTACAGCAGCAACGCGTGCAGGGCGTGCGAGAGCGGCCCGATTTCCCACGCGTTGTCCGTGTTCGAGGCGAGTAGGCTCGTCAGGTAGTTCACGGCGCGGACGGTCCGGGAGTCGGTGAGCCGCTCTGCCGGCAGGGCGTAGAGTAGCCACTCCAGCAGGTGGCCCGTGGTGCGGATGCGGCGGTTGATGTCTTCCTCTTCGCCGCGGCCGCGGAACCATTCCGTGCTGAGGCTGCCGTCGCGGTTCTGCAGGCGGAAGGCGTAGTTGACGTACTCGTCGGTGAACTCCTTGGCCGCCAGGAACTGCCCGTCTAGCGGCTCACCCCGCGCGACGCGGATCCGCTGCGCCAACGCGATCCCGGCCAGCCGGTGGGTGCCACCGCAGGCGGCGCCGCGGATCTTCTGGTTCCGCTCCTCGTCAATCAGCCGCGAGACGGTCCAACGCTCGCCGTCGTCGGCGATCCATGTTTCGTTCAGATCGCTGAAGTGGGCGAGCGACATGAGCTTGAAGCTCAGCTCGCTATCCACACGGCAGGTGCGTTTCTCGTACTCGATGACGTCGCGGATGGTCAGCTTCTTGTCCTGCACCCGCACCGGGTAGTCGGGGCTGACGTTGCACTGGGCGAGCATGGCGAGGAACTGCCCGTGGTGGCCCTGAATGCCGTAGGCGACTTCGGCGTCGAGCCTGCCATCGGCCGAAAGACGCAGCAGCCGCTTGCCCTTGCACGGCTTGTTGAAGCAGAGGTAGCCAATGGCGGTCACCGGCTTGGAGCCAGCGGTGCGGTCAATCAGGCGGCTGTGGAGGCCGTAGGAGAGCATGCTGTGCATGACCTCCCACGAGTTGTGGTCGTTGCTGTTAAGCGGCCGGCGGTAGTAGTACGACAGGACCGACCGCAGCCGCCGGCGCAGGTACTGCTGGCTGCGGGTGAGTTGACGGGTTGGCGGTGATTTGGGCCGAAGGGCGCCGGCGATGCCGATCTTTGGCGGCTCGACGATCGGTTCCAGGTCTTCTTCCGGCGCCGGCTCAACCCGCGGGGCCGGTTCCTCGCTGGGGGTCGCCACGGTCTCAGGTTCAGTCGTGGCGGCCGGCGACTTGGTCTCCTCGCCGCCGCGGAGCATGTTCGGCTCAGTGGCGGGAGTGTCGGACTGTGCCTCGGGCTGTGCCTTGGGCTCGGGAGACTCCTTAGGGGGCTCTGAGCTGGGAGTGGTGACGGGCTCAGGCTCTTCAGGCTGAGCTTCTTCAGTTGGTGGCGAAGGGTCGGCCGCCCAGCCCGGGAACGGGGCTGGTTCTCTCGCAGCCGGCGGCAACGCGTCTGCCGGCTTGGTGTCCGCGGCTTCTTCGGCTGGCGCCGGCGCCGCCTCGGCAGGAGGGCTTTCGGCAACCGGTTCGCTTGCGGCCGGCGGTGACGGCTCGACCGGCTCGGTCGCCGCTGCCTCTGGCTCGTCGTCGGCTGACGGGGCGGCGTCTCTTGGTTGGTCCGCCGGGTCGACGACTTCGCCCGGCAGGGCGAAGGCGCTGGAGATGTCACGCTGATCGCGCGGCTCGGCGGCGTCCGGCGACGCAATGGCTTCGGGCGCGGCGTCCGCTTGCACGCGTGGCCGCCAGGCGCCCACCGGCTGGCGTGACGCGGTGCGTGGTGCGGTGGTGCGAGGATTCGTGGCGCGGGGTTTGGTCGACGGGCTCTTGGTCGACGGGCCTTTTGTGCGAGGCGGGCGAGGCGGGATGGTGATTCGCTCGATGGCGTCGCCCGGCAGCAATTGCCGAATGGGCACGCGTTGCGATTGGATCACCGAGGGCTCTTGAGCCGGCGTCGCTACGGCCCAGCCGCTATCGACAACGCCGCCCTCGCCTCGGGCCCCGGCAGTCGCGCCGAGGGTGGCAAGCGCGATACCCATCATGGTCCGAATCGATCGTCGCACGCTCTCGTCGCCCCAAGATGCACTCCGCATGAGCCCCCGGTCCTTCCGTGACACGCAGCTGGCAATGTGGGGCGCGTCTGCCGCGCGCCTCTCCCCCCCCCCGATTCCCGCCCGCGAGTGCGCAATCGCGGCCATGCGGCCGCGTGCTGCGGGCGTGGAACGATAGAGGTATCGGAGCCCGCTCGCTCCCGAATCAAGCCAATGCGCCGCATTGGTGAGACACCTTGAGCGGTGTTTCAACGCCGAGTGAAGAGGGCAAAAACAGGCGGCTTGGAGTAAGTTCGCCCGCCGGCTATCCACCGCATTTCAACGAGATGCGTTGAAGAACCCGGGGCGCAGCAACTCAAACAAGAGTCTGGGCCGTCAGTGCGCTAGAACGGGGAAAGCCGGCGGAGGTAGCCGCCCGTGGCCGGCTTGCTGGCAACGGCGGGCGGCTGCTCGCCGCGGGCGACGGCCAGGTAGGCGTCGACGCTGTTCCCGAGGTCTTGCCCGGTGGCCGATCGCATGGCCTGCACGCCCGCGTACTGCAGGGCAGGGCGGCTGTCTTCCAGCGCCCCGGCCAACGCTTGCACCGCTTGCGGCGACGTAAAGTTGCCGAGCGCGCGGGTCGCCTCGATCCGCACATCCAGGTCTTCGTCGGAACGCGAAGCCTGAGCGAGTGCC
Organism: Planctomycetota bacterium; assembly: GCA_039414355.1. Taxonomy (GTDB): domain Bacteria; phylum Planctomycetota; class Planctomycetia; order Pirellulales; family Lacipirellulaceae; genus JBCCQL01. The sequence goes on along the minus strand of JBCDJN010000015.1, from coordinate 49,998 downwards.
GGGATGGCGACGGGATTCGCGCGCTTGCCCATCGCCTGGCAGCACTTCAGCCGAACGCCGGCGTCCTCGTCGCTAAGGCCGGCACGCAGAACGTCGTCCGCCAGCGGCTGCGGGAAAACGGCCACCGACTCAAGGATTGTCTCGCGGACGAGTGGATCGGACTCATTCTGAATACGTCGGGCGAGGTCCGCCACAAGCTGCTCTTGCTGAGCGGCGTCCGCCTTCACGCCTTGTTGCGCGATGGCCCTCGCCTCTTGTTGCCGCACGGTTGGGGTGCGGTAAGAGGTCTTCTCGTTGTCCGACCTGAACCGCGAGAGAGGGCCGGACTGACAGCCAACCAGACAGCCGCACGCAGTCAACACGGCGGTGGTCAGCAGTAGGTGAGTGCGAGGCATAGGACGGAGCAAGCTTGGACCGGCGGCTAGGGAAGCGGCGGGACCGTAGCAAAGCCGCCCACGCGTCGCCACAGCAGAAACCACGCCGCCACGGACCGTGGTCGATTGGTTGCCGGGCCCGAAACAACCAGCAGACTTTGCCGAGGCGGCTTGGAATTTAGGGCCCGGAAGGCGGGGGGCAAGATTTTCCGCAAGAAACTTGCCGGCCTAGCGAATACGCTGGCATGCAGTCACTCCGGCTAGCTTTGCGCTCGTTCCGCCCCTTGGCTTGGTCCAGGATGTCCGAATCCCCCGATCGCCCCGCCGCCGGCTGGCTCGACCTGCTTCGTCAGGCGCCGGGGATGGGCGCCGGGCGGCGTCGCGACGAGGTGCTGGCGCCCATGGCCGAACACCGCGAGTGGATGGCCGACCGCCTGGAGCAAGGCAAGCTGGGCCTGGAGCGCTACTCCCGCGTGCTGGTTGACGCCGTCCTGCTGGACCCGATCGTTCAGGTCGATCGGTTGCGGGGGCAGGTTGATACCCTGATCGGTCGCCTGCGTGGCGCCGACGCGGGCGGGAGGTTCGCCGCCGGTGAAGATGGGCTGGTAGTGCTTGAGCGGCTGGCCGAGATGGAAGCCGCGTTGGGCGAGTCGGTGGCGGTCGCCGCTGACGCCATGGAGGCCCTTGGCGAGCAGCCGGACGACGCCGGCGCCAGACTGGCCGGGATCGCCACGAAGCTATCCGCCCTGGCCGACGCGTGGGACGAACGCGAAGACCTGCTCCGCCCCTAACCCGGTTGATCCTAACTCGCCGCTTCAAGCCCCTCGCTCCCACCCGCCGCCATGCCCCTTCGATTGGAAGTGCTGCAGTACCGCGACGACTTTAATCGGTCGGTCGTGCAGCGATTGCCCGAGGGCGAGGCGGCCGACATCAAGCACGGCGCCCAGCTGATCGTCCACCAGAATCAGGAGGCGGTCTTCTTCTGCGACGGCCGCCCGCTGGACCGCTTCGGCCCGGGACGCCACACGCTCACCACGGACAACGTGCCGCTCATCACGCGGCTGCTCACCACGCCGTGGCAGGAGTCGCCCTTCCAGGCCCAAGTCTGCTTCATCGGCAAGCAGCTCTTCACCGACCAAAAGTGGGGCACCCGGCAGCCCATCGCGTTCCGCGACCGCGAGTTCGGCATGATCCGGCTCCGCGGGTACGGTTCGTACTCGTTCCGCGTGGTCGACAGCGCGGTCGTCATCAGCACTCTGGCCGGCACGCAGTCGCAGTACAGCACCGAAGACGCCTCGGCGTTCTTGCGGGAGATGATCGTGACCCGCCTGGCCGACCTGCTCGGCTCGGCCGAGATCAGCCTGCTGGACATGGCGACGCACTACGACGAGATCGCCGCCGGCGCCCGGGCGAAGATCGCCGAGGACTTCCGCCGCTACGGCCTGGAGCTGGTGGACTTCTTCATAGGCGGCATCAGCGCCCCGGACGAGGTGCAGCGCGCGATCGACGCCCGCAGTTCGATCACGGCGGTGGGCGACCTTGGCACGTACGTGAAGTTTCAGGCGGTCCGCAGCATGCGTGAGCTGGCCGCCCGCGGCGGCGTGCTGCCCACCGGCTTCGGCGTGGTGATGCCGGGCCTGATCCACCAGATCGCCAAGGGGCTGACGCCGCCCGAGGGCGTGGACGCCGAGCAGGAGCCGACCCTGCCGGCCGAGCCGCTCACGTTTGACGACCTCGCCACCCTGCCCGCGACCCGCGACCCGAGGTCGCTGGTCCGCGCGGTCGCCGAGTCGGCCGGGTATCTGGTCGATTCGCTTGGCGTCGATGGCCATAACGTCGATGGCCATAACGTCGATGGCCATGACGACGGCGGCCATGACGAGGAGGGCGATGACGACGAGGGGGCGGAGTCGCTCACCGCCCCGCTCCGCATCACGCTGCCGGTTCACCCGCTCCGGCAGCAGCGGGTTGAGGTCACCTTTGAGGCGGCCGACGAGGAGGGCAATCGCCTCGTCAGCTTCACCAGCGTCTGCGGCCCGGTTTCGGTCGCCGACGCGGCGGCGCTGACCCAGCGATTATTGGAGTACAACGCCGAGATGGTGCACGGCGCCTTTGCCATCGTGGACCGCGGGTCGGGGCCCATGATCGTGGTCCGCGCGAACCAACTGGCCGACACGGCCGACCCGCTCGAGATCAGCCGGTTGCTGACCGCCGTGGCTTGGCAGGCCGACCGAGCCGAGGAGAAGCTGACCGGCGGCGACGCGTTTTAGTTGGCCGCTTGCCAGCGAGCGGCGCCCTTGATGGCCATGGACGTTGGGTCTTGCACGAAGGCCACCACGCCAACCGGCTTGTCGCCCCGCGGCTGCGTGGCGGGCCATGCGATGCGGGCTTCGCCGGTGGGTGAGCCGCTGAGCGGTCGTTCGACGAGCGCTCGCACGACGCCCGCATGGGCGAGCTGCCGGCCCCGGTTCTCGCCACGCTCAACGTCAATCGCCTCGGCGTCGGCGACCAGGCAAAGCACAATTGCGTCGGCAGACGCCGCGCCCGTCGCGGTGTAGCGGACTTGCCAGGCGTCGCCGGTCGCTTCAGGGGAAACGGCGAGTTGCACGGTCGCCTCGGCCGGCCGCTTGAGCGCCGCGTTGAGCGTGCTCCCTGCCTGTCGGGAGTTGGAGCCGACGAACTCCGCCCGCCCGCTGACGACCATCTGCGGCGTGTAGATCCGCGTCGACCGAGCCGCCGCCGCGTACCGCCGCTGCCGCTCGGTAAACGCCTTGGACGAGTACGGGTCGGCCCATCCCAGGCTGTTCCAGTAGTCCACGTGCATCGAGAGCACGTAAACAGGCAACTGCTGGCCGCGGGCCGTCTGGTCGATCGTCGCCAGCAGCTTGTCCGCCGGCGGGCAGGAGCTGCAGCCCTGCGAGGTGAAGAGCTCCACGACCGCCACCGGTTTGGCTCCGGGCTGCTGGTCGCGGCTCCCAGACTGGCCGTAAGCCAGCGATGCGAAGCTCAGGGGAACGGCAGCGAAGGCAAAGTGCGCCAGCGGCGAGACAGGCCGGGGGAGCAGAGGCATGGTCGACGACTTGGTGGGGGCCGGGGCGGGTGATGGCTAATCGTACGCACCCTGGTCGCCGCCAAACGGTGGCCTCGCCCACCGAACGCACGGGCTTGCTCCGCACGTTCAGCGTTCGATGTACTTCCCACAGCTCGGGCAGCGGGCGTACCACATAGGCACCGAGGCGCCGCAGTCGCACTTGATGTTGTGGCGGATCACCGACGAGCCGAGCAGGCTGCCGCTGGTGTTCGAGTCGCGCTCGGCCGGGTGGTCGTCGAAGATGGACGACTCGGAGGCGGGGTCGGGCACCGGCGGGGCGGCGTGCGCCGCGCGGTGCTCCTGGATGACCGCCTTGCGGTAGACGTCGGAAGCTTGCTCGTCCGACATCCGATTGGGCACGCGGACTTCAACCTGCCCCTTGCAATGCGGGCAGAGCCCCCGCTTGCCGGCGTACTTGTCTTTGACCTTGAACACATGCCCGTGCGGGCACTCGACTCGGATCCCCATGGCTTGCCCTCGGATAAGGCCGCCGACGTTGGGCGAATGCCGCCCTGGCGCCGGCGGGACAACGCGGCTCCTTCCGCCAACGTCTCCCGCGTCAGCATGGCTGCGCACCGAGCCCGGCATAGCCCGCGTTGCTTGAGACTGACTGGCGAACCCTTCGCCGAGCCGATCTCGCGCCTCGCGATCCCTATCTTGCGATAAGCAGCACCGGGCGCCTCTTCCCGGTCCGAGAGAATAAAATCGAGTCTGTGAGAGCACCGTGCGAAGCCGCTGTGTGGGCCATCGCACACGCTCTATTTCGGAAGCTAACGCGCCGCCATACGGCGAGCAACACCGCCGGGCGAACGTGAAAAGATTCACAGCTCTCGCTGTCGCCTCGGCCGCCCTTTTGCTGCTCGTGGCCGCCGGCCCGCGGGTCCGCGGCTTGCTCTGGGTTTCGTCCGAGGTGGCCGCGCTGGCCCTGGCAATCGCCCTGCCGCTCGGTGGGTTGCTCGCGTTTCTGCTCGTCAAGACCGACGTCTGGGGCCGCGTCACCGCGGGCTGGCTGCTGGCGTCGATGCTGTTTATGCCGCTCTACCTGCAGGCGGCCGGCTGGGAAGCGGCGTGCGGGCAGCTCGGTTGGTGGACGCAGGCGGTCGCCGCCGGCGGGCCAGCGAGGCCGCTCTTTGCGGGCGTGTTGGGGGCCGGCCTCGTGCATGGGTTGGCGGCCACGCCGTGGGTGGCGCTCATTGCCGGCGCCGCGCTGCGGTGCATCGATCGAGAGGAAGAGGAAGCCGCCCTGCTGGACGCCTCGCCGCCGGCGGTGCTGCTGCGGGTCACTTCGCGCCACGCCGCGGCTGGGTTGGCGGTTGGCGCGTTGTGGGTCGCGGTCACCGTCTCGGCAGAGATGACGGTGACGGACTTGCTGCAGGTGCGAACCTTCGCCGAAGAGGTCTACACCCAGGCGGTGATCGGCGCCTTCGATCCGCGATCGGATGTCCCCGCTTCGCTCGGTCCGCGCGGTCTCGCCGCGGGAATCTCGCTGATCGCTCTGCTGGGCGCCGCGGCCATCGGTGGCGTTCGCCCGTGGGTGGTGAAGGGCATGGCGATGACCGGCGCCGGTTGGCGTTGGCGGATGCGTTCGCGAGTCACGCGATCAACCGCGGCGGTGCTGCTCTGGGCGAGCGTCGGCTTGCTGCTGGCGGCGCCGGTGGCGAGCCTGGCGACGCAGGCCGGCGTTACCGTTGAGCGGGTCGGCGATTCTTGGCGCCGGGGCTGGTCCGCTCCAAAGCTGGTGTCTGCCGTAGTCACCTCGCCGTGGATCCACCGCGAAGACGTTGCGACGTCGGCCGGCTTAGGCGTGATGGTCGCCACGGGCGCCGTGGCGGTTGGGCTCGGGTGGGCGTGGCGGATGAGCTGCTCGCGGCGGCCGCCATTGGTGAGCCTCGCCGGGCTGGCCATCTGCCTGGTCATGCCGGGGCCGCTGCTCGGCGTCGCGTGCATTGGGCTGATGAACCACCCGTGGGACTCCCCCTTCGCACCGCTGACCTGGCTGTACGACCACACGCTCGCCGCTCCGTGGCTGGTGCAGATGGTCCGCGCCACGCCCATCGCGACGCTGGTCCTCTGGCCGGCGCTGGCGAGCGTGCCCAACTCGCTGCTCGACGCGGCCAAGGCCGAGGGCGCCGGGCCGCTGCGGCGGCTGCTCATGGTGGCTGCGCCGATGCGGCTGCGGGCGCTGGCCGCGGCTTGGGTGGCGGCGCTGGCCGTTTCGGTTGGGGAACTCTCGGCCACCAAGCTGGTTCTGCCGCCGGGCTGGACCACGGTTGCCGAGCGGGTCTTTACGCTCCTGCATTACGGGGTGGAGGACCGCGTGGCGGGGCTGTCGCTGGCGATGATCGGCTTCTTCCTCGCCTGCGCCGCCGTCGCGGCCGCCGTGCTGCGGGCCGGAACTAGTTCCGGCCCGTCGAGGCGATAAGATGAACAGCGGCACGTCGCCTCGGTCGACGCCGCCCGCCGCCGACTCGATGCCATCGTTCCGCCCGCCGCGATCTGCTTCGTGAAACACCCTCACCGCGACGATGCCGCTCCGTGCCGGCCGGGCTGGAACACCGCTTGGCGGCGGCTGTGCTGGTTGTTGGTGGTTGGCGTGGCGTTTGGCGCCGTCGCCACGCCTGGCTGCAGCTGCCGCCAGGAGACGCCCGCCGAGCGCGCCGCCCGCGAGAAGCGCGAGGAGGAAGAAGCCGAGAAGCGGCGCCAAGAGGCCGAGGCGAAAAAGAAGAAGCCGCCGCTGGAGATCCAGCCGCCCATCCCGCAGCCGGGGCCGGACGACATCGTTTCGCTGTTCGTCAAGCCGGGCCACTGGATGGTGGCCAAGCAGGCGATGACGCCCAACTACGAGAACTGGGTTGGCGAAGCGACGCTGCAGGTGGTCGACACCAACAATCAGCCCATCGCCGTTGAGCGCACCGAGTTCGCGGTCCGCAGCTCACGCGACGTCGCCCTGGTGAAGGGCCAGGAAAAGGTCATCGAGTCGGTCTTCTACGTGCCGCAGGCCGAGGGCAAGCTCAACAGCCGTTCGACGGTCCGCGAGCGTGGCGCCGCGTTGGTGCAGCCGCCGGAGAACCTCTCGCTGCGTCGGATGCAGCCACACCAGCAGCACTTTGTGGTGCTGGGCAAGGAGCCGCAGCGTTACCGGTTCTTGACGAGCCTCCGCTGCGTTGACGCGCTGATGCCGCCGGAGTTCGAGCTGACGGCCAAGAACTTCGCCATGCCCTTCACGCGCCAGTACCGCGTGGTGACGCTGTCGGCGGCCGAGCGCGTGCTCCTGCCAGACAACCCGCTCTGCTGGACGTCGGTCGCCTACCTGCTCTGGGACGAGGTCGACCCCGACTCCCTCAGCCAGCCGCAGCAGCAGGCGATTATTGACTGGCTGCATTGGGGCGGGCAGTTGCTGATCAGCGGGCCCGACTCGATGGACCTGCTGCGCGACAGCTTCCTCGACCCGTACCTGCCGGCAGAGAGCCTCGGCGCGCGGTCGCTGACGGCGGCAGACCTGAAGCCGTTGAGCGACGCGTGGTCGACCTCGCGCAAGCCGCTGCCGCTACGCCCCGCCGGCGAATGGACCGGCATCCGGCTCAAGCTGCGGCCCGACGCCGAGCCGCTGGCAGGCGTTGAGCGGCTGATGGCGGAGCGACGCGTTGGCCAGGGGCGGGTGATCGTCTCGGCGATGCAACTCGCCGAGCGCGACCTGATCAATTGGGAGCATGGTTTTGAGAGCCTGTTCAACGGCTTGGTGCTGCGGCGGCCGCCCCGCAGCTTCGGCGAGAACCCGAACGCGGGTTACGACAGGAGCGGCGAGACGCGCCGCGACGTCTTCGTCCGCCGCCCGGGCGCCGTAGACGACGCGGGGTGGAACTCGCGGCTGCGGTTCTTCAGCCGCGACACCTACGCCAGCACCACGCCGTATGCGTTCCGGCTGATGAAGGCGGCGGACGACTTCGATTCGGCGAGCATCGTGGCGGCCGAAGCCTCCGCAGGCCCCGCCGCGTGGAGCGACTTCAACGCCGTTGCCGGCTCCGCGCGGGATACGCTCCGCCAGGCGGCGGGCGTCAACGTGCCCGACTCCGGCTTTGTCATGATGTGCCTCGGCACGTACCTGGCGGTGCTGGTGCCCTTCAACTGGTTCTTCTTCAAGGCGCTCGGCCGGGTTGAACTCGCCTGGGCCGCGGCGCCGCTGATCGCGCTGGCCGGCACCTGGGTGGTGGTCCGCCAGGCTCAGCTCGATATCGGCTTTGTCCGCGCGCAAACCGAAGTCGCGATCCTCGAAACGCAGCCCGAACACTCGCGTGGCCACCTGACGCGGTACCTGTCGTTCTACACGTCGCTTTCGACGACCTACGATCTGGAGTTTGACGACCCAACCGCCGTCGCGGCGCCGTTTGCGCGGGGAGGGCGGGGCGATGAGCCCCCGCTACGCCGCGGCCAGATGCCCAAGCTGGTGGGCTACCAGCGGCTTGAGAAGGCGCGGCTGCTGGGCTTGAGCGTCTCGTCCAACGCCACGGATCACGCTCACGTTGAGCAGATGGTTGATCTCGGCAAGATGCTCCGCTGGGACCCGGACCGACGCCGGCTGACGAATGAGAGCGATCTTGCGATTGAATCCCTCGCCGTGGTGAGCCGCCCGAAGAAGGGCGACAGCTACGAGACACCGCTGCTGGGCGGCTGGGTGGGGAGGCTTGATCCGCGCTCGTCGGCCACGGTCGCGCTGTCGCCGATCACGCCTGCCGAGGGCGCCGCGGTGTTCGCCGAACAGCGGTTGGCGTCCGCCGGTGACGGCGACGCCTCTGAGGACGAGCGGCTGAGCTTCGAGCCGCTGTTCGCCCTCGCGCTCGACCCCAAGCGGCTCGAGCCGGGCGAAGTCCGCGCCGTTGGCCGGCTCCGCAAAGTGCTGCCGGGCGTGACGGTGACGCCGGCGGCTTCGCAATTGCGTGGTGACACGCTGCTAGTAGCCCACCTGCAGTACGGCCCGTTGCCCGCGCCCAAACGAGACGCCAACGCCCCCATCGACGTAATGCCGAGCCGCTAGCCGCCTAGAGCACACCCAACGGCATCCACCAAGAAAACTAGCGCCTAGCGCCTGACAACCTAGCGCCTCCCAATGATCGAGATCAGAAACTTCGGCAAGCGCTACGGCGACTTCGTGGCGGTTGAGAACCTGAACCTCAAGATCGCCGCGGGTGAGATGTTTGGCTTCATCGGCCCCAACGGCGCCGGCAAGAGCACGACGATCCGGTTTCTGGCCACGCTCCTTCGCGCCACCACCGGCGAGGGGTTCGTCAACGGCCACAGCGTGAACGACGACCCCATCGGCGTCCGCCGCAGTGTGGGCTACATGCCCGACATGTTCGGCGTGTACGACGGCATGAAGGTGTGGGAGTTCCTCGATTTTTTCTCCGTGGCGTACGAGATCCCGGCCAACCGGCGCAAAGCGGTCATCGGCGACGTGCTGGAGCTGCTCGACCTGACCCATAAGCGGGACGACTACGTCAACGGTCTCTCGCGCGGCATGAAGCAGCGGCTCTGCCTGGCGAAGACCCTGGTGCACGACCCGCCGGTGCTCATCCTCGACGAGCCCGCCAGCGGCCTCGACCCCCGCGCTCGTCTGGAGGTTAAGGCGCTTCTGAAGGAACTTCGCCGGATGGGCAAGACCATCCTGATCTCCAGCCACATCCTCACGGAGCTGGCCGATGTCTGCACGTCGATCGGGATCATCGAGCGGGGCTCGCTGCTGCTGTACGGCCCGATCGAGAAGGTTTATCGGAAGATCCAGCAGAACCGGCACATCGAGGTCCGCTTCGCCGGCTCGCCAGAAGCCGGAGTGAGCCTGATCCGGAGTGATCCGAATGTGCGGAGTGTGCAGGAGGATGCGCGGAGCTGCACCGTCGAGCTGGACGGCGACGAACAGAGCGTGCAGCGGCTTATGCGGGCGCTGGTTAGCGCCGACGTCGGCCTCGTCTCCTTCGCTGACAAGGAACCCACGCTAGAAGACGTATTCATGATGGTGACCAAGGGGTTGGTCACGTAAGGGCATTGCGGAGTTCCCACGCCGCAAGGGAGTTTTTCTATGAGCCGGCAGTTGGTGCGCACCGGCTAACCTAAGTTATGTCGATGGGCGGTCCTGGGATGGACCGCCCGCAACCCAATCGACAGCCCAGCGGAACCGGTCATGATCGTCCCCCGCGTGCAGCCCCTGCGTGAGGCCCGGAAGTTCGGCGCCGAGGAGCTCTTCTTCTCGACAACCGACACCAAGGGCCGTATCCGATACGGCAACGAGGTCTTCACCCGCGTGTCGGGTTACAGCGAAGAAGAGCTGGTCGGTGAGCCGCACAACATCATCCGACACCCGCAAGTCCCCCGCTGCGTCTTCAAGCTGCTGTGGAACTACCTGGAGGCGGGCAAGCCCATCGCTGCCTACGTCAAGAACCTCGCCAAGGACGGGAGGCACTACTGGGTTCTTGCGATGATCACGCCGTGCAAGGAGGGCTACCTGTCAGTCCGGCTAAAGCCCTCCACGCCGCTCTTTGAGGCCGCGAAGGAACTGTACGCACGCGTGCTTGAAGAAGAACAACTGGTCGAGGCACGCACCAACAAGCGGGAAGCGATCGAGAAGGCCACGCCGATCATGCTCCAAGGGTTGGCCGAGGCCGGCTTCCCGGACTACGACGCGTTCATGCGGGCCGCCCTCTGCGAAGAACTCAACGCCCTGCGGCCCAAGATCGCCGCGGTGCGCGGCACGCGGGTTGAGTGCGACGAGACCGCTTGCCTGGTCCGCTTGCGGGGGTGCTCGGGTGAGCTGGTCGATACGATTGAAGGGCTCTTTCAGTCGTTGTCGCGATTCCACACGCTGGGCGACCGCCTGTTCGAGCGGCACGCGGCGCTCGACGAGCTGGGCAAGTCACTCACGTTCTCGTCGCTCAACGCCAACCTGGCGGCGTCGCGGATGGGAGCGGCGGGCGCTACGCTCTCAGTCATATCGCGCAGCCTTGGCGAGCGTTCCAAGGAAGCCGACCAGATGCTGGGCGACTTGATGTCCCGCATGGGGCCGCTCTGCTCCGAGGCGCGGCGCCTGGCCTTCGACGTGGCCGTCGCTCAGCTCCAGGCGTACGTCAGCGAGTCCTACGCCACCGAGCTGCGGGGCGACGCGTTCGCCGCGAATCCGGCCGGCGTCCGCGAGGGGCTGGAGTGCCTGAGCGAAGAGCTGCTTACCCGCAGCCGCTCGGTCATGAACGGCCTCGGCGGCCTGTACAGCGACATCCGCGCGTTGGGCGCCTCATCCGAGGAGGTGTCGAAGCAGGTCGAGCGCATGCAGGTGGTTCAGCTCAACGGCCGAATCGAGGTCGCCGCCCAAACCCAGGCCGGCGCGTTTACCGGGATCTTCGACGACATCGGGAAGATCATCGAAGAGTCGCGCGGCGACTGCCTGGCAGTGACCGAGATGCTCGACACCGCGGCTCAGCAGATCACTCAGTTGGTAAAGATCCAGCCGAAGCTCGCCGAGCAGCTTGACCAGTTATCGGCCGTGGTCGCCGACGCGGTGTCGCTTAGTGAAGAGCAGATCGACGACACGCGCGAACTGGTCGAGGTCTAAAGCGGCGGCATCGTTGTCGCCCGCGGGTCGCGGCTTACACCAGAAGGCCGCCGCCGTCGCGTTCCTCCCACGTCTTGCGGACCTCACGCAGGCCGTGGCCGACGAGTTCGAACTGATCGGCTAGTCTCTCTAACACGTCGGCCGGTGGCGCCTGCTCGGCGCCCGGCAGGCGGCTGGCGACGAAGTACGCCCGGCGCCCCTGGTCCCGATAGTCCAGCAGGGCGTCCTTGCTGCCGTGCTGGCGCAGCCGCTCCGCCATCTCCGGGTAGACGCCCGTCCAGAACAGCGTGAAGTCTCCGATGTGCCGGTGGACCCTACGCCGCGCGGGGCCGGTTCGCTCCTCGGCCTCGGCCAGCATCTCGGCGACCTGCGTCAACCGTTTGCCGCGCGGACCTCGGACCCCAAAGACCGCGTCCGACCGGACGAACCGAACCAGCATGCCGGTCACGTAATCCACCATCGGCGGATCAACGACGCCGAGCTCGGTGTGGAAGGTCTGCTCAGTGACGCCGGCGAAGTAGCGCTCGGCGGTGGAGGGGCCGGGATCGGCTGAGTCGTCACACCAGTCCGAAGAACGGTTGTCCTGCATGGAGACCTCGCGCCTCGCTCCACGCCGGCGTGCTTAGGTCTTCCGACCGCGGCTCTGCCAAGCGTGCCGAGTTCCCGATCGCGGTGGGTCGCGAGCGAGTTGCGGACCACCCACCGGGTGAATCGCCTGAGCCCGACCGCCACTCGCCGGCCGAGCCACAAACGCCGCGGGGGCAACCAACCGACCCGCGACTGGTTCATGCTAGGCAGAAATCCGCGTGCGGGTCAATTTCGATGTCTGCGGCTAATCGAGCGCTGCCAGAAGGCTCGCCACATAGTCGCCAACATCCGCCAGGACTTCGTCGCGTGGCCGGTCGGCGGCGGTCGCAATCCGCTTGACAATCGCCGAACCAACAATCAGGCCGTCGGCAACGGGCGAGAGCAGCTTGACGTGTTCCGGCTTGCTGATGCCAAAGCCGATGCAGATCGGCAAGTCGGTCTGCTCGCGCAGCCAGCCCACGTTGTCAACCAGGTCCGGCGGCAACTCCGTCCGCTCGCCGGTGATGCCCGCCACGGAGACGTAGTAGACGAAGCCGGTGGAGGTCGAGCAGATCTTGAGCGCCCGCTCGCGCGGCGTCGTGGGCGTGACGAGCTGGATCAGCGACAGGCCGCGCTCGGAGCAAACCTTGGACAGCGCAGGAGACTCTTCGACCGGCAGGTCGGGCACGATCAGCCCGGCAACGCCGCGGCTCTTCACGTCGTCGCAGTAGCGCTCGATGCCGTGGCGAAAGATGATGGCGTAAGAGACCATCGTCACAACCGGCGCGTCGAGTTCGGGGCAGACCCCGCCGAGCGTCTCAAGGATGCCGGACAGCTTGATCTTCGCGTCGAGCGCCCGGGTGTAAGACTCCTGAATCACCGGCCCGTCGGCGATGGGGTCGCTGTACGGGATGCCGACCTCGCAGAGCGCGGCGCCGCGGCCAACCACCTCCTTGAGCACCGCCGCGGTGAACTCCAGTTCGGGGTCGCCGGCGGTGATGAACGGCATGAGCGCCTTGCGGTTATCGGCGCGGAGCGTGGCGAAGAGTTCGGGGATGCTGGGCATGGAATCGCGTTAGAATCGTGGCGCCAGGGACTATGCTTGGAGCGTAGAATGAGAGCCGGACCCAATCAACCCGCGGCTCGACCACCCGAGCCTCAACCTCAATGAACGCAACCGTCCTTCAACGGATGATGCAGGTTTCGCCCTTTCCGGTGCTCGAAGTGCGATTGAACAATGGCGACGTTGTCCGCGTGGACGAGCCCTACGAGATCACAATCGACAAAGGTGATCCGTGTTTCACGGTTCACGAAGGCAACACCACGCATTTCGTTGCCTACCGAAACGTCACCCAGATATTGCGGCGGCAGCCTGAGTAGCGACTCACCCGTACGATCCGAGGCGAAGCAATGGCGACCCCTGAAGACCTGATCCCGCTAATCGTTGAGCGCCCGTTCAGGCCGTTCTTAATCCGCTTAAAGGCCGGTGACGAGTACGTGATAACCGAGCCGTATCACGCGGGTACTGGCAAGGCTTCCAGTACTTGCACGATCGTGCCAGCCGAGGGTGAGGGGTTTGTTACCCTGAGGTTTGAGGAAATCGCCGAGGTTATCCCGCAGGATTAACCGGCGACTTTACTTCTCTCGCCTCAGTCGGTTTCGCCATCCGCGTAGGCCGCTCCGTCCGGCTTGCGGTACGCCAACACGCCGATCACGCACCCCAGCACCACCAGGAAAACGACGCCAACGACCAGCTTCGACCGCGTGGTGAGCTGCGTGGCAATGCCGTCGTCGCGGCCCCAGTCCCGCTCGCCGTCTTCGAGCGTCGCTTTGTCGGTCTCGTCGCTTGCATCGCTGGCCGTGGCGGGTGCGGCTTCCTCGTTGGCCGGGGCTTCTGCGCGGGCGACGGCCGAGGCGATGCTGCCGGCGATCAATACTGACGCGATGATTCGCGCGACGCGGAATCGGCGAAGTGTCCACCCCAGCAGGACGGCGGCGACCGCGACCACCACGGCGAATTCGGCAACGCTTGTCATGGATTCTCGCTCACGGTTCGGTCGCTCACTCAGCCGTAGTTGACGCCCTTCAGTCGCGCGATTTCCATCGCGTCTTTGTCCCCGCGTCCGGAGAGACAGACGACCACCGCGTCGTCCTTCGCGCGCTCGCGGGCGATCTCCATCGCCTTGGCCACGGCGTGGGCCGTTTCTAGGGCGGGCATGATGCCTTCGGCCGACGCACAGGCGTCGAAGGCCTCCATCGCGCTCACGTCGCGGCAGCTGTCGTACTGTACCCGACCCGTGTCTTTCCAGTAGCTGTGCTCGGGGCCCACGCCCGGGTAGTCCAGGCCGGCGGACATGCTGTGCACGTCGCACGTTTGCCCATCGTCGTCCTGCATGACGTAGCTGAATGAGCCGTGCAGCACGCCCGGCTGGCCGTACGAGAGCGGGCTGGCGTGCTCGCCGGGTTGGTCGCTGCGGCCGCCGGCTTCAACGCCGATGAGTTCGACGCCCGGGTGATCCACAAACGGGTAGAACATGCCCGCCGCGTTCGAGCCGCCGCCGACGCACGCCACCACCACCTCGGGCAGCTTGCCGAGCCGCGACTGGCACTGGGCGATGGTCTCGCGGCCGATCACCGATTGATAGTCCCGCACGATCCGCGGGAACGGGTGCGGGCCGACCACGCTGCCCAAGATGTAGTGCGTGTCGTCGACGCTCGCCATCCAGTCCCGCATCGCCTCGTTGATGGCGTCCCGCAGCGTCCGGCTGCCCGTGGTGACGGGCCGCACCTCGGCGCCAAGCAGCTTCATGGCGAAGACGTTGGGAGACTGCCGGCGGATGTCTTCTTCGCCCATGTAAACGACACAGGGCAGGCCGAAGTGGGCACAAGCCGTCGCCGTCGCCACCCCGTGCTGACCGGCGCCGGTCTCGGCGATGACCCGCGTCTTGCCCATCCGCTTGGTCAGCAGGCACTGGCCGAGCGTGTTGTTGATCTTGTGGGCGCCGGTGTGGTTGACGTCTTCGCGCTTGAAGTAGATCTGAGCCCCGCCGCACTGCTCACTCAAACGCCGGGCGTGGTAGAACGGCGACTCGCGGCCTACGAAGTCGCGGAGTAACTCGCCGAGCTCCGATTGGAACGACTCGTCGCCAATCGACTTGTCGTACTCAATGGAAAGCTCATCGAGAGCGCGAACCAGCGTCTCGGGAACATACCGCCCGCCGAAGTCGCCAAACCGGCCGGCCGCGTCGGGAACTCGGCTGGTTGCCAGGGTTCGGGGGTCGGAGATATCAACGCTCATGCTGCCAACCTTTAACCGGTACGTTGTTCACCCAGGAACACTAATCGACACTGATCTTCGCTGATGGGGTTCTTACCTCGCAATGAGCGGAGATCAGCGTCGATTAGCGTTCTTAGTTGGTCGTGCTTGCTAACGGAAATGCCCGAACTACCCGAAGTCGAAACGATGCGTCGCGGCATCCTGCCGGTTGTTGGGGCGCGGATCGTTTCGGTCGAGAAGCTGAGGTGCCCGCGGAAGGCCATTCAGTTTACCCCGGTCGGTCGGGCGTTCCAGCGGCGGGCCCGCGGGCAATTGATCACGGCGGTCGATCGCATCGGAAAGCGGGTTGCCGTGCGGTTGGAATCGGACGACGCCATCATTCTCGAACCGCGGATGACCGGCCTCGTGCTGTTGGCCGACCCGCCGGACCCGTTGTACCTCCGCGTGCGATTTGACCTCTCGGGCGGCAATGCGGAGGCGTTTTGGTATTGGGACCGCCGCGGGCTGGGAAACGTTCGGCTGCTATCGCCCCAGGAGCAGGCCGAGGCGTTTGGCCCGAACAAGCTCGGGCCGGATGCGTTGGCCGTTTCGTCCGGCGACCTGCGCCGTCGGCTCGCCGCGAGTCGCCGCGCCGTGAAGGTCGCCCTGTTGGATCAAAGAGCCGTGGCGGGCATTGGCAACCTCTACGCAGCGGAGATCCTGCACGTGGCGGGAATCCACCCGGCCGCCCGCTGCGACCGGCTCACCGGCCCCAAGTGGAAGCGGATCGCCGACGCCACGCGTGAGGTGCTCGAGGAGGCGATCCGGCACGAGGGTTCCACCCTGGGCGATGGCACCTACCGCAACGCCCTGAACCAAGACGGCAGCTACCAGAACCTGCACCGCGTCTACGGCAAAGGCGGCGACCCGTGCCGGCGGTGCGGCGGCGAGATCAAGCGGATCGTGCAGGCGCAGCGATCCACCTTCTTCTGCCCCGGCTGCCAGCGGCGGTAGGGCAAGCAGCGAGCGCGGCGGCAATCACCGCTGAGCCGCCGGGCTCGGGCGCCGCGGCTGATTCAATTGCCGCTGGCGGGGCGAGCATCTGACCGAAGGTCGCTCGCCATGTCTCGTAATCGGCCACGGAGTACTCACTGCCCAGGCCGTCACGCCACACGGTGAAGTCGGCGGCGTCCACCGTTCCGTCGCCGTTGAAGTCGCCGCCGAGTTCGTACTCGACGACAAGAGTTGGCGGCGCGCCGAAGCTGCTCTCTGACGAATAGAACTGGTTGAATTCATTCAAGAAACGGCTCCGCGCTCGTACGCCCAACCCGTCGCCGTTGTCCAACAACAACTGGATGAATCCGACCTCCAACGGAATCTCCAACGGGCCAACCAACGAGGCGTCAACCACTCCAAAGCCGATCGAGGTGGTTGCGGCAAACTCGTCTTCCAGGGCAATCACCCCGTCGCCGACGTAGCCCAGCGCGTCGATCGTGATCTCGTTGCTGAACTGTCGCTCCAGCTCAAGCCTCGCCGAGAGCAGATTGGCGCCTGGCGGGATTTGGTCCAACGGGAACTCAATCAGCGCGTCACGCCTCGGTCGACTGCCCAAGCCGCCGTCCACGACCAAGGAGGTCGCGTTCAGATTGCCGAGAGAGAACGCCTCGCCGGGGAGCAGTTCGGCGTCCTGCGCCGGCGCGATCTCGGCGACGCCCACCAGCGGCCCGACCCCCGGTGCTTCGAGGCGGAAGTTGTCCAGCGCGCCAGCGTTCTCGGCGGCGGTAAAGCCTGCGTACCAATCGGGCTGGCCTTTGAAGTCAATTCGAGAGTCGCTCAGCAGGCCGCGGTTGACCGCGCCGACGAACTGCGGTGTGCTCGTTCCGTTCGGGCCGAGGTTCCAAAGCGAAGCCGACTGATCGAGTTCGACTCCGGTGCTACGCGGGGTGACATCGAACTCCAACTCGTACCAGTTGCCGAGCGACAGCGACGGCAGTGGGGTCGTAAGCGAGGGCAAGATAAGGAACGTAGAATCCGGCAGCCCGCCCCCCACGGCGAGTTCGAAGCCGAAGTTGCCCCGGGATACCGTGCCCGTGAGGTAGTAGGCGGACGAGTTTCGCGGCGGAGACGTCAGGCCGGTGGTGAGGTAGACCTCGGCCAGCGTCACCGAGCTCTGGCCGCTCGGGATGCTGGTGGAGTCGAGTTCGAACGCGACTGACGCGGTGATCGTCTCGTTAGTCTCGCTTAGATCGAAACGCACCTGGTGCGTAAGGTCGACCGAGACGCCCGGCGGAGAAATGCCGCCCGAGCCTCCGACGCCGCTCTGGTCGTTCTGGAATACGCCAAAGAACGAGTTCTCTTGCGGGTGCTGTTCGAACTGGTCGAGGCCGGTGAAGTTGTCGAAGTTGATTTCGATGCCAGTGGCAGCGGCGGTGGCCGCCAGGAGCCACGCTCCGAATGCTGAAGGCAAGCGACTCATTGGTGCGTCTCACGGCACGACGGCAGGCAAGCGACAAGCAGGTCTTATGGTATGCAATGCCAGGTCGGCTCGCAAACTTCTCGGGCGGCCGTCGGCGTGCCGGTTGTCTCTCGCCCCGGAACTTTGAATCCGCGACGGGGTTTCGTTCTACTTAAGTGGTAGTGGTGGCGAGTCTCAAACCCTCAGGGAGCCGGCGATGGCCAACGGCGTGTCCTCAATTGATCGGCGTAGTTTTCTGGCCGCGGCAGGCGGCGCCGCGGCGGCCGCGGCCCTACCGGCTGGCAAGGTCTGGGCAGAGCCCACACCGGCTGCCGTGACCGGCACGCCGGAGACGCTGGTCAAGACGCTCTACGAGACGCTCACCACCGGGCAAAAGGAAGCGATCTGCTTCGCCTGGGATCACATGGACCCCAAGCGCGGTCTGCTGCGGACCCGCGTCGCCAACAACTGGCACGTCACCAAGCAGACGCTCGACGAAGACTTCTACACCGACGACCAGCGGGCGATTGTCCGAAAGATCATGGAGGGCATCTACAGCCCCGAGTGGATCGACCGCATCGACACGCAGCTCGGCGACGACTCCGGCGGTTGGGACTCGGGGAGCATTGCCATCTTCGGCGAGCCGACCGATGGCAAGTTCGAGTTCGTCATGACCGGCCGTCACCAAACGATCCGCTGCGACGGCAACTCGGCCGAGCACGTCGCCTTCGGCGGGCCCATCTTCTACGGCCACGACGCCGACGGCTTTAACGAGGGCCCCACCCACCCGGGCAACGTCTACTGGTCGCAGGCGCTGGCCGCCAACGAGCTCTACCAGATGCTCGACGGCGAGCAGCAGCAGGCGGCGCTCGTCCGCCGCGGCATGCCGCGCGAGCAGCGGGTGGCGTTCAAGGGACCGAGCGGAAGGTTCCAGGGGATCCCGGTCGCGCAGCTCTCGGGCGATCAGCAGGAGAACCTGCAGGGCGTGCTCAAGAAGCTGGTCGAGCCGTTCCGGGAGATCGATCGGCAAGAGGTTCGCGACTGCCTCGACGCGCAGGGCGGGCTCGAAGCGTGCCACTTGGCCTATTACCAGCAGGGGGATATCGGCGAAGACGGCGTGTGGGACAACTGGCGGCTGGAAGGCCCGTCGTTCGTCTGGCACTACCGCGGCGCGCCGCACGTGCACGTTTGGGTGAACGTTGCGGATGACCCTGGCGTACAGCTAAACGCGTAACCGCGTTGAGCGACCCTGACGCCCTCGCGGTTGGTGCCGCTGTGCCTCCGACCCGGGCTTGCCATGGCTGCCGCTGACGAGAACCCCTTCGTTTCACCAGAAGCCGACGAGCTTCTGGGCGCCACGCCGACCGCCACGCCCTCAAGCCAGCAGGGTTCGTGGCGATTGGTGCGTTGCTGGGTGGTCGTTGAGCTGCTCAACATGCCGATGCCGGCGATGTTTGGTTGGGGTGGCACTTCGCCGCTTGGGCGAATCGGCATGGCCGTCGGGATTGCCACGCTCGTGGCCACCGGGGCTGCGATTACGCGGCAATCGCGAATGATTGGGCAGTCGCTGTGCATCGGCTGCGCGGTTGTCGCCCTTACGCAGTTGGCGCCGATGCCTCACATGATCCTCGGCATGCTTGCCATGGACGCGATGGAGGTTGTGGGGATCGAATCGCGGTTCCCCGGCGGCGGCAGCGAGCCCGGCTACGGCTTGGCGGGGGGGCTGTTGGCGACGCTCTTCGTCGGCGTCGGGCTGGCCGCGAGCGGGCTCATCGTAGGTTATCCGCTGCGGATGCTGGGCTCACGGCTCGGCGGTCGCCCTCAGGGCCGCTTCGATGACGCTGTCGCCGATGCCGATTGATACGGTGTGAACCTGACCTAAGACCGGCGGCGTGCCGGCGGCGTCAAAGCCCGTCTTCGGCGCCACGAATGTGCACGTGTGGTCGGCGTTGACGGTTGGGGCGTACAGCTCGCCCGTGTCGCTATCGAGCCCGCTCGGCAGATCGACCGCCAGGGTGCGGGTTGGTTCGCCGTTGATCCAGTCGATGAGCGCATCGAGCGGCGGCCGCGGTCGACCGACGGCGCCGGTGCCCAGCAACGCGTCGACAACCCAGGCCGCGTCCGTGCCGGCCAGGCCGTCGAGCTCGTTCACCATCTCGCCGGCGTGGATGCCCGCCAGGTCCAGGATCGGCACACGGCACGGCGTGAGCATCTTGAAGGCAATCAGCGCGTCGCCGGTGAGCTTGTCCGGCGGGGCGCCCAGGGCGACCTTCGCTTCGTAGCCGCGGAGCGCGAGGTGCCGCGCGATGACAAACCCGTCGCCCGCGTTGTTGCCCTTGCCCGTGACGATCACCACGGGCCCGTCGATGCCGAGACGCTCCATCACGTCCACGCACCCCCGCCCCGCGTTCTCCATCAGAACGATGCCGGGGTAGCCGAGCGTTTCGATCGCGAAGCGATCAATCGCGCGGGACTGGGAGCGGGTGAGCGGCGAAGCCATTGCGGAATTCGGATTGCGGATTATGGATTGCCTCAACGGGAGGCGTATCCATCAGTGTATTCCGCATTCCGAATTCCGCATTCCCTTCTCACCAGCGATAAACCACGCCGTCCAGCTTCACCACCACGGGCTCGTCGACCGCCAGGTACTGGGCGACATGCCCCCCGTGCTTGGCGACCAGGTCGAAGTACTCGCGGCTGTACCGCTCGATCGGCTTGGCGTTCTTCTGCTCCTCGGCGTTGACCGACGAGTCGCACCAGACCAGCACTTTGCCCTCCGTCCGCTGGAAGAACGTCTTGCGGCCGATCTGCCGGATGTTGCCCGCGATGCGGCTCCTGTCCGCCTTGGCGTCGTAGTACCACGCGTTGCCCGCTGCGCGGAGGCCGAGCGATTCGCGCCGCACCGCGATGGGTGCCTCCGCGAGTTCGGCTTCCGGCTGCCTGCCGCCGAAGCCCTGTGACGGTGCGGCAAAGCGCGGTGTGGCCGTCGCCGCTCGCTGCAACCGCAACTTCGCGCCGCGCTGCTGGAAGCCGAACCGGCCGCTCGTCGCGGCGAGGCCGTCGGTGAGCACCCTGGCTCGCCGGCGGTTGTCGGCGATGGCGTTGTGGTCGGCCGTTTCGTCGGCCAGGAACGACGTGTACTGCGTCACGATGCCGTGCGTGGTGGCGAGGTCGACCAGTTCTTTGATCAGCTCATCGTTCTTCCCCTCCAGGTCGACGATGTCGATGATCTCGCCCACCCGCCGCATCGCCCACAGCCGGCCGACGAACGCGTTGGTGTCGTCCAGGCTCTCCTCGGTCAGCTTGGCGGGGAAGTTGTAAGAGACCTCCTCACCCGACACGGCGCCGGTGAGCGTCACCTTGGCGTCGCCGGGGCGGGAGTAGCGGCCGACCAGGACCGTCTGGTCGTCGGCGAACAGATCGAACTCGCCACGCGGGTAGACGCCGCTCACGGCGCTCGAGCCGAGCGACGCCCCTTCCACATCGACCGTCAGCGTCACGCCAGTCAGCACCGGCGAGTCGAGCCGATTGGCGAGCCGGCCGACGGCGGCCTCGATGTCTTCGTTGGGCCGGACGTACTCGCTCTGGCCGAAGTTCACGCGAGCGAGCTTGTCGAGCAGTCGGCTGTTCACGTCGTAGCCCACGCCGAAAGCGAAGACGCGGGCGCGGACGTTGTTGGTTCCCTTGGTGTTCTCAACGATTCTCGCTTCACGCTTCTCGCCGGTGGTTGGCAGGCCGTCGGTGAGGAACAGCACGTAGTTCGGCCGGCTGCTGTCCTGGAGCATGCCGAGCGCGCGGCCCAGCGCGCCGTCGATATTGGTGCTGCCGCCGGCGTAGAGCCCGTCGACGAAGGCGCCGGCGGCGTCGATGCTCGCCTTGTCGGCCGGCTGCAGCTCCGGCCGGAACGACTCTACCTGGCTGTCGTAGGCAATGATGTTGAAGGTGTCGCCCTCACGCAGCCCGCCCAGCACCTGCCGGACGGCGCCCTTCGCCTGGTCGAGCTTCTCACCGCTCATGCTGCCCGACCGGTCGACGACCACCAGCACGGTCTTGGCGAGGGGCTCGGTCTCTTTGGCCTCGATCGTTGGGTTGGCGAGCAGCAGGAAGTAGCCGGGCTCGGTCTTGTCGGGCCGGAAGCTGACGACGCTCGCTCCGATGCCCCCATCCCCGCTATCGCTGCCCGCATCGCCGCGTGGCGAGTCGAAGAACAACCGAAAGTCGGCGCTCGGCAGCACGCCCTCGGCGGTGTGTTTGACGACGGCCGACGTGGGGCTCGGCCGATCGATCTTCAGTTGGTAGCTGGGTGAGTAGAGGTTGGTGATGGGCCGTGGGCTTTCGATCGCCACGCGAACGCTCAGCTTCTCGACCGGCGCCGACGTGTACTTGGCCGTGGCGAGCGGGAAGCTGAAGTCCACCAGCGACCCGCTGGCCCGCAGCAGGTGGTTGTAGCGAAGGGTCACCGTCCGGTCGGCACCGGCCGGCACGGGGAAGACGCTGGTGCGGAACATGCCGCGGCCAACCCACTCAAGCAGGGCCGGGTCTTGGTTCTGGCGGACGATCGCCTCGTACCGCTTGCGGGCCTCGTCCGCCGGCAGCAGCTCGCCGGCCAGTTCCTTGCCGTCCACCATCAGCGTGAGCTGGTCGATCGCCGCCCCGTCCGGCAGCGGAAAGAGGAACGCCACCTCCATCTGCTGGCTGCCGGTGTTGCGGAACTTCTGCGAGACCTGCACCTTCGCCACTTGGTCTTTGACCGTCGCGTTGACGTCGATCGACTCGATCTTGTACGTGCTCGGGGCCGGTCGCGGCGCGGGGCGGGTCCAAACCCTCGGCAACCGTGCCTGAAGGTCTTCCCGCTCATTGACCAGCACGCCCTGCCCGAAGGCCGCTGGGGTGGTGGTGGCGAGGAACGCGAACAGCGGCAGCAAGCCGGCGAAGGTTCGGGCGGGCATGGCGGGCCTCGGTATGGGGCGTAAGGGCAATCCGATGGAGCAATTGACGGTTGGACGCCGGCCGGCGGCCGGGAGTTCCAAAGCCGTCAGCGATTCAGTCTGATCACTGACTGTGGGAGGCCTCTAGGAGGCCGATTGCACTCCACAAGCCGTCGCCGTTTGGCAGCTTGAAATCGGCCTCGGAGAGGCCTCCCACAAAGTGAATGCGGCGCCGGTCAGACCGCCCCGTCTACCCAAATCGCCTGGCCAATCGACCTTGCTGCGTTTGGCGGCTTCCGCG
Organism: Planctomycetota bacterium; assembly: GCA_039414355.1. GTDB lineage: Bacteria > Planctomycetota > Planctomycetia > Pirellulales > Lacipirellulaceae > JBCCQL01. Next base: position 27,432 of record JBCDJN010000015.1, on the reverse strand, counting down.
ATTCTCCCGGCCCCTCCCGGCGTGCCGAGCGGCTTCCCTGCCGCCCGGCGGAGCGTCGGGCCATGGTCTGGAGCGAACGGGTTCGATGCGGCGTGGGTCGATTATTCTGTCTCGCTCAGCGCCCGCCTCTTTGAGGTTGGCCACCTTCGGGCTGTGCGCGTTGGCCATGGTTGGCTGCCAGCCGTTGGGGTCGGGCGTGGCGACGCCGCCAATCGCGCCGGCCTCGCCGCAGCCGGTAGCCTTCGCGCCGCCCATCTACCTGGAGCCGAACGAGCCGGAGTTCCTGCCCCCCGGCACGCCAATTGTGGTGGAGCCGACGGTGGTGCTGCCGCCGCAGTCGGCCTACCCGCCGGCCGCGACGCCCTTAACGCTGGGCCCAAATGGCGTGCCGCTTGGCCCGGGCCGGGCGATCACGGGACCCAACGCCATTGGCCTGCCGGCGCGGAACTCGATCTTCGATGTCATCCCGCAAGACGGCGGGCCGATCAGCCCCGACTTTGGTTTACCGCGGGCGCCGGTGGTGGAAAACCGCGTTTCGAACCCGCTCTTCGTGCCGGTCAGCAACAACGAAGTGGCGTGGGATCAGCTCGCCGACGTTGTGACCAATTACTTCCCCATCGCCCGCGAGCAGCCCGTGCAGCAGACGGGCAATCTGCTAACCGAGGGCTACATCGAAACGCCGTACCAGGTGGGCGCCTCGATCCTTGAGCCGTGGCGGAACGACTCGGTGGGCCCGTTCAACCGTTGGCAGAGCACGCTGCAGAGCATCCGACGCAAGGCGCTCGTCACCGTGCGGCCGGCGAGCGGCGGCTACTCGGTTTATGTGACGGTGCTCAAGCAGCTTGAGGACCTGCCGCGGCCGGTGCACGCGCTCTCGGGCGCCGCGGTGCTGCGGAGCGACGGCTCACTGCCGACCGACCGCGCCGGCAACGTCAATCGCCAGGGCCCTTCGCCGTTCTGGATCGACCTGGGCCGCGACGAACCGCTCGAGCAAGAAATGCTGCGGCGGATCCGCGATCGCCTCGCCAACCCGCAGTCGCCCTCGGCGACGCCGTCGGTCTTCTGAGCCGCGGTTAGACCGTGGCCGCCGCGGGCGAGACCGGCAAGCCGAGCGTTGGCGTCGTCACGGCGGGGGCTGTTGCGGTGGGGGCCTTGGGCAGCTTGATGGCCATGGCGGTGCCGCGGCCCACGGCGCTCTCAACGCGGATGCGTCCGCCGTGGGTTTCGATGATCTCCTTACAAGCGGCCAAGCCAAAACCGGCGCCGCCCTTGCCGCTGGCGTCGGGTCCGCTCTTGGTGGAGAAGCCGTTGTTGAAGATTTTCGGCAGCACCTCCGGCGGGATGCCGGCGCCGGTGTCTTGCACGATCAGGTCAACCGTGCCGGCGGCGGCGTCTTCCTGCACCTTCACAAACACGCGGCCGCCCTTCGGCATGGCCTGCCGGGCGTTGGTGAGCAGGTTGAGCATGACCTGCTGAATCTGCCCCGCCACGGCCCACGCCTTCGCGGCCGAGTCGAGCTTCGTCTCCACCTGCACGCGGTGCTTCTGCATCTCGCGCTCCAGCAGCACCAGCGACTCGTTGACGAGCCCCGCCAAGTCAACCGGGGCCGGGTCGTGGCTGCGGTTGCGGGCCATGCCCAGCACGCCGTTGGTGATCCGCTCCGCCCGCTGACCGGCGGCGAGGATCTTCTCCAGAGCCCGCGTGCGCGACGCCTCGTCCGTGTGCCGGAGCCCAAGCTTGGCGTAGTTGAGGACGGTGGTCAGGACGTTGTTGAACTCGTGCGTGGTGGTGCCCAGCAACTCACCCAGCGACGCCAGCCGGCGAGCCTCGTCCCGCTCGCGACGCAGCCGATGAACCTCTTCCTGAAGCTGGGCGAGGTTGGCGGGCGAAGCAGGCTGCGTGGTGGACATCGCGGACTCCCGGGGCGCTGGGCTCGGTCGCGGGGGCAGAAGTGCGGGGGAGAGACCATGTCCCGCTCTTGGGCTATCGTCCGGCCGCGCCACGTGACTCTAGCGAGAGTCGCACCGCCCTCGCGGCTTGCCAACGCTCGTGCATCTACCGCCACCTACCGAGAATCCGGAGGCGATTGGTAGAGTCTCGATCGCTCGACGTACTGGCGAACGGAGGCGGGCACGAGTTCATCAATCGCCTCGCCGGCAGCGATTCGACGGCGGACTTCAGAACTGCTCACCGGCTGAGGCGGCATGGTGATTGCTCTCGCTTCGATCTCGGCGATACGCTCGGGCGACGCCAGCAGCGATAGCACGCCGTAATCGGGCGTCTCGCCATCGCGGGCCACCACCAGCGGTGTCACCACCTCCAGCACGCCTACAGGGTCGTGCCAGGCCGGCAGGTCGCGGAGCGTGTCGGCGCCCATGATGAGGAAGAGGTCCGCCTCGGGTCGCTGGCGGCAGAGGTCGCGGAGCGTGTCGACCGTGTAGCTCACGCCGCCGCGCTCGAGCTCCACGGTTGAGACTTCGAGCCCGTCATACACGTCGATCGCCAGCCGAAGCATCGCCAGCCGATCGGCGTCCGACGCGACCGGGCCAGAACGCTTGTGCGGCTGCACGGCGGTGGGCACGAACCATAGCTCATCCAGCTCCGCCTGCTCCCGCGCGTGCCGGGCGAGCGTCACGTGCCCGTTGTGCACGGGGTCGAAACTGCCGCCAAAGATTCCGAGACGCATCGCGATTGGGGCTGGGGGCTTGGGGCTGGGGACTTGGGGAGTCGATCTCAACCCAATCTGGCGGCTCACATGATCGTCGTTCGCGCCTTTCCCCAATTCAAACCAACAGCAACACTTTTCCCAGCCCCCAGCCCCCAGCCCCCAGCCCCCCAGGCGGTGCCCGTGCCGTCGACGTCCCATGCCCAAGCAGCAAAGCCTCTTCGATACCGCACCGCCCGCTTGGGAAGCGGATGCGGACGAGGAGCGGCTGCAGGCCACGGTGGTGCTGCCGCAGGGGCCTCCCGGCGAGTTCGATTACCTCGTGCCGGACGAACTGGCCGACGCCCGCCGCCCCGAGTCGCTCGCCGAGCCCGGCCGGCGGGTGCGGGCGCCGTTTGGCGGGCGGCCCTCCGTGGTGGGCTACTGCGTGGCGGTGGGCGTCAAACCGGTGGGCGGGCGAAAGCTCAAACGCCTCGCCGCGGTGGTCGACCCGCAAACGCTCCTCTCGCCCGGCATGCTCCGGCTAACCAAGTGGATGGCCGAGCGGTACCTCTGCCCGTGGGGGGCGGTGCTCGAAGCGGTGGTGCCCTCAGGCGTGCGGGGGCGAGCGGGGACACGTGAGACCGTGCTGCTCTCGGTCCCCACGGGCGTCGCCGCGCGGCTGGCGTCGCTGAAGGTGACCGACGCAGGCCGCCGCGCGCTCGAAGTGCTCATCGCCAGCCCCAAGCCACTTACGACGCAGCAACTCATGCACCGCGCGGGCTGCAAGAGTGGGCCTATCAGCACGCTCAGGAAGAACGGCCTCGTCACCGCCCACACTGAGCGGCTCGATACGGGTGAACTTGATCAGCAAGACTTCGACCGCGAGTCGCCCAAGCAGCTCAACGAGGATCAGTCTGCGGCACTCAAGGAGATCCTTGCCGCGCTCGATTCGACCGAGCACCGTACGCTGCTGGTGCACGGCGTGACCGGCAGCGGCAAGACGGAGGTCTACATCCAGGCGATTGAGAAGGTGGTCTCCTTCGGCCGGCAGGCGATCGTGTTGGTGCCGGAGATCAGCCTCACGCCGCAGACGGTGGGGCGGTTCCGGGCGAGGTTCGATTCGGTTGCCGTGCTGCACAGCCATCAGACCGACGTCGAACGCCATCGCCACTGGCGCCGCATCGCGGCGGGCGAAGTGCAGGTGGTCGTGGGCGCCCGCAGCGCGATCTTTGCGCCGACCAGACACCTCGGACTGATCGTCATCGACGAGGAGCACGAGAACAGCTTCAAGCAAGACTCGGCGCCCCGCTATCACGCGCGGGAGGTAGCGCTCCAGCGGGCGCGGGACGAGTCGTTGCCGGTGGTGCTGGCGAGCGCGACGCCGTCGCTTGAGACCTGGCACGCGGCGCAGCAAGGACGCGTCCAACTCATCGCCATGCCGCGGCGGGTGAACAACCTGCCGATGCCGACGGTCTCGGTCGTCGATCTTCGCCAAGAAGCTCACCGCACCGTCGGCCGGCACGGGGCTATCAGCCGGCCGCTGCATCAGGCGATGCACGCGGCGCTGGGGGACGGCGGGCAGGTGATTCTGCTGCTGAACCGGCGGGGCTTCTCAACGCACGTGCAGTGCCCGAGCTGCGGCTTCGCCCTGAAGTGCCCCGAGTGCGACGTTTCGATGACGTTTCATCGGCATGAAGCGATTGTGCTGTGCCACTGGTGCGACCGCCGCGAGCCGCCGCCCAACGTCTGCCCCGAGTGCAAGGACGCGTCGATCCGCTACGGCGGCTTCGGCACGCAGAAGCTCGAGGCGGAGGTCCGCGCCCGCTTCCCGAAGCACCGCTGCCTGCGGATGGACGCCGACACCACCCGCCGGCCGGGCAGCCACGAGGAGACGCTCGACCAGTTCCGCTGCGGCGAGGCGTCGATCCTGCTCGGCACGCAGATGATCGCGAAGGGGTTGGATTTCCCCAACGTAACGGTGGTCGGCGTGCTGAGCGCCGACTCGGCCCTCCACTGGCCCGACTTCCGCTCGGCGGAGCGGACGTTCCACCTCGTCACGCAGGTGGCGGGGCGGACCGGCCGCAGCAGCCGCGGCGGGCGGGTGCTGGTGCAGGCGCTCGACCCGGAGCACGCCGCGATCACCGCCGCCGCCAAGCACGACTTCCACGCTTTTGCGAAAGGGGAATTGCCTGAGCGTGAGGCGGCCGGCTACCCGCCGTTCGGCGCGTTGCTGCGCGTGATCGTGCGGGGCGAAGCCGAGCCGCTCGCCGCCGCCACGGCCGACGCCATCGCCGAGGGGCTCCGCAAACTCGGCGGCGACGCGGTCCGCGTGCTCGGCCCGGCGCCGGCGCCGCTGGCGAAGCTGCGGGGCGCCTACCGCTTCCACTTCTTAGCCCAATCGACCGACGGCCCCGCGCTCCGAGCCGCCGCCGCCGAGGCCCTCGCCGCCAACAAACCGCCCGACGGCGTCCTGGTTGCCGTGGACGTGGACCCCGTGGATATGATGTAGTGGTAGTGGCGAGTGATAGTGCCACGTGGCGGTCCGCCAGCCCGTGAGGCACTCCTGACTTCTTCACTCTGACTTCTGACTATCCGTGTCTTACCAGAGCTTCAAACGCTTCGTCGGCGAGACGAACCTCGAGCGGAAGTGCCGCTGGTGGTTCGGCATCGCGCTGGTGGTGCTGCTGGGGCTCAGCTTCTACGGCGCCAGCGAGTCGATGAAGCGGGTGGTGGAGAAGACCGACCGCAAGCTCGGCCCCGAGCTGGTTCGCGCGTGGTGGCTTGAGGCGCACAGCAACATCGAGTGGTACTACGACCACCGCGATAAAATCCGCGGCGATAAGCCGCTGGACCCGAACGCCGATGAGTCGGCACGGTTCTACAGCGACTTCCTTGAGAGCTATCAGTCGCTCGGCCTGGAGTTCGACGCGTATGTGATCCTGCCGCAAGACCCGCGGATCGACCCGCAGCGGGCTCACCCGCCGCAGTACGACTTCGAGGTGGCGTTCCTCGAAGCGGCGCTCGCCGAAGGGCAACGCCGCCGCGAATCGCCGCCGGCCACGTCGGACGAACCGGCGACTCCGATGAGCCTCGCCGACGAACCGTCTGCCGACGGCAAGGAGGTGCTGCCCCTGCCGCCCGGCCACAGCGAGCAGGTGGTCTCCGGGGAGTACCGGTACTACCACCCGATCTACGCCGAGGCGTCCTGCATCGACTGCCACCGCGCCCTCGGCACCCGCACCACGCCGGCACGGATGGACTTGTTCGAAGGTGATCTGATGGCCCTGGTGCGCGTCGAGATCGACCGCGCGGGCACGAAGAAGCTCTTCGACAATCAAAACGCCCGGCTGCTGGTGGTCGTGGTGGTCATCGGCATGCTGTCGATGTTCTTGCTGTACTTCTTGGTGCGGTACGTCATCGTCAAGCCGCTGCAGCACTTGCGAGACGTGGCAAACGCGGTGCGCGAGGGCGACGTTGACCAGCGGGCCGAGATCAAGACGGGCGACGAGTTCGAGGAGCTCGCTGCCGCGTTCAACCGGATGCTCCGCCGGCTGCTCCGGCAGCAGGACGCGCTGCAGGAGGTGAACGGCGAGCTCGACTCCAAGGTCGATCAGCTCGCCCAGGCCAACCTGCGGTTGTTTGAAATGAACCGCGTGAAGAGCGACTTCCTCGCCACCATGAGCCACGAGCTGCGCACGCCGCTCAACAGCATCCTGGGCTTCAGCGACGTGCTGAGCACTATCGATTCGCTCGACGACAAGCAGCAGCGGTACGTGGGCAACATCCAGCGGAGCGGCCGAGTGCTGCTGGAGATGATCAACGACATCTTGGACCTGGCCAAGATGGAGAGCGGCAAGATGGACGTGCGTCCCACCGAGTTCCGCATCGAGCAGGTGGTGGGCGCCCAGTGCGACATGGCCCGGCCGCTCTCGGAGCGGAAGAACATCGACCTGGAGTGCCACTGCCCCGAAGGCCTGCCGTCGCTCAGGCAGGACCAGGCGAAGCTGCAGCAGGTGGTCAACAACCTGCTCTCGAACGCCATCAAGTTCACGCCCGAGGGGGGCCGCATCACGGTCACCGCCGAGCGCGAAGAGCCCGCCGCCCCGGGCGACGCCATGCTCAGGCTCACGGTTCAAGACACCGGTATCGGCATCGGCGAGGACGAGCAGCAACTAGTCTTCGAGAAGTTCCGCCAGGGCGCCGCCGCGGCGCCGGGCGGCGGCGTGATGACGCGTGAGCAGTCCGGCGCCGGTCTGGGGCTCTCCATCGTCCGCGAGCTCTGCCGCCTGCTGGGCGGCGACGTCACGCTGGACAGCACGGTGGGCAAGGGCAGCACGTTCGTCGTCACGCTGCCGTGGACACTGTCGATCAGCAAGAACCTGGACGCGGAGATGCGAAGGAACGTGGCGGAGCTTACCGCGTCGGGCTCGGTGGGGTAGCGGGAGAGGCTTCAGGTGCGAGGCTTCAGGTTTCAGGCCTCAGGTGTCAGAATTCAGGTCGATGCTCCGCTCCTCTTCCCCACCTCATCGCCTACTCCCTGAAGCCCAACCCGGAAGCCTGCAACCCGCCCCCATGAGCGTGCACCTCTACACCGACGGCGGCTGCAGTGGCAACCCGGGACCCGGCGGCTGGGCGTTCCTGCTCCGCCACCCGGCGACCGGCAAGGAGATGGAACGCTCCGGCGCCGAGCGCGAGACCACCAACAACCGCATGGAGCTGACGGCAGTGGTCGAGGGCCTCGGTGCACTAAAACGACCCTCGGAAGTCGAACTCTTCACCGACAGCGTTTATGTGGGCAAGGGCCTCAGCGAGTGGATGCCGAAGTGGAAGGCCAACGGCTGGCGCCGCAAGGAGAAGGGCAAGTGGGCCGTGGTGAAGAACGTGGACCTGTGGCAGCAGCTCGACAAGCTGGTCCAAACCCACGACGTGACCTACACAAGAGTCGCCGGCCACAGCGGCCACAAGGAGAACGACCGCGTCGACGAACTGGCCGTCGCGGCGTACCAGAAGTTTCTGAGGCGCTAGTTGGGAGGCGCGAGGCGCTAGTTGTGGAGAGTAGCCGGCGAGCTACGCCTCGTCGGAGCGTCGCCGGAGGAGCTAGCCGCCGATGAACGCCGATGAGAATCCCTACGCGTCACCGACGGGAACTGAGCAGGCCCCGTCGGCCTCGCGGAACCCTCCAAGCGAGGTGGGCAAGCAGCGGGTAGACTGTGTGGTCGGTATGTGGTTTGGGATGGGCGTTGCGCTTCTCCTCGGAGCGGGGTTCTTTCCAACGAACCATGCAGCTCTGATGAGCGCCAATCCGCCGGCGTTGGGGGTGGCCATGTTGGTTGGCTTGTCCCTTGTCGTCTTTGCGTGCTCGGCCATCGCAACGACCAGTGCGGTGCGTCTCACGCGGCTTGGATGGTGGTTTGATCTCTTCGGCGGCGTCTCGGGCCTGGTGCTGGGCTGCTGGCTGCCCGCTCTGTGGGTCGTGGTGTGGTGGGCAAGTTGCTTGCTCGGACTTGTGTGGTAACGATGGAAGCGGACGAGAATCCCTATGCGTCGCCGAACACAGCAGACAGTCAATCCGGTGATGCGGTTGAAAGTCCACGACCCGGCCAACTCGGGAACACGATCGGCACGTGGACAAGCGTCGGACTGGGACTGCTTTTCTCGGCTATGTTGGCCACGACCTTCGCATCGGACCTGAGCGTTTTGAATATGCCGGTCGTCCACAGCCTCGGGTCTTGGTCGGTCGTCACCGGCGTTTGCTCGGCGAGGCACCTGTTTCGGATGCGGAAGTACGATCGCGTGCACGAAGCTCAATTGCGGCTTGCTTGCCTTGTCTGCGGCTGCTTGTTGCCCTGCCTTTTGCCCGCTTTCGTCTGGTTGCGTTGTTTCGCTTCGTGGATCGCTAATCCATAGCGGCAGTTCGGGGTGTTCCGATGCACATGGCAACGTAGCCGCTACACTACCGGCATGCCCACGGATGCCCCGCGAACGCCGGCCGAGCAACTCGCCACGCCGCTATCGGAGCTGCCCGGCGTCACGCCGCAGCGGGCGGGGCAGCTCGCCAAGCTGGGGCTGCACTACGTCGTCGACGCCCTCTTCAACTTTCCCCGCGACTACGAGGACTTCTCCGACCTGCGGCTCGTCTCCGAACTCGAACCCGATCTGCCGCAGACCGTTCGTGGCGTGGTGAAGGAGGTCGACTCGCGGGGCAGCTTCGGCAAGACGCGGGTCGGCGTGATCATCGAGGACGACGCCCACGGCCACCTGCGAGCGATGTGGTTCAACCAGCTCTTCATCCGCGATAAGTTCCAGGTCGGCCAGCGGGTGCAGTTCTCCGGCAAGCCGAAGAGGAAGGGGCAGCGGTGGGAGATGGCCCACCCGCGGGTGGCGTGGATCGACGGCGAGGACTCGCCCTACGACGAGGGCCTGCTGCCGGTCTACGCGCTGACCGAGGGGCTGAGCCAATTCCACATCCGGCGGGTGATGGCGGAGGTGATCGATCGCTACGTTGACGTGCCCGAAGAGGTACTGCCCGACGCGATCCTGGCGGAGCACGACCTGATGCGGCTCCGCGAAGCGTTGCCCGCCATCCACCAGCCGCAGGATCGGGAGTTGCTCCACGCGGCACGGCGGCGGTTTGTGTTTCAAGAGCTGCTGGTGCTGCAGCTCGCGCTCGCGGCGCGGCGGCATCAGCAGCGTGTTGGGTTCCGCGCGCCGGAGCTGGCGGCCGATGCTCAGGTCGACGCCCGTATCAAGCGGCTCTTCCCCTTCGATCTCACCACCGGCCAGCGGGCGGCGATCGACCAAGTGGCGGCCGACATGGCGCTCGACACGCCGATGAACCGCCTGCTGCAGGGCGATGTGGGCAGCGGCAAGACCGTGGTGGCGGTTTACGCCATGCTGCTCTGCGTCGCCCGCGGCTGCCAGGCAGCGCTCCTCGCGCCGACGGAGATCCTCGCCCGCCAGCACGCGGCGACGCTCGACAAGCTGCTCACGGCGAGTCGCGTCGAGCACCGGCTGCTCGTTGGCGGCCAGCGCGAAGCCGAGCGGCGTGAGATTCTTGAGGGGCTCGCTTCGGGCCGCGTTGGCGTGGCGATCGGCACGCACGCCGTGCTTTCGGAAGGCGTCAAGTTCGCGAAGCTCGGCCTGGCGGTCATCGACGAGCAGCACAAGTTCGGCGTCAAGCAGCGGGCGGCGCTCCGGTCGGACGAGCACTCGCCGCACTACCTCGTGATGACCGCTACGCCGATCCCGCGGACGATGAGCATGACGCAGTTCGGCGACCTTGATGTGTCGATCCTGCGAGACATGCCCCCCGGCCGCCAGCCGGTGAAGACGTATCTGGTGGAAGAGGGGCAGCGCGAGCGCTGGTGGAACTTCGTTCGCGAGCGGCTCCGTGAAGACCGGCAAGCGTATGTGGTGACGCCGCTGGTTGACGAGTCGGAGTCGATCGACGCGGCAAGCGTGTCGGCGGCGTTCGAGGAGCTGACCAACGGCGAGCTGGACGCGTTCCGCGTGGGCCTGCTCCACGGCCGCATGCCGCCGGCGGAGAAAGAGGCGGCCATGGACCGCTTCCGCCGCGGCGAGCTGCAGGTGCTGGTCAGCACCACGGTGATCGAGGTGGGAGTCGATGTCCCGAACGCGTCGGTCATGGTCATCGCCTCGGCCGAGCGTTTCGGATTGAGCCAGCTCCATCAGCTCCGGGGCCGGGTGGGGCGGGGCGGTCATCCGGGCTTCTGCGCGGTGCTGGCGGGCGAGGCGCTCTCCGACGCCGCGCGCGAGCGGCTGGAAGCCTTCGCGGCGACGACCGATGGCTTCGAGCTGGCGGAGAAGGACTTTGAGCTGCGGGGCCCCGGCGATCTGTTCGGCGCCCGCCAGAGCGGTTTGCCGCCGCTGCGTGTTGCCGATTTGCAACGCGACCGCGAAGTGCTGGACGAAGCCCGTGCGGCCGCGAAGGCGTTGTTCGACGCCGACCCCGGTCTCAAGTCACCGGCCAACGCCAAGCTTCGGCGTCAGATGCTGCGGCGGTATGGTGAAGCGCTTGAGATTAGTGACGTCGGCTGAGTTCGGCCGCGGTTCGCCTCGGCATGTAACGCTGACTTCATCCCCGGGCCACCAGCCGCGTAATCGCTACGCGCCGCACGACGGTTTCGCGGCCGCGTGGTTTTATTCGCTCTGGGGTCGGCGCCTGGTCCGTTCGTGACACAAGTTTCACGGTGAGGGGACCAGTCTTTTCTGCTCACGGGGTCAGTCCGCATCCACGCGGATTGCGGCCCATTGGTCATCAGGAGAAGCCGGATGATTCGCTTCCATGTCGCTGCTGCTTTGGCAATTGTCGCGGGCTGGGGGACGGTCGGTTCGGCAGGCCCGAATGATATCCAGGCGGCTCAGGCCCCGATGCAGGCGCCCGTTCGGCCATTCGGACTGCCCGTGGTTGGCCCGGTCTATCAGAACGCTTCCGACGCGCGCTCGCAGGAGTTCGCCGACGACCTGCTCGCCAAGGCGCTCGCCCTGGTTGAGGTGAACCTCAACGAGAGCACCGAGTACGTAGCCCGCAATGTCACGCGGCTCGACACGGACAAGCTCTACCTGATGCACAACACCATCCGCACGGTGCGGGTGTACTTCTTGAACGAGGGCGCCGGCTACCGGAACTCCCTGGGAGTCTCCGCATCGCTGGCGGGATCGACCGAAGAGGGGCAACGCGAGCTGCTTTTCCCGGACGTCTCCGACGGCACGTTCGGCGGCCCCGTTTACCTCGGGCCGGGCGACTGGGTTGACCTGGGACACTTCGGCGCCGGCACGCAGCTGGAGTTCTTCATCATCCGCGACGGGGCCCGCGGCGGCCGTGATGTGTTCACCAACAAGGACCATCGCAACCCGGACAAGCTGCAGCACATGGTCGCTTGGCTGCTGGGCGACCGGTTTGTGCTGGTCGGCTTCGAAGACCTCATGGGCGGAGGCGACCTGGACTACAACGACGTGGTCTTCGTCGTCGACCTGCAGGACGGCATGACGGACAACCCCAGCAGCTTCTTGCCGAAGTAGCGTTCGATCGCGGCGACGGCGGATAGACGAGTAGCGAACTGTGGTCGGTGGGTTGCGGGTCTTGTGGTAACGGGTCAAGCATCATGGCTAGCCGAAAGCAACGCCGCCGCAAGGGCGTAGAGATCGTTGAGCTGGCGGTCTCCATGCCGCTGCTCACGGTGCTCGTGTTCGGCGTGCTTGAAACGTGTGAGGCCCTCTTCTTGAATCAGTCCGCCAGCATCGCGGCGTACGAGTCCGCCCGAGTTGCCGCCCGGCCCGACGCTACGGCGCTGATGGCGATCGACCGCGGCGACGAGCTGATGACCGGGCGGCGTGTCCAAGGGGCTTCGGTCGAGGTGAGCCCGCCCGACATCCAGAACGCCGCCCGCGGGACTCCGATCACGATTACGGTTCGGGCCCCGTTTGGGTCCAACCGCACCACCGGGTTTGTGCTGAGCAACAACCTGGTGATCGAGCAGAGCGCGACGATGGTGCGTGAGTAGCCTCTTCACCACATGGCGAGCAGCGTGCGAATGCAACCAAGTCTCAATCGACGAAGCGGAACAAGGCGACGGCCCGATCGGCGCGGCGCCACCTTGATCCTGGTGGCCGCCCTAACGGTCGCCATGCTCGGGATCGGCTCGCTGGCGATCAACATCGCCTATGTGGAGCTCTCGCGCACGCAGATCCGCACCACGGCCGACGCGGCCGCCAAGGCGGCGTTGGTGACCTTGAGCGAGACGCAGTCCCGCGCCCAGGCCCGCCAGGCCGCGAGGAGCGTCGGGCGTCAGAATACGGTGCTTGGAAACCAACTGGCGATCCCGAACTCGGACATCAGGTTCGGCAGCGCTGTCGAAGTAGACGGCAAGTACACGTTTGTGAACAACGGCCGACCGCTCAACAGCGTGCAGCTGACGGTGCGGTTTGGCGATGGCTCGAACAACTCCGCCGCCAGCACGCTGTTCTCGTCTTTCGTTGGAACCGGGAGCTTCTCGGGCGACGAGACCGCCATCGCCGGTCGGTACGACCATGACGTGATCGTTGTCGTCGACCGTTCCGGGTCCATGGCGTGGGACGACTCGGGCGTGGACTTCGCTTACCCCGGTGACCAGGCGGGCGACTCGACCGTTCAAAACTACTTCCGCCCGCCCCACGCCACGGGGAGCCGTTGGGCCGCGCTGGTTGAGGCGCTCGAGGTGTTCGACGGTGTGCTTGGCGAACGCGACCTCAACCCGCAAGTCGGGTTGGTCTCCTACTCCAGTGACTACACGTTTGGCGTCTATGACTCGGAGGAGGTGACGCTTGAGCAGCCGCTAACCACGGAGACGTCGCTTGTGCTCGAGGCGGCAGTGCGGATCGGCGACGGCGTGTTGGTGGGAGACACCAACATCGCTTCGGGTCTGCGTGAAGGCCGGCGAGCGTTGCTCGACCGCAATCTCCGCCGGATCACCGCCACGCGGACCATCATCCTGCTCTCCGACGGCGTCGCAACCGAGGGCGGCGACGCGGTCGTGGTCGCCCAGACGTGCGTAAACCCACGGATCAAGATCCACACCATCAGCTTCAGCGACGGCGCCGACCAGGACGAGATGCTCGCCATCGCCGACACGACCGGCGGAAAGCACTTCCACGCCCCAACCGCGGAGCAGCTCCGCGAAGCGTTCCGACGCATCGCCGAAGAGCTGCCCGCCACGCTGACCTTCTAGCCCGTCTCGATTGACAGGCCACCAGATGCCACGCCCCTCCGCCAACGCCGCTAAGCGAACTCGCCGCCCCGACCGCCGCGGCTCGACGTGTGTCGAGTTCGCGATGACCGCGTCGGTGCTGATCGTGCTCTTCTTCGGCTTGCTTGAAGTGGCGCGGTTTCACATGGTTCGCCACACGCTCGACCAAGCGGCGTACGAAGGCGCCCGCGCCGGGATTGTGCCTGGTGCGTCGTCCGCAGACGTGCAGGCGCAGGTCGACTCACTGCTGGCCGCCGTTGGCGTGCGAAACGCCACGGTCTCCATCACACCGACAGATTTCACCCAGGCGGCTAGCCAAGTCTCGGTGCTGGTTCAGGCCAACTACGGAGACAACAGCTGGGCGTCCGACCGCTTCTTCAAGGGCGTGACGCTGTCTGGGCAGGCAACGCTCGACCGCGAGACGGCCGCTGTGAATTAAGACTTCCCATGCTGCGTGCGCGACCCGCACAACCGGCCGCCACACCACAAAGCCACCCCGCGAATCGTGGGCTAAGTTTGCCTGAACGACTTTATTCGGGAGTTTCGCACCATGTTTCGCAGTTCCTCTGTGGTCCGCTGTCGACACGGCCGAGCCGGCACGGCGGTGGTTGAGTTCGCCATTGTCGCCCCGGTCTTTGTGCTGATCCTGCTCGGCCTGATTGAGTTCGGCAGGATGGCGATGGTGCAGCAGGTGATCACCAACTCGGCGAGAGAGGGCGCGCGGATCGGCGTGCTCGATGGCGCTACCGTCGCCTCGGTCTCCGCCAAGGTCGATAACTACCTGGCCGCCGCCGGGATCAACGGCGCCTCGGTAACGGTGAGCCCCAATCCGCCGGACTCCGCCAAGTACGGCGAGTCGGTGACGGTCAACGTGAGCGTTCCGTTCGGGTCGGTGAGTTGGCTGCCGACTCCGAAGTTCATTGGGAATCAGATGCTGTCCGCAGAGTCCATCATGCGACGCGAGACCGTTGAGTGACCAACAGCGGTTGCTTCACGGCGCCCGCCAGTCGCCGGTATGTTTGGGGAAGTGACGATGAAAAAGCGATTCCGCGTTCGCTTGCTGGTTGACGGCCCGCTGCAGGGCGCCCTGGTGAGCCGGGTGCTGCTGTACTGGGTAACCACGGTCTCGGTGATGATCCTGCTGGCCGGTCTGCAGGCCGCGTGGGCGAGCCGGGCCAGTGACCTGCCGATCCTGCTCGGCAGGGCGACGCTCGCCTTTGGGCCGGCGCTGATCGCGTCTATGGTTCTGCTGCCAATGGTGCTCTTTGACGCCCTGCGGTTCAGCCACCGTTTTGCCGGGCCGATGAAGCGGCTCCGCAACGAAGCCGCAAAACTGGCCGCCGGTGAATCGATCAACCCGATCGCCTTCCGAGACGGCGACTACTGGGCCGACCTCGCCCGCGAGTTCAACCTTGTGGCCCACCAGATCCAGACGCTACGCGCCGAGGCCGGCAACGCCGACCGGGACAAGACGCGGGCCGACGATGAAGCGACGACCGAGATCATGAAACCGCCGGTCAACCCAGAACGAGACGACGAGTTGTGCGGAGTCTGAGACGATCCGTACACCGCTCACCGTCCGCCGCAAGCCCCAGCTTGAAGCTACTATGGGTCACCGTTGTCGAAGAGCCGATCGGCTCCCACCGCACGCGAAGCGCCGTGGCGCCGTGCTGGTGATGTCTGCCTTTTTGATTGTGGTCGTCTGCGCTATGGCGGCCATGGCCATTGATGTGGGCTTCATGATGCTTGTCCGTACGCAGCTTCAGGCCGCCGCGGACGCCGGCGCCCTGGCCGCGGCCAACGCGCTGCACGAGACACGCGCGGAGATCCTCTCCACCGGCAAGCAGTTCGCCACGTCGCACATCGCCGGCGGCCGGAACATCCGCGATGACGAAACGAACGTCGAGATCGGCATCTGGGACATCCCCGCCGAGTCGTTCGCCGCCACCAGCGGCATCGGCAACGCGGTACGCGTGACGTGCAGCCGCACGCAGGAGGGGCTCTTCTTCGCCCGTGTCCTGGGCATTGGCGCGTTTACGACCGAGGCGTCCGCCATCGCCATGAGCAACCCGAAGGACATCGCCTTTGTGATGGATCTGTCCGGGTCGATGAACGACGACACCGAGCCGGCTTGGGCGACCTCTACGGTGAACGGCGAGTTCGGCGGCGGCGTGGGCACCAAGCTCATGCAGGACGTATACCAGGACTTCGGCTTTGGTTCCTTCCCGGGAACGCTCGAGTACCTCGGCGCACCGGTTGGCGCCCCGCAGTCCAAGATGGCGTACGCGGAGATGACCACCGACGGAGCGCTCGGCGGCCTCATCCAGGCCGGCGATGATGAGGGCACTCGCAGGCGCAAGTGCTACACCTGGGTGATGGAGAACCAGCTGCGGCGGTTGATGCCCAACGCGCGTCCTGTTCCCGGGGCGGCGAACTACAGCTACTGGGAGAAGTACCTCGACTACGTGCTGCTCTCAACCTACGTCTCGGCGCCAAAACCGCCACCGCCGCCTAAGCCGCCTAGCGACGATGATGACGACGACGATGACGACGATGACGACGACAGCAGCGATGTCTCGACGGGTGGAGGAGGCGGAAGCAGCGGCAGTGGGAGTGGCGGCAGTGGTGGCAGTGGCAGTGGCAGTGGCAGTGGCGGCGGTGGCGGCGGTGGCGATAGTGGTTACAAACCGCCGCCACCTCCCAAGCCGCCGATCGGAAGGCTGCCTGCAACGGGGTTGTACCAACGGTTCGCCAACTCGCCAGCCGGGGTGCTACCGATCCTCGCGACGCGTCAATTTGGGCTCGATCCGTTCGCTTCGCTGCCGCTGGCGACCACGGTCTACGGCCCCGGAGCCAGCGGCCCCGGCCTGCCACGCGTGGGCGGCCTGTACGGCCGCTACGGGGCGTGGCTTCCGCCGAGTCAGGACGGCGACCGCATCGACCGCTTCAACAACCCGAACCCGGTGAGCTTCCCCTCGGCGAGCGATAAACTGCCGAAGTCGCTGCGCAACTACCTTGGCCACGTCACGTACATGCAGTTCCTCATGGACCACGGCCGCGACCTCAAGCCAGACGGTTCGACGTTCTGCGAGCTTTCCGTCTCCAGCAGCTTCTGCCCGCGGCACAACGAGTCCGTGGCGGGGCGGACCTTCTCGTTCCCGCCGCGCGAGATGCCGATGCACGCGGTGCGTCGCGCGTCCATCGCCGCGCTCGACGTGCTCGACGACCGCAACAACGGAATCCCGAACTCGGGCTTCCGAGACCGTGTCGCGATCATCACGTACGACACGACCGCCGGCACGAAGGTGATCCAGCAGCTGACGCCCGACTACGTGCAGGCTATGAGCATGTGCACCGACCTTCAGTCGACCGGCGATAAGGGGACTACCACGTCTACCGAGTCGGGCCTGATCCTCGCCAAGCAGATGCTCAGGCGGAAGAGCAAGGGTGGGCAGGCGCGGGAAACATCCACCAGGATCGTGGTCATGCTTACGGACGGTATGCCGAACGCCTTCGAGAGCCCTGCTTCGACGATCAATGCCTTCGTGTCCGGCGCCGGCTCGGCCGAAAGCTACGGCGGCGGATACTACTGGCTGGACGCCGCGTTGATGCAGACGCACGCCTTGGAGGGGGACAAGATCGATGTGTATCCCGCCGCGGTCGGCATGGGCGTCGACAACGACTTCATGGACCGCGTTGCCAGGCTCGGCGATACGGCCGGTGACGACAACCAAGCGCGCCGCGGCAGCGGCAACCCCGGCGAGTACGAGCAAGTGCTGACCGAGATCTTCGAGGAGATCATCTCGCTTCCAACCGCCCGCATGGTTGAGTAACCCGTCGGTGGAACCGGCATAACCAACCACTCTTCGGACGGCGGGTTCCCGCTGCGATGGTTTGCTGAGCCACGCTGATGAGGGCAACGTACGCTTCGATACAGCTGCGAGTTTGCTCGCGTCAACTCTGAGACATCTTTGGGTCAGCAACGTGTCATCCCATCAATACAAGCGGACGCGAAGGCTCGTCGATCGACCGGTGCAGTACGCCTGCGTCGCCAGGATCATCGTGTTGGTGGCCGCGACGTCGGCGGTCTCTCTCGCACTTGGCGTCGTGCTACGCGGGTTCGGAAGCGTGGCCAGCAACGAGGGCGAGGTCTTCGCCGACGCGAGTTTCTGGATGCCCATGGCGCTCGCCATGCTGGTGACTCTGCCGATGGCGGTGTGGGACTTAATCCGTTTTACCAACCGGTTGGTGGGCCCGATCTACCGGCTGCGAAAGGCTATCGCCCGCCTGTCGGCGGGGGAGCCCTTCGAGCCGCTGGTGTTCCGCAAAGGCGACTTTTGGCACGACCTGGCGGATGAGTACAACGCGCTAGCAGAGCGCTTCGGCGACGATGCCTCCCCCGCTCAGCTATCCCCCGCTGAGCTACAAGTCGAAGCAAGCACCAGTCGCGAATCGGTCGCCTCGGGAGCGCCGTCGTGAGAGCAACTCGCAAACGACCGGATCGTCGCGGCGCGGCGATCGTTGAGTTCGCGGTCTGCGTGCCGATGCTCGTGCTGTTGATCTTCGGATCGATCCAGGCGTGCAACCTGCTCTTCCTGGAGCGGGCGCTTACGACGGCCGCCTACGAGGCGACGCTTGAGGTCAGCAAGGCGGACGCGAGCCTGGCAACGGTTCAGCAACGTGGCAGCTCGATTCTCGACGCGTACGGCGTTACGGGGGGCGCCATCCGTGTCTCCCCCGGTGGGCCGCTCGAAGAGATCCCCTTGGGGGCAACGGTCACCATCACCGTGACGGCGCCCGTGGGCCCCAATGTCCCCGGGCCTGAGATCACCCTCGTTGACGCTGAGGTCGAAGCGACCGGCGTCACCATGAAATAGGCAGCCGCGGAGGAGTGACGCTGATGGCGGTGCGAGAGAACTCTCCGGCCTCACGCAAACGCAGGGGCGCCGTTGCGCCGTTTGTCGCTGTCCTGACGCCGGCGCTGCTGGTTGTGCTCGGCTTCGCCGTCGACCTGGCACACATGCAGAACACCCGGGCGGAGCTGCGGCTGGCGACCGACGCCGCGGCCCGGGCGGGCGCCTCGGTGCTCAATCGGACCGACAGTGTCACGGCGGCTCGCGCGAGAGCGCGGGACATCGCGGCGGCGAATCGCGTGGCGGGCTCGCCGCTAACGCTCGAAGCGAGCGACGTTCAGTTCGGGCGGACTTCCTTGAGCCAATCCGGACGGCAGACGTTTGCCGTCGGGGTGACGCCTTACAACGCGGTCCGCGTCAACGGTCGACGCACCAACGGGTCGCCGGCCGGCCCCGTGCCGCTGTACTTCGGAAGCCTTGTTGGGCGTAGCGTCTTCGAGCCGGAGATGACGGCCGTGGCGAGCTTCTCCAACTTCGACATCTGCCTGGTGCTTGATCGGAGTTCGTCGATGAAGCTCGACGTCAATGATCCGGCTTCCGGGATGAGCGTGGGCGATCCGCGGCTGTGTCAGCCGCCGGCCGCCTCGAGTCGTTGGGCGTCGTTGCACCGTGCCGTGAATGTGTTTGTGGCGGTCCTCCGTTCCAGCCCCTCGTCGGAGCGCGTGTCGGTGGTGACCTACTCGAGTGACATCGCGGGTCAGCCGTGGCTCAACAACTGCGGGCAGACTCACCGGACCACGCAAGCCGCCACCGTTGACCAGCAGCTTGCCGGCGATCTCGCTCAGATCGAGTCCGAGATGAACGCCTGGAGCACGTCGATCTTCAATGGCAACACGTACATCGAGCAGGGCATCAAGACTGGCGCGAAGGAGTTGATCAGCTCGCGTGCACGCGTTGGGGCCGAGAAGGTGCTGATCGTCCTGACCGACGGGCACGAGAACGTTGGCAGCGCGGTCAATGGAGCCATCGACTGTGCGAACAACCAGATCCAGTGCCACACGATCACGTTCTCTGACGACGCGGATCAAACGCTCATGTCGCAAGTTGCGGACACCGGCGGCGGTCGCCACATGCACGCGGCGACGGAGCAGGAGTTGATCGACGCCTTCCGGACGATGGCCGGGGAACTCGCCCGTGTTGTGGAGTAAGGCAGTGCAGACATCCAACAGACGCCGGTCTCAATCCCGTCGCCGCGGCGCCACCACGGTCGAATTCGCGATCGTTGCGCCGCTGCTGTTCGGCCTTGTGCTGGCGGGCGTCGAGTTCAGCCGAGCGAACCTCATTCTGCACACCTGCCACATCGCGGCGGTCGAGGGCGCCCGCTCGGGCATCGTCCCGGGGGCAACCGTGGCCGACTGCGAAGAAGCGGCCAACGCCGAACTCACCCTGCTCGGCGTGAACCAAGCGACCATCACGGTTACACCCTCGCCGATCCGGCCCGATGACGACACCGTGACGGTCCAGATTGATGTCCCACTCGGCGCCGCGAATGGGTTCTTGGTGAAGGGCTACCTGTTCGGCAAGGACTTTCGGTCGACCGTGACGCTTAGCCGTGAGGTCCGGCAATTCGGAGAGATTGGTCCGATCGCAAGCTTTCCGCCTCCGCCAAGCGGCGACGATGACGATGACGATGACGACGACTAGCGGCGTCAGTTCGCGGCGACGAGCTGCTCGCCGGCTTGCCAGCTCTCGGAGCTCCGCTCAACGCGGCGGTACAGCGTGTCGCGTTCAATCGGCTCGCGGCCCGCTTCGCGGATGATCCGCTCGATGTCGGCTACGCTCATGATCTCAGGCGTCGTGGCGCCGGCGTCGTGGTAGATCAGTTCGTGGCGAACGGTGCCGTCGATGTCATCGGCGCCGTACGCCAAGGCGGCCTGGGCGGTCTCGATCCCCAGCATGATCCAGTACGCCTTCATGTGCGGGATGTTGTCCAGCATCAGCCGCGCGATCGCCATCTGCCGCAAGTCCATTAACGCTGACGGCTTCTTGATCTTCCGCTCTTCGCCCAGCTTGTTGTTCTCCGGGTGGAACGCCAGCGGGATGAATGTTTGGAATCCATCATGTCCCGCGGCGAGCGACTGATCCTGCAGGTCACGCAACCGGATCAGGTGATCGATGCGGTGATACGGCTGCTCGATGTGCCCGTAGAGCATCGTGCAATTGGACCGCAGGCCCAACGCGTGGGTCTCGCGGTGCGTCTCGAACCACCGCTTGGAGTCCGCCTTGTGCTCGCAGATTTGGTTGCGGACCTCGGGGTGGAAGATTTCTGCCCCGCCGCCCGGCAAGCTGCCGAGGCCCGCCTCCTTCATATCCTGCAGCACCCAGCGGAGCGGCTTCTTGGTGAGCCGGGCGAACCAGTCGATCTCGACCGGCGTCCACGCCTTGAGGTGCAGCGTGGGGTAATGGTCGTGCAGCAGGCTCACCACCTTGCGGTACCAGTCGTACTTCGCCTGGTGGTGCAGGCCGCCGACGATGTGCATCTCCGTGCAGCCGTTCTCGGTCGCCTCGCGGCCGCGCTCCAGGATCTGCTCGTCCTGCATCCAGTACCCCTTGGGGTCACGCAGGTCGGAGCGGAACGCGCAGAACGTGCAACGGTAAACGCAGACGTTGGTTGCGTTGAGGTGCGTGTTGATGTTGTAGTAACCGGCGTTGCCGTTCTTCCGCTCGCGCACCACGTTGGCCAGCTCGCCAAGCTCCGGCAGCGGGACCTCGGGCGACTCGAGCAGCAGGCCGTCGTCGAACGTTAGCCGCTCACCGGCTTCGACCTTCTCGCGGATAGGCTTCAGGATTTCAGAGGAAGTTCGCAGCATGTTGTTACACCAGAAGGTCGATCGTACCGACGACTAACAGTCCAACACTTATCACCGCGTTGACGTGAAAGAACGCCAGGTTCACGCGGTCCATGTCGCTCGGCTTTACCAGCAGGTGCTCGTAGAGCAGCAGGAGGGCGATGGCGGCGATGCCCAGGCCGTAGAGCCACCCGAAGGGCGGGTAGAACCACGGCAACGCGGTCAGACACAACACTGTAGCCGCGTGGCACGCCGCGGCCAGCCGCAGGGCGCCGGGGATGCCCAGGGCGGTGGGGACGCTGTGCAGTTTTGCCTCTTTGTCAAACTCGAAATCCTGGCAGGCGTAGAGGATGTCGAACCCCGCCACCCAGGTCATGACCGCCCCGCCGAGGACCACGGCGGGCAGCAGATCGGTGGGGTCAGCGATGACCGCCTCGCCCCGAATGGCGATCCACGCCGCCACGGGTGACATCGCCAGCGCCGCCCCCAGCCAGAAGTGGGCGAGCGACGTGAACCGCTTGGTGTAGCTGTACCCGCACAAGAACAGCAGCACCGGCACGCTGAGCGCCATCGGCAGCCAGTTCGGGAGGAACAACGCCGTGCTCGCCACAAAGCCCATCGCGCAGAACAGCGTGAACAGGTTCACCTGAAGCAAGCTCAGCACCCCCGCCGGCAAGTGACGCCCGGCGGTCCGAGGATTCTCGGCGTCGATCTTGCGATCGACGACCCGATTGAACGCCATCGCCGCACTGCGGGCGAACACCATGCAGAGGACGATGCCAAGGAGTTCTTGCCACCGCGCTCCAAACCAGATTGCTGGGGCCCCGACATAGCTGGTGGATTCGACAGACCAGACTTCAAACCTCGCAACACCCTCGGCCTTGCTTGGTGCTTCAAAAACAACGTCCGGGTACTTCTCTGTGTCTCTTGGGAGTCTCGGTTCCGCGCCTTGCAGATACCAAGCCATCAACGCCGCCAGCATCGCAAACGGCAACGCAAAGACCGTGTGGCTGAACCGGATGAGCGATAGAAGATGGCGGACGGTTTGCAGCATTCGGTAGCCCCGGAGGGGCGAAAGAGCGTAGCCAGGGGCGTGAGCCCCAGGGTGTCGATTGGTTTGTTAGTCGATAGCCCCGGAGGGGCGGCAGCAAATGGGCGAGACGCAATGCTGCCGCCCCTCCGGGGCTTCCGTCTTCGTTCGGATTGTTCCCAGGGGCTTACGCCCCTGGCTATGCGCTGTCGGCCCTCCGGGCCTGGGTGGTGTGGCTACTCGGCGCCCCAACGCTTCATGAGGCCGTTGTCGACGCCGAGCTGATCGCAGATTCGCGCGACGACAAAATCGACGATGTCGCCCAGGTCGCTCACGCCGTGGTACCAACCGGGCATCGCGGGCAGGACAACGGCGCCGGCTTCGGTCGCCTTCTGCATGTTGGCGACGTAGGTCGGCGAGATCGGCGTCTCCCGCGGCACCAAGACCAGCTTGCGGCGTTCTTTGAGGGCGACCTCCGCCGCTCGCTGGATGAGGTTGCTCTCAATGCCCGACGCCACGGCGGCAAGCGTCGTGCCGCTGCAGGGGCAGATGACCGTGCCGCCGGCCAAGAAACTGCCGCTGGCGATGGGGGCCATGAAGTTTTGCCAGTGGTGATAGTGGAGCTTCGCTCCGCTGTTGGCTGTTTGCGGTTGGCTGCCCGCTGGGAACCACGGCGTCTGTTCGCGGATGCGTTCGGGCGAGAGCTGCTGAGGATCGAACTCTTTGAGGTCGATCTTCACGCCGAGTTCTTGCTCGATCACCGCGGCGCCGGAGGGGCTGATCGAGAGGTGAACCTCGTGGCCGCCGCGCTGGAGCACGTCGAGCAGTCGAACGGCGTACGGCGCGCCGCTGGCGCCGGTGATGCCCAGGACGATCGGTCGGTCAGTCGCCATCGGGTTCCGCCCTCCGCCCTCCGCCTTCCGCCCTGGCGCCGCCGGTCACCTTCTTGCCGACGTAGAGCGTCGCGACGCCGAACGTCATCGGGTGGTACTGCACGTCGTCCAGCCCGGCGGCTTCCATTCGCTCGGTAAGTTGTTCGTACTCGTAGAACTGGCCGACGCTCTCCGGTAGGTACTCGTACGCGGCGGAGTTGTTCCGCATGAGCGTCTGGCCGATCCGCGGCAGCACGTTCTTGAAGTACCACCCGTACGCACTGCGCAGCGGCTGCCGGCGTGGCGTGGTGAACTCAAGGATCGCCACCTTCCCGCCCGGCTGGCAGACGCGGGTCATCTCGCGGAGGCCCTGGTCCGTATCGGCGACGTTTCGCAAGCCGAACGCCGCCGTGACGATCTGGTAGGCGTTCGACGCGAACGGCAGGTCCTGGGCGTCCGCCTCGATCCACTGGATGTGGTCGTTGAGTTTCCGCTTCTCACCCTTCTCGCGTCCTAGGTCGAGCATCTCACGGCAGAAGTCGGAGGCGACAATCGGCAGCCGGCCGCCGGCCGCCTTGTCGTAGGCCAGCGCCAGGTCGCCCGTTCCGGTGCAGAGGTCGAGCAGCGGGGCGCCCTGCGGGTCAGGCGGCACGAGTCTCGTCGTCCGCCAACGCCAGTACCGGTCGACATTGCCGCTCAGAAGGTGATTGAGAAAGTCGTACCGAGGGGCGATCTCGCCGAACATGCGGCGGACGCGGTCTCCCGACTTGTCCACAGCGGGCCCACATTCCGTGTTTTTGGCGGGCGAGGTGGCGGTGGTAGTCATCGGCGGCTCGTGGCGAAGGGGCTACCAGACTAAAGCCGCCGGCGACAGAATGGCAACTCCCGCAAGGGGTTAGGTTTCCGGCTTCAGGACTCTGGCCTCAGGCTTGAGGGAAAACGACCAGCCCCCAGCCCCCAGCCCCCGCTCGATGCTCCATTGCCACTACTTGCCGCAGTTCGTCAGCGAGTCCGATCTCGCCGGCGATGCCGTGGTGGTGATCGACCTGCTGCGGGCGTCGACGACTATCTGCCGGGCGCTCGCGTCGGGCGCCGCGGAGGTGCAGGCGTTTCTGGATGTTGCCGGCGTCGTGCGTGCCGCTGAGCGGGCGGGGCGAGAGAGCGTGATCCTGGGTGGCGAGAGGGGCGGCGTGACCATCGAGGGATTCGACCTGGGCAATTCGCCGCTGGAGTACACGCCCGACACGGTGTTCGGCAAGAAGGTCTTCTTCACCACCACCAACGGCACGGCGGCACTCACGCACGCCCGGCTCGCCCGGCGGGTGGTGGTGGGAGCGGCGGTGAACCTGTCGGCGGTGGTAGAGTCTCTTCGAGAAGAGCCGGCTGTGCACCTGCTCTGCGCGGGCACCAGCGGCCACGTGACCCGCGAAGATCGCCTGGCCGCCGGCGCCATCGCCGTGGGCTTGATGGAGCACGGCCACCGCGACACGAACGATCAAGCCGACCGCGTGCTCGGCGAGTGGCAAGAGCTGCTCACCACCGCCCGAGCCCTCGGCCGCACGCCGAGCCAGCAACTCGCCATGGAACTCCGCGACACGCCGGGCGGCAAGAACCTGCTGGAGCTCGACATGGACGAAGACCTTCCCGAGTGCGCGGCGATCGACGCGCTCGACATCGTGCCGGAGTACGACCCGAAGACCGGGCGTATCACCGCGCACTAACGAAACGCGGGCTGAACCCGCGACTAAGAACCACGATTGGCGAAACAACTCATGGAAATGGAAAAGCTCGTCTCGCTCTGCAAGCGGCGAGGGTTCTTGTTTCAGTCGAGCGAGATCTACGGCGGCCTCAACGGCTTCTGGGACTACGGGCCGCTGGGCGTGGAGCTCAAGCGCAACCTCAAAGAGGCGTGGTGGCACGACATGGTCTCCGGCCACGACGACCTGGGCGTTTACCCCGGCGCCCTCGCCACCTACGAGATGACCGGCCTCGATTGCACGATCATCATGCACCCGCAGGTGTGGAAGGCGAGCGGGCACTTCGATCTCTTCGTCGATCAGATGGTCGATTGCCGACAGTCCAAGCGGCGTTACCGCTACGACCAAGTGCGCGGGCGGTGGGTGAGCTGTCCTGGCAAGACAGTGAAGGGTCAGCAGAAGGATGTTTCGGAGAGCGTTAAGGAGGCGAAACCTCAGCAGGTTGAGAAGGTATTCGTCACAACGATTGCCGAAGACGAACAACCAGACCTCGAGAAAAAAGCACTGAAGCTATTTGGGCTCCGGTCAAAAAACTCGAACGAGCTCGCCTGGGACGGGGATCTGACAACGCTCGACAAGATCGACGTCGCCGACTTCGCGAGCGCCCTCGCCCCCGAAGCGAGCGAGCTCGGCACGCTGACCGAACCGCGTGACTTCAACCTGATGTTCCCCACCACCGTCGGCGCCCTCGCCGGCGAGGAGGGCAGGGCGTTCCTCCGGCCGGAGACGGCGCAGGGGATCTTCGTCAACTTCAAGAACGTGGTTGATAGCTCGCGGGTGCGGGTGCCGTTTGGCATCGCGCAGATCGGTAAGAGCTTCCGCAACGAGATCACGCCGCGGAACTTCACTTTCCGCAGCCGCGAGTTTGAGCAGATGGAGATTGAGTTCTTCTGCCACCCGGACACGTCGCAGGATTGGTACAAATACTGGCGCGACCGGCGGATGGCCTGGTACAAGGGGCTCGGGCTCTCGGACGAGAACCTCATCCTCCGCGAGCACCACGCCGACGAGCTCAGTCACTACTCCACCGGAACGGCCGACATCGAGTACGCCTTCCCGTTCCTGCCCGAGGGCGAGTACGGCGAGCTTGAGGGCATCGCCCACCGCGGCGACTTCGACCTCCGCAGCCACATGGAGGGCAAGCTCGACCCGGCGAGCGACCCGCTCACCGTGCAGCTTGGCGAAGACGGCAAGCCCGTTCACCGCGGCAGCGGCAAGGACCTGACCTACCGGGACGACGTGACGAACGAGCGCTTCACGCCGCACGTGATTGAGCCCTCCGCCGGCGCCGACCGCGGGGCGCTCGCTTTCTTGTGCGAGGCGTACACCGAGGACACCGCCCCGGACGACAAGGGCAAGGAGCAGACCCGCACGGTGATGAAGCTCCACCCGCGGCTGGCGCCGATCAAGGCGGCGGTCTTCCCGCTGGTCAAGAAGGATGGCATGCCGGAAGTCGCCAAGGACCTCTACCGGGCGCTCAAGAAGAGGTTCCCCGCGTTCTACGATGAGAAGGGCGCCGTCGGCCGCCGCTACCGCCGGCAAGACGAGGCGGGCACGCCCTACTGCTTGACCGTGGACGGCGAGACGCTCACCGACAAGACCGTCACGCTCCGCGACCGCGACTCGCTGGAGCAGGTCCGCGTGAAGCTGGACGACGTGGTAGAAGAGATCGAGCGCCGCGTCACCGGCGAATGCTGATGCGTGGGGACGCGTTCCGCTTCTCGCTTGGACGCTTGATGGCGGCGTTGGCGATTGCGGCGGTTGCCGCGGCTTCGTTGCGATCGGCCGCCGTCGCCCTGGGGGCAAGAACGGTGGTGGCGCACCTAGTGGTCACTCCGTGCGTGGTCGGTGTGGTTCTGCTCTTGGGCAACCGACTGCAGGTTGGCCATCGCCTGCCGGCCTGGCGGGTGGTGCTCTTGTTTGCCGTGGTGATGGGGCTCACCGTCTTCGTGGCGTTGTGCTTGGGCGCGGTGGCGGACGTGACTCTCGGCTTCGCCTTCGCGATCGCAACCGGCGGGGGATACGCCTGGTTCGCACCGGTCTGCGTGGCGGCTAGCTGCCTTGCCCAAGCCGCTTACTTTGTCGTCTACCGGCGAAATATCTACCGCGACATCGATGACTAAGTCGCGAATTGAGTTGGCGTTCGCGTCGCCCAGCGGTCTAATCCGTAGTAGCGGCAATCGGCTCTTCCGCGGGAGCGTGGCATGGCGAAGCGAACGTTGCTTGCGTTGGCGGTCTCGATCGTTGCGATCAG
The DNA here is from genome assembly GCA_039414355.1 of Planctomycetota bacterium. Lineage (GTDB taxonomy): Bacteria > Planctomycetota > Planctomycetia > Pirellulales > Lacipirellulaceae > JBCCQL01. Next base: position 425 of record JBCDJN010000015.1, on the reverse strand, counting down.
CGGCGCCGATGCGCAGGTCCGATTCCCGGGCGACTCGCCGTCGCGGCCGGCAATGTTGGGATCGACAACGCGATCGACCAGCATCCTCGGCCGCACGTCGAGCTTCAGTAGCAGTCAGGTGCGAAGCGCCCAGGTCGCGGGCGTCTCGGGCACGGGCGGGGTCTTCGTTGCGGGGCCCGGCTTCTACCGCTATGCCAACCCCTATTGGTTTGGCGTCGGCTCGGGCTGCTGCGGCTTCTGCGGTGGCGTCGGGTCGTTCTGCCGTTGCGGACCGGTGTGGCTGCCGCCCGTCGCCGCGGACGGCGGCCAGCTGTACGGGCCGCGGGCGTTGATCGGCTTCATGGGCGCCGAGGACGACTTCGGCCTTGGCGGCCGCAATCGGTTGGCGGGGGCGAACGCCGCGCAGCGGGGCGCCGCGCCGAGGG
>JBCDJN010000014.1:0-67273 GCA_039414355.1 Planctomycetota bacterium | reverse complement strand
GTGGGCCGAACCCACGATCGAAACGCGACGCTGGCCGAGTCGCTGGAGCCCGGGACGCGACTCGAAAAATGGACCGGCAAGCGTCGCCTGCGGCGCGATGTCCTCTGGCACGAACCGCACCACAACGCCGTGATCCAGCTCACCACCTGGAGCACAGCCAAGATAGATTTACCGCCGACGGTGTTGTCGGTCGATGCCGTGGAGACCAGCGTCTAGATGCTTTTTCGACGCCGACTGCCTTCGGACCTGTCTCTGGATGAGCTGCTTGACGCGGTGCCGGACGAGCTGCAGATGAAGCGGCCGCTCGACCTGCCGGCGGCTCAGGGCGAGATGGAGCTTGAGCAGACGGTGCGGGAGCTCGCGTCGCTCAACAAGAATGCGGCGGACACCGTGTCGTTCCTAGGCGGCGGGAGTTACGACCACTTCATCCCCGCCGTGGTAGACGTGGTTGGTTCGCGCAGCGAGTTCTACACCAGCTACACGCCGTACCAGGCGGAGGTCGCCCAGGGCAACCTGCAGGCGATGTTTGAGTACCAGACGCTGATCACCCGCCTGACCGGCATGGAGGTGAGCAACAGCAGCCTGTACGACGGCGCCAGCGCCGCCGCCGAGGCCGTGCTGATGAGCATCGCCACCACCCGCCGCCGCGGCCGCGTGGTGCTGCCCGAGACGCTGCACCCCGAGTACCGACAGACGATCGTCACGTATCTGGAGTGCTTGGGCGTCGACTCGGTCACCGTCCCCACACCGGGCGGCGTGGTTGACGTGGACGAACTGCGCGCCGCGCTCACCGACGACACGGCCTGCGTGCTGCTGCAGCACCCGAACTTCTTCGGCGCGCTCGAAGATACTGACAGCATTACGGCTGTCACGCACGAAGCGGGCGCGTTGCTCGTGGCGGTCTTCGACCCGATCAGCCTCGGCCTCTTGAAGCGACCCGGTGACTGGAACGATGGCGACGGCGCCGATATCGCCGTGGCCGAAGGCCAGTGCCTCGGTTCCGGTCAGCAGTACGGCGGCCCTTACCTCGGCATTATGGCGTGCCGCGAGAAGCTCGTTCGCCGCATGCCGGGCCGGATCGTCGGCCAAACGGTCGACCGCCGAGGCACGCCCTGCTACACACTCACGCTGCAAACGCGAGAGCAGCACATCCGCCGCGAGAAGGCGACCAGCAACGTCTGCAGCAACCAAGGACTGTTTGCCCTGCGGGCAACGGTCTACCTGTCGCTGCTCGGCCCCGAGGGATTGAAGGAGACGGCGTCGCTCTGCCTGCAGAAGAGCCATTACCTGGTGGACAAGCTCTGCGAGTCGGACCGCTTCGAGCAAGCCTTCCCGGCGCCGACGTTCAAAGAGTTCGTGATCCGCGACCGTGAGAACAAGGTGGACGAGCTGGTGAAGGCCGCCCTCGACGCGGGCTACTTCGCCGGCGTGCCGCTCGGGCAGTTCTACCCCGACCTGTCCGACTGCTTGCTGGTCTGCGTCACCGAGAAGCGGACGAAGGCGGAGACGGACGCGTTCGCTTCGGTTCTTTGTGGAACCGCCAAGGACGCTAAGGTCGCGGGGTTGGTGGCGGCGGAGTGATTCGAGTGGATTAACCGCGGAGGTCGCAGAGAACGCGGAGGCCTCGATTGGGATGTGCTACGTGCTGTACATCGCGAGTGATGGTGAGATACCAGCCATCGCTTGGAATCCGCTGAAACGAGCGGTTCACACCGAAACGCTGAGCGAGCGAACCCGGAGTGTTGTTGACAAGTTCTCGCTCCCGGAGGTGCGGTACATCGGTTCCGACAAGCAGTGTGGTTGCGGATACCGATGGGCGATGCTGCAAAACGGCGAATGGCCCGAGGCGGACTACCGCGGCCAGGACTGGTATGAAGAACAACTTGATGAAGACGAGGGAGACAAGCGAAGCCAAGAGGCGAATCACGATCAGCTTGGCGTAATCCTCATGGGGTTGATGGACGCCAGCCACTCGGTCGAGCTTTACGGCTGCTGGAGCGGTGAAGAAGGCGCGGCCGCCAAGCAGACGATCGCCACTCGCGTCTCCGAACTGGTCGAACCAAACTCTGTGTTTAGAGAGCGTTGCAAGTATCAGATTAAGGTCACTTAAACACAGCCTTGGCGTCCTTGGCGGTAAACCAAAATGAAGAACACTCGCGACACCAAGTCCCTGTTCGAGCTCTCCAAGCCCGGCCGGCGTGCCACGCGGCTGCCGGCTTGTGATGTGCCGGAGCAGGACATCACCGACCTGCTGCCCGCCACTGCCCTGGCCGAGCGGGCGCCCGAGCTGCCGGAGCTCTCGGAGCCGCAGGTCGTTCGGCACTTCGTCAACCTGTCGACGCAGAACATGAGCGTCGACACGCACTTCTACCCGCTCGGGTCGTGCACGATGAAGCACAACCCGAAGCGGAACGAGCGGACCGCGGCGATGCCGGAGTTTGCCCACCTGCACCCGTACCAGCCGGAGGAGTCGCTGCAGGGGATGCTGCGGGTGCTGTTCGAGATGCAGGAGTTCCTCTCGGAGATCTCGGGCCTGCCCGCCTGCAGCCTGCAGCCCGCCGCCGGCGCCCACGGCGAGCTGACCGCCCTGTGGGTGGCGGCCGCCTACTTCCGTGACCACGGGCTCGCGGACAAGCACACCAAGGTGCTCGTGCCCGACAGCGCCCACGGCACCAACCCGGCCAGCGCGGCGATGGCCGGCTTCCAGGTGGTAACCGTGAAGACCACCGTCACCGGCGCCGTGGACATGGACGACTTCCACGCGAAGCTGGACGACCACGTGGCGGTCTTCATGATCACCAACCCGAATACCGTCGGCGTGTTCGAGCCGAGCATGAAGCAGATCGCCGACGAGGTTCACCAGCGCGGCGGGCTGATCTACCTGGACGGCGCCAACATGAACGCCATCCTGGGCGTGACCCGCGCCGGCGACTTCGGCGCCGACATGCAGCACTACAACCCGCACAAAACCTTCAGCGTCCCCCACGGCGGCGGCGGCCCCGGAGCCGGGCCGATCTGCGTGGCGGAGAAGCTGCGGGCGTACTTGCCCGCGCCGGTTGTCGCGAAGGGCGCGGGAGATGCGGGGTTCTACCTCGACTTCGGCGACGACAAATCGATCGGCCGCGTTCGTTCCTTCTTCGGCAACGTCGGCGTGCTCCTGCGGGCTTGGTGCTACATCCGCACGCACGGGCCCGATGGCCTGCGGAAGGTCAGCGAGCACGCCGTGCTGAACGCGAACTACCTGCTCTCGCGCATCAAGCACTTCCTACCGGTGCCGCAGGGCGACCGCTGCATGCACGAGTTTGTCGCCTCGATCCAGACGCTCAAGACCGAGAAGGGCGTCACGGCGATGGACCTCGCCAAGCGTCTGCTCGATTACGGCTTCCACGCCCCCACGGTCTACTTCCCGATGACCGTCAAGGAGGCGTTCATGATCGAGCCGACCGAGACCGAGAGCAAGGAAACGCTTGACGCGTTCGCCGAGGTCCTCTTCCGCATCACCGAGGAAGACCCCGAGCTGCTGCACGAGGCGCCTCACACCACCAGTATCAGCCGCCCCGACGAGGTCGCCGCCGCCCGTAAGCCGGTGATGTGCTATTGCGGGCCGTAGCGTGGATCTCTCGCAGAGACGCAGAGGGCATACCGCGATGGCGTTCCGGCGCAGGACCAATCGCAGCGCGGAATGGCGGACGTTTCGCGATGAGATACGAGACGAGTGGATAGGCGAATGCCTGCCACCTGCTGCTGTTGAGAGTGAGAGTCGCTTCGCCCGGTTCCTTGAGCTCGGGCGGCTAGAGGGTTGCGAGACGATCCTTAGCGGTCTTTCGGACGCCCAGTTCGTTGCTTTGGAGCGTTTCGTAAACGCCTGGTACTTCAATGGCTGGGACCAGCAGTGCCTATCAGTTTTCCGAAGCGAGCGACTTGCTCGCTTCGGTCGCCACGCGTAGGCGTTAGGGTGCCGCTCCTCTGCGTCTCCGCGAGAGACCGATGCCAACCAGACTCGCCCTCATCATCGATCCGCCCGGCGACGGCGCCTGGAACATGGCGGTCGATGAGGCGCTCTTGGATTGGGCGATCGAGCACGGCGAGGCGATCCTTCGGTTCTACCGGTGGCGTGAGCCGACGGTCTCGCTCGGATACTTCCAGAAGCACGCGGACCGCCAGCGCCACCCGGCCAGCGCCGCCTTGCCCTGCGTCCGCCGGCACTCGGGCGGTGGGGCGCTCATTCACGACCATGAGCTGACCTACAGTCTCGCCCTGCCCGCGGCCGCGTTGCCCGACGGGGGGGCCGAGAGCTGCTACCGGCGGGTGCACGCGGCGGTGGTCTCAGTGCTGGAGAACGCCCTGCCCGGCGCCGAGCTCAAGCTGTGCGACTCGGCAATAGTCCGCCCGCCCGCCGACGAGCCGTTCTTGTGCTTCCAACGGCGGAGCGAGGGCGATCTGCTGGCGGTTTCGGCGGGCGCTGAGCACAAAGTCATGGGTAGCGCCCAGCGGAAGCGGCGGGGCGCCGTGCTGCAGCACGGCGGCCTGCTGCTGGCCCAGTCAGCCTCGGCGCCGGAGCTGCCCGGGCTAGCGGAATTGTTCGGCGGAGACATTAGTGAGAGGACGGCCGACTTGGTCGCACCGCTCGCCGAGGCCATGGCAGGGTGTCTGGACGCGGAGCTCGCGGAGGCAACACTCGGCCGAGAGATGTTGCGGAAAGCCGAACGTGAGTTGGCGGGGCGATTTGGAAACGTCGCCTGGTCGAAGCGACGTTAGTTGTCGGGCAGCCGCCCACTTGGCGCGGCCGCCTTGCGGAGGAGCCTCGGCCGATGTGAACGTTGCGTGAGTTTGCTAGAGAGCCGTGCGCGAATCGAGGGTAGCGACGCGATTGTGCCGATAACTACAGTGGCTTCCGAAAGGCCCTCGCCCAAGCGGGGGCGTTATGTATACGATGGAGGTGTCGGCTAGCTTGCTTGCACCCCGGCGCCGGCCGGAGTGCGACGGTGGAAGAGTTCCTTATCCTATCGTTTTTTCTTCCGCCTCCTTGCCGCCCCTCATCCCTCTCCACCTCAGGCACCCGACTCCGAGGCCCGTCCAACATCTCTAGCCGCTAGCTTCGCTCTGTTGCCGCGAGTTCTGCTATTTCCACGTCTATCTTTCGCGGAGCGATTTAGGGGTAAGACATGAAGTTGAAGGTCCTTGCCGGCGCCAAGAGCGGTGCCGAAATACCGCTGAAGAAGCACAAGTTCGTCATCGGAAGGGCGAGCGACTGCACGCTGCGCGCCGGGAGCGACGCGATCAGCCGACGCCACTGCGTGCTGCTGCGGACCGAACAAGGTGTGACCGTCCAGGATCTAGGCAGCCGGAACGGCACGTTCGTCAACGGCGCCAATATCGAGGGCGAAACGCCCCTGCGTCACGGCGATGAACTGAAGGTTGGGCCGCTGGAGTTTGTGTTCGATCACCCGGCCGACCTCGACCGCCAGAAGCGGCCCAAGGTGGAAGGCGTGGCCGACTCGCTGCAGCGGACGGCCGAGAAGGGCGACAGCGTCTCGGTTGAAGACGACGACATCAGCCGCTGGCTGCTCGGGCCCGAGCCCCAGAGCGAAGCCGCGATGCGGGAAACGCAGTCCTTTAGGATGGACGAAACCCACGCCGTGATGGACGGCAAGGCGACGATTCTTGAGGACCCAGCGGCCGGCGACGACGATGCCGCCGACGAGGGCGAGCAAGCCGCTGAGGGCGCCGAGGAAGGCGATGAGGAAAAGGGCGGCAAGAAGAAGCCCGGCAAACTGCCGCCGCTGCCGGCCAAGCCACAAGCCAAAGACAGCTGCGAAGCCGCGGCCGACGTGCTGCGGGAACTCGCCCGGCGACGCTAGAGCACCGTTGCACCGGCCGCGGATTACCGTCCACAAAAACCTACAGGCGGCTGGGCCGACACGATCGCAATCGGCCCCGCCGCCTGTTTTGGTTGACACGCCGCCTCGTGAGCCGTGGGGATTCGACCGCCCCCGGTCCAAAATCACGCCCCGCAACTCGCAGGCGCCGCGTCCTTCATCGAAAATCGGCGGACTAGACGGCCGCCGGTTCGAGCTCTTCCTCGGAAGCCTCGCTTTGGGCGTCGGCCGTGGCCGCCTCGCCCGATAAAGCGGAGTCTTCGGCCTCCGCGTCGCCATCGGCGTCGTTCTCAGCCCGGGCCGCCAGCTCCGCGGCTGACAGCTTGACGTAGCCCAGCGAGCGGATGACCTCCAGGACCTCGCTGCAGGTCGGGAACATCCGGCCGCTGGCCCGCTTGTAGTCGTCCAGAGCGTTCATGAACTCCACTTCCTGGTCGGAGTAGTCCCGCTCGCAGGTCGTGGGGTCGATTTGTCGGCGGCGATTGACCTTCTTGCGGCGTTCCAGCTTCGGACCGGCGCCCGTTTCTTCCGTGATCGGCTCGGGCTTTTCCGCCTTCTCGGTGCGGCGGGGCTTGCGGCGCCGGTCGATGGTCGCCTCGGTGGCTTCGGTCTCCGTAGCCTTCGACGATTTTGCGGTCGCCTTCTTCTTGGGGGAGCGAGCCGAGCTCGCGGCCGGCTTCTTCTTCTTTGCCCCGGTCGTTGATTTTGCCACCGTCGGTCTCCAGCGTGTGCGGACTTGGGGAGGGTCCCGCGGGCATGGCCGACGCGTCGACCCCGCGGGGGCGACTCCATTCGCCGCAACCTACTGCGTAAATACACCTGCCTGGCGAAGATAGGTTCGGCCTGCGGGCTGGAAAAAGCTGAGAGTTCAGGGAACTTGCCGCTCTGTAACGGTTGTCCGGAATGCGGAACGGTGGCGGGCTAATCTCGCATCAGACTGCGATTGTCCGTCGGCCGAGCGCCTGCTACGGTCCCGCCCTCTGCGAATGGGTGCGGAGATTCCCAAGGACTCGCGGGAGGCGAATCTGGTGACGCCAGCCGTATTTCAGCCATCGGAAACGAATGTGAATCGAAGCGCCACGGCCCTCGGGCCGGCGTTGGTGGCGTTGGCGTTGCTCTCGGCGTCTGCCGGGTGTAACACCGTGACCAGCCAGGCGAAGAACTCCGAGGGCGTCCGCCTGTACCAGCAGGGGGCGTACCCCGCGGCGACCGAGAAGTTCCAGCAGGCCGTGGCCGCCAATCCGGACTCCGCGGACGGCTACTACAACCTGGCCGCGTCGCTGCACAAGACGGGCACGCTCCACAGCCGGCCGGACGATCTGCGGCAGGCGGAGATGTTCTACAACCAATGCCTGGAGCGGGACCCGGACCACACCGAGTGCTACCGCGGCCTGGCCGTGCTGCTCTCGGAGACCGGCCGGCAAGACGCCTCGTTCCGGCTGCTCAACCACTGGAACCTGGCGAGCCCCGACAACCCCGAGCCCAAGATCGAGCTGGCCCGACTGCTGGAAGAGACGAACCAGCCCGAGCAGGCGTCGGCCCAACTCGTGGCCGCGCTGGCTGCCGACCCGGATAACGCGCGGGCGTTCACGGCGCTCGGTCGGCTGCGTGATCAGGCGGGCGACCATCGGCAGGCGCTGGAGAACTACCAGCGATCGCTGGAGTTGAACCGTTTCCAGCCCGAAGTCTCGGGCCGCGTCGCCGCGCTGAATGCGGCGCTCGGCACCGCCACGCCGGGGCCGGCCGTGCAGGCGCCTACGCGGATGGTTGACCGTTGGCAGACCACGGCGCGGTACTGAGCGATTCGCAGCGGCAAGCGGGCGAATCTCGCCGTCGCTGCCGCGGCTTTCGTATACTGGGTTGAATCGCGTTCAACCCCGGAAGCCAGCCCGCATGCCTACCGGCGATTCCTCCTCCGATCCCGTGGACCGCGACCGGTTCTACCGGTCCACGACCGAGCCGTCTGAAGCGAAGCCCACGGGCCGCGACTTCGACGATGAGTTCGACGACGACGGCGAGGACTACGAGCTCGAGCCCGTCGACCCCGACATCATCGCGTCCGAGCAGCGTCGTGCGGAAGAGGAAGTGGTTCGCGCGACGACGGCGCTCGACATCGACGAGGTCTACGAGGACGCCAACTCTGGCCAGGACCTCGACGAGTTCCTCAAGGACTTTAAGTTCCGCTTCCAGATCAAGCACATGCTCATGGGCACGGCGGCGCTGGCCGTGTTCCTTTCGGCGGCGAAGCTCATCGGCAGCAGCGTGGCGGCACTGATGCTCTTGGTGCTGACCGCCTTGGTGGTGGCCAACGCGTTCTTGGCGTGGAAAGACCGCCGCCGCGAAGCCGCGCTCGATGCAAAGCGGAAGCAGCTCGTCGAGCGGGCCCGCTGCGGCGAGGCGGGCGAGCCGCAAGCTGACGAGCTCGACGACGACTGGGACCCCGAGCAAGAGGCCTTTTACCGGGCCGACGACGACGCCGACGAGGAGAAGCCGACGTTCCGCTTCAACTTCTCCATGAAGCAAGTGCTCATTGCGCTCGGCGTGGCGTCCGTTTTGATGGGCATCCTGAGCCTGATTGGCGTTGGCGCCGCCGCCGCGGTCCTTGGTCTGGTGGCGGTGGCGGGCCTGGTAGCCTTCGCCGCCGGTGTGCAGATGCCGCCGATGCTCGCGCTGGGGTGGTGGATCACCCTGCTGCTGTACATCGGCCTGAGCATCCTCGGCGTGTTCACGTCGGCGGGCGCGTGACCGCGGATCACTCGGCCGACTCAACCCACGCGACGACGTTCTCCTCCAGCACGTCCAGCGGGACCGCGCCGGCGCCGAGCACCACGCGGTGGAACTCGCGGACGTCGAACTCATCGCCGAGCCGCTCTTCGGCCATGCCGCGAAGCTCGCGGATCTTCAGCTCGCCCGTTTTGTAGGCGAGCGCCTGGCCGGGCCAGCCGATGTAGCGATCGACCTCCGCGCGGATGTTGTGCAGCGACATCGCCGAGTTGGCGGCCATGAAGGCGATCGCCTCGTCACGCGTCCAGCCGAAGTAGTGCACGCCCGTGTCCACCACCAACCGGCACGCCCGCCAGATCTCCATCGTCAGCCGGCCGAAGTCGCTGTGGGGGTCTTCGTAGAAACCCATCTCCAGCCCGAGCCGCTCCGAGTACAACGCCCAGCCTTCGATGAACGCGGTGAACCCCGAGTACTTGCGGAACGGCGGCATGTCCGGCAGCTCCTGCTGCAGGGCGAGTTGCAGGTGGTGGCCGGGCACCGCCTCGTGGAGCGAGAGCGCCTCGAGCGCGTAGAGCGGTCGGCTCGGCAGATTGTAGGTGTTCAGGTAGTAGTTGCCGGCGGTTGTGCCGTCGCCGCCGGGCCGCATGTAGTACGCGCTGGTGGTCTTGGGGGCGATGTAGTCCGGCACCGGCACCAGGCCATAAGGCGTCCGGGGCAGCACGGCGAAGACCTTCGGCAACTGCCCATCGGCGCGCTTGAGGATGAGCGCGCACTTGGCGAGCAACTCGTCGGGCGTCTTGGCGTAGAACTTCGGCTCGGTGCGCAGGTGCTCGACGAACGCCGCGAAGTCGCCGTCGAAGCCGACGCGTTCGATGATCGCGTCCATCTCCGACCGGATCCGCTTCACCTCGGCCAAGCCGCGGGCGTGGACCTCTTCGGGCGTGGTGTCGAGCGTGGTGAACTTGCGGACGCGGTGGCGGTAAAACTCACGGCCGCCGGGCAGCGCGGAGGCGCCGATCGCGGTCCGGCAGTTCGGCAGGTACTCGTCCGCCATGAACCGGCGGAATCGTTGGTACGCGGGGACGACCGACTCCGCGATCGCTGACTTGGCGGCTTTGCGTAGCCGGTCGTGCTCGCCGGCGGGGACCGTGGCGGGCGGGTTCGTGAGCGGCTCGTACAGGACGCTCTCGGTCGGGTCGTCCACAATGTGGGCGTCGACCGAATCCTCCCAGCCTTCGAGGATCACCGCCGGCAGCGTGTAACCGGTCCGCACGCCCTCGCGGAGCAGCGCGATGTTGCCATCGGCGTAGTCGCCGAACGCGCGGAGCCGGGCGAGGTAGTTCTCGAAGTCTTTGGTCGTCGCCAGCGGCGTGAGCTTCGGCAGGTCAGGGAACGAAATGTGAAAGCCGGAACGATTGCTGATGGCGACCAAGTGGTCATTGAATCCGTACTCGGCAATCCCGTCACGCAGTTCACGCTCAAACAGCTTGTAGTTCACGCGGTCCTGGCCGGCGAGCGCGTCCGCGTCGATGGCTGCGAGCCGGTCCAGAAACCCTTGGTCGGCTTGGTTCCGCCGCTCCGCGTCGGCCAGCGAAACGCTCGCCAGCTTGTCGTTAAATCGGTGGTCGCCCGTGCGTGTGGCGAACTGGGGATACTCCTGCATGCGGAACTCCCACGCCTTGGCGATGAGCGCGTTCAGCTCCTCGGCCGGAGTGGCGGCGGCCACGGGCGTCCCGGGTAGCAGCGTCAGCCAGACAAGGGCGAGCGACCAAATCAGCAAACGTGGCAGGGGCACGGCAGGGCCTTGGGGGGCGGGTGTTGGCGGGAGAGCTCATACGATTGGCGGCGGTCGGCACGCGATTTCCGCCCAACCGGGTCGCCCGGGCGGCCGGCTCGGTAGAACGCGTGCGCCCGCGTGGCTAGACTCGCAAGTGGTGTTACCGATGGCAACTCCCTGTTCAAGGCGTTCATCAATGTTGATCAGTCCCTGGATTCGCCAGTCTGCCCTGTTTCTGCCAGCCCTCCTTTTCGCCTGTTCTGCGTACGCGGAACAAGCGGCGAGCGGCCCGCCGATAGTGGACTTCGCCAAAGTCGTGGAGCCGGTCTTCGCCGGGCGGTGCTACAAGTGCCACGGCGAGAAGAAGGGGCTGGGTGAACTGCGGATGCACACCACGGAGCTGATGAAGGAGCTTGAGGAGATCGGCCTCGTCGTCGCGGGCGACCCCGAGTCGAGTGAGCTCTACAACCGCCTGACGCTGCCGGACGACGACCCGCTGCGGATGCCCAAGGGAGGCAAGCGGCTCACCGACGAGCAGGTCCAGAGCGTGCGGCTGTGGATTGAGCAGGGGGCGATCCTGACGAGCGCAGAAGCGGTGCCCGAAGCCGAGATGGCGGAGGCCGAGCCGGCCGAAGCAGAAGCCGAGCCCGCACCGGCCCCGGCGTCTGCCGAAGCCATTGCCGCCCTGCAAGCGGCGGGCGCCTCGGTTGTTCCGCTCTACGCCGGCAGCCCGCTGCTGAGCATCGGCTTCCCCAGCGGCCCGGGCGAAGTGACCGACGAGACGCTAACGCTCGTGCAGGCCGTGGCGCCCAACGTGGCGTGGCTCGATCTTGGTCGAACGAAAGTCACCGACGACGGGGTCCGCGGGCTCGCGACGCTGATCAATCTCAGCCGGCTTCACCTGGAGAACACCGCGGTGACCGACGCCGCCATGGGGTCGATCGCGGGGCTCAAGCGGCTGGAGTACCTGAACCTCTACGGTTCGAAGGTCGGCAACCCGGGGCTGGCGGAGTTGGCGGCATTGCCCAAGCTCTCGCGGCTCTACGTCTGGCAGACCGGAGTCACCTTCGAGGCGGCCAAGAAAATCCAAGCCGACAAGCCCGGCCTGATAGTCAACCTCGGCTGGAATCACCCGGGCGTGGTTCGCGAGCGGTTGACGGGCGAGCTGGAGCGGGTCGTGGGCGAGCGGACCACCGCCGAGCAGCAAGCCACCGCCGCTGAGAAACAACTGGCCGAGGCGAAGCAGAAGCTCGAAGCGGCAAGCGCCCGCGAGAAGGAGCTGAATGCGGAACTCGAAGCTCTGAAGAACGCGCAATGACCTTCGCCGGGCGGGACGCCGCCATCGATCCGTATGAGCTCGCCGGCGGTTGGCTGCGCGAGTCGCGACGCACGCTGATTTGCGGCCTGGGCGCCGTCTCGGTCGAGGCCCAACGCCTCGCCGTTGAACTCGCCGATCGGCTGCGGGGCGCCGTCGACTGGACCGGCTCGCCCGCCGATGCGGCGTCGGTCTTGGCGTTCCAAGCCGTTGGCGGCGTGGGCGCCACGTATGGCGAGATCGCGGACCGATCCAACCTGATCGTCTACTGGCGTTGCGAGCCGAAGCCGCTGCCGGGTTTCGATCGCATCGGCGACGGCGCTACTCGTTCGATCGTCGAAGTCCCGTCCGCCGACTTCCCGCTCGCCGACGGCGCCGACTACGAAGCGCTCGGCGTGCTGCGGGCTTTGGCGGCCGGCGTGGCGCTCGACGAGACGGTTGTCGAGCAGCAGACCGGCGTGTCGCTCAACGCGTGGCGAGCGCTGCTTGATCGGATCGCGGGCGCGAACTACGCGACGATTGTCCGTGGAAAGCCCGTCGCCGAAGGCGGCCCCGCGGCGGTGGCGGCGATGACGCAGCTCGCCCAGGAAGTGCACGACCGCACGCGCGTGGTGGTTGCCTCGCTGCCGTCCGAGTCGAATGCAACCGGAGCGGAGAACGTGCTCGCCTGGCAAACGGGCTACCCGATGGCGGTCGACTTCGCCCGCGGCTACCCCCGCTACCTTCCGGGCGAGGCGACGTTCTGGTCCGCGGGCGAGCGTGGCGAGTGGGACGTGATCATCCGGCTCGATACGGGGCCGATTATCGATGTGCAGCCGAAGCACGTCAGCCACCCGCCGCACGCGGTCGGCTTTCCCATCACGCCGCTCAGCGAAGGCGGCGGGACATGGCACCGCAATGACGGCGTCGCGTTGCCGCTGCCAACACGCGGTGGGGCGGCGACGGCGGAGTCGGTACTGCGTGGACTGATCGAGGCGGTTGGTGACGAGGACGGTTCTGCGTCCAATGGTAAGACCGGGGCTGGCGCCCACGGCTAAGGCGCTGCCAGCGTGTCGGGACCGACCCGAAAGAACTCGCGCCTAGCGCCTATCAACTAGCGCCTACTCACCACTTCGGCCCCCTGCCCATCAGCCGCCGCAGCAGGGTCATCTGGCCGGCGTGCATCATCTCGTGCTGGGGGCACCACTCGATGGCGCCCAACTTGGTGTCAAACACGGGGTGCGGCGGCGAGGACGGTACGTCGAGCTCCTCGTCGGTCCACTTCGCGAGCTCACGCATCGCCTCGTCGAAGACGCCGTCGACAACGCGCCTGAGCTCGGCGATCGTCTCGTTGTTCTCCGGCATCGGGTCGGGCGATGAGCCGCGTTTGTACCTCTTGAGGAACTTCGTGCTGATGAGCGGCTCGTCGGCTTCAATGCGGTCGCGGATCCGTTTCAGGCAGAGGAAGTACTGGGCGAACGCCAGATGACCCACATGCCAGGCGATGTGGTTCATGCCGTCGGCCGGTTGCCAAAACCACTGCTCCGGCGCCAGGTCTTCCAGGCAGTGATGCGTGAAGCTGCGGGCGAGCTTCATCCGCTGAGTCGCGTGTTCGATCCGATCGCGTGCCATCGTTCACCTTCTCTAGGTCTCGGGATTCGAAGTACCATAGGACTCGCGGCTCCCAGCCCCCAGCCCCCATCATCCAGCCCTGGCCACCACGTTGCTTAAGATCGCCGGCGGAACCGTCTACGACCCTATCAATGGAATCGATGGGCAGGTGCGCGACCTCTGGATCGACGGCGGCAAGGTTGTCGCCCCGCCGGCCGATGGGGCGAAGGCTTCGCGGACGATCGACGCCGCGGGACTGGTGGTCATGCCGGGCGGCGTGGACATGCACTGCCACATCACGGGGCCGAAGGTCACCGCCGCCCGCAAGATGCGGCCCGACGACCGCCGCGGCCTGGCGGGCGCCCTGGCCGCTTCGCCCGGCCTGCGTTCCGGCACCATGGGCAGCGTACCCTCGACCTTCGCCACGGCGTACAAGTACGCCGGGCTGGGCTACACGTCGGTCTTCGACGCGGCGGTCTCCCCGCTCGGCGCCAGGCAGGCGCACCAGGAGTTCGCCGACACGCCCTGCTTGGACAAAGGCTTCTTCGTGCTGGTGGGCAACAACCGCTACGCGATGGAGTGCATCCAGCGCGGCGATGGCGAACGGCTCCGCGAGTACCTGGCGTGGCTGCTGCGGCGGACCCGCGGCTACGCCCCCAAGCTGGCCAACCCGGGCGGCGTGGAGGCGTGGAAGCGTCCCGGCATGATGCGGGTGGAGGGGTTGGAGTCCGAAGTGCCCGGTTACAACCTCACGCCGCGGCAGATCATCAGCTCGCTCGCCGCGGCGGCGAACGAGCTCGCCCTGCCCCACCCGCTGCACCTGCACTGCAACCAGCTCGGCATGCCCGGCAATTGGCGGACCACGCTCGACACCATGCAAGCCCTCGGCGGCGCCCGCGCCCACCTGGCCCACATCCAGTTTCACAGCTACGGCGGCGGCGACGCGGACGAAGGTTCGCTCTCCAGCCGGGTCGAACCGCTGGTCGACTACATCAACCAGCACGAGAACCTCTCGGTGGACGTCGGCCAGGTGATGTTCGGGGCGACGACCAACATGACGGGCGACGGCCCGCTCGGCCACTACCTCTACCGGGCGACCGGCAACCGGTGGTGCTCGCACGACACCGAGGTCGAGGGCGGCTGCGGCGTGCTCCCCATGACCTACAAGAACAAGAATCTCTTCAACGCCCTGCAGTGGGCGGTCGGCCTGGAGTGGTACCTGATGATCCGCGACCCGTGGCGGGTCGTCATGAGCACCGACCACCCCAACGGCGGGTCGTTCCTCGCCTACCCGCAATTGATCCGCCTGCTGATGGACCGTGCGTACCGCGACGAGTTGATCGCCCAGTGCCCCGATACGTTGCTCAAACGCTGCCGCTTGGCGGAGCTCGACCGCGAGTACACGCTCAACGAAATCGCCATCATCACCCGCGCCGGCCCGGCCCGGCTGCTCGGCCTCACCACCAAGGGCCACCTGGGCGTCGGCGCCGATGCCGACGTGACGCTCTACACCCCCAGCGACAATTACGAGGCAATGTTCGAGCTGCCCCGGATGGTCATCAAAGCCGGCGAGGTGATGGTCGATCAGGGCGAGATCCGCTCGGCGCCACAGGGCAAGACCTTGTACGCCACCGCCGAAGACGGCGAAGACCGGCTCGCCGATCTGCCGGCGTATTTCGACCGGCACTACAGCGTGCCGATGGAGCACTTTGGCGTTGAGGACCATGAGCTTGGCGAACGCGAAGCGGTGGGGCGCCGCGGTTGACAGGCGCGATCGACGGTCGATTCGTTGTGGCGCTTGGAGCCCTGTTGGAACGACTCGTCCGCCGTTCATTGAGCACGGTGGGTAGCGACGGGGTCGTGAGGCAGGCCAATCCACGCGGAGTTTGCAGCCAATTGCCCGACTGGCTAGCATCTGGGAAGCGTGGCGTCGATTGCTGGCCGGCCGGAACGTCAAGAAACCGAACGCGAAATCACCAGATCGATCCCACCTATAGTCAGACAGGCGTGCATCTGCTGGGGAGTACTACCATGACGAGAGTGTGGATCTGCGTGACGACCGTATTCGGGCTGCTAAGTCTCGGCGGCGGCGCGTTTGGGCAGGTGTTTTCTGACGGACTAGACACGGGCACCGGTTGGACGATCGCCCAAGACGCCGATGCCTCGGCGGTGTTCGGCTTCGACTACTCAACGAAGGGGCTGCCAGCGGCCCCGCGGGGCAGCGACACCATTGGTCTTAAGCTTGAGGTCAATAACTCGCAGCCGACCGGCGCCGCGGAGATTGGCGCTTTCTTCTTCGATTCGGCGTTCACGGGGCAGTACACGTTGCGCGTTGATGTTTGGTCGAACTGGGCGCCCGACGACGGCGGCGTGGGGACCGGGACGACCGAGTTCGTGGGCGTGAGTGTTGGACATGACGGCGCCATGCCCGGGCCCCTAGGCGCTTCGTTCCTCTACACCGGCGACGGAGACGCCGCGGCGACGGACTACCGGCTCTACAAAGAGGAAACCCAACTCCAGTCCGAGAGCGGGCAGTACGCGCTGGGAGACATGGCAGGGGCCCGCGACCACACCAACCCAATCATTCAAGCCGCGTTCCCAGAGATCGATATCGCCACGGCCGTCCCTGCGCAGGGCTCGACGGGGCTCGTCCGGGCGGGCGCCGCCGGCTTCCAATGGATGACGGTAAACGTCGAAGTCGATACCGAGAACCTGGGTCCCTCCGGCGACACCACATCCCCTGGCTTCGCTCGCTTCACCATGCGGAGCGCGAGCTCCGGCAACACGCTGGAGATCGGCACGGTCGATTACAGCAACGGGGAACCGGAAGAGGCGTTTCTCGATGGATCAATCGGCTTGTTGATGTCCGACTTGTTCTCCTCGGTCACAGTTGATCCCGCCTTCAGCTTCAGCGTCTTTGACAACGTGGAAGTCTTCGATGGCCTGGTCCCACTTCCGGCCGATCCGCTCGCTGGCGACTACAACTCGGACGGCATGGTTGACGCGGCCGACTACACCGTCTGGCGTGACGGCTTTGGCACGGAGTTCACGCTAAGCGACTACGACGTGTGGGCGAACAACTTCGGGGCAACCGCGCCGGGGGCGTCGACCTCCATCCCCGAGCCGGCGGTCAGCCTGCTTGCCGGCGTTGCGATCGCGGCCGGCTGCTGCTCGCGTCGCTTGACGCGAAAGACCTGAGCTTCTCAGGTCCGCCGGAAGCCGCCGTTTGATCGTCGCTACCTCGCGGAGGTGCGGCCACAAACTGCTGAGGAGGCGACCATCGCGCCGTGGTACTTGCCCGCAGCGTGACGTGCTCCGCGTCGGTTCGGGTAGGCGTCTTGCAACGCACGAAGTCAGACGATCCGACTGTTGCGCGCTCTGATGAAACCGGCCTAGCCGCTTAAGGGGCTACCGGAACGGAGCAGCAGTAGTCATGAGTAAGCGAATCGATCGTGTTGGAGGCGGCATCGCGGCGGCGGGCGCCCTTCTCTTGGGGGGCCCAGCGGTGGACGCGCAGCTGGTCTTGGACGACTTCACAACCGGGGCGTTCTTCGATCAGCAGCAGTACTTGAGCGTCGATCAGACCTGGGACGCCCCTGCGGCGGTTGGCGGCGAGCGAACCGTCTTCAGCGGCTACGGCGGGTCGCTCGCCGTGGAGCCTTCGGGCGGCGGCAGCCTGACGTTTGACCACGACCGAGGCGTGTTTGAGGTGATTGGCCTCCGCTACGGTGGCGAGGCGAATCCGCTTGCTGCCGACTTCACCGCCGCCGGCGAGCGGCTGCTGATGCGGATTGACGAGGCCGTGCCCCTGGGCGACCACGTGCACCCGCCGCAGCTGTCGATGGTCTTCGGATCGGGCGCCGGCGGCGATGCTCAGTCGACCGGCTTCGGCGCCAAGCTGGCGTGGAGCGACGAGCCCTACTACCTCTCCTGGCTGCTCGACCGGGCTAGTCAGCCGATCGACTGGTCGGACGTCGACAGCATTGCTCTGAACGTCTTCTTGACCGGCCACTCACGCGTGACCATCGGCGAGATTGTCGTCGCGCCCGCCATGCCGGGCGATATCGATGGCGACGGCGCCGTGGGGCCGGGCGACTTCGCCGAGTGGCGCCGGTTCTTTGGCGTCGAGGCGAACGTGGCGGCCGACCTGAACTTCGACGGCGTGGTGGACGCCGCCGACTTCACCCTGTGGCGTGATGAGCTCGCGGCGGCCGCACCGGCGGCGATTCCCGAGCCCGCCGCCGCGGTTCTGCTCGGTGTGCTGGCCGCCGCCGTCAGGCGCCGCTGGCGTGAAGCGCGAGGGCCCGCTGGTACGCCGCGTCATCGTTGCAGTTGATCAGGCTGCGAAGATCGGGGTCGACGCGGCGAAGGTCGTCTTCGCAGACTTCGGTCACGCGAACCCGGTCGAGCAACGCGTGCAAGCTGCTCCGGCCGCCGGCGAGCACCTCGTCGGCGGTCGGCGCCAGGTTGACGCGGTAAGCGGCGAGCAGCGGCTGCCGCCGTCCGCCGGCCACAGCCACAGCGGCGTCGTGGTCTCCGAGCCGCTCAAGCAACAGCCGCCCGACGGCCGGCGCGAGCAGCGGCGTGTCGCAGCCCACGACCAGGGCACACTCCGCGCGACCGGCGAGCGCGTGCAATCCAGCGGCGAGCGCTTCCAGCGGCCCCCGGCCCTGCGAGCGGTCGCGGGCCACCTCCACGCCTCCCGGCATCGGCGGCAGCGATTGGTCGGGCGCCGCGACGCACGCAATCGGCCCGCTACCCGTCGCCATCGCAGCGCGATCGACGGTCGCGCTCAGCAGCGTCCCCTCGCCCCAAGGCAGCGACGCCTTGTCCCGCCCCATCCGCGAGCTGCGGCCGCCGGCGAGGACGAGAGCAGCAGGCATGCAAAGGTGGAGGTTAGACCGAAGTACCAAGTTGCCACGCGCGAGCGAGACCGATCGCCGCCGCTACCGCGTCGGCCAGACGACGCCCACGCCCTGCTCATCGGCTGAGTAAAGCGTCTTTCCGTCGGGCGAGAAGCGGAGCGTTGTGATCGGGCGGCGGTGCTCGGCGAAGCTCATCAGCTCGTCGAACCGCGGCGCCGGCGGGTTGGCGGCGGTGTTGGTCGAGACATCGTACAGCACGATCCGACCGGTCGACGTGCCGATAAACAGCCGGCGGCCTGAGGGCGAGAAGGCGAGCGCGGTCGCTTCGATTTCCTCGAGAGTGTGACGCTTTGGTTGGTCGGCCTCGGACGACCAAAGAAGTAGTTGTTGGTCGTCGCCGCTGGGCGTCGCAACCGCGACGCGGCCGCCGTCGCCGAGGGCGATCGCCGCGTCGCCCGCCACTGAGCGGGCCGTGCCCTCTTGCCAGGTTTCGGGCTTGGCGCCCAGTTCGTCGAGACGCCACGTTGTGAGGCGTCCCGGGGTGGGGTCCCAAGCGATAACGCGGGCGTCATCAATCGCCAAACGCGCCCGCGTTGAGAACGGCGAGCCAGCCGGCAGCGTCCGCCAGCCTTCAGGCGTTCGCAGCCGAACGGCAACACCAAGGCGCGACTCCGCTGCTACGGCTACTCGATCGGCCGATGCGTTGCACGCGGCGAGAAGCACCTTACCCTCGTCCGTGATGACCGTGGTTTTGTTGGGCCGGTTGGGTTGGTCGGCCGACCAGCGACGCTCTCGGCCGTCTCGCGAGATGCTGATCGTGTTGACGCCATCGTCGAAGGCGAGCAGCACCGGGCTACGGGACTCGGGTGCCTCGCTGCTCCCGGGCGGCGTGAGATCGGCTTGGCTGCCGGGCCGCCAGGCGTCGCCGCCAGCGTCGCTGACCAGCACCTCGCCGCTGCGCGAAAGCCGCACCGCGACGCCGTCGTCGATGGCGGTGATCTGATCGATCGGTTCATCGAGACGAGGCAGAGGCTCGACACGCATGGCGCCAGCCGGGTCGATCGCGACGCGATAGACCGCCGGCCGCGGCTCATCGGTTACGGCGTACACCACGTCGCTCGACGAGTCGCGCTGCGAGGCGAGCAGGCGCACATCTCGCCGCGGCGCGACAAGTTCGCTGCGTTCGCGGACAAGCTGACCGCCTTCGGCGCGCATCAACGACAGTCGCCCCCGGGCGTCGCCAACCAAGAGCCGGCCGCTTGGGAGGAAAGCAAGCGACGACGCGGCCAGCGTGCCGCGGGCGAGCACCTGCGATCTTTCAACGTCCAAGAGCGTGATCGCTTGCAGCGACGCGGCGGCCAAGGTTTTGCCGTCCGGCGAGAGGTCGATCGAGTCGCGTTGATCGACTCCGTTCAGCGCAAACCGCGTGCCGTCTCGCCAGCGAACAAGCGAAGCGGCGCCGTCCGCAAAGGCCAGCGTTGCCAAGTGCGTGGACCGCGAGCCAACGTCTCGAACAAGCCAAGACTGCGCGATCGACTCGCCGGGGTGGCCGACGAAGAAGTTGGCGACGGGTTCGGTCGGCCGCGCCGGGTCGACCAGCAGGGTGTGGCCCTGGCTGTCGCCGATAAGAACCCGACCACCCTTCGTCGGGGCGATGGTGTTGGCGGCGTCGGCGCGGGTGGCGAGCTTGCGGACATCGTAGAACCGCGGCAGCGGCCACGAGCGGATGAGGCCCTCTCTGTCGGCCGTGACGAGTGTCTGCCCATCGGCGGTCCAGGCGACGCCGGTTAGCGGGCTGAGGTGGCGGACTGGCGGGAAGTTGTCGATCCGCCACTGCTCGTCATCCGACCGCCGCCAAACGAACGCCCGGCCACTGACCGACGCGGTGGCGAGCCGCTTGCCGCTTGGCGTGTACGCGACTTCGGTCACGTCGTCGGCGTGCTCCATCAATCGTGCTTCGGGCGTCGCGTCGCCATCGCTCAGACGCCAAAACGAGAGTTCGCCGCCCGCGGCGCCAACCGCCAGCCGGCTGCTATCGAGTGGGTTGAAGGCGACCGATCGGGCGTCGACCGCGAGCTTGGTCTTGCCGGTGAACTCGCCGGCCGGGGACTGGCGCGACCACACCGTGACGTTCACGCGGCTCGGCTCGCCGGCTTGCTCGACAGCCGCTAACCGAGTGCCATCGGCAGAGAACGCAACTCGGGTGAACCGCCCTTCGCCCGCCATCCTGTACTCCGCCGCGGTGGACATGGCCGGGTCGAGCGATGGCGGCAGCGACGCGACGGGCAGCACCTCCACGCGGACGGCCATCGGCCGGTGGTGGGCCACCGCCAGTTCGGCTCCGGTTGGCGAGAACGCAAGCGCCGTGACTTCGCGGCCATCGGGCGGCACGGCCACTTGCTTCACACCATCGGGCGTGAGCACGGCGATCACGCCGGCGCGATCCGCCAGCGTTCCGGCTACGGCCGTCAGCCCGCCCGGGCCGAGGGCTACCAAGGTAGGATCCACGCCGGGCAGCGCCGGCGCCGCGGCCAGTAGCGCTTTGCCCGTGGCGGGGTCGAGTGTGCCGGCCAAGAGCCGGGCGCCGGTAGTCTCCGGGTCGCCCGCCAAGGCGGCAACCACGGTCGGCGCCGGCGTTCCGTCCGGCACAGGCAGCGGAGGTGTCGACACGAACTGGGCGATGGGGTCGTCCATCTCCACGCGGGCGAAGTCGCCGTGCGACAAGTGCCGCAGCCGGCCCGCTTCCCAGTCCAAAAGCTCCGGGCTCGTCTGCTCGATCCGGGCGAGCCGCTCACTGGCGGTGTCGGTATCGGCGACGGCCAGGTCTGCCGCGGTTAACGCCACCTCGGCGACAAAGGCTCGCCGCTTCGCGATCGCCTCGTTCGCTACCGCGACGGCCCGCGCTTTGCTTGCTTTGTCCTCGGCGGCCTCTGCCAGTTTCTGTGCCTTGAGTGCAGCGGCTGCCGAATTCTGCGCCGCCTTCTTCGCTTCGCGCTCCAACGCTTCGGCTTCGCGGGCATTCATTGCCTCGCCTTCGGCGATGTCCTTTTGACGCTCGGCTTCGGTCCGTTGCTCGCGCGCCTCGGCGGCGGAGGCGGTTGCCTGGTTGGTGAGCTTGCGCTGCTTGATCGCCGCGTTGTTGGCGAACCACGCGAAGCCCGAGAGCGACGCCACCGTGGCCACCGTCGCGGCGATGGCCGCGTTGCGAGCCAGCCGCAGCCGGCGCCCGCGCTGGGCCTCGCGGTCTTGCGCGGCGAGCAACTGCTCGCGGAGCGGCCGGTGCGACTCGTCCGCTTCGTCCAACAGCGAAAGCCCGAGGCCATAGTCCCGCTCGGCCAACGCGTGCTCGGCGTACGCGATCCGTGCCTCGTTCAAGCCCTCCTGAGCGGCGCCGTTCTCCGGCCAGAGATCGACCGCGTCTTGGTAAGCGAACATCGCCCGGGCGAACCGCTCGTTGTCGCCCGTGTGCTTGGCGACGTCGAGTTCCGCAGCCGCGCGTTCGGCACGCTCGCGGCTGTCGGCGTGGCGTTGGCACTCGCGCACCGCGTCTTGGAACTCGCGCGCGTCCGCGTACCGGTCCGCCGGCTTGGTCGCCAGCGCCTTCAGCGCGACGTCCATCAACTCGTCGGCCGACTTGTGTGGCACGATCTTGTTCATCGCCGCGGTGAGGATCCGCTCCGTGGCGGTCTTGGCGCCGCTCTCGTGCGGGGCTTTGCCTTCCAGGACCTCGAAGAGCATCGCCCCCAACAGGTAGACGTCGCTCCGCTCGTTGATGTTCTCAACCTCGTGGTTGGCCATCTCCGGCGCCATGTACAGCGGCGTGCCGCCGAGGGAAAACTCCTTGTCGCGGTCGAGGTGAACGGCCAGGCCCCAGTCCACAACGAGCACCTCGCCGTACTCGCCCAGCATCACGTTTTCGGGCTTCAGGTCGCGGTGCAGGATCCGCCGCGAATGGGCGAACGCCACGCCGTCCGCTACCTGCAGAAGGATGGAGAGATTCTCGCTCTTGCTCTTCTGCAGGATGCTGTCGCTCCACGGCTCGCCCGTGACGAACTTCATGGAGTAGAACGGCACGCCGTCGGCCTGCACGCCCAGGTCGTGGATCGGCACGATGTTGGGATGGTCCAGCAGGCCCGTGATGGAGGCCTCGGCGAAGAACTTCTGCCGGTAGCGGTCCTTCGCGGCGAGCTCGTCGGAGAGCGTCTTGAGCGCGACGGTCCGGCCGAGCGAAGACTGCTGAGCGAGGTAAACGCGGCCCATGCCGCCTTTGGCGAGGAACTTCTCGATGCGGTAGTCGCCCTTCTCGTTGGGCGCTGCCTCCTCGCCGAGCACCGGGCGCGATGAAACGCTCAGCAGCGACTCGCCGCCCAGGTGCTTCAGCTCCACCTGCAGCGTCGCGGAGGGCGAGCCGTCGCTCGCCTCGGCCGCCCGCCACATCTTCTTCAGCCGGCTATCGAGCGACATCGCGGCGGCGTCGGCTGTGTCGCCACCGGCGCGGGTGGCGTCGGCCAGCCCGGCCGGCGTGGCGCCGGGGGGGCGCCCTTCCAGGTCAACAGTCGCGTTGTCGGCCGCGGCCCCGTGCAGCGTAGGAGGGGCGCGACCGGCGGGTGTCTCGTCAACCGAATCGGGCGCGAGCGAGAAATCCGTCGGGTCGGCGCCCGCATCGAGATCGACGGTCGCCGACTCGGCGGTGTCCAGATCGATGGTTTGCGCGGCGTCGTCCACCTGCAGATCAACCGTGCCAACGGTGTCGTCGGGGTCGAAGTCGATAGTGCCGCCGGCGTTGGGGGCGCCCGCCTTGTCGGTCGAGTCGGGTTCGCCGGTGTCGAAGTCCACCGTCGCCCCGCCCGCGACGGTGGCGTCATCGAAGTGATCGGTCGCGTGCTCATCAGCTTCGCCACTCGCCGGCTGGTCGATGTCGACCGTGGCGTCGAAGACCGGAGTTGCGTTCTCGTCACCCGCTGGCTCTTCTTCCGGCGTGTGGTCAAAGTCGACGGTCCCGCCCTCGGCGACCGTTGCGTTCTCGTCCACCGTGACGCCGGCGGCGGGTGTCGCCGGAGGTTTGCTTGCAGAGTCTTCAGTGACCGTCGCGTCGCCGTCCACGGTGGCGTCGAAGACGGGCGTGTCGCCGTCGTCGGCGGGCTCACTCGAATCGAAGACCGGGGTCGACGCTTCCTCCCGGGTCTCGGCGCCCTCTTGCTGCTTGTCCCGGCAGAGATCGCATAGCTGGTCCCCGTCACTCGTCTCGGTGCCGAGTGGCAGCAGGGCGCCGCAGGTGGGGCAGACGATCATGGCGGGCGGTAGTTGGCCGGTTGTTGAGCGTTAACGAAGCAGCGGGAACCAGCGTGCGAGCCGGCGCCAGAGCATGGCGGCGGGGGTCTCGCGGCCAACCTCGATTTTAGTCAGCCCGAGCGACCCGTGCCGCACGCCACGGGCATCGCCCGGCAAGTCAACCCGCGCGAGCAGTAGGGGTTGCGCCGGCGCCGAGGCTTCGTCGAAGGCCTTTCGCATTGCAAGGTCGGGATGCGTCGCCAAGCCGGGCGCTACGCGGTCCGCCTGGGTGCGTGCCAGTTCGCCCAGCGGCGCGGTCGCAACGGGGCCGCTGGATTGATAGACCAAGACCCTCGTAGGCAGTCCGGGCCGCACGCCGAGGGCGTCGGCTGGGTCGATGGCGAGTGTCGCTTCGAGCCTTGGGTCCGCGGGCGAGACAAGGCACAGCACGTCGCCCGCTTCGACCCAGCAACCTAGGTTCTGTCGGTCGGTCAGGCGGCCTTCCCAGCCGGGCAACTCGTCGCCGCCGTCGGCCGGCGCCTTGATTGCCGCACCCACCACCACGCCGTCAGCCGGTGCGACGATCGTCAAACGCTCGAGCTCCTTGTCGAGTTGCTGCAGGTCTCGCTCGGCCCGCTCGGCAGCCGCCTCAGCCGTGGGCGCCTGGGCGAGCAACGCCGGTTGGCGATTCGCACGCTTGCGGGTCGAAGTGGCGTGCTCGCGGAGCGAACGCGCCTCCGTCGCCAACCGCAGGCGGCGGCGCTCGAGCTCCGGGTTCTCCAGTCGGGCGATCACGCCGCCGGCGTCAACGCTTTGGCCCTCGGCAACCATTTCGACGAGTCGGCCTGGCGCGGTGGCGGCGATTGACTTGGTCTGGGCGAACTCAACGACCATGGGCGCCGTGACCGTGCGTTCGATCGGAATCAGCAGCAACACGACAACAGCCCCAGCCGCGGCGGCGCCGGCAAGCGCGACCCGACCCAACCGCCAAGCCCGCCGGGCCAAGGGTGAACGCAGTGTCTTCGCCATCCAGATCACCGCTGGCGTTGCCAGGCCAAGCAGCGTGAGCGCGATCAGCACGTCGCCCAGCGGACGGACGCCCCAAGCGTCTAGCACCGCGTATGCGGCCCATGCGATGACGGCGAGCACCACAACGCGGTACGCCATGGACGCCAAGCCGAACGCCGCGAGCCACGGCGACTCTGGCGGCGTTGGGCGCCTTGCCGCGGGACTTCGTAGTCGATTGGCGAGGGGCTCGACCAACGCGCGGCGCGACCGCTCGTGCAGGTTGGGCACGCCCGTCAGGTCGCTCAGCAGATAATAGCCGTCGAGCTTGAGCAGCGGGTTGGCGTTGAAGAGCAGCGTGCTCACGCCGCACGCGACCATGAGCGACAGCAGCGCGGCGGCGAGCGGCCCCTCGCCGGGCGTGGCCATCCAGAGCCAGGCGCACACGACCGCGACGACCAGCTCCGCGTACATGCCGGCTGCGGAGACGAGCATCCTTCGCCACCGGCTGCGCACCATCCACGCGTCGGAGACGTCGCAGTACAGGCAAGGAACCATCGCCACCAGCAGCACGCCGATCTCGTGGCACCGGGCGCCAACCGCTCGGCACGCCAGGGCGTGGGCCAGTTCGTGAACGACCTTCACCGCGACAAAGGCGATGAGCAACCCAACCAGGGCGCCGGGCTGCAGCCACTGACCAGCCGTCGGCAGCCGCGCGGCCAGCGTCCCGGCCTGGCCCAACAAGAGGACCAGCGTGAGCAGCGCCGCCAGCAGCACCGCGGCGATGGTGCCGGGCCAGAAGCACCATCGCGTCACCGGCCCCAGCACGGCAAGCAGCGGCGCGGGGTCAACGCCCGGCAGGCGAAGGAACAGCACGGAGCCGAGCCGCGCGAGCCATTGGCGACCGCGGTGCTCGCCGGCACGCCGGAGCGTCTCTTCGGCCTGGCCGTCGCCGTCGGCGATGAGCAGCCCGCGGCGATAGGCGTCGGCGGCAAACTGCTGGAGTCTGGCGGGACTGATCCGCCGCGGCGGGAAACGCTTGGCGTAGCGCTGGGCGATCTGCTCGGGCGTGGCCTGTCCGTCAAACTGCTGGAGCAGGAAGTGCTCTTCGCCGCCCACTTCGTGGTAGTCGAGCGATACCGGGTCCTTCACCCGCCACCGCGCGCCGAGGTCCGCCGCGAGTTCGACCCACCTGAGATCGGCGCGCAGCCGGAGCGGCGTGCGACTCGATCTACTCGACGTTTCGGCGGTGCGGGAGTTCATCGGTTTCGTTCGTGGCTCAGGCTGCGGAGCCGGTCACTCCTTTGGCGGCAAGAATCGGACGGCGCCGCGCAGCCCGGGGCGGAGCCGGCGATCGGTGGCCGGCAGCTCCACCCAGACGCGGGCGAGCGACGTGACCGGGTCGGCCCGCGGGCTGACAAAGACCACTTTGCCCTCCGCGTCGATCGTTGATCCGTCGCCGAGGCTTGTTGTGAACACAGCCGGTTGACCGACCAGAGTAAGCGGCGCCTCGGCGGCGGGGACGAGCGCCTCCGCCCGCAGCCGGTCAACGCTCACGACGGTCACCACCGGCTCGCCGCGACCCACCCACTCGCCTTGCTGCTTGTGCCGCTGCACCACGAGCCCGGTGATCGGCGAGACCGCCAGGCAGTCGGCCAGCTCCTTCTCGGCCGCCGCGAAGTCCGCCTTCGCCCGCTTCCACTCGATGCGGGCCATCTGCCGATCCTCCTCGGCACGCTGCACGTCCAAGTCCGCCGCCTCGGCGGCGAGTCGGAGGCGGGCGAGCTCCCTGTCGGAAACGCTCGATGGCGAAGCGCGATCGATGTCGACCGCGCGCTGGTACTCGCTGCGGGCGAGCTCCCGCGCCTTCTGCGCTTGAAGAATCGGCACGTCGCTGCGGGCTTCGGCGTCGGCGCGTTCGAGTCGAGCCCGCGCCTGCTCGAGCGCCAACCTGGCGCCTCGATCATCGACCCGCAGAAGCCGCTCGCCGCGATCGACGAGAGCGCCCTCGCGGACGGCGACCTCCGTCAGCACGCCCTCCACCGCGGCGGAGACTTCCACCTCTTGGGCGACCTTGAGCAACGCCTCCCGCCCCGGCGGTTGCGCCGACGCGGCGGACGCGGCGAGCAGTGCGGCGGCGATTGCCGGAACAACGTGCGACTTCATTGCGACCGATGCGGAGGACGGGGCAAACTAAAAAAGCCAGCGGCGGAGCTCGTGATACACGTCGCCCAGCCACGCGTAGGCCAGGCTGCGGCGGCCGCACTCCACGCGGCCCACCACTTGGGCGCCCGGGCGGAAGCCGGCCGCGGGGTCGGCGGGCAGCGTCGCCTCCATCGCCAGGCGGCTCTCGCCGGTTGCCGCGTCCCGCTCCGTGGCGAGCCGGAAGCGATCGGCCGTTACCCGGCGGACGACATCGGGCCGATCGGCAGTGACCAGGCGAACGTCGACACCGCTCCCGCTCTGCTGCTGTTGATCCAGAATGGCGGCGGCGTGCCGGTCAGGCGCCTCGAGCCGGACCCGCCAGCCGCTCTTGAGGTCGGCGACGGTGAGCAGCCTCTGCCCACGGCGCACCGGGCGAGCCGCGAGCGTCTGCTCGGCGCCCCACGTCACCACGCTGCCGTCGATGGGGCTGACAACCCGCAGCCGATCGGCCTGCTCGTCGAGCAAGCCGAGCTCCGCCCGCAAGGCTTCGATCCGCTGCTCGGCCCGCAACCGTTCCGCGGCGAGCTCCCCGGGTGTGCGGCCGCCGGTCGCGCCGGCGAGGATTTCTAGTCGCGCGGCTTGGGCTGCCGCGAGTTCCTGGGCGGCGGTGGCCAGCTCGCCGCGGATGCGTGTTCGTTCCAACTCCAGATCGGGCGAGCGGAGGGCCAGCAGCGAATCGCCGGCCGCCACCGGTTGGCCGTGCTCGGCGTGGAGCTCCAGCACGACGCCGTCCGACGGGGCGAAGACGTGTTGTTGAACGAGCGGCGTGAGCTCGCCGGTGACGCGGATCGAATAGTCGACCCGCACCAGCAACAGCGCCGCGACGACCGAAGCGAGCCCGATCGCCACCGCCGCCGCACGTGGCAACCATCGCCGCGTGAGCGCGTGCCGCAAGGAACGCGCGCCGAGCATCGGTCCGACGATCGGCAGCCGTGCCAGGCGGGTTGCGCGGCCGATCGCCACGCCGGCGTGGTCGGCCAGCAGCCAGAGGTTGGGCGCCGCGGAGCCGTGCTCGCCGCCGCCGTCGCGTTTGGCTCGGTTCTCGGCGATCATGCCGGCGGCGGGTCGACTCTGCGACGCTTCGGCGTTCTCGCGGAGCGGAACGAACGCCAGTTGCCGCGCGGCCGATTCGTCGAGGTACGCCTCCAACGCATCGGCGATCTGCGGCGGCCGCTGGCTGTGCGACTCAAGCTGGTCGGGGTCGGCCTCGTCGTAGAACAGGGGTTCGCCCCAACGGTGCACGGCCGCGGCGAGTTGTTCGAGCCGCTTGAGCTCCCCGCTGCGTCGATTGAGCGTCGCGGCGCCCGAGACCGCCTCCAGTCGCACCCCGCCGCCGCGGGCCACGGCGACGGCAACACGGTCGCAATTCAGCAGCCGGCGGCCCTCGGCGGCGACGCTGGCGAGCACTTCGCTCCGAGACCACGGCTGGTGGACGGCAAGCGTGAGCCGGTGTAGTTGCGTGGCGGCGTCGCGTGGGTCGTTCGCCGCCTTCAGGTCGTCGGCGGCTTGGAACCTGGCGGCACGATCGGCGACCGCCTCAAGAAACCGCATCAGCCCGGGCCGCGCCGCCGACGCGGGCTCGCGAGCGAAGTGCAGCGTCAGCACGCCGCGTGGGGCGCCGGCCACTTCAAAGTCTGCTGCAAGCGACCCATCGCTCAGCCCGTGCTCTTCGCCCCGCCGCCGGAAGGCGTGCCGTTCGCCGCGTGGCGTGCAGAGCCAGATGGCCGCTCCGTCGGCGCCGGTGACGGCGGTGAGTCTCTCAAGGGCCGCGTCGTAGAACTCAGCGGCAGACGGCGCCGCGCCCGCCAGCGCGTCGAGCGCATCGAGGGCGTAGCCGACCTCCTGGCGGATGGCATCGGCGGCGGCGAGCGGCGGCCGGACCGACATGACGCTACCCCCGCGTGGTGGAGAAAGAAGAACCCCGTCGGCGCCCGGCCCGACCCCCGTGGGGTTCATCTTACTCGACTACGCAGGACCGTCGCGTGCCGCGCCGGTCAGCGGCCGTGACATGCCGGGCAGCTTGAACGGCGTGGGCAGCTTATGACGGCTGGAGCGTCACCGCGGCCGCCGGCGACGGGCACGCCGCTTCGCCTCGCCGGCCGGCTTGGCCGCCCGGCGGGCCAGGACCAGGCCGCCAACCATCAGGGCGTCGACCGTGCCCGTCCGGGAACCGGTCGGTCGTGAATCGACGATTGCCGGCGCGATGGTCGACGCCGACGTCGGCTCGTCGTCCGCTTCATCGCGTGACCACTCCCGCCAAGCCTCGGCCCACGCGCCGGCGAGTTGGTCGCCGGAAGCGGCGCCGCCCTGCTGGTCGCCGGCCGGCTCGCCTTGCTCCAGCTCGCCCGGGCTCTCGCCTTCGAGGTCGCCAGCCAGGCCGGCGTCGAGGCTGCTCTCCTTCACAAAGATCGTCACGTCCGCACTCGCGGCGCCCGACCGCTGCGCGCCAATCACGTAACGGCCGGCCGGGCGATCGCTCTCGCGGATCGCCTGCTTGACGGCGGCCAGGTAGTTGTCGGCCCCGCCGTCCCACTTCTCGGAGGCGCCCTCGATGATGGTCAGCTCGCCCGTTGCGGCTGCCGCCTCATCCAATGGGCCGAACTCGATCCGGATCGACTCGTCCTCGCTCGACCGAGCCGCGACCTCAACGCTGGTCTGCAGCAGCAGGTCGGTGGGCGGCGTCGGGGCGATGGCCGGCGGCGGCGGCGTGAACAGCGTTCGCACTTCTGGCGGCACCGGCTCCTCGGCGAAGGCGAAGAGCTGCTGCGTGCCGGCCAGGACGAACTGGTCGATCCGCTCGGGCGTGGACGCGCCGGTCGGGGTGATCGAGCGGTTGAGGTTTTGGGCGCCGCCCTCGTCGAAGAGGTTAATCCGCGGGTCGTTGAAGACCACGATCTCGGTCGGCAGGTTGGGGAAGGCCGGGTTACCGGCGCCGCCCAGGAACGCCTCGGTGAAGGTGTGCGAGAAGACGTCGCCCGGCGTCGGCCCGGCGCCAACGACGGTGGCGTCTTGGAAGCCGGCCACCACGGCGCCATCGGCAAACGTGATGTGGTAGCCCAGGTTTTGCTCGCCCGGCCGGCCGATTGTGAGCTCGACAAACTGCGTGCTGGGCACCGGCTGGCCGGTTTCGGGGTTGATGTTGCCGGCCCCCACCAATCGGCTCGTCGGCGCGTCGAGCTCGGTCGACGGGATGGTCACCAGCAGCCCGACGCCCTCCTTGCCCACGGCGGGCAGCACCACTTGACCATCCATGAAACCGTCGCGGTCGTCGTAGCTGAGATAAGGCGAGACGTCGTTGACGACGCCTGTCCCCGACTGGCCGGTGACTACCAGTTCCGTTGTGCCGGTTTCGATTTGCAGGTCGCCATCGGCGACGGCGGTGAAGACGTGGTTGCCGCCGATCGAGACGGTGGCGGGGCCGAACGGGCCGAGCCCTTCGAAGAGAAGGTCGCCCGTGTCCCCGCTGTTGTCGCCCCGCGTGCGAACAAAGGCGTGTCCGCCACTCGACTGAACACCGAACAAAGGAACGTTGCTAGCGTTGGTGGGGTCGACAACCTCGCCAATCACGAGATCGCCCGCGTGATCGAGCAGCACAACGCCAAAGAGGCTGTCGATGGCGAGCGGGGCAAGCTGGTCGCCGCTGATCGTCGTGGGTGCGAGCCCCGCATCATCGCCCGGCGTAACTCGCGGGTCGGCGAGGTCGGCAAGGAGTTGATCGAGCGCGGCTGAGCGGCCCGCGATATCGACGGCGTCTGTTGCGCTGGCCGCGAAGCGTTCCGCCTCAGCCGTGTTGATCAGCACGCCTCCGCCGCCAGATGCCACGCCGATGGCATCGGCGGACAGCGTGTTGCCGGTCTGAACAACGTCGCCCGTTGAGACCACGAAGAGCGTCCCGTCGATCGTCACGTCTCCCAAGCCAAGCCCATCGCGTTCTTGCAGCGAGACGTGCTGGGCGGCTGGGACCAACAGTTCGCCGAAATTGACGTTCGCGCCGCTGTCTCCCAGGATGATGTCTTCGAACGGCGTTGTGGCGGCGAGGATTGCGTCGTCGACCACCGAAATCAATGCACCATCAACGTCGCCGATTTCGCCGGTTGAGCTGAGCTCCAGACGGCGGAGCGTGACCTGATCGAGCCGCGTGCTGGAGTCTTCCTGAACCAGCGCCTCGTCGCCGGTTAGCGAAAGCCGGCCGAAGCTCACGAGGCCCGCAGGGCCCAGGACGATATCCTCCGCAGGTCTTCGCCCGCTAAACCTAGCCGAGGTGAACTCCGCTAATCCGCCGACGATTAACTGATCGCCCGGCTGGTCGGCGAGGATGATCGTGGAAGGGATGTTGCCAGCGCCGGGCCACGCGACGAACGTTGCGTTGCCAGAGACCAGGATCACCGCATCCTGCGTGTCGGTGATTGTCCCGTCTGCCTGAATGACGAGCGAATCGGCGGTCACATCATCAAGCAACGCCGCGGCGTCGGTCTCCAGGAAAACGTCTTCGCCTTCTAGTCGGATCACCGCCAACTCGACCCGGCCCGCGGGGCCGATGGTGATGTCGCGCTCGGCGACGACGTCAATCGCCTGTGAAACTTCCAGGACATCCAAGGGGTTGTCGGCCAGCACCACGTCGGCGCCCGCGGTTAGGATCAATTGCTCAGCAACAAGGATCTCGGCGCCGATCGTGTCTTCGATGTCGCCGTCGCTACTGATTTCCGCGCTGTTAACCACAACGCGGTTGAGCACCGTGTTGGAATCCTCCTGCACGAACGCCGTAAGGGCGTCGAGCGACAGCGTGCCGAAGTTGGCGTCGCCTAGTTCGCCGAGGGTGATCCGGTCGGCCGCGGTGAAGGACGCGTTGCCGCCCACGTCGAGCACCCTGCCGAAGTTGTCGGCGAGCGTGATGCTTTCGCCGGCGGTGAGCGTGGCGTCCTCGGCGACCACGATCGACGTGGAGCCGAGGTCGTTGATCGAGCCGGTGGATTCAAGCTCGAGCGTTCGCACCGCGACCTGGTCGAGTACGGTGGTCGAGTCTTCCTGCACGAACGCCTCGTCGCCGGCCAGCGAGAGGATGCGGAACTCAGCCCGCCCAGCGGGGCCGATGGTGATGTCATCGCCGGCGGTGAACGCCGCGCGGTTGCTGACGAGGAGCGTGTTCTCGCCATCGTCGGTCAGCGTGATGTCCTCGCCGGCGAAGAACTGCAGTTCGGATGCGGCGATCGTCGCCAGCGGGCTGTCGGTGATGGAGCCGGCCGAGGTCAGTTCGATTGACGTGACGTCGATCTCGCTGATCTCGGTCGAAGAGTCTTCCTGCACCACCGCGTTGTCGGCGATGATCCCCAGTCGGCCGAAGTTGGCCGTGCCGTCGGGGCCGATGGTGAGGGTCTGGCCGCGGAACGTCGCCGTGCCGCCAACGGTGAGCGTGCTGCCGGCGGTGTCTGCCAGCGTGATGGTGGTGTCTGCCTCGAGGGTCGCGTCGCCCGTCACATTGACGTTGGCGGTAGGCTCGTCGCGGATGGCGCCGGCGGAGGTCAGCGATAGCGAATCGGCGGTCACGCCCAACAGGTCGGTGTCGGAGTCCTCCTGCACACTCACATTGCCAGCGTCAATAAGCAGCGTGCCGAAGTTGGCCTGCCCGACGGGGCCAATGGTAAGCTCGCCGCCGGCGGTGAACGTAGCCAGCCCGCCAACGGTGAGTCGGTCGTTGCTGTCGCCTGTGAGCGTGATGGAGTCGGCCGCGGTAAGCTCCGCGTTGCCGGTGACGTTGATGGTCGAAAAGCCATCGGTGATCGCGCCCGCTGATTCGAGGCGGAGTGAGCTTGCGGAGACGTTGAGCAGGTTCGTGTCGTCGTCCTCCTGCACGCGCACGGTGCCGCCTGTCAGGTCAAGAGCGCCGAACCGAGCGTCCCCCGCGGGGCCGATGATCACCGAGCCGCCAGCGTTGAAGCGAACCGTGCCGCCGGTAAGCGTGTCGGTGGACGAGTTGGCGAGGACGATCGAGCCTGCGGCCGTGATGGTCAGCCCCCGGCCGCCGTTGATCGCGGCGCCGGCGGAGTCGCTCACGCTGCCGGCCGAGGTAATGCTGACGCTTCGCGTCGTCACGGTGTCGATGGTGGTTGACGAGGCCTCGGTGATCTGAGCCGACGGCCCGCCCTGAATTGCGAGCGAGCCAAAGTTCGCCGTGCCGTCGGTGCCAACCTCAACCACACCGCCACTAACAAAACGAGCTTGGCCGGCCACGCGTAGGGATTGCCCCGGCGTGGTGGCGAGGGTGGTGTTCGACGTGCTCTCGAATCTCGCGTTGCCCCGCGCGTCGATCGACGCGCCTGGCAAGTCGACGATCGCGTCGGCGGTCAGGCTGAGGCCATCAACGGCAATACCTGCGATATCGGTCTGCGAGCCCTCACGCACGACGGCATCGCCGCCGCCGAGGGTCTGCGTATCGAGCGCCAGGGTGCCGAAGTTGGCGGCGCCGCCCAGGCCGATCTCAATCTCGCCGCCGGAGGTGAAGCTCGCGGCGCCGCTGACGGTGAGCACGTCGCCCGGGTTGTCGGCGAGCACGATGTCGCCGGTGGAGACGACGTTCAGGTCGGCGTCGATGACGAGGTTGGAGTTGTCACTCAGAGCGGTCGTGGTGAGATCGAGCGAGAAGACGCTGACGGTTTGCAGCACCGTTGGGGAGTCTTCTTGGATGACGGCACGCCCGCCGTTGAGCGACAGCGCGCCGAAGTTGGCCGTTCCTTCGGGGCCGACGGTGATGTCGCCCGCCTGCTGGCCACCGGTGGCGTCGAAGGTGGCGAGGCCGCCAACCTCAAGAACGTCGGCGGCGTCATCCCCCAGCGTGATGCCTTCGCGACCCGTAAGTGCGGCGTCGCCGGCGACGCGGATCTGGGCGCCGGCGCCGTCGGTGATCTCCGTCGAGAACAGCGCCAACGAAGCGACATCCACGTTGCCGAGCAACGTGCTTTCTGACTCGGCGAACATGGCGGCGCCGCCCGACAGGCTGACCGCGCCGCCGATGAGCACGCCATCGGCCTGCATCGGCAGCAGCGTGATGTCGCCGGCGGGGGCGGAGAAGCTCGCGTCGCCCGAGACTTCGATGCGGCCGGTGTTAGTGACGTTGCCCGTTGTTGCTGTCGCGGAGAAGTTGCCGGTGGGCACGCTAACGTCCGCGAGGGTCAGGTCGGTTGCATTAACGAGGGTCGCGTTCCCGATGTTGGGATTTCGCGGCAAGTCAAGCAACGTAACTGACACCGGTCCGTCCACCGCGAGCTGGTCGAGGATAATGCTCCCCGCGATGTTGCGCGACGACCCCGCCGACAATGCCGCGGCCGCCGCCACCTCGACGACGCCTGCGTCGCTCAAGTCAATACTTGCCGACACCGAGAGCGCTCCGTCCACAACGGATGCGAGCAGAATCAGGCTCCCGCCCCAATCGGAGTAATTGACGTTCGCATCGGCGGCGCCAACGGAGCTGGCGACCGTCGTGAATGACACAGCGTCAACGAACCCGTCTAGCCGGATGTCGCTGCCGCCGCCGGTGGTTTGCAGCCTTGCCGTTTCGGCCCTCAGGAGGGCGCCGGTGTCGGTCTCGATGTCGCCGACGGCGAGAATTGAGAGCCGATTCGCCGTTGAGCCTGAATCGGAGATCAGCACGCCGTCCGCGCTGTCTTCGATAATCGCGACGTCGCCATCCGTGCTGAAGGCGACCGCTCCGAACTCCACCGTGCGGCCCGAGTCTTGCCCGGCGCCGTCAGCGCCGACATTAAGGTCGCCGCCGGCGCGCGATTCCACTTGCAGCGTACCGCCGACCTGCACATCGAGGTCGATGCCCAGGTCAATGGTGCTGGATCCGGCGTCGGCGCCCTGGCCCAGGGTGTCTCGCCAGATGGTGAAGTCGGCCGCGTCGGTCAGGCCGTCGCCGTTGGCGTCGCCGCCGTCGTCTTGGTTGAAACTCGTTCGCCACACCTCGTAATCGGCGACGCTGATGAAGTTGTCGCCGTTGAAGTCGGCCGAGAGGTCGACCGCCCCGGCGATGAAACTGGCGCCGCCCGTCACGCGCAGCACGCCGGTGGCGCCGTTTTCGTCGATTGACGTCGCCGAGGTGACGTTCAGGTCGCCGTCGATGTCGAGCGCGTCGAGGCTAAACGGGATGTCGAGCGTCTGGTTGATCGAGAGCGTCGGCACGGCGAAGGGGCCGGCGTCGCCCTGGACCTGCTCGACGTCCGTCAGCGCCAAGCCGCCGGTCAGGCCGCCAAAGTCGGCCGCGTCGAGCGTGACGAAGAGGTCGCCCTGGTCGATGACCGAGATGCCCGAGACCAGCGGGTTGGCGAGCGACGAGTCAACCAGCAGCGTGTCGGTGCCCTGCCCCGCGATGCCCGGCGTCGCGGCGCCCGACCATTGGCCGGCGCCGAGCTCAAACCGGTAGGCGTCGCCATCGCGGCTGACGGTTACCGCGTCCGACGCGAGCGGGTCGGTGAAGTCGAGCGTGAGCGCGTCGGCGGCGAGCGAGTAGTCCGCGTTGAGCAGGCGGCGAGACTCGAGCCGGTGGATCGCTAGGTCGGCGTCGAACTGCCGCCGACGGCGCCACGCCTCCGCTTCACGACCTCGGCGCACAAGCCTGGTGACCGCCGCCAAGAGACGAAGCATCTGTGTAGACCCCTTCCAACGGCATGCCGCAGCCCCCAATGCGTAACTCCTTGGTAGTTGGTGGCTTGCCGCGTGTCAAACAGATGGGCCTGCGGCGGCTTTAGGGCGAGGGTTCGACCGCTGTCTTGGGAGCGTCTGGGGGACGAGCAAGTCACGGGCGGCTTCTGGCGGCAGATGGTACGGTGGGGCTTGGCCGCCCTTTGCCTCGCCCTTCGCCGCTTGCATCCATGCCCGCCGCTCACGATTCCACGCACCGCTCCGGCGTCGAACCGGAGTTCGATCCCGCGGGGTGGGAGCTGATTGATCGGCGTTGCGATGAGTTTTTGGCGTCGCTCGACTCAGGCGGCGAGCTCGCCATCGGCGGGTTGCTCGACGGCGTCGAACCCGCGCTGCGTGAGGAGTTGATCCAGGAGCTGGCGTTTGCCGCGGCGGAGTGGCTGGGCGATCGCGGCGACGACAACCCGCGGCAGAGCCTAGTGGCGGCCAACCCGGAGTTGGCGAGGGAGATCGCCGCCGCGTTCGACGGCGGCCGCTCGTCGCGGCGGGTCCGCTCTGCCCCACCGATCGGTCCCACGCCGCATGTCGAATCCCAGGCGGCCGGGCTGCGGCTTCGTTGTCCTCACTGCGCCAATCACGTTGAGCTGATCGGGAACGACTCTGCCGACCTCGTCGACTGCGGCACGTGCGGGGGCTCGTTCAGCCTGGCGGAGCCGCTGACCGGCGGCGATCAGGAGCCGCCGCTCACGTCGGTGGATCGGTTCGCCATCGTTCGCCGGCTTGGTGTGGGCGCCTTCGGCACGGTTTGGGAGGCGGTGGACACTGAGCTCGACCGGACCGTGGCCATCAAGATCCCGCGGAAGGGGCAGCTAAGCGAAGCCGACATCGAGAAGTTCCTGCGCGAGGCCCGCGCCGCGGCGCAGCTCACGCACCCCAACATCGTCCGCGTCCATGAGATTGGCCGCGACCGTGAGACGCTGTTCATCGTCAGCGACCTGGTCCGCGGCGTCTCGTTGGCCGAAGCGCTCAAGACCGGCCGGCCGCCGGTGGAAGAGGCCGCCGCGATTGGCCGCTCCGTCGCCGACGCGTTGGCGCATGCGCACGACAACGGCGTGGTTCACCGCGATCTGAAGCCTTCCAACGTGATCCTGAGCGACGTGGGCGCCCCGTGCCTGATGGACTTCGGCCTCGCCAAACGCGACGCCGAGGAGGTCACGCTGACGCTCGACGGGCAGGTGATCGGCACGCCGGCCTACATGTCGCCTGAGCAGGCGGGCGGCAAGGGCTTTGGCGCCGATCGGCGGTCGGACGTTTATTCGCTCGGCGTGGTGCTCTTTGAGATGTTCACTGGCGAGCTCCCTTTCCGCGGCAGCGCTCAACTACAGGTCCGCAAGCGGCTCACCAGCGAGGCGCCCGACGCCCGGTCACTCAACCCGCACCTGCCGCGCGACTTGGCGACGATCTGCGAGAAGTGCCTGCAACGCACACCCGGCAGCCGGTATCAATCGGCGGGCCAGGTGCGTGATGAGCTTAACCGTTTCCTCAACGACGAGCCGATCAAGGCCCGCCCGATCTCGACGACGCAGCGAGTCGCGCGATGGGCGTGGAGGCGGCCCGCGACGGCGGCGGCGGGCGTGTTGCTAACGCTGCTGGCGGTCTTCGGGCCCGCCGCGGCGGTGGTGATTGAGAACCAGCGGGAGCGGCTCGCCGAGGTGGTGGTCGAGAAAGACCGCCTGCTGGCCCAAGCGTCGGGCGAGAAACAACGCGACGCCCAGACCATCGACACGCTGCGGGGCGATCTCGAGGCGGTCACCGGTGGCGCCAGCCCGTGGGAGCTCTGGCCGCCGCAGCGGGAGACCCCGCCGTATCTGGCCACGCTTCAGGCGGCGGCGCCACGGCTTGCGGCGGAGCTGGGGGACTCGGCGGCAACCCAGCAAGACGGCTTGGCGGCCGGGTACGACCACCTCTGCCTGGCGGCGGTGCACGAGACCCTTGGCGACAAGGCGGCGGCATCCGTTCAGTACCGGGCCGCAGTGGCGGCTCTGGAAGCCGTGGGTCCCGAGGAACGTTCGCCGCAATGGCGCCGGGTGCTGGCCGAGGCCTACTCTCGGCTGGCGGCGGTCACGACCAGCCCCGCCGCGGCGGCGGAACTGCTCAAAGCGAGCGAGGAGCGTCTGAGCGAACTCGCCGACGACGAGCAACTGGGGCCTGCCGCCGACGCGAGTCGGGCGGAGGCGATGGTCCGCCGGGCCGTGCTGCTCGGGGGCGACCGCGGCGCCGCTGAATTGGCGAAGGCGAGGCTCTTGATCGATTCCTTGGCGGACGACGATCCGCTGGGAAGAGAAGCCGCCTACCAACTGGTGCGGCTGCTCGTGGATCGTCCACCACCCGACCCGCGGCGCCTCACAACGCCCGCTTCCGGCCGCCCGTAAGGCGAAGCCACGGCAGCGTGAAAGCCGCCGCCAGCAAGCCGGTCGAAGCGGGCTCGGGAACGCCATTCAGACGATTAATCTCGTCGATCAGCGTGCTGACCGACGCGCCATCGATCAGGGACATGAAGCCGTTGATGTCGTCGAAATCCTGTACGCCATCGCCGTTGATGTCACCTGACTCGTCGCCAAAAACGAAATAAGTGCCGAAGTAGTCCAGCGGCCGAATCAGAGCGAGCGCAAACGGAGAGACATCGGCCTCGTCGACGAAACCATCGCGGTTCATATCGCCCGGTTGGAAGTAGCCGAGCGATACCCCGTCGGGGTTGTAGGTGGGGGCGAAGTACCCGTCGATGACGCCTGTGGTGATTACCTCATCGAACTTGTCCCCGGGCGTTAGGGCGCTGGCGGTCAACAACGGCACGGCGTCGCCAAAGAGCAGGCCATCGGCCTCGGAGGCGTCGACGATCAGCGTGCCGCCCAGGTCGGCTTGGCCGGTGATGTCGATCGAGTCGAATTCGCCCGGGTCCACTCCCAGCACGTCCACTTCCAGGAGGCCGCCTTCGTCTTGAACGTAGTTGCCGTTGATCGTGAGCTGGCCGGCGGAGAATCCCGGGGCGAGAGAACCGCCCGGTCCCAGCACCAGGGTAGCGTCGACTTCACCGTTGCCGGTGAGCATTCCCTCGGCGCCCAGGGTCCAGGTGCCGCCGTCCAGCAGCGTGCCGTCCATCACGAAGGTACCGGCTTCCAGGTCGGCATTGCCGTTGACCTGCACCGTGATGTCGCCGGCTTGCACGATCGCCTCGGCAGCGTCGAGCACCAAGCCGTTGACGGCGATCGACGTATCGAGCGAGACCATGTACGACCCCCCCCCTTGGGCATCGATCGTCGCGGTGAACTGGGTCGTTTCGTCGTTATTGGGGAACGCGGCAGAGGACCAATTCGATGCATCAGCCCAGTCGCCGCTGGACGGGGTGAGCCAAACACTGTCGATCTGCTGGCCTGTAGCGGGGCCGCTGAACGCGATGACCACCCCAAGAACGCCCAGGCAACCCAACGCCCGCAACACGAAACTCTGCCCGGCTAGAAGGTGGCCGGCGGCGGGGCGAGAGGGCACGATTGGCTCGCGGCGGGAGGCGAAGAGCACTTTCGGTCGACGCAACCCTAAGAACGTAGCCGCGACGGCGGCGAGAAGCAAGCGGATCAGCGCTCGACTTGGAGCGGCCCTCGGCTTACAATTTGGTGCACAAAGACCAATGCGTGCGTGTTGGACGCGGCCAGGTTTCTTGCGGGGTTAACGTATGGGCGATTTGTGGCGTGGCGTGCTGCCGGCGGTGACAACGCAGTTCCGTGAAGACGAATCCCTCGATATCGACGCTACCATGCGTCAGATCGACGTGATGGCCGATGCGGGCGTGCACGGGCTGATCATGCTCGGCACGGTGGGCGAGAACTGCTCGCTCGAGTTTTCCGAGAAGGTCGATCTGCTCAAGGCCACCGTGGACCGGTTTGGCCAGCGTATGCCGGTCCTCAGTGGCGTGGCGGAATACACCACGTCGCTCGCCTGCAAGTCGGCCGAGGCCGCTCAGGAAGCCGGGGTCGAGGGCCTGATGGTCCTGCCGGCGATGGTCTACAAGTCGGACGCCCGCGAAACCGCGGCCCACTTCCGAGCCGTGGCGTCGGCCGTCGACCTGCCGATCATGTGCTACAACAACCCGGTCAGCTACGGCGTGGATATCACGCCGGAAACCTTCGCCGATCTGGCCGACGAGCCCAAGCTGGTCGCGATCAAGGAATCGTCGGAAGACACCCGGCGAATCACCGACCTGAGGAACCGCTGCGGCGATCGCTTCACGCTGCTCTGCGGCGTGGATGACCTTGTGCTTGAGAGCTTGGTGCTGGGGGCCGAGGGCTGGGTCTCCGGACTGGTCAACGCCTTCCCGGCCGAGAACCGGCTGCTCTGGGACTTGGCGATGGCCGGCCGGTGGCAGGACGCGGCGGAGGTCTACCGTTGGTACACTCCGCTGCTGCACCTCGACACGGTGCCCAAGCTGGTGCAGTGCATTAAGCTCGCCGTCTCCCAGTGCGGCTACGGGTCGGAGAAAACGCGTGCCCCCCGGCTGCCGCTGGTTGGCGCCGAGCGGGCCGAGGTGCTCAAGATCATCTCCGACGCCATCGCCACGCGGCCCAAGGCGGCCGACTACGACCTGGCGCCCGTCCCCGTGGCGTAGCCACTGGGGAGCGGTGTGTGGTATCTGCGAATCATCGCCGGTGCCGCGACTTCTGGCGAAGACCTAGCACAAAGCAGGCCGATCGTTCGATGCATCCGATTCTCGTGGC
This sequence comes from Planctomycetota bacterium, assembly GCA_039414355.1. Taxonomy (GTDB): domain Bacteria; phylum Planctomycetota; class Planctomycetia; order Pirellulales; family Lacipirellulaceae; genus JBCCQL01. The sequence goes on along the minus strand of JBCDJN010000014.1, from coordinate 27,239 downwards.
CGGCCAGTGGCGTAACGCCGCGGCCGAGGGTTCCTTCGAGGCGTTCGACCCAACCACCGGCGAATCGCTGGGCGACGCCTATCCCGTGAGCGGCTGGGAAGACTGCGAGCAGGCGCTGGCCGCCGCCGATGCCGCCGCCGCGGCCACTCGGGGCATGTCGGGCGAGGTCTTCGGCGGCTTCTTGGAAGCGTACGCCCAGCGGTTGGAGGACGCCGCGCCGGCGATCTGCCAGATGGCGGCCCGCGAAACCGCCCTGCCCGTCTCGCCTCGGCTGGCGGACGTGGAGATGCCCCGCACCACCGACCAACTCCGCCAAGCCGCGGCGGCCGCCAAGTCTGGCAGTTGGCGCCGGCCGGAGTGGGACGCGGAGCGGAACATCGGCTCCTGCTTCGGTCCGCTGGGACCGGTCTTCGTGCTGGGGCCGAACAACTTCCCGCTCGCCTTCAACCCAATCTCCGGCGGGGACTTCGCCTCGGCCATCGCGGCGGGCAACCCGGTCATCGCCAAGTCGCACCCCGCGCACCCCGGCACGACGAGGCTGCTCGCCGAGCAGGCCGCCGCCGCCGCGGACGAATCCTCGTTGCCTGCGGGGTTCGTCCAGTTGCTGCACGGTGTGTCGCCACAGGACGGTTGCCGGACGGTGGCAGACCCGCGAACCGCCGCGCTGGCGTTCACCGGCAGCCGCCGCGGGGGGCTCGCGCTCAAGGCCGCCGCCGACGCCGCGGGCAAGCCGGCTTACCTGGAGATGTCGGGCGCGAACCCCGTGATGCTGCTCCCGGACGCGCTCGCGGAACGTGGCGAGGAGCTCATCGCCGAGGTCGCCGGCAGTTGCCTGTTGGCCGCCGGTCAGTTCTGCACGGGGCCGAAGCTGCTCGGCCTGCTCGCCGGCAAGGGCGCCACGGACTTAATCGACGCCCTGCGGGCCGACTTCGCCGGCCGGCCGCCGGCGGTGGTGCTCGCGGAGTCGGTTGTTCACGGCCTGGGCCAGGCGGTCAGTGAGCTCGTCGCCGCGGGCGCCGAGCTGCTGGCGGGCGGCCAACCGGTGAGCGAGCCGGGCTTCCGCTGCCCGCCCACGCTGCTGAGCGCTTCGGCCGAGCAGGTGCTCGCCAACCCGGAAGCGTTCGACGTCGATCTCTTCGGCCCGGCGACGCTTACCGTGGTGGCGAGCGACGAGACGCAGTTGCTCGCCCTCGCCGAGAAGGCGCCCGCCTCGTTGGCGGCCAGCATCTACTCCGCGGCGGATGGGTCGGAGGAGTCGCTCGCCCTGGAGCTGATGAAGCGGCTCCGGCTGCGTGCCGGGCGGCTGATCAACGACGGCATGCCGACCGGCGTCGCCGTCTCGCCGGCGATGAACCACGGCGGCCCCTATCCTTCGACGGGCCACCCGGGCTTCTCGGCGGTGGGCATGCCGGTTTCAATCCATCGCTTTGCGAAGCTGGATTGTTATGATCGCGTCCGCCCCGATCGCCTGCCCGACTGCCTCCGCGCCGCCGCCGGCGTTTAGCTTCACCGCTCGCCCCGCCTGAGCCGATGCCCAACGCCCGCACGCTCACGGTTATCGATTCGCACACGGGTGGCGAGCCGACACGCGTTGTTGTGGACGGCTTGCCGCCGCTGGAGACCAACGATCCCGCGGCCGTGCGCGACCAGCTGCGGTCTCAGCACGACTGGGTTCGCACCTCGCTCACGCACGAGCCGTTCGGCGCCCCGTGGATGGTGGGGGCCGCGATGCTGCCGCCGGTCTCCGATGGCGCCGCCGCCGGCGTGGTGTTCTTCAACAACACCGGTTACCTGGGCATGTGCGGGCACGGGCTGATCGGGCTCGTTGCGACGCTGCGGCACATGCGACGCATCGAACCCGGTACGCACCGCTTCGACACGCCCGCCGGCTTGGTCACGGCTCGGCTGCACGAGGACGAGTCCGTCTCGTTCCGCAACGTGCCAAGCTTCCGGCTGAAGACCGGCGTCGTTGTGGAGTCAACCGAGTTCGGCCGGCTCGAAGGCGACATCGCCTACGGCGGCAACTGGTTTTACCTGGCGAGTGTGCCGGCGCTCGACCCGGCCGAGCTCGACCGCTACACGCGGGCGACGCGGCAGATCAAGCTCGCGCTGTCCGCTCAAGGAGTGACCGGCCCCGACGGTGAGGAGGTCGATCACATCGAGCTGTTCGCCCCGCCCTCGGGCCCGGAGTGCAACAGCCGAAACTTCGTCCTCTGCCCCGGCGACGAGTACGACCGCTCGCCGTGCGGCACCGGCCTGAGCGCCAAGCTCGCCTGCCAGGCAGCCGACGACGCGTTGCCGCCGGGCGAAGAGTGGGTGCAGGAGTCGATCACCGGCAGCCGGTTCCGTGGAAGCTACGAACCGACCAAAGAGGGCGTGCTGCCAACCATCCGCGGCTCAGCCGACGTGGTTGCCGAGTGCCGGGTGTTTGTCGAGACCGGCGTGGCGGCGGGGGCGATCGATGCCGGCTGAGCGCGAAGCGATTGTGATCGGCGGCGGTCTCATCGGCTGCTCGTCCGCGTTCTACCTCGCCCAGCACGGCTGGCGGGTGCGGCTGCTGGAGCGTGACACCATCGGCGCCGGCGCCTCGTCCGGCAACTGCGGCTACATCTGCCCCAGCCACGTGCAGCCGCTCGCCGTGCCGGGCGCCATCTCGCAGACGCTCAAGACGATGGCCCGCCGAGACTCGCCGGTGGCGGTAACGGCGCCATGGCGACCGTCGCTGATCGCGTGGCTGATGCGCTTCGCGCTCGCCTGCCGCGCGGGCAAGGCGCAACGCGCCGCCCGCGGCCGCCACGCGCTGTTGGCGTCGTCGAATCGGCTGTATCGGGAACTGCTCACCGGCGGCGGGCTGAACGCTCAGTTACAGGACCGCGGGCTGCTGGTTGCCTACCGGCACGAAGGCCCGCTCGACCGCTTCGCGTCGACGGCCGAGATGCTTCGCGGCGAGTTCGGCGTGGAGGTCAACAAGCTCGCCGGCGCCGAGCTGCAGGACTTTGAGCCGGCGCTGCGAGACGACTTAGCCGGCGCCTGGTTCTTCCCCGGTGACGCCGATGTTGAGCCCTATGAGCTTCTGCACGCGTTGGTCGATCGCCTGAGTGAGCTGGGTGTTGCGATTGAAGAGGGTGTGTCGGTGGAGAGCCTGGAGGTGACCGGCGGCAAGCTCCGCCGCCTGGTCACCAACCGAGGCGACTTCACGGCCGAGACCGTGGTGGTCGCCGCCGGCGCCGAGACGCCGCGGTTCGCGGGGCCGCTGCGTTGCCGGATCCCCATCCAGCCGGGGCGGGGCTACTCGCTCGTCGTCGACAACCCGGTGCCGGCGCCCGCTCGGCCGATCATCTTCGAAGAGTCGCACGTGGCGGTGACGCCGATGGCCGGCGGCATGAAGATCGGCTCGACGATGGAGTTCGCCGGCTACAACCGCAAGCCGAACCCCGCCCGTGTCGCGTTGCTCCGAGAGTCGACGCGACAGCACCTGCGGGGCGAGATCGGCGAGCCGCGCGACCCGGTCTGGGTTGGCTGGCGGCCGATGGTCTACGACGGCGTGCCGTGCATCGACTTCGCCCCGGGCGCCAGCAACGTGATTGTCGCCGCCGGCAACGGCATGATCGGCCTGGCCACCGCGCCGGCTACGGGGCGGCTTGTCGCCGAGTTGGCCTCGGGCGCCGAGCCGCACATCGACCCGGCGCCGTATTCGCTGCGACGCTTCTAGAGCTGGCGCCCGCCTGCCACTTGCCGCCATTTCTTTGACTTGCACGCCGTGATCTGTTCGCCTCTTCGCGGACAGAGACCCGTCGCGGCTCCGACTCCGGGGCCCAAACCAGGAGGCGATCGCATGCTTACGCGATGTTGTGCCATGGTTCTGGCCGCTCTCTCGGCGGCAGTCGTGTACCTTCCGGCAAACGCTCACGCCGTGCAGCCGGGCGACCCCGGCCCGGCCGACGTCACGTTCACAATCAACGCCGCCGCGGCGGGAACGCCGATTTCGCCGCTCATCTACGGCGTGAACGGCAGCCTGCGGCCTTCGGGTGTTCAGGCGGTCCGGCTCGGTGGCAACCGCTGGACCGGCTACAACTGGGAGACCAACAACTCCAACGCCGGCGCCGACTTCTTCCACTACAACGACGGCTTCCTCGTCAATCGATTCCCGAACCCCGATTCGCCCCCCGGCGAAGCGGTGCGGCCGGCCCTGCAGGAGATGGCGTCGCTCGGTGGAGCGACGGGCGTCACCGTGCCGATGGCGGGCTACGTCTCGGCCGACGACGATCAAGAGGTCTTCCCATCGCAAACGGCGCCCTCGTCGCGGTGGCATGAACTCGTCCCGCGTAAGCAAGCCATCTACCCCGGCCAGTCGCTCAGCCTGACTCCCGACCGCAACGACAGCTACGTCTTCACCGACGAGTTCGTCAACTGGGTCGAGTCGAACCGGCAGGGCGGCCAGCAGGTGAACTACTTCCTCGACAACGAGCCGAGCCTCTGGGACAACACGCACCCCTACCTCTACGGCTCGACCGCCCCGACCTTCGCCGACATCGGGCAGCGCTCCATCGAGACCGCGTCGGTCATCAAGGACGTGGCGCCGGACGCGAAGGTGCTGGGCGGCGTCACGTTCGGCTGGAGCGGCATGCAGACTTTGCAGGACGCGCCGGACTTCCTGGCGCAGGTCGCGGACGACGGCGGCCGGCAGCTCGACAAGCTGCAGTTCAACCGTTGGCTGCTAAAGACCATGGCCGCCGAGGAGCAGCAGCAGGGCCGCGTGCTGATGGACGCCCTCGATGTGCACTGGTACCCCGAGGCCCAGGGCGATGGCGTGCGGATCACGGCCGGCGGGGAGTTCAATACATCGCCCGCCGTGGTCGAAGCCCGCGTGCAGGCGCCGCGTTCTTTGTGGGACCCTACCTACTTCGAAGACAGCTACATAACGCGAGACATCCTCCGCGACTACAGCGGCCAGGGGAACGATCAGGGCGTGGAGCTGCTTAATCGCGTGAGGGACGACATCGCCGAGCTGAAGCCGGGCACGCTCATCAGCGTCTCCGAATACAACTACGGCGGCGGCTCGCACATCTCGGGCGCGATCGCGCAGGCGGACGTGCTCGGCATCTTCGGGCGCGAAGGCGTTTGGAACGCGAGCTGGTGGCCGATCGAGAACGAGACAAGCGCGTTCTACGTGGAGGCGGGCTTCGAGGCGTTCACCGACTTCGACGGCGCCGGCGGCCGCTTCGGCGACCTCTCGCTGCCGGCCGAGACGGACGACATCGCCCAGTCGTCCGTCTACGCGAGCCGATCGACCACCAACCCGAACGAGCTGGTCATCGTCGCCATCAACCGCACCGGCGCCCCGCTCGATGCGGCGCTCGAGATCACCGACGAGCGGATCTACACGACCGCCGAGATCTACCAGCTCACCGACGCGGGGCCCGCCCTCGTCGACGCGGGCGACGCGCCGCTGAGCGCGGTCAATGCGTTTGTCTACGAGATGCCGGCCTTCAGCGTCAGCACCATCCGCCTGGTGGCCGACGGCCTGGCTGGCGACTTCAACGGCGACGGCGCCGTGGACGCGGCGGACTTCACCGTGTGGCGTGACGCGGACGGGCCGATCGAGCAGTTCCTCCTGTGGCGGGAGAACTTCGGCGCCGGCGTTGGCTCGGCAGCCGCGGCGCCCGAGCCGTCGGCCGCGTTGTTATTCGCGATCGCCGCGGCGCCGCTTTGCCGCGGCCGTCGGTGGCTGCGGCGGGTTTGAGTGGATATCCTGCAGCTCCTGCCAATCGCGGTCGCTGCACGCCGCGGAACAACACCCCCAAGCAAGCCCGCCGGCATGCCGCGAACGACGCCGCGATTCCCCAAGCTCCAGATCGGCCTGCCGGATTGGGTCGAGGGGCAGCTGCCCGCCGCCGATCACCGTTTTGAGACGGTTGATGAGCGGATGGAGCTGGCGATCGCGCTCTCGCGTTTCAACGTCAGCGTGGGCGGCGGGCCGTTTGGCGCGGCGGTGTTCAACCTGGATACGGGCCGCCTCGTGGCGCCGGGCGTCAACCTGGTGGTGCCCGCCGGCTGGTCGGGCGCCCACGCCGAGATGGTGGCGATCGCCGTCGCCCAGCAGGCGGCCGGCACCCACGACCTGGGCGCCGGCGGCCAGCCCCGCCACGAGCTGGTCACTAGCTGCGAGCCCTGCTCCATGTGCTTCGGCGCCACGCCGTGGTCGGGCGTCAAGCGGCTGGTCTACGCCGCGTGCGAAGAGGACGCCCGCGCCATCGGCTTCGACGAAGGGCCGAAACCCAAGAACTGGATCGCCGAGCTGGAGTCACGCGGCATCGAGGTGGTCGCCAGCCCGCTCCGGCCGCAAGCGGTGCGCGTGCTGCAGGATTACGCCTCGGGCGGCGGACCAATCTACAACGGGCGCGTCGAGGCGTGAGCCGCTAGCGGGCTCAAGCCGACTCGGAGACCGGATCGTCGCTCGCTTGCAGCTTCGAGACGAGCGTTTCGACGATCGACTGCTGGGCGCGGATGTGGATGCCGAGCTGCTTGGCTGCCCCGGTCCAGTCCTTCGCGAGCAACGCCTTGAGCACGGCGCAATGCTGCTCGGCCATCTCCGAGACTAGTCGGGCTTCGGGCGTGGCGAAGTCGAAGACGGTGCGGTAGTAAACCGCGTCACGCAGGAAGAACTCGCGGATGTAGCGGTTGCCGGACAGGTCAACCCAGTAGCGGTGGAGGTCGTTGTCTAGCGACAGAGTTCCGTCGCGCGCGGCCTGCTGGTTGCGCTCGAGGTAGCCGGTGAGGATGGCGGGGTCCAGGCGACGGCGGGCGAGCCGCAGGGCGCGGAGCTCGAGCAGCTCACGCACCTCGATGAAGTCGGCTAGGTCGGCGGCGTTGAAGGGGTGGATCCGCCAGCCGCGGCGCGGCGCTTTCTCAATGAGCCCGGCGCCGGCGAGCCTGCTGAGGATGGGTCGCAACGCGGTGCGGCCGATGCCGTACTTCTCCGCCGACCATTCTTCGCGGACAAAGCCCGAGTGCCCCCGCAGGCTCATCGCGATCAGGTCGGTGCGGACGCGGTCTTCGATATCAACAAGCTGCAGCGGCCGGCCTTCGGGCGGCTTGGCGCCGTTCTTGAGCGGCTCGATCGCCACTTCCAGCCGTCCGCGGTCGGTCTTGCGAAGGACGCCGCAGTCGATGAGCCGCGCCGTGGCGTGGCGCACGGGGGTGAGGCTTACGTTGTAGTGCTCCGCGATGGCCGTCAGCGTGAGCGAGTAAGGCAATGGCTGCCCCGTCTCAACCAAGCCACGGAGGTCTTCCGTGATGTAGTCTGATACTTTCATCCCATCGCCAGAACAGCCTACAAGACACAAGACACAAGCCGCAGGACGCGGGCGTTACACCCGGGCCAACGCCCACCGCAAGCGCCATCGGCCAACAAGCGGCCGGTCGCGCTTGAGTGATAAAGTGCGTCAGCACTTGGTTTGCGTCAACCCAAGACTAGTTAGTCGCTCGACCAATGAGCTTAGGCCGAGGCGATCGGTGGCCCGCGACGCAGGTGCGCATCGTAGCCAATGTAAAGATCCGGGTTACGAAAACGCCGGGTTTCGCCTGCGACGCGACGCGCAGGCCAGCAGCGTGACGCAGCACGCGGCCGTCGCCGAGGGCTCGGGAACCGATGCGTCGGTGACGAGACCCTTCAGGAGCGCGCCCTGGTTTGCCGCCAAAAAATCCATGCGTATCATCGGCCAATCGTCCAGGTCGACGCTGCCGTCAAGGTTGCGGTCGCCACGGGAGAAAGTGTCGTTGCCTACCCCGTTGCCGGTCGTGAGCCAGTTGCTGATGAAGACGTCCAGGTCGCCCTCGTCGAGCCTGCCGTTGCGGTTGAAGTCGGAGGTGTCGAATCGGTAGGTGCGATTCGACAGCCCCATGTCTTCACGCAAGGCGCCCACCATGCGGACGTGGGCGTGGCGGTCGCCGTCGGAGGTGTTCAGGCCGTAGGGCCAGAAGTGGATCCTGTCCGCGTTGACCCGCGAGCCAGGCCCGTCGATCAGCGCCAGCTCCGCGATGGCCGCCTGACCGGTCCAGACGTTGCCGTCTCGGTTGTTGTTCCACTGGGGATTCCGCGTGCCGACGCCGAAGACGTGGGCCATCTCGTGCATTGCGGTCCAGTCGTTGATCTTCCCGCCAAACGCCACCCGCCCGCGGTATCCGGCGTTGGCCGTGGCGATGCTCGATTGATAGATCACCCGCAGCCCGCGCGGGTCGTTCGAGTACTCTGACCAGCTGTAGTCGGCGTAGGCGTTGTACAGCGACACCGCGCTGTCCATCGCCTCGGTGATGCGGTTGAGGATGTTGTCCGGGACCACGTCGTCCGAGCCGTTGAAGTCGAACCACCAAATAATCTCGGCGTGACAGACCGCGCCGACAGGTTCGCTGTCGGACGGCGCGCCACCCAGGACCAACGCCCCGGCCAGCGCCACTGGAGTGAGGGATCGCAGGTTCATCGCGGGTTCCGTTGTTTCGAGAGGAGAGTCATCGCCACCGGCGTGGACGCCAGCGACTGCCGTCTTCATGTTTCGTTAGTTCGATAAGCCAGGCGGACGAGCCACGCCGCTGGTGAGGCAATAAACGTCATTGGTCCCGAGCGTCGCGCCAGGGTCGAGGATCCAGCAAGGCTTGACGAATGGCGTGCGGTGTTGGCTCTCAAGCCCGTCGCGGGACTCCTCCCGCGGCATCACCTGGCTCGGCCTGCCGTCGGTTGGAACCGCGTCGAAGGAGGTCCGCGGGTCGTCGAAGCCGAGGACGTCTTCGGCGCGCTTCTTCTTCGTCGCCGACGTCGCGGTGTTCGCTTCGACCGGTTGGTCCTGGAAGAGCACGCGGCTTAGTTCCGACAACTCCTCGGCGGGCAGCTTGATCACCTTGCGATCGTAGGTCATCAGGCCGTTGATCTCGCCTTCCACGTCGGTGGTCTGCGTGTAGACGCCACCCGCGATGCCGCGGAGCCGCAGCTCGTTTAGCTTGGCGATGGAAGTCTTGTAACGCTCGGCGTACTCGGCGTCGTTCGCCGGCAGGCCACCGTAGCCCCAGTTGCGGCGGGCTGGGTCCCACAGGTGGCCGCGGACGGGGTAGCCGTGGCCGCCGAACTCGCCGACCACTTTGATGTAGTCATCGAACCGCCCGCCCTCGCCCTGCTCAAAAGGGAAGTCCGGGTGGGGGTACTTGTGGGCGTCGACGATGTGGCCAACCGGCCAGAAGTTGCCGCCGCTGGCGATGTTGACCAGCCGGCTCGGGTCGCGCTCCACCATCCACCGGCCGACCTCCGTGCTGCTGTGCTGGCCCCACGCCTCATTGAACGGCACCCAGACCACGATTGAAGGGTGGTTCTCAAGCGCGCCGACCATGGCCTCGAGCTCACGCATGAACTGCTTGTGCTCGGCGTCGGGCCACGTGCCACGCTTTGGGCCCGGCTTGAGGCGGCTCCAGGCAGGGTCGGGTCCGCCGCTCACGTGGTCTTGCCAGACCATCATCCCGAGCCGATCGCAGTGGTAGTAGTAACGCCGCGGCTCCACCTTGATGTGCTTGCGGATCATGTTGAAGCCGGCCGCCTTGAGCCACTCGATCTCGAAGGTGAGCGCCTCGTCCGCGGGCGGGGTGAGCAGCCCTTCGGGCCACCAGCCCTGGTCCAGCGGTCCCCAGTGGAAGACCGGCTCGCCGTTGAGCGTGAACCGCAAGTGGCCGTCGGCGTCTCGCTCGCGACCGACGGTGCGGATGCCGGCGTACGAGGTGACGCGGTCCGCCCGGCCACCCGCCGCGGCGAACGTGGCTTCGATGCCGTACAGGTGCGGCGAGTCGGGCGACCAGAGCTTGGCATCCGGGATGGTTAGCGAGATCGCTCCGCCGGTTGACTCGCCGCGGGCGACGACCTTCTCGCCGTCCTTGACCGACACGGTGAACCGGCCTCGCCCAGCGGTGATCGGCTGCAGGGTGATGGCGCCCGCCGCGGCGTCGGTTGCGATCTTGATGTCGGACAGGTGTGCGTCGGGGACGTCCTCCAGCCATACCGTCTGCCAGATGCCGGACACCTGCGTGTACCAAACGCCGCGGGGGGTCAGCGTCTGCTTGCCGCGGAGCTGGAACTTCTCGGTGTCGTCTTCGACGCGGACAATCAGTTCGTTCTTGCCTTCGCCCAGTGCCGAGGTGACATCGAACGAGAACGGCGTGTTGCCGCCTTGGTGCTCGCCGACGAATTGGCCGTTTACGAAGGCCTGGCAGCGGTAGTCAACCGCCTCGAAGTTGAGGCAGCGGATCATGCCCGCCGCCGGCATGCCGGTGATGATGCGGCGGTACCACAACGCCTGATCGTCTTCCAGCACCTTGGAGACGCCGCCGAGTTTGCTCTCCAGGCAGAACGGCACCAGGATCTGGCCGTCCCAGTCCGCGGGCGGCTGCTGCCGCGTGGCCGCGGTGACCGCGTAGTCCCAGTGCCCGTTCAGGTTGGTCCACTGCTCACGCTGAAGCTGCGGCCGGGGGTACTCGGTCCACGCGTTGTCGGCGGTGACCCCTTCGCCCCACTTGGTGATGAGGTCGCTCGTGAACGGTTTCCGTTTGAGCCTGGGCAGCGTCGGCGGCGTGGGGCCCTCCACCAGGTGGACGTCCAGGTACTGCCCGCCGTCGGTCTGCCGGCAGAAGACGGCGAGCGTGTTCTCGCCCACCTTCGCCGCTCTCCGGGATTCCTCGCCGAGTTGGATCAGCTTGTAGTTGGTGCTGTACCCGGTCACCTCGGCGATCAGTTGTCCGTTGAGGAAGACCCGCGCGTCTTCGTCGTGATGAAGGTAGAGCCGCAGGTCCGCCGGCGCGGCGTCCAGCGTGTAGCGTTTGCGGAGCCAGACGCGGCTTGTGTTCCACAGGGCGCCGATGCGGGCGTTGGGCGTGCCGGGCGTGCCGACCCCGCCGGTGACTTCTTGCCAGCCGGAGTCGTCGAACGCCGGCGCCTGCCAGCCATCCGGAGCGGAGCTTGTGTTGAAGCGCGCGGAGTCAACCACCTCGATCGCTGGCGAAGCGGCGGCTCCGAGCGCGATCGCCAGCAGCGAGAGCGCCTGCGCGAGGCGGTTTCTCATGGCGGCGAGGGTCGCTCTGGGTCGCGTCTCGACGGTCATGTGGAGCTATTCTGCCTTGGATCTCTGGCGGAGTTGGCTGGTTCCGGCGACGGTCTACGTGCCCGCGGGCGCCGTGGTTTAGATGAGCCGATTCATTACACTGTACACAATTTAACGCCTCGCCGCATCATTTTGCTAGGCTGATGTTAGATTGCTTTGCCGGCGTGGGAGCTGCCGTCAACGCGGCGGACTCCAGCACGCGCTCCTCGCGACGGGGACTACGAGAGTCGGGCGACCGGCGACGGACTCGGAGACTTGAGGCGTTTGGCCGGCGAGAGCGCTCGTCGGTCGAAGCGGATCGGACGAGGGATTGCCACAGCGATGGCTGGACTAGAGCAGCGAGGCGATCGTCTCCGCCAGCGCGTTGCCTTCGGGCTCGTCGTCTTCTTCGGATAGGGCTTCGTCCACCGCGTGCGAATCGGGCGATGGCTCCGCTTCTTCGTCGGCGACAATTGGTTCGCCTGACAAGAGCAGCAACGCTTCGTCATCGTCAACGCCTGACGCATCGGTCTCGACGAGCGGCGACGCGAAGGCCGTGTCCCGGGACGCTGCCGAGGTTGCCAGCGGCGGGAAGGCCACCGGGGCGACGCGTGGCGCCGACGTCGCCGGTGGCGGGTCTTGCGTCTCTGCGGCTGCCGGCGCCGCGTTCGCCGCGAGGCTGAGGTTGTCTCGCCAGATGGTGAAGTCGGCGGTGTCGACCACGCCGTCGCTGTTGCCGTCGGCCGAGTTCGGCCCGGTGGCGCCGAAGTTCGCTCGCCAGACAGCGTAGTCGGCGACGTCGACAACGGTGTCGCCGTTGTAGTCGCCCGGCAGGTTGAGCACTTCCAAGACTAGCTCCGGCGGGGCCACGCCCTCCTTCGAGCTGAACCACACATCGTTGCCGCCGGATATGTCTACGATGAACGTGTGCGCGCCGTCATCGGCAACGCTGGCACTCACGTCGAACTCGAGCACCGCGCCCAGGCTGTGCGTGCCGCTCAGCGTATCCAGTGGCTGAGCGGCCGCCGGGCTTGGGGCGTTGCTGGTTGAGAGGCCGGTTTCGGTCCAACCGTTGTCGTCGCCGAGCCAAGCGCTGATCGGCCCGTTGCCCGCGTCGCCGGCGACTTGTAGCCGCAGCGTCGCGCCGGTTACGGTCCGATCGGCCAGGCCCGCGACGTCGAACTTCAGGTACGAAGTTCTCGTTCGCGAGGCGTCTTCGACCCTCAGGCTCGTGTTGTTGAACGCCGTGCTGTTCTCGATGTAGGCGTCGTCGGTCGGCGCAAAGATGAGCGTCGCCTTGTTGCCGGGGTTGGGGTCGACGGTGATCACCACTTCGTCGAACGACTGCTTGCTGGAGTCGTCCGCCGTCAGTCGCAGGGTATAGACGCCCGGCGCGTCGAAGGTGGCGGACGTGTCCACCGAGGCGGCGTCGCCGAAGGTCACGTTGCCGGGGCCGGATTCCGCCGTCCACGTGGTGACGAGGGCGCCCGGCGGGTTGGGCATGCCGTCGTCGGTGACCGTGGCGTCGAGGTTCACGCTGCTGGTGGGCCAGGTGATGGTGGCGCCCGCGCCGGCGTTGACCGTGGGGGCTTGGTTGGCCGGGTCGCCGTCGATCCGCACGAGCGCCGCCCAGTCCTGCCCTGTGCTGTTGGGCGCCGAGCCTAGCGAGACCGTGCCGCCGCCGCTGACGCTTGTCACCGAGCCGGCCTGCAGCCCGCCGCCGTTGCGGGGGTCGAACCAAAAGACTTCGTACTCGCCCGGCTGGCCGGTGAGATCGAGCGTCCAGTTCGAGCCGTTGCGGTCGTTGTACAGCGCGTAGGTGTCGCCGGGCTTGGCGAGTACGTAGGTGTTGGCGCCGGCGCCAGACCCGCCCAGCGCGTGGTCGGGCGCCATGTCCAAGAGCGGGAGCTGCTCGAAGAAGTCGCGGGCGTATCCGGTCCAGTTGAGGGCGACGTCCATCAGCCGGAAGTCGTCGATCTCTTGGTCGAAGCTGTGGCCGGCGCCGTCCTGCTGCACGTACCACTCAAAGCCCGCGCCGCCGGAGATGTACAGCGGCCACATCTTGTCGCGGCGGCCGTGCCCGTAGCCGTTGTTGATGTCGTTCTTGTCGTTCTCAATCTTCTGCGGCTCGTCGTAGCTGATCGCCCACGGCACGCCGGCGTTGGCGGAGTCGGTCCGCCATTCGGCAATCAGGTTGGCCATCGCCAAACGGCTAGAGTTGCCCTGGAAGCTGGTGATGTCAAAGTCACCGTTGCCCAGCAGCGGGTCGTAGAACTGGCTGTACTGGTTGCTGCGGGTGTGGGTGGTGACCGGGTGGTCGTAGGGGTCGATCGACTTGAGGTGCGCGGCGAACTGCTGGTGCTTGGCGGCGCCGTAGTCGTTCTCCTCGCCGATGTTGAACTCCACCCCAATGTTGTGGCCGAAGCGGGCGACCAACTCGCGGTAGTAGAGTTTGCGCTGCGTCCCGAGCGTGCCGTTGTCGTGGTAGTTCTCGTTCGCGGATTCGGTCTCGGCGAGCACAAAGTGGAGGAGAATCCCCAGGCTGGTGGCGTGGTCCATGGCGATGCCCCACTGGTCCAGCTTGCTGACGTCGTACTGCGTCTTGTTCTGCGGCGCGATGGTGGGGAAAGTGTCCTGGCCGTCACCGCCGATGTTCATCGGCAGGAAGTAAATGGAGTTGCCCCCTTCCTCGGCGATGTAGTTGAGCGCGCCGATGATGCCGCGGCCGTCGTCGGCCACGCTGTCCGGGTCGTCGTCGTCCCAATCGGGATCGCCCGGGGTCCAGTCCTGGACGTGCTGGTCGAAGTCGTGCCCGGCGGAGGGCGTGTTATCGAAGCCGGTGTAGCCGAAGAGGTTCTCCGGGATGTTCGGTCCGCCCTTCAGGAACACATCGCCGCTAGCGAAAGTGAGGTAGTGGTCGCCGCGGTTCTTGATGAGGCCATGCTCCGCGGCGCGGAAGTCGTCGCCGGACTTGTCGCTCGCCGCGACGTCAAAAGTTCCGGCGGCGCCGTCGAAGAACCCCGCACTGACGCCGGCGAGTGGGTTGTCGTTCACCGCCACGTTCGTCCCGCTGCGGAACGACGCGGAGTAAGACCACTGACCGACCTCGTTCGGTGAGAAGTGCACGCGCCAAACGTTGCCCGACGTGGCGCCCGTGGAGCCGGCGTTACCGTCGGCGGCGTAGAAGCCCGGCACGACGAACGTCTGCCCGCTGGGGCCGGTAAACGTGACGTCCATCCGGTAGTTGAGGAACGGATTGTTTGCGTCGGTCTCGCTGGTGTTGGGACCGTTGAAATCGAGCGTGACCTTATGCCACTGCTGGAGTTCGCCGCCGATCGCCGCGCCGGCCCGGGGAGACTCCGGGGTGTTAACGCTTTGAGCGACCGAGTTGCTAACGCTCGCGTGCCGGAGGACGATGCGGTCAACGCTGAAGAACTTCGACCGCCCGGACATAACGAGCGTGTATTCTTCGCCGGCTTTGAAGTCGTAGACGGCCACCCGTTTGTTGTTGTGGCCGCCCAAGTCCAAGCGGTTGCCGGAGTTCCAAGAGAAGCTGTTCGCCGCGCCGCCGAAGAACTTGGTGTTGCTTTGGAGGGTGCTCAGCGAGGCGTTGTCGCCGTGGGTGCTGTAGGGGCCGGGGCCCGCGTTGTAGTCGCCTTCGATGCGCACCCACGCGTCGTTGCTGTGATCGCTCGGCTGACCGTTGGTGGTGTCCCGGGCGGCTCGCAGGTGCAGGTAATACAGCCCCGGTTGATTGATCCGGAAACGATACTCCAGCGGCGAGTTCGGTGGGCCGCTCGCCGTGCCGTTGCCGGTAAACTGCAGGTAACCGTTGCCGGTGAAATTGGCGTAGGAAGTCTCTTGGTTCCACAGTCCGAGATCCGACGAGGTGTTCTCCACCTCCATGACGACCAAACCGCCCTGCTCGATGTAGGCGCCCGTCGTGCCGGCATTCACTTCCACCGTTGCCGTATCGGTGGCGGTGTTTCCTTCGTTGTCAGTGACCAGCAGTTGGAACTCGTAGACGCCTTGCACGAGACCGCTGGCCGTTAGGTCCTCGGTGTCGGCGCCGGCCAGCGTGGCGCTGGTTGGCCCGTTGATCTGGGTCCAGGCGTAAGAGGCAATGAAACCGTTGTCGGTCGCCGAGCCGTCGAGCGTTACGCTGTTGCCGGGAAGGACCAGGACACGGTCCGGGCCCGCGTTGGCGATGGGGTTGGTGAGTTCCGGGTAGTCGACGGTGATGGCGTGGACTTGCAGGTCGGTCAGGTTCGTGCCGCCGCTGCCCGGGCTCATGCGTTGGAAGAACGCGTAAGCGCCGCTGACGGTTAGCGCGTTGTAGATCGTGGCGTCCACGCCGCTCACCGTACCGATGCCGGTATCGGTTCCGTCCGTCAGATTCCGCAGGCGAACGTTGTAGCTCGTGCTCGCGGCGTCGGCGCCCAGCGTGAGCGTGTACTCAAACCGCAGCCGGTCGTCGGCATTGAGCGGGTCCGCAGTGATGTTGGCGGCGCCAGGGATTGTGCTGAAGTTGTCCAGCAGCCGGTAGCTGTTAGCGCCGCTAATGATCTGAATGTTGGCGTCGGCTGCCGTGTCGCCGGTGCCGACGCGGGCCGCGCTTGGCGAGGCTTTCAGCCCCGCGAGGAACAGATAGCTGAACTCGCTTGGCGTTGCGTAGGGCCCGCCGCCGAACTGCAAGTCGATGGTTGAAGTAACCGTCTGGCCCTGCGCAAGGACGATCGGCTGGGTGTACGTGGCGATCTCGGCGTTCTCGTTCGTCGAGACGGCCCCACCGCCGCCGTCGGCCGCGGTATCAACTTGCCACGTCGACTCGGCAGCCCATGCAAGCTGGCCGTCGAGTGGCCCATTGGAGAAGGCGGGGCTGCTGAAGTTGAAGGTGTCGCTCGCGAGCAGCACCCGCGACTCAAGTCGCTCCAGGTGCAAGTGGTTGCGCGAGTTCGCACCCCGCGTACGCTGAAATCCCTGGAACTTCACGGCATCCCTCCGATCCGATTCGGCGAACTAGCGCCCGACTATGGTCAGATTTCGATCTCGACCGAGACAAGACCTGGATGTCGGCCAGGGCGACTACCGTCATCAACTGGCTGAAGAGGTTTTGGGCAAACGATCCGACCTCGCACCCGTTCATGGCGACGCTAACCGAGCGGAGCGGTGTGGTCAATTTCGAGTCGCAATAATTGTTGATAATCAGCAGACTATCGGGCCAGCCACGAGCGCGGATCGTTCTTGGGGCGTTGTCGTGAGCGAATTGACCGATTCGAAACGCAGACTAACCCGTTCGATTGCGGGTCGGCCGCCAACGGTATCCGGCTAGCGCCCGATCGTCGGAGCACATTGAAATGGCGGCCCGTGCGTGCGAGAGTTTGCCAGCACGGCTGACCATCATCACGCGTTGCGGGCTGGTCACCGGCCTGGGCTTGCTTCCCTCCGCTGGATCGCCGCCGATGCAATTCCGTCTTGCCGACGTCCGATAGACCACACCCGGTGATGATGAATGGACGACGAGGAGCGTTTCAGCCCACCGCAGGCATCGCCGGCGTCGTCTCCTCCGAAGCGCCGACTTCTATCGCTCGATGTCATGCGTGGAGCGACGATCCTTGGCATGCTGCTCGTCAACAACCCGGGGAGCTGGAGCGACATCTACGCCCCGCTGCGGCACGCCGTTTGGCACGGCTGGACGCCGACGGATCTGGTCTTCCCGTTCTTCATCTTCATGGTTGGTGTGGCGATGGCGTTCAGCCTCGGCGCCCTCGCCGACCGGCCCGGCGGCGCCAACGCCGCGTTGTGGCTGAGGATTTCGCGTCGCGTCTTGGTTCTCATCCTGCTTGGGCTCGTGCTCAACGCGTCCGGGCGGCTGCTCAGTGTGCCGTTCGGGCTCCGAGACTCCTGGGACTTCGATACCCTGCGTTGGCCCGGCGTCCTGCAGCGCATCGCGCTGGCGTACCTGGGGGCGGCGTTGATCGTGCTCCTCGTGCCGGGGCGGTGGCGTATGGCGACGGGTGTGGGGATCCTGCTCGCCTACACGGCCGCAATCAAGTTGCTTCCCGCCAACGTCGAGCCGGAGCTGCGAATGGAAGCCCCCTCGAACGTGGTGCTGGCGGTGGATCGGGTGTTGCTCGGCGAGAACCACCTCTGGACCGGGGCGGTCACCGATCCCGAAGGCTTGCTGAGCACGCTGCCGGCGATCGTCACCGCGCTGATCGGCTACGCCGTTGGGCTGACGCTCCGGGGTCGCGACGAGCTGAGTGGCGAGTTCATTGGCCGCCTCGCTGCGACGGGCGTCGGGATGTCCGTCGTCGGTCAGCTCTGGGATTGGCTGGCTCATCCCGGGCTAGGCATGCCCATCAACAAAGCGCTCTGGACGCCTAGCTTCGTGCTGCTCACGGCCGGGCTCGCCCTGCTTCTCCTGTCGGGCTGCTTGCTGCTGCTAGACTCGTCCCGCGGCCGCTCGCCGCGTGCCGAGAAAATCGCCAGCGCGTTTCAACTTGTTGGGGTGAACGCCATCTTCGTGTTCGTCGCCTCGGGGCTGTTTGCACGCGCCCTGTCGCTCTACAAGGTCGGCGAGCAAAGCTTGAAGGGCTGGGTGTACCAGAACGGGTTCATCACGCCGCTGGAAGCGGTCGGTTTGACCGACCCGAAGCTCTCCTCACTTGCGTTCGCGCTAGCCTTCGTGGGCTTCTGGTGGCTGGTCCTGTGGATGATGTGGATCCGTGGCTGGTCGATCCGCGTGTGACGTGCGTCGCTCACGGCAACGCGGATAACGCTGATCTCAACAGCTAGTGACAAGACTTGCCGACCACACGCACCCGGAGTCTTGGAGGCCCGTTTGCAATGCGAACCACTGCTCGTCACATTACGGCACCGCGGTCATTCCGGAACCATCTCCATGCGAAGCGATCATGAGCGAGCAAGGGCCGTTGCAACTCCGTCTCGGTGAATTCCAAACCGCGATTGAGTCGTTTGGGTTCACTGCCTTCACGTTCGGCTACGCACCGCTCCGCAAGGGGCAAGTCGACAGCTCTGGCACGGCGTTCTACACGTCCTTGCCGCCGAAAGTGATGGAAGAGTACCTTGCCGCCGAGCGCGAAACGTTTGACCTCGTTTTTCAGCTAATGGCGTTTCGCTTTCAGCCGTTTACCAAGGGATCCGTCGAGCCGCTCTTCTCGGACACGCCGCAGCAGCAGTCAATTGTCGACTGGGCTGACGATTGCGGAATCCCGGACGCGTTGATGGTACCTCTGTCGACGGCCGATTTTTGCCGCGGCGCGGTGCTCTTCACCGGTGAGCGACCCGAGGCGTTTGCCGAGCGGGTTGCCCGCGACACGCCGACGCTCCGCCACCTCGCGGCCGAGGCGATGCACGACGCGGAGCATCTGGGCTTCGGCGCCCAAGCCCGCGAGAAACCGGCGCTGACCGATCGGGAGACGGAGTGTCTGCAAACGCTCGCACAGGGCAAGACGAACGCCGAGGCGGCCGCGGCGCTCGGGCTTAGCGAGCGGACCGTCCGCTTCCACCTGAGCAACGCGTGCGAGAAGCTCGGCACGCAACGCCGAGCGCAGGCAGTGACGCGGGCTATCCAGCAGGGGCTGATCCGCACCTGAAGGGCGGTCGCCTGCCTAGCGGGCACGCCCCGAGCGGCCTATCTAGCCGCCTTAAGGTGTACGTCTGTGATCAGGGCAAGACCCCAGACGCCGCTCATGGCGTCACCGGGCGCGGCCGCGGTCGGGTCGGGTTAGTCTCGTGTTTGCCAGTTACGGGGTAGCGGTCGCAGGAGATGCTCTTGCGAAGAGCGCGCGTGTTGCTCTTCGGGAGTTACTTCGGAATGGAGAACGCGTTGTCGTACGGCGACTCGGCCGACCCGGCGATGGCATCCGGGTTGAAAGGCCTAGTCGCGAGCGCCGGGGCGGTGGTCGCAATCCTTGAGATCGTCAACGGCGTCGAACTCCCAGCCAGCGGGCGAACGTTGGCGGTCTTCTTTCCAAGTGGTGTCGTTCAGTCGAAATCGATACCCCTGAAAAACGTTCGCAGGCGCTCGGCACACAGCGCCGCACGCAGGCCGTCACGCGCGCTATCCAGCAGGGCCGGAGCCGCATCGGATTGGCGGGCGCCTGTCAGATGTGACAGCCGGCGTCACGAATTGAGGCTGCGTAACGTGTCGCGGCGTCAGCCGCAAAGCGCATCTCCGCAGTGCTGCGCCGCGTGCCGACTGACCTCGGTTAGCCCTTGAACGAGCCCGCTAACGATCCGCATCCCGAGCAACGCTATTAGAGCCAATGCCCGCCTCGAATCTCGCCAAGCCGCGGCTCGCGACACACGTCAACGCTTCGCTTCTCGCGGTTGTCGCGGTGCTCCTCATGCCTTGCAGCGGTGCAAGAGCCCAAACCGTGATCACGCTGCCCGACGACGGGCCCATTGCCGATGGCACCGAGATCAGCAGCTTACTTGGGTTGGGCAGTGTGACGGTGACCGTCAACCCGGGCGGGGTGATCGGCAACAACGTCGAGGTGGGTTCGGTCCTCCCTATCGGGAATCAAGGGACCCTGACCGTCAACGGCGGAACGATAGGGAGGAGCCTCGTTGTGAACAACATCCAGACAACGATCACGGGCGGCGCCATCGGTGCCTTTGCCGACTTCCGCTCGGGAGCCCTGAGCATCTCAGGCAACCCCGTGTTTGGGCCTTTTCTTGACGTGACCGATTCGATAACCACGATCTCGGGCGGATCGTTCGACGAGACTGATTTCTCGGGAGGCACAGCCGAGATCTCGGGCGGGACGTTCTCTTCGGTCATCCAAACCGTGGAGTTCAAAGGGGGAGTCAATGCTCTGGTCACCGGCGGGAACTTCACGGGCACGTTCAGGAACGGAGGCTTCGGCGGACCCGGCACCGTGACCATCCTCGGCGGCGAATTCACGAACGGGAGCGCCTTTTCTCCGATGTTCACGTTCGAGGATGGCGGAACGACCACGTTCGGCGGATCGGTGATCCTCAACAGCGAGCTTGTCGTGGACGCCGGAACCGTCGACTTCACGGGGGGAACGTACAAGGAGCTGGTGATCATCGAAGGCGCGGGCGCCGACTCAGAGGTCACCGGCGGGAGTTTCCTGAGAGGCCTGTCGATCAACGCAGCCGAGCCGTCCCTACGTGGAGGGACATTTAATGGCGAAGTACGGATCGCCGGCGACGGCGCCAGCCCTGTGATCGAAGGGGGGGAGTTCTCCGCCGGCGTCACCGTTGAGTCGGCAGAAGCAACGGTCCTCGGTGGGAGCTTTACGGGACAGTTCCGCACCTTGGGAGAGAACGCGAGCGTAGAGATCACCTCGGGAGAGTTCTTGGGGGAAGTGGCGCTTGACGCTGGGGACATTACGATCCAAGGGGGCGTCTTCGGCGTGGCGGGGTCACCAAGTACGTCGCGCACGCTCAACTTGACGAGCAGCAGTGAGGTACGGGTCCAAGGTCCTGCCGTCTTTCACGACCCCGTCGTGGTCGGCGCTGGCGCCTCGCCAGAGATCAGCGATGGCGTCTTCAACGCGGAGGTGAGGTTCAGGTCGGGGTCGTCAGCCGCCGTAACCGGGGGGCGATTCGTCGGGGGAATCACCGTCGAAGAGGACACCGCTCTCGACATGCAGAATGTTGAGATTGGCGGGGAGAGTAGCATCGGTGGCGTAGCGGGGGCCGACGTCGCGGCCATCACGCTCGAGAGCGGCGTGATCAGCGATGGGGCCAGTCTCTCGATCGACGACGATGCGTTGCTCACGCTCAAGTCGGTACGCGTCGGCGCCGACGCGGAGTTCAAGAGCAACTTGTCGGGCTTCGTCGAATTCAGCGGCGACTCACGAATAGGCAGCGACGCCACCTTCGCCGACCTCGTCGTAACGCTTGCCGGTACCGGGACCGTTGGGAATGGTTTGCAGATCGATTCGTTCTCCGATGTGACGGTCAAGAACGGCTGGACGATCGGCAGCACCCTGACCATCGGCAGCGAAGACGGCGATTCGTCCATCATCCAGTTCACCGCAGAGGGCGCGAACACTCGGATCGGCGAAGACATGCTGGCGGAGTCTGGCAGCACCGTCGTCCTACGCAGCGGCGTGGAAGTCGGGGCCAACTTCATCGCCACCGGCCAAGGGTCGCTCGAAGTTGACTCGGCAACCATCGGCTCTTCGTTCAGCGTCGAGGGCAAGCGGCGAGTCATGCTCAACAACGCATTCATCGGCGCGCAAGCGAGCATCTCCGAGCAGGCGACCGCCACGATCACCGACACTGAGATTGGCGACAGCTTCCAGATCACCGCCGTCAGCCAAGACAACAGCGCCGCGGTCACGCTCATCGACTCGTTCGTCGGCGACGACTTCAGCGTCTCCCGCGGAAACGGCTCGCTGAGCAACGTGCGTGTGGATGTCTTTGGCGAATCGGAGATCGGCGACAACTTTCAGGTCTTCACCGGCAGCGTCGTGAACATCGGCGGCGAGACCTTCATCGGCGACAACGCCCGGCTCGGGAACTTCTTCGAGACCTTACCGCAGAGCATCGAGGTCGACATCCGCGGCTCGGCGCTCATCGGCTCGGGCCTGATCGTGACCGGCGCCAATGTCGATTTCCGCGACAGCGTCGAGGTCGAGGGCGTCACCCGGGTCGGCGGCGACAGCGTCGTCGGCGTCCACGGCGGTGTCTTCAATGATGGCCTCAGCGCCTCGGGCACCAGCACCGTGAACGTTACCGACGGCGTCTTCCGCGGCGCCGGCTCGCTCCAATCGTCCGGTGGGGCCACGATCAACCTCTACGGCGGCGACCTCCAGAACAACGAGCCGGAGGACAACGTCCAGGTGATCACCGCCCTGGTCGCCGAGGACAACAGCAAGATCAACGTCGTCGGCGGGTCGTTCAATCGGGTGCTGCAACGCGACAACGCCGAGATCGTCTTCTTCGGCGACATCCAGCGGGTCGTGCCCGACGCCTCGGCGCCCGCACGCTTGCTGGTTGGGAGCCTGGAAGATGGCTCGGCGGTGATCGTCTCGAATGAAGACGGCGACGTCGTCGACTTTGACTCCCCCTTTGTGATCGCCCCCGGCCCCGCGGCACCCGACGCGCCTGAGGACGGCGTCGCCCAGGCGGAAGATACCAACAAGGGCCAAGCCGGCGGTACGCTCACCATCCGCGACGGTGACGACCTCCGTGAGAACCTCACCGTGGTCAACGCAACGGTCAATATCGAGGGCGGCGTTGTGGCGCCCAACTTCGAGGTAGCCAACTCACAAGTCAGCGTCACCGGCGGCCTAGTGAACGAGTTTGAGGCGTACGCCGGCACGACCGTCGATGTCACCGGCGGCGAGGTCCGCGGGCTGGAGGTCTACTCCGGGGCCGAGGTCACCGTCCGCGACGGCGGCGTGCTTTCCAATCAAGGATTCTCCGGTGTGCCACTGGTCGGAGCGCTCAACGGCATGTCTACCAACGCGCGCTTGACCGTTCAAGACGGAGCAGAGGTCGGTCTCGGATCCGGCAACAGCCTCCGAGCCCGCGCTGGTGCGATCATCAACATCGAGGGCGGCGAGGTTGGCTCGGGGTTTGAAGTCGGCGACCCGCTGCTGGAGGACTCGCCGCCCGAGTCGCCCAACATCCGGGTCGATATCTTCGGCGGCATGGTCGGTAACGCCATGGATATCAACGCTGGCGCCGTTGTCACGGTCAGCGGCGGCGAAGTCGGCGACAACGCCGACGTTAATCCCGGCGGCCAGCTCATCCTCAACGATGGCGAGATCGGCAGCGGCCTCGACGTGTTCGAAGGCGGCGAACTCCGGGTGCTCGGCGGCACGATCGGCAACAGTTTCGAGGCGCTCGCGGGCGCCAGCGTCGAGATCTTCGACGGCGAGATCAGCCTGCGAAGCGACCTGTTCCTCCGCGGCGGCGGCGTGGACGACGACACCTTTGAACTACTGCCGGCATCAACAACAACCGTCTCGGGCGGCAGCCTGGGCACGATCAACGCCTTCGACGACGCTTCGGTCACGATTACCGGAGGTTCTATCGAAGGTCTTGACGTCGATCCGGGCACAACCGAGCTCTTTGGCGGCGACTTTGGCATCGTGACCACGGAAACCACAGGCGGCACGCTCACCGTGAGTCGAACGCCGATCGGCGCGACTGAATCGCTTGAGCTGGCTGAGGATCAGGTCGTTGTGGGTCGATTCTCAGACGGCTCGTTCTTCGAGTTCAACAGCGTTGGCGACCGCGGCGGCGCCAACGGGGTCGCCCTCCGCCTCTCCGGCGACCTCCCCGATATCGACACAACACCGATCGTCGCCGACGCAAGTAATCCCGCCCCCAGCGGCCTAGCGCCGGGCCAAACGCTTGAGCTGCTCGACGGCGGAAGCATCAACGGCGACTTCACGGCGCTCGATGCCCAGGTCGATGTCAATGGCGGTCAGATCGAAGACGACGCGACCTTGCTCGGCCCAGTGGTGAACTTCTTCGACGGCGGCTTCGGCGATGACGTCACCCTGCTGGGCGCCCAGACGAGTATCACAGGAGGCGAGACCGGGAGCGGCTTCACCGTCTCCGGCGGCTCACTAGAGGTTAACGGCGGGTCGATCGCCAGCGGCGCGACGTTTGATTTCGGTGTGGCGGTGGAAATCATCAACGGATCAATCGGCGCCAACCTTACCGTTGGCAACGAGCAACCGGTCGCCGAACAGTTCGTGGCCCCACTCGCGGCATCGCGAGCGTCGGCGGGAGGAGGAGCAAACGGGCTCACCCGGGTCAACATCTCCGGCGGCGTGATCGGTAACGGATTCGACATCCTCGGCGGCGTTGAGGTGACCATCTCCGGCGACGCGGTGATCGGCTCCTCCGTTGAGGCGTTCAACGGCAGTGTGGTGAACATCACAGGCGGCGAGGTCGGCGCGGGCTTCGACGCCGAGAGCGGCAGCGTCGTTAACATCTCGGGCGGCGTCGTCGGGACAACCTTTCAGGCCTTCGCCGGCAGCGTGGTGAACATCACCGGCGGAGAAGTCGGCGACCGCTTCGACGCCGAAGACGGCAGCGTCGTCAACATCTCGGGCAACGCGATCATCGGCAGGACCTTCGAGGCTCAGGGCGCCAGCGTGGTCACCATCACCGGCGGCACGTTCGGCGACGGCTTCGACGCCGAAGGCGACAGCACCGTGACCATCTCTGGCGGGGTCTTCGGCAACACATTCGAAGCCCGCCAGAACGCCGTGGTTCACATCACCGGCGGCACGTTCGGCACGGGGTTCAACGCGTTTGGTAACAGCGTCGTGACGGTCTCCGGCGATGCGGTGATCGGCGATAACATCGACGCGGGATTCAACGCCTCGCAGCCCGTGGTCTTCAACATCTCTGGCGGCGTCGTCGGCAACGGATTCGACGCCAACACCGGCAGCACCGTCACGATCTCTGGCGGGTTCGTCGGCGATGGGTTCGACGCCTTCAACGGCTCGGTTGTCAGCCTCAGTGGCGGATCGGTAGGCGGAGACTTCGATGCCTCCGGCGGAAGCGTCATCAACTTACACGTGCTCGAAGTCGCGCTCGTCGGCGAGTTCGGAGTCGACCTCCTGACGAGTGAGCAGCTCGCAACCCTTCTAGCCGGCGAGTTGACAATCATTGACCAACGAGGCGGCGCCCTGCTCGCGGGCGTGCTGCGCGACGGCAGCCCATTCGACTTCGTCCTGAACGCAAACAACCTCAACGGGCAAGACTTCTTCAGCGCCACCGCAACGCTGACGGTCACCCAGGTGCCCGAGCCGACCGCGCTGATGCTCCTTAGCCTTACTTGCATCCCCTTGGCTGCCCGACGCCGTCAACCGAAATTCCGCACATGATAGCCGCTTCGGTGAGTCGTCCGCGATAGCGAGGACTAGTCGAGCGGGTCAACGTGGCGATCGACTCAAGGCGTCGCCCCCACGGCGCCGACGAGGAGTCCGACGCCGGCTGAGTTCGCTGTTTGGCACTTTCTGTTCGCCACCCTTTCGACCGACAACGGCGGTACGATTTGATGCGGCGCCGCGCCTTGGCTTAGCGGCCTTCATGCAAAGCAGAAGCCTGCATCATCAATGCCAGCGCAGTCCGCCCCGTCTGCGTCGATACATCACCGGAGCAGCTCTACCATGGCCTGCCCCATGCCAAGGCCTACGTTCATATAGGTCTTGGCGTTGCCGCCGTAATGGGCGTTGGACGACGAACCCATGCTCAGGGGGTGGGTGTAGACCGTCGCGACATCCCCTTCAAGTTCTGGGTGCTTTGCGGCGTTGCTGACCGCGAGCATCGCATCGAGGATGAGCTTCTCGTTGCCCTTTGCCGCGTCTCTGTCGGTTTGGCCGAGCGTAGCGCATACGAACTTGGCCTTCGGGGCGTTGAAGTCGGCTCGCAGTGCCGCGATCAACCTGACCAGGTTGCGTTCGTACCTGCTGGCGTGTCCGGCGTTGTAGCGGTCTTTGTCTCCCTGCCACCAGAAGAAGCCGGCGACCTCGTAGCCGGCCGCGCCGGGGTAGAAGCTCGGTAGGTTATCAAGCACCTGCTTCGCCCGCGCAACGTCGCCGTCGTACTGCAGGCCTGCTCGCCAACGAATGGGTTCGGGGTCAGCGCCCTTCTCCCAGCTAAGCGGGCTCTGGCCGTAGCCGGCGTAGACGAGAGTTCTGCCGCTCTTCGGGTCGAGGAACTCGTAGGACTCACTGCCCGGCGGAAGCAGATCCCAGCCGAGGCTCCGGTTGCCGATCGAGCTCTTGAGAATCATCACCGGCTCGTCCAAGGCGTTGCCGAGCGAATGCCCGATACCGATCTCGATACCAATCTTCCCGCCGGAGACAGTGAGCCAATCATTCCGCTTGACTCGCGACTGGCCGGGCCCTCCGCTCCCCATAACGTGCACGTTGCGGACGTCTTTGCGGATCGTCCAGTCGCCCGTGTCATCGACCAGGAACGGATAGAGCCCCTCGACCCTCACCGCGTGCTCAAGCGAGCCCTCTCGATCCCCCTTCACTTGACCCATCTCAAGCGTGTTCGACTGGCCCATGATGAGGAAGACCTTGACCTTCCGCTTCATGTCCGCCGGGTTCCCATCAGGATCGGGCGGTGGACTCACTGCAGACGCGCATGGCGATAGAACCGCCAGGGCGGCAAATAGAGTTAGCTTGGTCAGGTGACGATCCAGCATGCGATTGATCTCGAAGCGACGGCGAAGCCAGGAGCAGCGGCCGAAGTAGTGACGTCGTTGAGCCCATAGTCGCTACGCGGCGCCCCGTTGACCACGCGGCATGCTGAAAAAGGGCTCCCCCGAAATGATCCGCGGTCACACCAGGCGTGCGCCGTCAGCGACGCGCTCGCCGGCCAGCCGCACGGCCAAGAGGCAGTTGTCGAACCGCTTGCTCGCGGCCGAGACGAGGCAGAGGCAGCTCCCCGAGAGCCTAAGGCAGCTTCGCCGGATCCACCTGAGGGTCGGTAGCGGCGGCGATGCGGACGAGGTTGAGCGCTAGAACCCGGTTTCGGCAAGGATCAGAAGAAGTGCTCCCTCTAGGATTAAGAGTGCCCCTGAAACCAGTGCTTTTTGGGGTGTGCAGAAGCAACCCGAAGCGCGCCCCGAAGCGCGCTGCTTCTGAGCGTGGCCCGTGGGTTGGCATCTAAGAAACGCCAAACCCCTTGTTTTGCAGCGCGAAACGGCCCCCTGCGTCGTTGCCGCCGCCTGCCGCTCCAAATGATTAAGAGCAGAACGCCGCGGTTCTCAAAAAAAGTTGAGTACCGCTGGGAACCGCTGGGAACCGCGAGCGGACTTTCTTGAACCGCGTGTCGGCGAGCTTATTGAAGCCGCTTCGATCGGTCGTAGTTTCAATCTCGCTCGACCAACGCACAACGCCTGTCGCAGGCCGCTCCCCAATTTGGTCGAGCAACTGAATTATCGACGCCTCTGCGTCGGGGAGCGGCCTACGGCGGGTGTTCTCTTTGAGGCATCCCCATGCCCGGCAACCACACCTACCCCACGCTCACCTACATCCAGCAGGTCAACCTCAAGGCCGCCACTGGGCTCATGTTTGACGAGCGTGGCCACGCCCTCAGTACCTGCCGAACCCGGTGGTACACGATCGAGCGGAAAGAGGACGG